>CAWKZU010000024.1:0-31458 GCA_963854585.1 Gammaproteobacteria bacterium | reverse complement strand
GCGATCCCTCTAAAATGGACTTTGGCTCTGGAGGCAACTCTGATGCAAAGGCATGGAAAGATATTTGGGGTTGTGGGCAGGGTATTGGCGCTGTGAAAGCTGTTCTTACCACTGCGCAGTTCGTGGATAAGTTGGAAAGCCAATATAATTCAGCCAAGTCTAGACTAAACAACATCTAGCGATTCTATATAGATCGGGGTATAACGCTGCCGTCCTACCCCGATTTAATAACAAGCCTTAAGCATCATTGCTTAACGATGAGCTTGGCCGACTAAATTCCATATCTTTCTCTTTGATCGACCCAAAGCGCAAGCCCAGCAAATCTAAGAAGTAATTTTGATGGAGTCGCCAAGGAGCAGCGACACCCTCTTTGGGGAATTTATCTATCGAGCGGTTAATATAGCCTGAATCCAAACCGATAGATGCCACTCGCTTTAACTCTTTGTCTATTGAGCGGAACACAAATCGATAATTTTTGTTTATCTAAATACGTCAGTAACCGACAGACATATTGACTGCTGAGATCGGTAACCCAAGGTATGCATATCAGAATCTGATCTTATCCCAGGATAACGAAAAAGATCCCAAGTCCCACCCATTGCAGCGCGACTTTCAATCACAGCAAAGTTCTTAGTCAGAGTGTGTTTAGTGAGATGGCAGGCCGCACCTATACCTGAGAGTCCGGCCCCTATAATAATTACATCGACATGTTCAGATGACATAGACATCACTTGTGGGATATTTCAGTAGCGGAATTGTACGGTAGAAGACACTTTTAAAATGTCCCCTATGTGACAGATAAACATGGGTCTTAAAACCATCCTTTAACCGCATCTTCCAGCTCGGGCCTACACCTGACCAGCTGGGCATTATAGATCTCCGTCTGCCCTTTCACCTTAGCTGCAATATTCAATAACTGTGGCTTTTTGTTAAAGCTGCCACGTGAGTAGCCCCCCCAACCTTCATGATATGCAAGATACTGACGAAACGGATCCGATTTAGAAATACCAAGTCTTCGGTGGCTTTTGTTGGTATACCAGCCAATGAAATTGATCGCATCACGAAAATCATCTCGGTCGTGACCACGGTTTCCCGTCGCCTTTTTATAGTCGTTCCACGCCGGATCTTGAGCCTGCGCATAACCATAAGCCGACGACCTTCGCGGTAAAGGAATAAATAAAAATCTAGGCCTGTCCGGTCTTACATCAGCTCTAAAACTAGACTCTTGTTTCATGATCGCCATCATTACCGTGATTGGCGTGCCCCAGCGATTATGGGCTGCACGAGCATCTTCATACCAATCCGTTTCACCCCAAAATATTTTACAAATATCGTCTATCTTTGTGGGCTGGTAGGTTGAGCAACTGCTTAGCATCAAGGCAACAAGCGAAAGTATCAAAGGAGATTTAGACGTCATTCAAGGTTACCTATCCATTAACCGTTATTAGGCCAAACACTAAAGAAATCGTCCGCAGCTAAAGGCCTGACATGCCTATCTCGGTTGGCCGGCGTGCCAACATACAGAAAGCCTATGATTTCTTCACGTTCGATAAGACCCAGCCCCTGCTTAATAACCTCTGAAGCTGCATAAGCACCTGTACGCCAAACTGACCCAAATCCATGGGCATAAGCTGCCAACCCAATGTTATTCATTACCCCGCCTGTAGCAATAGCCTGCTCTATATCTGGAACCTTAGGGTGACTTTTATAAGCGGCAATACCCACAACGATTAGAGGAGCTCTAAAGGCTTTCGCGTAGGCGCCATCCACCTCCTTTTGCTCAGCACTTGGATTGCTATCTTTGCAGTGATCCACAAAAAGTTCCCCGAGGTTCTTTCGATCGTCTCCCGATATCGTCAAAAAGCGCCAGGGCCTTAAATGCATGTGGTCAGGAGCTCGCAGAGAAGCCGAAAAAATAGACTCTAAAACCTCAAGGTCTGGAGCCGGCTCCTCAAGCCGCGGGTGCGACCGCCTATCACCTATCAGTTGCGTGACTTGCTCACCTGTTTTAGTACCGAGAATCATCCCAAAAAGCCTTTCAGTAAGAGTCAAATACCATACAGTATGAGACCAGAATCTTAATTCTTATGCCCTAGCCAATAGGGCGATCTGTCTGCGTTTAATAGCATTATAAACTGGACAGCCTCTAAATAAATTGTAGCACAGGAGGCTAGTTGAAAAATGGTAATCAACCTCATCAACCAGCATTAGCAGTTTCGAAGATGCTCAGTAGTGTTGCTTATCTTAGACTTAGCGTATTGACGATTTTATGCCTACCCATGCATCATAAGCGATTAGAGAAGTCCCAAAATTAGTTCGGCAGTAGATATCAAAAAAAGCTAAAATTATCGCTCTCAAAAACACCTCTAGGTCGCTCTAATGACAACGATATCCGCCAACCCAGAACGTTATATTTTTACCGGAACATGCCGTGCAGTAACAGGTGTAGTCGCTGCGGTAACTAGTTTTCTGGCTGACAGAGACTGTTATGTCTGTGCTCTGGAACAGTTTGATGATGAGTCTACTGAAAAATTCTTTATGCGTGCCGTTTTCCGCCGACAGAAAAATGCGCCCAGTATTGCAACCATGACGGAAGAATTTTCCAGCATATCAAAGACATTTGGCATGGAATGGGATTTCCACCGGCCAACTACGCCTGTGAAAGCCATTATTTTAGTGTCCAAATACGATCATTGCCTAGACGATCTTTTGTATCGCAAGCGCAAAGGTGAAATCAATATGGATGTCACCGCGGTTGTATCTAATCACCAAGACCTTAGACCTATGGTTGAGAGAGAAGGTATTCGCTTTATACACCTTCCTGTGACACCAGAAACTAAATCTCAACAAGAACAACGTTTGCTAGAAATTATTGCAGAAACCCATTCAGAACTTGTTGTTTTAGCGCGCTATATGCAAATTCTGTCCGACGCGTTAACTAAAAAGCTGGCTGGTCGTTGCATTAATATTCACCACTCCTTCTTACCTGGTTTTAAGGGGGCCAAACCGTATCATCAGGCTTTTAATCGAGGCGTTAAGGTGATCGGAGCCACAGCGCATTACGTAACCTCTGATCTTGACGAGGGGCCCATCATTGAACAAATGCTCACTCGCGTCGACCATAACTATGGTCCTGAGCAATTGGTAGGTGTAGGCCGAGACAATGAGAGCATGGCATTGGCGAAGGCGGTTAAATATCATATTGAGCGACGAGTTTTCTTGGACGGCAATAAAACTGTGGTTTTCAACGGCAGTTAACCTTTATATCTAAAGAGAGCAGACTATGCCTTTTGGCCTTTTAAAATACGGACTAAGCAGTCAATATCCTGCCAAGCACCACTTTACGCCATCTAAAGATCTTAAAAAGCACTATGACGTTGTGATTATTGGTGGCGGTGGTCATGGTGCTGCGATTGCCTATAACCTGGCCAAATATCACGGTATTACCAATGTTGCGATCCTTGAAAAAGCCTATCTGGGTGGTGGAAACACCGCGCGAAATACAGCCGTTATTCGATCCAATTACTTAACCGAAGCAGGCGTTAAATTTTACAGCGAATCAGTCAAGCTCTATAACAACCTAAGTAACGAATTTAACTATAACGTGATGATGGAAAATCGTGGTCAGCTAACGCTGGCCCACAGTGATGCCGCTATTCGTAGCTTTCGCTGGCGAGCTGAGGTGAACCAACACATGGGGGTGCGCTCAGAGCTGGTTGACCGTCAAACCATCTCCGAATTAGTCCCTAATCTTAATATGTCCGAAGACATTCGATATCCTATTTTAGCGGGACTTTGGCATGCCGATGGCGCTACCGCACGCCATGATGCTGTGGCATGGGGTTACGCAAAAGGCGCTTGCGATCGAGGTGTGGAATTACATCAACTAACTGAAGTGGAAGATATTGAAATAACTAGCGGCCGAGTTACTGCCGTAAAAACCAATCGCGGCAGGGTTGAATGCGGCTGCGTTGTCCAAGCTGTTGCCGGTGCGAGCTCCATAGTCGCCAAAAAAGCGGGCATTCCGCTACCTATTCACTGTTACCCTTTGCAGGCAATGGTAACTCAGCCCTACAAACCGATTTTGACCCCTCATGTCAGTTCCCCACAGGTGCACGTTTATGTGCATCAGACCTCTCGGGGAGAATTTGTTATTGGTGGTGGGTCAGATCCCTACCCTCTTTATAACACCCGAGCGACATTAGATCAGCGTGAATCTCTGTCAGCTGCCTCAATGGAGCTGTTTCCCTTTTTATCGCAAGCAAGGCTGTTACGGCAATGGGCTGGCACTACTGACATGACCCCTGATTACAGCCCAATCATGGGGTTAAGCCCCGTAGAAAACTATTACTTGGATGCAGGATGGGGAACCTGGGGGTTTAAAGCCACCCCAATTTGCGGTGTCACTATGGCAGAGCTGGTAGCCACCAAGAAAGTACCTGAGATTATCAAACCCTTTGAACTAGAGCGATTTTATCGCTTCGAACAGATCAATGAAGCCGGCGCTACCGCCGCTAGCCACTAGGAGAAGGTCGTTGAAACTACTAACATGCCCGCTCAATGGCTCGCGTAATATTGCAGAATTCACCTATGGTGGAGAGTACCACGCAACACCGGACCATATCTCAACATCAGCGCGAGATTGGGCTGAGCACGTCTTCTTTCATGATAATGCTGCGGGCATGGTCACGGAATGGTGGTGCCATACGGCGAGCTCATTTTGGTTTCTCGCTGAACGTAACACCATCACCGACGAGGTTATTCGTACCTTTAAGGCCGATGAAATATACACCGAGAGAATCGATTTTAGGCCGGCAAAGCCAGAGAGCCTATCATGAAAAATCGACTACCCTCACCCTACGGCACATTAATTAATCGTAAAAAACCCATTCAGTTTGAGTTTGAGTCAAAAACCTATAATGGCTTTCAGGGCGATACCATTGCTAGTGCTTTGACTGCTAACAACCAAAAATTACTCAGCCGTTCGTTCAAGTACCACCGAGCAAGGGGTGCGCTAACCATGGCTGGGCAAGATGCGAATACCATGGTGCAACTTCCATCTAATCCTAATGCATTGGCCGATCGAGAACTTATCAGCGAAGGACTAAAGGTCACTGGCCAAAATTATTCTGGGAGCCTAGAAAAAGATCGAGGTGAATGGCTTGGCCTTTTCTCTCGGTTTTTACCGGTGGGATTTTATTACAAGGCATTTTTTAAGCCCCGTGGTATCTGGGAAAAATGGGCGCCATTAATTCGTAAAAAAGCCGGTCTGGGTGTTATTGACCAGCAATTGGTGCCTGACTATTACGATAAACAATATAAATTTTTTGATATCGTTATTGTTGGTGGCGGTCCCGCGGGGATGCAAGCCGCTATAGAATCTGCGGTAGAGGACTGTGAAGTTCTGTTGGTCGACGAGAATCCAAGTCTCGGCGGCTCCCTCAATTACAGTCGCTTTGATGTCGAAGGTACTCGAGGCAAAAAGCAGCTTAATGAACTACTTGATGCCATTAATGCTAAGCCAAATATTTCAGTAATGACTAACGCAGTCTGTAATGGTTGGTTTGCCGACAACTGGTTGCCCATTGTCACTAAGAGGCGTTTGTATAAGGTTCGTGCCAAGCAAACTATCATGTGTACTGGCTCGCTGGAACAACCCGCCATTTTTCATAACAATGATTTACCTGGGGTCATGATGAGTAGTGCCGCTCAGCGACTCGTGCATCTTTACGGTGTCAGCCCCGGGTCTCACGCAGTCATTGTCACTGGCAACAATGACGGCTATGGCACAGCACTAGATCTTGACGATGCTGGCATTAAGGTCAATGTCATCGTCGATTTACGCGATGAACCGATTTATGACGATATAGCTAAGGCGGCAGTGGCTCGGGGTATTAGGATTGAAACCGGAACAACCGTCTATGCGGCCCACAGTAAAGGTGCCAATCATGTTGCCGCGGTAGAGATACGCAAAATTATCAGCCGGGGTATCTGTGCCATGCAAGGTGAAGTAATCACCTGCGATCTACTCTGCATGTCAGTCGGCTACACGCCGACGTATCAACTTGCTTGCCAGGCGGGAGGACAGCTAACCTATGATGATCAGTCAGCCATGTTTAGTCTGCAAAATTGCCCCCAATCACTCCAATTGGCAGGTTCAGTGAACAGCTTATGGTCACTTGATGCCGTTTTATTGGAATCCAAAAGGGCCGCGATGATAGCCACTAATGCGCTGGAACTTACCAATGAGAAAGTAACGGATAGAGTTACTGAAAATACTCTCAGCCCCAATCACCCTTGGCCTATATTTGCCCACCCAAAGGGTAAAGAATTTATCGACTTTGACGAAGATCTCACCATTGCCGACATTATTAATGCAACGGGTGATGGCTATGAGCATATTCAATTAGTTAAGCGGTATTCAACCTGCGGAATGGGGCCCTCCCAGGGTCGCCATTCAGCGCTTGCTGCGGCTCGCTTGGTCGCCGCAGCGACTAATCGGACTGTCGCTGAAACAGGTGTTACTACAGCACGACCCCCATTTTCCGCTGAGCAGTTAGGTCATAGTGCTGGGCGCAGCTTTTATCCTGCACGACGCAGCAATATACACTATCGTCATCTGGAAGCCGGTGCCGAAATGCTCCAAGCCGGTGCTTGGTACCGTCCAGCCTTTTATCACTCTAACAATAACGACCGGCAGACCTGTATAAACAAAGAAGTTAGTAATGTGCGTGACAACGTTGGTCTAGTCGATGTCTCTACACTTGGCGGCATTGAAGTCCGCGGTGCCGATGCAAGTGAGTTTCTAAATCGTTTCTATACTTTTGGGTTTCTAAAACAACCCGTCGGCAAAGCCCGTTATGCTCTGCTTACCAATGAAGCAGGCGTGGTTATTGATGATGGCGTAGCCTGTCGTTTTGGCAACAATCATTACTATGTGACCGCCACCACAGGTGGAGTCGACCGCGTCTATCAGAACATGCTCAAATGGAATGCTCAATGGCGACTTGACGTAGATATTGCCAATGTCACCTCAGCTTATTGCGGTGTCAATATTGCAGGACCTAATGCTCGAGCAGTGCTCCAAAAGGTCTGCTCTGATGTTGATTTATCAGCAAAGGCATTTCCTTATATGGGTGTTCGTTTAGGTAATGTCGGCGAGATTCCCGCAAGACTCATTAGAGTCGGTTTTGTCGGCGAATTAGGTTACGAAATTCATGTTCCTCAGCAATATGGTGAGGCCCTCTGGGACGCTCTCATGATTGCAGGCAATGAACACAATATTCAACCGTTCGGCATAGAGGCACAGCGGATACTGCGACTTGAAAAAGGCCATATTATTATCGGTCAAGATACTGATGCAATGTCAAACCCGAATGAAGTGCAGATGGGTTGGGCGGTGTCTCGAACTAAACCATTTTTCGTTGGCGGGCGAACGATCGCTGAATTAGAGAAAAAACCTAGCCTGCGTTGCTTAGTCGGTTTTGTTATTGATGATAGCAAGGTACCAATGCCACAAGAAAGTCACCTGGTCGTAGACGATGAACAGATGACAGGACGTGTCACCTCTTGCAACTTCTCTCCAACCCTAGGCAAAGCCATTGGCCTTGCCTATGTGCCCCCTCAAAAGAGCGACGCGGGAAGTGTTATCGAGATAAAATCATTGGGTGGCGTGCGAGTACTTGCCAAGGTCGTAAATTTGCCCTTCTTCGATCCCGATAATGCGCGGCAGGAGCTATAGCCATGGCGACACTAGATCCCTCTAAGGGTATACGGCGTAGTCAGCTTTATCGCCGGCATATCAATAATAGTGCGGTGTTTAAACAAATGGGCACCCATTTCATTGTCAGTCACTATGACAATGACAATTCTGAGAAAATTCAAGCGCGCTCTATGGCCATATGTGATTTATCAACGCTACCAAGAACTGGCTTTAAAGGCGCCGGCGCTCCTAAATGGGCAGAGAGCCAAGGGCTAAAACTACCCAATAGTGCCAACATGGCTGCGATTCAACCTAACGGCTGTCTGGTGGCTAAATTATCCGATCAAGAATTGTTAATTCTTAGCGATATTTTTTCTGAAAGTCCTCAGGTGGCCGCCCTGACAAAAAAGTCTACTCAGGATCATGCTGAGAATGACACTCAGACATACTTTTTACCTAGAGGTGACAGTCATTGTTGGCTCGCAGTAACTGGAGATCAGGCAGCTGAAATGTTCTCAAAAGTCTGCGGTGTAGATTTACGACCCCATAAGTTTGGACTTGGCCATATTGCCCAGACGTCAGTTGCCAAGACCAATGCCATCGTCATTCGCCAAGATCTAGGCCAAACACTCAGCTATTTTATTTTGTGCGATATAAGCGCCACAGAGTTTATGTGGGACTGTTTACTGGATGCCATGCAAGAATATGCAGGAAGCCCTGTGGGTATTCGTGCATTAGAGCAACTAGTTGCTAGCCAATAAGTAACCATCTGACTGCATAGAACGCGTATCGAGTTTAGTTTTTTAACCTTGATTTTACGCTACACTAACCTAATGAAAAATAGTAAAAACATTGAAATAAGTGCACTGCGTGTATTCGCCGCTGTGGCTGAATCTGAAAGCTTGACTCAAGCCGCAGAAAGACTCGGCATCACCCAATCGGCCGTATCCCAAACGATCAAGCAACTAGAGCTTCATGCTGAGTCTCAGCTAGTTGTGACTCGCTCCAGACCCATCAAACTAACTCCCAGCGGTCAAGTATTAAAGGGTTATGCAGAAAGCATAATCAATGATACTCGACGCATGCTGATCGATATACGCAAGGTATCCAAGGGAGGGAGCCTGCCACTAAGCGTGGGGATGATCGATTCTTTTTGTGATGTTGCTGGACTGCAATTTATGCAAAAAGTGAAACCTTTTACGTCAAAACTAGCACTGCGAACTGGGTTGGTATCACCACTAACTCAGGCATTATTAAACCGCGATCTCGATATGCTTGTGACCAGTGATCCGATTGATGAACATCCAGAATTACAACGTTATCCCATTCTTAGAGATCCCTTTGTGATGATTGTACCTGCACAGTTTGCGCAGTCAGGTAAGGTTAGCTACGAATGGCTCTCGGAGAACCTGCCCTTTGTGCACTATAACCGACAATCTCGTCTTGGCACACTGAGTGATCTAATTGCTAGACGTCTTAATATCGAACTTAATGTCAACTGTGAACTAGACAGTACACAAACACTTTTACGTTTTGTCCAATCGGGTCAGGGCTGGGGTTTTACCACGGGTCTTTGCCTAGTACCTTATCCAAAGTTACTCGACGGAGTTGCTGTGATGCAGCTAGCCAATGGCGCCAACGCTCGATATTTGACGTTAGTTTGCCGGAAAGATGAATTAGGTGATTGGCCGGAGCAAATTGCCAATATATGCCGGTCCATCTATACGGAAGAAATTGTACCTAATATGGCCCCTATAGCACCTTGGCTCAATCAACAAGCCTACGCTATAAGTCAAATGCCGGCCATTTGAGTCAGTCATGGATAATTTAATTGCTGAAAATTTCCGTCAAGCGCTATTTGATCTAACAACCCAGCTTACTGAGTTAGAAGCTATCTCCAGCGAGGCCACAAAACCTGTACAGCTGGATCAGTCTATGGTCGGGCGTCTTTCTCGCATGGATGCCATGCAGGGTGTCGAGATGGCTAAAGAGGCCTCACGCCGCCGCAAGCAACAACTAGCAAGAATACCCGCCGCACTAGAGCGCATTGCTTCAGGAGATTACGGACGCTGTACCCTATGTGATGAAGATATCGTCATCGGCAGGCTCCATATCGATCCAACCTACACTCGCTGTATCAGCTGTGCGGATCAACCCGTCTAACTGAGGCATGGGCTGGCCTAGATTATCCCCAGGCAAATGCGTTAAACCCCAGCTTAGGGCTGCAATACCGCGCTCCAGCATTGAATCTATTTCTTGCTCACCATATCCTACTCCGGCAAGCACCTCTCGAGTCGAATGACCATGAGCCTCGGTAGGCGTTACTGCAAAAATACGCGACGAAGTAGGTCGAATAGCATAGTGATCAATTTGAGTAACACAGTGGCCACTCGGATGATCAGCATAGACTGAGAAGGCAAAACTGCCACGATCTATGCCAACCTCGCCATCAGCAACGCGGCTGTACTGGTGTCTCAGTGTTTCAATTGAATGGGGTACTGCCGCTGCAACGTCGGCAGCATGCAGTTTCTGTATCCAGTTTGCAGCCGACAACTGCTGGAAAGCAACAGTGAGAAAGACCTGAATGTCAGCAGTGCTATTGATCCCCTGTAGTCCTGGTATTTTATCTAAGGTGTCTAAATCGTCTTCGCTCGCGTCAAGAAAAATCCAGTCATCTGCGGTAGCATAAAAGTGCGACAGAGCATTATTACCCATCGCATCTCGCCCAGCCGGCTCATTGAATTCGTCAAGGCCTGCGTAATCAAAACAAAATGGTAACTGAGCCAAATTAGTGACCGCCGCTAATGAAGTGCGGGCACGACTTGCCTCGCCAGTTCTCGCCTTATGATAGATCGACAATGCCATACCCAACCCACCGGCAAAACCACAGTTCACATCTAGAGTACCTAAATGAGCGTGCTCTTCTGGCGTCTCACGGCCACCAAAGCGACTCATAATGCCGCTATTGGCTTGAACAATATCGTCATAGCCAATGTAATCACTTTTATGTCCTAATGACGGACCTCCCAGACAATCAAGGCGGCAGAACAATACCCCGGGGTTAATCTCCTGCAAGGTATCATGGTCTAGCCCAAGTGATTTCATTTGACGATCGGGAGCATTAATAACCACAAGGTCCACCGACCGAACCAAGCGATTAAAAACCTCACGTCCTTCTTCGGTATTAATATCTACTAGGGCGCTGCGCTTACCCATGTCTGACTGGAAAGTGAACAATGTTCCTATCAGCGGATCATACATTGGTTCAACGGGCTCTAACTTAGTAATCTGCGCCCCAAAACGCCCCAAAAATGCTGTTGAATGAGGGCCGGCAATGACATTAGTTAAATCTAATATCCGCAAACCGTCCAACCAGCCGGACTGCTCATGGGCGCTGCCATGGATTGGCGCTAATCGCGGCTTATAAGAATCAGTCAATGTTGCCAACGCCATATCAAAATTGACAAATTGTCGCGCCCTTGGCGCTAGCATCTGGCCGCCTGACTCTTCTAGCCAAGCAATCGGCCCAGGTTGTTTCATTAGGCCAAACTCTTCATCATCGACCTCTACAATAATACCGGCATCATTACAGTGCCTGCTGTTAACCCACTCTTTAGTCGTTCGATGTGGCGCCCCTGGGATTTGATTTTGACCAAAAATAGCGCCCCACTCACTTGAAGATTTAGTCAAAAAAATCAACTTCATCTTAGTCGAAATAATATCAGCCCATTTTTTAGGTAGAGGATAAACGCCGATCGCAGTCTCAGCATCCCATTCACTAACAGGCAGATGTAAGTTAGCAACATCGGGCAAGCCCTCAGCTAACAACTCTTCATAAAGACCCAGAGCATCAAGACAGCGCCGTGCATGCTTGCGGTGCGACGGACAAACCACATAAAACATTCGGCCATCGGCACATTCATAAGTTCGGTAGAAGGGGTCTAAGTACTCCTGCAATTGATCGTAGCTCAAATCAAAAGCTATGTTGTTAGCACGTCGATGCTCAATTTCCTTTTCGCGCATGGTTTTGTAGCGCTCAGGTAGATCATCAATTTCATAGGAGTTATAAGACAATCCTTCCATCATCGATGCAATCACCGGCACCTCAATATGATCGCCAAAACCTGACCGCTCTCGAGCCCCCAAGGCCAAAACGACCGAACTTGCTGCTAACGTAGTGGTGTATGACGACGCCAAGGGCAATGGTGAAAAGCAAGGATTTAAACCCATTAGGACTCGGTTAAAACCCATATCTGTGTAGGCGCCCGCAGTGGCAGCCACAACGGCTTCAGTCGCTTTCCAATCACGGCGCAGTTCATCGTTGCTCGCAAACCCAGGGATCGACAACGTAATGAGTTCTGGACGTGCCAAGCGAAGAGCTTGAAAATCAATGCCCAGATTTTGCATGACCCCAGGTCGAAAAGACTCAATGACTACATCAGCCTTAGCGATCAAATCCATCGCTTGCACTAACCCAAGGGGGCATTTCAAATCAAGAGTGAGGCACTGTTTGTTGCGATTTAAAATCGCATTTGCCTGATGTTTCCACTGCGGTCCAGTAGGCGGATCAACGTGTACCACCGTAGCCCCCAAGTCAGCCATAATCATGGCGACGGCTGGTCCTGCTATTTGCTGACCGAAGTCCACTACGGTGACGCCATTAAGAGGCAATTGAACTTTATTACTCATTCTTTCTTCCCATTTCGGCATGATCATTAATACCAAAAAGTTACTCACTCATGTCTGTTTAAGCGCTTCTATAAGCACCCGTCTAATGGGCGGCATATTAAGAATCAAAAACACTGAGCACCAGCAAAAAATACAACCCCTGAGGCATCAGTTTTTTTATCACCAAGGAAAAAATAAATTGCTTGCAGGCCCTGCCATTACTGCTTTTATCAAGAGACGTGATTTTTTTTATGGCGGACAAATACTGGACTCAAAAAAGCCTAAGTGATGATAAAAACCTAAGTACTTAATGCTAAAAACAATATGATTCGTATCATTTTAAGAGTATAGTGATCCGATGTTTTTTTAGGTCATTACGAGCCAGTAAGATTAGAAAAAGTCATAAATGACCAGAACGGCCACTTATGACTTCATAAATAAATATTATCGGAGTAGTCATGTCATCAAAAATAATTCTTCCTCAGACTTTACAGGTCGGCGCGGGTGCCAGTAGTGAGATCGGCAGCATACTAAAGAGTATGGGCTTGCATCGACCGCTCATTGTGACTGATAAAATTATGGTTCAACTCGGCTATATCAGTACTGTCAGAGAGCACTTAAATGACGTTGGAATAAGTTCTGAGGTATTTGATGACACAGTTCCTGAGCCGACCGTTCGCTCGATACAAGCGGGAGTTGATAAGGTTCGTGGTGGAAACTTTGATGCCATTATAGCGTTGGGAGGTGGTAGCCCAATCGACAGTGCCAAAGCTATTTCCATACTTGGGACATACGGGGGCGAAATGAGAGACTACAAATTTCCTCGTATAGTAGACGAGCCCGGCTTACCTATTTTTGCTATCCCTACCACTGCGGGCACCGGTTCTGAGGTGACAAAATTCACTATTATTACCGATGAGACCACCGATGAGAAAATGTTGTGCTTAGGCACTGGCTTCATGCCCACGGCGGCTCTAGTCGACTTCGAACTTTCCCTAAGCGTACCCGCACGGACCACAGCAGATACGGGTATTGATGCGTTGACCCACGCTATGGAATCCTATGTAAGTAAAAAAGCCAGCGCCTATACTGACACTCAGGCTATTGCCGCTATGAAGTTAATTGGACCTAATCTACGCCGTGTATTCCATGATGGAAGCGATAGAGAAGCAAGGGAGCAGATGATGCTTGGGTCTACATTGGCTGGAGTCGCATTTTCTAACGCCTCTGTAGCCCTAGTGCATGGTATGAGCAGGCCCATAGGCGCCTTCTACCATGTGCCCCATGGCCTATCCAATGCCATGCTACTGCCTACGGTGACCGAATACTCTATTCCCGCTGCGGCAGAGCGTTATGCTGATTGCGCTCGCGCGATAGGTATCGCTGATTCTAGCGACAACACAAAACAGGCTAATCAAAAGCTGATGGAAGAACTATATGCCCTTAATGATGAGCTACAGGTGCCTACATTAGAAGCTTTTGGTGTCGACCGCGAACACTTTTTTAGTAATCTTGAAACTATGGCTACTCAAGCCTTAGCGTCAGGCTCGCCAAGCAACAATCCAAGAATTCCGGATGTGGATGAGATGATCGAGCTGTACAAAAAACTTTGGTAACTAAAACAACGAATTCAACATTAATATTATGAGGAACGACAAAATGATCACAATAGGACATTTAATTAACGGTCAATCAATTGAGGCAAACGAACGCACTCAAGATGTATTTAACCCATCCAATGGTGAAGTCAGCAAGCAGGTCGCCTTGGCGTCAAAGACTACTGTGGAGTCGGCTATTGAAGCCGCTCAAGCCGCGTACCCAGCCTGGCGGAATACTCCCGCTATCAAACGCGCTAGAGTGATGTTTAAGTTTAAAGATTTACTCGAACAAAATGCCGATAAAATTTGCCAGCTAATAGGCGAAGAGCACGGCAAGATATCTCACGATGCCGCTGGCGAACTGCAGCGAGGTATTGAAAATGTAGAATACGCATGCTGCGCACCGGAGCTTCTAAAGGGAGAACACAGCAAAAATGTGGCTCCTAACATTGATTCCTGGAGTGAATTCCAGCCTCTAGGCGTAGTTGCAGGCATTACGCCATTTAACTTTCCCGCCATGGTACCTTTATGGATGTATCCCATGGCAATCGTTTGCGGTAACTGCTTTATTCTAAAACCCTCAGAGCGCGACCCAAGCTCGACACTGTTTATTGCTTCGCTATTGAAGGAGGCAGGTTTGCCTGACGGTGTTATGAATGTAGTTAATGGCGACAAAGAGGCCGTAGATACCCTGCTCAATGACGAGCGCATCAAAGCCGTTAGTTTTGTTGGCTCTACTCCTATCGCGGAATACATATACACAACAGCCAATGCTAACGGCAAGCGTTGTCAGGCTCTGGGTGGCGCCAAAAATCACGCTATTGTGATGCCAGATGCTGATATGGATAACGCTGTTGCGCAACTACTTGGCGCTGCCTTTGGTTCTTCAGGTGAACGCTGCATGGCACTGTCAGTGGCGGTAGCCGTTGGTGATGCCGCGGCAGATCAACTGGTCAGCAAGATGAAAGAAGCGATGAAGACCTTAAAGATTGGCCCTTGCCACGATGCTGATAATGACTTTGGTCCAGTGATTACAAAGCAACATCAACAAAAGGTATTTGGTTATATCGACAGCGCCGAAGAACAGGGTGCAGACATTGTAGTTGACGGTCGTAATCCGACTATTGATGGTTATGAAAATGGCTTCTATGTTGGCGGCACATTGATCGATCGCGTTACCGCAGACATGGATAGCTATGATGCTGAAATCTTCGGCCCCGTACTACAGGTTGTTCGTGTTGATTCCATGCAGCAGGCAATGGATCTCATTGACGCACATGAATATGGCAATGGTACCTGTATCTTCACCCGTGATGGGGAGGCAGCAAGGTACTTCTCTGACCACATTCAGGTCGGTATGGTCGGCATTAATATCCCTCTTCCTGTACCTGTCGCTTATCACAGCTTTGGTGGATGGAAACGTTCACTATTTGGTGATTTACATGCCTATGGCCCCGATGGTGTTCGCTTTTACACCAAACGTAAGACAATTACTCAACGTTGGCCGTCCGCTGGTGTTCGAGAAGGTGCTCAGTTCTCCATGCCGACACTAAGCTAAGACTGGGATAATCATGGCCACTAATGGGAGAGAAAAAGGTTCAGCGATTGCCAGAGTGATGGTGATCATTGAAGCTGTAGCCAAAGCTGAACGACCTCTGTCACCAGCTGATCTCGCTATTCTTCTGGATATACCAAAGCCAAGTATCCATCGTCTTCTCAATCAGCTAGAAGACGATAGTTTTGTGCAGACAAATATGCGCGGCTTAATTGTTCCCGGCAGCCGAATGCACGGTGTCGCTTGGGGTGTATTGCATAGCGAGCGTTTTAGCGCCGTTCGCAGAACCATTCTTGAGCAACTAACTGAGAAAATTGGTGAGACATGCGGCATCGCCATTCCCAATGGCAGTGAGATGGTCTATTACGATCGAGTACAATCCGACTGGCCGCTGCAACTTAATCTGCAAGTGGGCAGCCATACACCGGCCTGGTGCACAGCTAGCGGTAAGCTATATCTTAGCTTCCTGCCCAAACAGCGGCGCCAGAAAATCATCAATCATTTACCCTTAAATCAGTATGCACGCAATACTATTGTGGATCCCGAGCATCTAGAAGAAAATCTTTTAGCGGTGAAGGCGAGTAATATCAGCACCGATAATGAAGAATTTGTCGATGGTATGGTCGGTTGTGCAGTACCTATTCTGGATAGCAAGCAAAGACTTTGTGCCTGCTTATTTATACATGCGCCTGTGGTTAGAAAAAGTCTCGACGAATTAATCAGTTATAGTGATATTCTGCACACTGCTGCTACTGAATTGGGGTCATTGATTGACGGCCCCGACAGTACGTCGAGCTAAACATTAGAGATAATTACAATGAAAAAAAGACTTCCTCCTTTAAATTGGTTGCGCTCGTTCGAGGCCTCCGCTCGCCATCTAAACTTTACTCAGGCCGCGGCAGAATTACATATGACCCAAGCGGCTATTAGTCAACAAATTAAGGGTCTGGAGGCTCAACTCGGAACATCTTTGTTTAAGCGTCTTCCCCGAGGATTAAAGCTCACCGACGCAGGCCAATCCTATATTCCAGGGGTACGTGAATCAATAGAACGTCTAGCCATGGTCACTGATGAGGTTTTCGGCAAAG
Source organism: Gammaproteobacteria bacterium (assembly GCA_963854585.1). Lineage (GTDB taxonomy): Bacteria > Pseudomonadota > Gammaproteobacteria > Pseudomonadales > Porticoccaceae > HTCC2207. The sequence goes on along the minus strand of CAWKZU010000024.1, from coordinate 14,847 downwards.
AACGCAGTCGCACATTGACAATTAAAGTGAATTTGGTGTTCTTTAATACTTGGTTGGCACCTAGGTTATCGAGTTTTAGAGAAGAGCACCCTGAAATAGGCTTGCGCTTTACCAGCAACAACTGGGTGGGTGATCTGGACAAAGACGCTGATGTGGAAATTCGCTACGGCAAAGGCATGTGGCCTGGTTATACCAGCAATCGACTGACATGGGATTCTCTATTTCCGGTATGCAGCCCCGAACTCGTCGGTGGTGATATATCACCTGAAAATCCGCCCACAAAGCCAAAACAATTATCTGACCATACCCTCCTGCATGTCATGGGGTACGAAGAAGGCTGGGCTTTTTGGCTTAACCAATTTGGTTATCACAGCGTCGACCCCTCTCAAGGGATCCACTTTGACTCATCTATAACAATGATGGAAATGGCAGCACTCGGTCATGGCATCATGTTGGGTCGTACTTGCCTAGTAACCAATATACTAGAAAGTGGTAGGCTGGTTGCCCCGTTTGAGGAATCAATTGCCTCATCTGAAGCTTTCTTTTTAGCCACACCGGTGAACCAATATAGTCACCCTGATGTTGAGGCTTTTCGGTATTGGTTAATCAGTCAAGCTGAAGGTGATGCAGCCTCGGCCGAGTAAAATATAAAGATAACTCTCGTTTAATCGCCTGCGCCCGCTCTAGAGCTTTCGGTGGATTCAACCAGTATTCTGGCGACCAAGTCATCAAGGGTTTGCCATAGAGCCTCGTCTATCTCGATACCCTGCTCTACTGAATCCTGGTAACAGGCCAGCATTTCTGCCGAAGAATAGGTTTCAATTAAGGTCCCGAACGCTAGCTGCACCGCATATTGCTTTTCAATGACAGCTAAATCCGTGCCACAAAAAATTCTTAGCGATTGCGGCTCAAAAGCTTCAATTATAGTAAAAGTCTCATGCTCCGGAAGTTCGGCACCTGCCTCAATAGAGATTTTCACGCAGTAATCAAACTGCCGCCAATAAGCAACAAACGCAAGATTACGCTGCGCAGCTTTAACCAGTCGCTGTATGACAAATGTGCGGTTATAACAGTTAATGAGCTCTAAGCCTGCGCCGAAACCCTGCATTACTTGCGACCTAATAAGATCCACCGCTTCACTACCGCACAGTAAAATAGAAGAGCCTTTGCCATCTAGCACAGAATTGTGCGCATCTTCTTGCACTAAATCAGCATGGATTGGCGCTGTGGTATTTAAATAAGCCAAGGCCGTCTGTAAACGATCAAAACCATCAAAACCATGAGTCTCTAACCAAACTACCATGTCCGCAGCATTATGATAGTCGCCGGGCTGGAACCCCAAACCTTCAAATGCCTTCTTTAACGAAGCCATTAATTCATTCTTAGATACTTTCATGATGCTTAACGAGACACCAATACTGGTTTGATGGGGAACTGCCAGTCATCAACAAAGGATTTTCCAAAATCGCTGATCAGTGGAGCACCCTGGAACATAGTATTACGTACCCAGAGGCGTGAGCGCGGGTCAAACTTACTAACCCCAAAAAATGACAACTTACAGCGCAGCAAATGAATTGGCAGCACATCTGCATGCACCAGATTCTCTCGAATATCACCGTAATGACTCTGGGCCATGGTTTGAATACGGGCAACGATGCCACTGTAAGTCGGGTTCTGCATTATAAAATGAGCGACATTCTGTTGCCCACAAGCCTGATTATAGCTGTCGATCTGGTCGTAACATTCACGTACTCGACGACCAACCGCCAAAGGCATCTCTTTCTCCATACCCATATCAATGTTGGTTTGACCCAGACGTGGCTCCATTTTTTCTTGAGAGCGATACCAAAATGCCCCCATAGACTCGTGCTTGCTAAAGTCTATGGCAAGCGCCCACTCATATTTATCTTCAATAATCTCTAACAGATCTGCGACCGGCATTTCGGGCGTTATCTGATGAGATTCGTCTACCCCCATCTGCTCTTCTAAGTTATCAACTAGTTCCGGATAAAGCTCAATCAACAGGGTATTGATGACCTCTTGAGTTTCTATATGCCAGTGCTGCTCGGCATACTGAGTGAGAGAGGCCCACACATAGTGGTTACTCGCTAGCACTGCGCCCTGCTCTTCCAGCCATTGGTGCATTAGCTGTAGTTCTTCCCTCAGTAGTAAATTTGCGTTATTTTGTCGCTCATCGGCGGTGACAATTTCACCTAAATGCTGAATAACTCGCTGAGTCGCAACATCCAAACGCGCAAGAGTAGCTTCATCAACACCAGATTCACTGGCGGCAACAACAGTTGCCAATGCTGTTTCACGCATTTCAATCCACTGATTGATTAACAGCGGATGATTAATTAAAAATGGCGCCATGCCCAGACCCGTAGAATTACCAATACCTACATAGCGTTTAATGTCTTCATGCAGAGGCACTGCCCTTTTTGGTGCGCGCTGCGCGGCCAAATAATCGGCCTGTTGCATACTAAAGTGGCGCAACATATAACAGGTGAACATCTCTGCGGCAAAGGGTCGGCCAAAGTCGCGGTGCTTAGTGCGAACTTTCTCCCAATCCGCCATACCCAACTTGCCGCTACCATAGGCTGCAGTAGTGCGATACAGATAACCCACTTCGGCAATCACATCGACACTCGGCTGACGGCCATCGGCCAACTCATTAACTACGTACTCAAAGGTGCGTGCACTGCGGTTAGCGCGAGATAAAACTAGGACCCTCGAGTCAACTCGCCCCGCTTCCTGCTTGGGTACATTGTTACGTAAAAATTCGAGCTGTTCATGATCCACCGTGCCCTCGCAGAGGGCCATGGTCAGGTCCCACTGGTCGGCAATAACTCGATCATTGCGATTTTCTGGATCTAAATAATGAGAGAAAAGCACGTAGCTGAAAGTGCCGTATTTAGCCTTGATTTGGTAGACCACAGTACCATAACCCTGCTCGTCTAGATCAAATACAGAGCTACTGACCTGCCAGTCTTCCACCACCATGCGCCGAACCAGTGTGCGCATAAAGCTCAACCGCGATTGATGAAAACTGCCTAGACGCTCCAACTGCATAACCTGGCTGGCAGGCCGCATCGGCAATGGCGTCAAGCCATCAGAATTGTCGATCTTGTGAGTGCGGTTATGCATGAATTTTTCGCCATCTAGCCTAGCTACAGATTACGTATATAGAACGTAAGCTTACCGAAGCATTACGTTTTTTCTATTACTATGGTTCAGTATTATCTCGACGTCTTAATAAGTCAATTTCCTAAGAGTCTAGCAGAATCCCCGGAGAATGATTTTTCAAAAAACGACAACCAGTTTTCACCCATAACCTTGGCGATGTTGTCATCGCTAAAGCCTTGTTTTTCAAGACCCTTGGCGACAATACTGAGGTCTTTGGTGCCGCTAAACCAGCTTGGTTGGTCAGGCCAGGCCGGTTTTTCAGCCGAACCCTCACCGTGATCAACACCCGTTGTCCAGCGACCGCTACGCATCCATTCTAGGACTTTATAATCCCAGTTAAGACACAGATCAGAGCCGATTCCAACGCGGTCAATACCAATCATTTCAACTGTCTGGCCAATCATTTGGCAAAATTCTTCAAGGGTACAGTCGGGGCCATTTTTTAGATGAAATGGATACATACTAAAACCTAGCATCCCCTCTGACTCTCCAATAGCACGAATCACCGCGTCAGACTTATTCCGCAATGCGGTATGAAAGAAACTTGGATTGGCGTGAGTAATGGCGATAGGACGCTCTGATAGCTCAATAGTTTCTAGGGTTGATTTTTCTGCGCTATGAGACATATCAATCACCATGCCTACTCGGTTCATTTCTTTAATCACTTGCTTGCCAAATCGGGTAACACCACCATCTTTCTCTTCGTAGCAACCTGTCGCCAACAGGCTCTGATTGTTGTAGGTTAACTGCATAATACGCACGCCTAACTGATGGAGAATTTCCACCATTTTGACGTCATCCTCAATGGGCGAACAGTTTTGGAAACCAAACACAATACCGACCTTACCTAGGCGCTTTGCCTCTAGAATATCTCTAGCTTGACGAACGGGCATAATGAGATCGTCATGATTGATAAAATGACGGTTCCAGGTGCCTATGTTTTCTAGGGTTTCACGAATGTTTTCCCAGTAAGCAATAGTTACGTGAATACAATGCACACCACTTAGCTGCGCGTCTTCAAATAACTGACGATTCCAGTTAACGTACTGTAATCCATCGATCATGAGCATATCTTTGTGCATTAAAATCTCCTTAACGCCCAGCCAACTTAAATTTAATACGGCTTGCTGTAATTAGTTTTGATAATGGTATAGAAGTCACGCGCATACTGACCCTGTTCTCTTGGGCCATAGCTAGACGATTTACGACCACCAAATGGCACGTGATAATCAGTACCTGCCGTGGGTAAATTAACCATCACACAACCCGACTTGGAATGGCGCTTAAAATGACTCGCATGCTTCAGAGAAGCCGTCATGATCCCTGACGTCAAACCAAAATCAGAGTCATTGGAGACCTCTAAAGCCTCTTCATAGCTATCGACTTTGATCACACAGGCAAGAGGTCCAAACACCTCGTCACGGTTAATTTGCATTTTATTATTGGTATTAATGAAGAGTGCTGGAGACATAAAGTAACCTTCGGTCTCAAGCTCTAATCTTTCACCGCCCTGAACTAATTCAGCACCTTCTTGTTTAGCTAATTCTACATATTTAAGGTTTTGTAATAACTGCCGCTCGTCAACGACCGCGCCTATATGCACCCCGGGGGTCATCGCGTTACCCACGACCAACTTGTCTAGGGACTCAGTCATTTTGGCTACAAATGCATCATGTATACCTGACTCAACAATGATACGTGAGGACGCCGTACACTTTTGTCCTGTACCAAAATAAGCCCCTGCTACAGCGCAATCCACTGCAGATTGAAGATCGGCATCATTCAGCACCACAAGTGCATTTTTACTGCCCATTTCAAGCTGTATTCGCGACATGTTTTCGATGCAATTACGAGCAATATGCCGACCTACATCAACCGAGCCTGTGAAGGTAATTGCATCAACTCCGGCAGAGCTAGTAAGTTTTTCACCTACCTCACGACCCGAACCCATCACCAAATTAAAAGCGCCGGCAGGCAAACCACTGCGACTAATTATCTCCGCTAAAATCCAGGCACTAGCGGGTACAAGTTCCGCGGGTTTGAGCACCACACAGTTACCATAGGCCAGTGCTGGAGCAACTTTCCATGCAGCAACAGCCATTGGGAAGTTCCAAGGCGTAATAATTCCAACCACGCCCAATGGTTCACGATGCACTTCGACATCGACTCCTGGCCGAACTGAGGCCGTGTTCTCACCCATCAAGCGCAACACCTCAGCACCGTAATACTGGAAAAACTGGCCTGACCTGCCCACTTCACCAATACCTTCAGCAAGGGTTTTACCCTCTTCACGGGCCAAAATAGCACCAATCTCCTCTTTGCGCTCAATAAGCTCATTACCGATCATATCCAAGATCGTTTTGCGTACTTCAAGAGCACTCTGAGACCAGCCGATGAAGGCTTCATTCGCTGCAGTAATGGCAGAAACACAATCATCTTCGTTGGCCTTTGAATACAGACCTACCACATCACTAATATCCGAAGGATTCAGGTTCGTAGTGACGCTCTGGCCCTCGAGCCACTGACCGTTAATATAATTACGATAAACTTCACCGCTCATCTTCTTCCCCTTGAGTAAATATAAACTGAGTAACCAATTCTGGTGATTAGACGTGTATATTAACGCGTTCAAATAATAAATCTATTTACAAATTTATATAGATATATAAACTTAGCTAATATATAAATTTTGAAAGACCGCATACTGTCCGAACATCAAGACTAATGATAAGGCCGCGTTCATGAAATACCTTAATATCACCCTTAAGCATCTTCGAACGTTTGTGATTGTGGCCCGTTATGGCAGTTTTAATCGAGCCGCCGAGGAGCTCTCTAGGACCCAACCGGCAATAACGTTAGCAATTAAGCAGCTGGAAGAGTTTATCGGCTTAAAACTTCTGGATAGAACAACTCGGCGCGTCACTCCTACGGCCGAAGGCGAAAACTTTATTCCTATAGCCGAACGCTTAGTCCGGGATTTCGACACGGCTATTTCAGATCTCAAGGCCACAGCTGAGCGACGAGTGGGCAATATTAGCATGGCGATAGTTCCATCGGTGGCAACGAGCTTACTGCCTCCGATTATAAAAACCTTTTCGGCCAATTTCCCTGGAATAAATCTGCTTTTAAATGATGATACGTCCAGAGGAGTGCAGCAAAAGGTCGAACGCAATGAGGTAGACTTTGGTATTGGCAGTGTCTGGCAACAAAATAAACTTCTGAATTTTCGACCCTTATTTGGCGATAATTTAGAGTTAGTCTGCCACCGTGATCATTATTTAGCTGCTAGCAATGATCCAATTCACTGGAATCAACTGGCTAACGAGACGTTCTTAGACACTGGCATTACCAAAACCATGCGCTCAAGGCAGTCATTAGGTCCATCTAAGTTTGATTTCCCAAATATAACCACTCTGATCGCCATGCTTAAGTCCAACTTAGGCGTAAGTATACTGCCATCACTGGCCATCCCAAGAGAAACGGGCGAACTAGTATCTAGGCTTTTGATGCCGGCCGAGAAACGAGAGATATGTTTGATTACCCGCAATGAGTGGACCCTATCGCCAGCCGCCGACGCAATGATTGAGACCGTTATTGCTGAGATGCCCAACCAAATTATGCGACTGGGACTATCCACTCCCAAAGGAGTCACCGCAAACTAATCTTGCCCATCCAGCGAAAAATACTTACTGGCTAGTCTGGCAAAACTCTACGCATTTAGCATGAACTGTCTGTTTCACTGAAATGCCCTCAAGAGCGTGCCTCTCTCGATTGTCGTACCGTCGATTACCCGGTATATGGGCCCCCTCCATTCCGCCCAACAGTTCCAAAAAAGATTCTGAATGCTTTAGCCAATTGTCAGCATCACCAAATCGATTAGGATCGATGGCAAGCATAAACTCGCCACCATTGGGTGGACCCCCATCATTGTTATCATTCTTCTGAGCTTCAAAGCTAAAATCTTGACCCGTGAGGCCTGCAACTAAAAGCTCTATCATCATCGCAATTGTTGAACCTTTGTGACCCCCAAATGGAAGTAAAGCCCCACCCTTTATGATTTTGTCGGCATCAGTGGTCGGTACCCCATCAGCATCGACTCCAGTCCCTAGCGGCACCGGATGTCCATCACGCGCAGCGATCATCACCTCACCACGCGCCATTGACGCTGATGCCTGATCGAACACGAGTGGACGCTGATCACCTCGAGGCCAACCAAAACACATTGGATTTGTACCAAATAGCGGCTCCTTAGCCCCAGCAGGAACTACAGCTGGTTTATACGTCGTAAAAGCCATCGCCGCCAATCCTGCCTCAGCGATAGGCTCAACTTCCACCCATAACGCTGCAAAGTGATGCACATTAACGAGCGCCATTGCGGCTATACCGTTCTCTCTGGCAGCTTCAATCAACGCCTCTCGACCCATTTCCAAGGCCAGTGGCGCATAACCGTGATCTCCATCAACCTTTACAACGCCTGGGGATATACGCGTGACTGTCGGTTTAGCCTTGCCATTCACCTTGCCACTGCGCAGAGATGCGACATAGCCAGGCATACGGAATAATCCATGCGCTGCACAGCCATCGAGCTCAGCTGCAGAAATCGTTCTACCTACGGCAGCTGCGTTTTCTTTATCACAGCCGTTCGATTCAAGCGCCAGTGCAACGATTGATTGAATTTCTTGTCGCGTCATTATCACATCAGTCACTTTTCATCTCCTCGTCTTGCTTATTTTTACGGCTACTAATTAAATGGGGTATCGGCCTAGCACTGGGCCTAGGGAATCTTTAAGCGGGCCTAAATAATCTTCAAAATTTCTCCATTGCTCAACACCACTCTGATAAATCGGCTGGCGTACCTGCTCTGAACTTGGCGTTCGCACTGAGCGCTCATTTTCATGAAAACTAATGCAACTCTCTTCAAAGTCTAGTCCACAGTAGTCGAGTATGCGTCTCACTTGAGTATCAAGGTCCGCGACAACGTCCTCATATTGAACGCGCAGCACTTTCCCGGGAAATACTTTATCCCAGTGATCCATAAGTTCAACATAATCTTTGTAATAAGTGCCTACTTCCTCTAGGCCATAGGTAAACTCTTGACCTTCAGCGAACAACTGCTTAAATCCACTAAAACAACAGCCCATAGGGTGCCTGCGTGCATCAATAATTTTGGCATTAGGCAGTATCAGGCGGATCAATCCAATATGTCTAAAATTATTAGGCATTTTATCAATGAAAAATGGCGCTGAGCCTCGATGAATGCGTGTTTCTTTAATAAATGTCTCACCAAACTCTGCAAAGCTCTGGGGCTCTAATGTTGTTAGTACCGCCGGATAATGGTTCGTCATGCTCATTCGCTCGCCACGACGTAATTTTTGCGCCAACGAGAGCATGTTAGGTAACTCCATGGTTCCATCAACCTGACTGTGCGAGGCAAGAATTTGTTCAAGTAATGTCGATCCCGCTCTGGGTAGTCCAACAATAAATATGGGGTCCGGCGCATCGTGACCTGTGCCTAAATGGAGAGCTACGAACGCATCATTAAAAACGTCCGTCTGAGCCTGAAACTCATCGGTTAGTTCGTTGGATTTGTAACGACTTTGAGCCTTTTTGTAAGCATTTCCCCGCTCATAGTGCTCAAACGATTTTTCAAAAAGGCCCTTATCTTCGTAAGCCTTACCCAAGGCAAAATTGATATATACACGGCTCATATGCGAGATACCAAGATTGACTTTCTGGGCTTCCATAATGGCTATCTCTTCTTCGCTAAAACTAAACAGTTTGAGATTGGCCAAAGAATAATAGGCTTCGCCATGGCCCTGATACTTTTTAATAGCTCTACGGTAAGAGTCAATTGCCTCATCAGTCTGGCCTGTCGTTTTTAAGGCCGTGCCACGTGATGTGAGTGTTCCAGGATCTTCAGGAATGGTCTGCAAAATAGAATCAAAGGCTTCTAAGGCAGTGTCATAATCACCCGACTGCATAGACTCAACCGCAAAAACCGACTGAAACTGCGGATTTTTCGGGTCTTTTGCCAATAGAAGTTTGGCTTGGGCCAAAGCTTCTTCATATTTCTGCCTTTTCCTGAGGACCTGAATATAGTCGATCCGCACCTGTATGCTGTCTGGAGAGAATTCAATAGCACTCTCTAATAAGAACTCTGCATCTTCTAATACACCGAGTCGATTTCCAATATCCGCCAGCAGACGCATACCTTCAATATGTCGAGGTACTTTCTGCATAAATCCTTTGCAGAGCTCCTCAGCTTTAACTAATTTACCATGAGCAATAAGATCCATAACCACAACAAGCACTTTTGGCAGTGCCTCTAGAGACTCCAGCTGCCGTTTGAGCGGACCAGTCATTGCTTCTCTGCCCGTGGCTGAAAGGATCTCTATTTGCCCTCTAAAGCTCGCGAAGAGAGCCGGATTGATCTGCACAGCTCGGCTATAGGCGTTAAGCGCTGCGTCTGCCTTATTCATCGCCTTATAAACGTGGCCAGTTTCTTGATGACCGCGACTATGATCTGGCGCTAAGTTCTTTAACTTATCTAGATTACTCAAAGCAGCAGAATATTTTTTCAAATAGCGCTGACAGACTGCAAGCATGTAAAACACTTCATCATGGTCTGAACCTGCTGAGACTAAGTCCAATAGCTGTTGTTCAGCCTTGGTGAAATCACCAGCCCGCAAAAGAGCTTTAATCTCCTCCAGCAACTCTTCATTGACAATATCATCTGATCGCGATTTGTTGGCCAAGTTTTTTTCTCCGTATAAAAATAATGCCCCTCGAAAGGGGCATTATGATCTAGCTTTTTTAACTACTTTACAATGTTTAGAAGTTGTAAGTCATACGCACACCCATAGTACGGGGTCTTGCATATGAAACACGCTCTCTATCATTGATGTAGTTCCGCGACAATTCAGCACGCTCATCTGTGAGGTTGTCAATGTACAACTCTGCGCCCCAAGTATCACTAGTCACGCCCGCGGTAAGACCCATTAAGGTCCAACCCGCTATACGGTCACGGTTGATTCGAATGATATCACTGTAAGATGAAGCTGAGTGCGCAAGGTGCGGCATGATGTGTGCGGTCAGACCAGAGTCTGTCGTCCACTCATAACGCGCTTGCAGATTCGCTTGACGCTCAGGAGCGAAAGCCAAGGAATCACCTGCCACAACATCTTTAGACGTGGTTAGAGTTTTGGTTATCTCGGTATCAAGAATCGACAAACCAGCGCTGATTGTTAAACCTTCTATGCTCTCAGGCGCCCAAATCACATCAGCCTCTAGGCCTGTAACTTCAGCATCTGCAGCGTTATCAGAGAAGAACAAGTTAGCTATACTTGGATCGAAAATAGTGGTTTGTAAGCCGTCAATCTGAGCCATAAACACACTACCGTTGAAACGCATACGTCCGTCCATCATGTCAGCCTTCCAGCCAAACTCATAGTTCATCATCTCGTCCGTGTCGAACTGATAAGGAACTGTGTAAAGACCGTCTTTACTAGTATAGCCACCGGGACGGTTTAAGAATCCAGCTCGGAAACCTTCAGACACTGTTGCATAAAGCAGCATGTCTTCAGTTGGTGTGTAAGACGCTGTGAACTTAAAGATCGTTCCATCGGCTGTAGCTTTATCGATACCTGAGGTAGGGTTGTCTCCACCGTAAAGTGTCGCAATGTTAGTACCAAAGACCTGAGCATCCACACAAGCTGGGTTCGTGCTACCACAGAAGTTGTAGAACGAGCCTGCAGCACTACCGTCGAAGTCAATCTCGATATCGTAGTAACGTGCCCCTAAGGTTACAGAAAGATCATCACTAATATCATAGCTTAACTCACCGAACACACCCATTTGCTCATCAGTACGCTCAATATCGTTACGGAAGATCTCACCTGGCGCATAAGGTTCATTGGATGAAAGATATCCATCGCCATATGAGTAGTTAGGACTCGCGAAACCAGGACCAGAACCTGCTCCAGCCCAACCCTGAGCCAAGATACTGCCAGGATAAGTAAAGCTCACTCGTTCTTGAAGAGTAGTCTCACTAAAGAAAGCACCAGCAGTCAGACGTGTACGCTTGTCTTGGTCTGTTGTGATCCGAATCTCATGTGTTGATACTTCAGTTTCTGAGTGACTAGGTGCTGACATGTTTGGCGCGTAACAGGTACCTGTATTGTCGCCATAAGTCACCGAATAGTCACATGTGTAGTAAGGCAGATACTGGCCTACAAACATATAATCTGAATAACCAATATTTTGATCTGCAGTACGCTCTGTGTAAGCACCGGTATAAACAACGTCTAATCCAGCAACACGACCTGTCAGGGTCCAGCTTGTATTATCAAACTCATCTTGCAAAGAATCATCAATATAGCTTTGGATCTCAAGGTCACCTAAATTAGGGTCAGCAAAGAAAACACCGTCCGCTTCAAGCTCTTGAGTAGTGTGTGACAGCAAAAGCTCCCAATCATCGCTCAAGCTAATCAAAGCACTTAATCGAGCACCGGTATACTTAGATTGGTTAAAATCTTCTTCTAAAAGATCCGTATTATCCGCAGCAATAAAAGTAACACCGGGCATATCTGCATAGCCATCACCATCGGCATCAGCCCCAGAACTAGTGAATCCAGCACGAGCGGCGCTAACTGGAACACCGTTAGTACGCACAAACCCTTCCTTTCGGAAACGAGCGCTCTCTTGGACAGTTCGAGTGCCGTGGACGTTATCAATGTAACCGCCCTTATCATCGCTATAAACAACACCACGCAATGTGACCTTGTCACTCACTGGCAAGTTGTACATAGCTTCAAAGTTGTTGCTATTTCCGCCTGAGTTAGTTTGTGAAAAGCCCATCTTCAGCTTACCGTAGGCTTCAGAAGGATCAGGCTTGTTAGTAATTAAACGAACAGTACCTGCCTGAGAGCTAGAACCAAAGAGCGTGCCCTGTGGTCCAGCTAGAACCTCAACACGACTTAAGTCAGCTGCATACACATCAAGATTACGGCCAGGCTGTGCCAATGGCTGCTCATCTAGATAAAATGCAACGTTAGGTGCAAGACCTGCAACACCGGCAATAGAAATAGCCGGAGTGGTAGAGGCTACACCACGAATATAAATTGTATTTTGACCTGGGCCACTACCACCAGCTGTTACACCAGGTAGTTGGATAAGGTAATCTTCAAAATTTGAAATACCCAACTGGTCAAGTTTTTCTGACGTTATCGCAGAAACGGCAATTGGAATATCTTGTGTACTTGCTGAAGTTTTTGTGGCTGTTACGATAACTTCTTCGATCTGAGCTGCCGCCAAACTTGCGCCTGTAGCTGCGAAGCCGGCTGCGATAACTGATACTACCGCACGGTTTACTTTAGTCTTACGAAACATATGTTTCTCCCCAATGTAGAATTAAAATTAAACGTCACACGTGATCTAAGTAGCACTGATTGCGCTAACCCTAACACTATACAGTTTATTTTATATTTTTTATAGCGCACCCAACACTGCACACGTATTACATGCACGCCCCATGATGGTCGCTCAGCCTTAGGTCGGATACAAATTAAAAAAGTAAATATATTGATAAGTATTTATTATAAATATGCAATTAAACCAATCCACACAACAGTGGAACTACCACAAAAGGCCTTTTTTTGGAGGATACAAGGCGATAGCTAATAAGTTAAAATCCATAAATAAAAATTATAAGCCTGCTACTACCTGCTACTAGAAGTCTTTTGCTATGATGCGAGTTCGATTTTTCCTGGAGAGATGACAATCCTTTTGCTCTTATAAAGGGTTCCTAAAGCTTGCTTGTATTTTTTCTTGGACACTTTAAAAGCACGATGTATAGCATCTGGGTCACTCTTATCGGTCAATGTGGACTGCCCCCCTTGCTCCCTTAAATGCCGGATAATTTGCTCAGACAAGTCATGATCACCTTGCAGCGTAGCCTGTGATATTAACAAATCAACTTTTCCATCACTACGGATCATCTTAACAAACCCGGGAAGTCGCTCGCCAATTTTTAATGGTCGATAAGCATCAGCGCGAAAAAGGAGCCCAAGATATTTACCATCAATGATCGCTTTGTAGCCTAAATCTGTTCGCCCAGCAATTTGTAAATTAACGGCCTGACCCGACTTTAACCAGACGGGGGTTTCATCTAGATGATGGTTTAACTTTGTTGACGCGGCGATACGATCTGACTGTTGATCATGGTATACATAAACAACATAGGAATACCCTACTTCCATTGGTTTTTGCTGTTCGTTATAGGGAACCAGTAAATCTTTGGGTAAGCCCCAATCCATAAACGCGCCGGCATGGTTTATATCAACGACGGTTAGCATCTCGCAACTACCCACCTCAACTTTAGGCGTCTCTGTGGTCGCAATCAACAAATCGTCTGAGTCAAAATACAAAAAGACGCTAATCCAGTCACCTATTTCACACCCCTCTGGCGCATAGCGTTTTGGCAGTAAAATAGAGTCTAGGTCATCGCCGTCTAAATAAACGCCAAAATCGACCTGTTTAACAACTTGAAGTTGATTGAATGTCCCGACTGTTACCATTTTATTATGCCAATTAAAGATTTATTGAGTCTGATTTTCTGTACTCATTAATTATACAGGACTTATGCAAAGCAGAGCACAGAAACAAGCTACCCTAGCGAACAATTTAGTTTATGCTCCGTCGTTGAAACCAATACCTAGACAAAAAAATAGAATAAGGACAATCCGATCAACATTATTTCGCATAAAGACTTTAGAAACGTCTGGATACTTAGCATTAGCTGCGCATTGGCCGGATCAACCATGCCACTAATGGTTTTGGCTGGCACCCTGATTGGCTCGCAATTAGCCCCCTCAGTAGTATGGGCTACCGCGCCCATAGCCTTAATGATAACGGGCACTGCCATTAGCGTGGTCCCAGTAACCCAACTCATGCGCAAATTGGGTCGAAAGAGAGGGATGCTTACTTGCATGGGCGTTGGCATATTCGGGTGTCTCCTAGCCATAGCAGCATTGCAATCAAAAAGCTTTGGGCTTTTTTGCACGGCCTCTGTTGTTTTGGGCTCACTAAGTGCTGCATTAATGCAAGGCAGGTTCGCGGCGATGGAGTCGGTGAGCACAGAGCATCACGCTTTCGCAACATCAATGGTGATGGGCGGCGGAATTGTCGCTGCATTCATCGGCCCTGAACTAGCCATTTTAGGTAGAGAGATGTCTGCTATTACCTACCAAGGCTCTTTTTTACTAGGTATAGGATGTATTGCGGCTGCAGCTCTGGTGCTGAGCCTCTACAACCCAGCACCCATTGCATCAAATCCCGCAGCACAAAAGCAGACGCCAACAGTCAATTTTCTGCGCAGGCCCTCTTTTGCGCTGGCACTAGCCAGTGGCGTAATTGCCTATACAGTTATGTCATTTGTGATGACAGGCACACCCATCAGCATGCACCATTTTCATGGTCATTCGCTCCTTGATACTAAATGGGTTATCCAAAGCCATATTGCTGCGATGTTTATGCCGTCATTTGTCGCACCGCTATTGTTTCGCCAGTTTGGCATTAGAGCAATGATGTTTATCGGGTTGATCTGCTATTGCGCCACCATAGCCATTGGCTTTTCAGATACGAGTGTTACCGGCTTCTGGTTGC
>CAWKZU010000023.1:0-31743 GCA_963854585.1 Gammaproteobacteria bacterium | reverse complement strand
CCGGTGATAAGTACTTTTTTAATCGTTTGCTCGCTCATAAGTGTCTCTCTGATTAATTAAGCTAATATTTATTGTTTTAGTCCATATTATTTCTGTAAAAGCTGCCGACCAGTTTGGTCAATAACGTTTTGGAAAAAAGGCGAGTGATTGCGGCGGTTATTTTGTTAGCAACACCTGGCACGATGGCACTCTTACCTACTAGACAGCCCTTAATACCTGCTTCAGCGACGTCTTTAGCAGACATCATCATATTCGGTGCGATGCGCAGTTTGGCACCTTGATCTGGGTTGTCCATCATTTTGGTCGCGGTGTAGCCTGGGCATAGTGCGGACACCACAACTCCGTTATTGGCAGCCTTCATTTCATTGGCAAGAGCTTGAGTGAATGATAAGACATAGGCCTTTGTGGCTGCGTAGACATTCTGATTGGGGATCGCCATCCAAGCGGCCAGTGATGCTAAATTAAGGATATAACCCTTTTTTCTAGTCGCCATATCATTGGCATATAAATGGCTCAATGACGTTAAGGCGAGCACGTTGACGGTAATCATGCGCTCTTGTTCAGCAAGGCTTAATTCAGTAAAAGCTCCATTATGTAAAAGACCCGCATTGTTGACCAAAAAGTCAATCTGCAGGTTTTGTTCACAGGTGCGTTGAAAAAGTGTTTGGGCTGCTTGTGGTACAGATAAATCAGCGGCCATAACGGTGCAGTTAACACCATACTTTTCACTCAATTTTGCGCTGACCTCGTTAAGCTTATCTTCACGTCGTGCAACTAAAACCAAGTCATAGCCCCGAGCGGCGAGAATGTCGCTAAATTCTAGACCAATACCGTCGGATGCCCCTGTGACTAGTGCCGTTTTATTACCCATGATGTACTCCCCTAATATTTAAATATTCAGTCTTATTATTGTTTAAAGTCCACAAAAATTGGCGAAGACCAGGCTTGTTGACTGAGTGATTTTTGGCAGTCGTCTTTTTCAGCAGTTCGGTAATCACCAAAGCAGGGATCTGTATTAATAGCATTGCCTTGATCATCAAAGTCGGTTCGCAGATTACCGCCATTAATCGTTGCGATAGGTTGTTCATGCGCGCGAATATAGTAAAGAGCATCGCGGCCATCGGCAGCAAAGTCAGGATCTTCAAATTCAATGTTACAACCTTCTGCAGATGGCAGACATTCAAACGTTCTCCAGGGATCTTCAATCAGTGGTGGTACTTCTTCACCGGCAAAGGACTGAGGCCGTATCTTAATCACCTCAATATGATCGATAAGATAGCGTTCATCTGAGGGGTGATAGCACTCACCAAGAGATAGTTTCTGCAAGCGTTTTTGTTCAAGTGTCTGTACTACATAATCTGGGCAACCGGGTAACTGCTTAAAGGAGCCAACAACCTTAGCGCTGAACTTTGGATTACTATCCATGCCAACATCGCTTCCCATCGGTAGCGACGGGTTGTCGCCTTCAGCGTTAAGCAGGTCAAACCATAGCAGCATACGATGCCCACTAGTGCCGTAGACCTCACGGCGTTTCATGGCATCCCAGATAGCGTCTCGATCTCGGCCTTGAGCATGAACCGCGGCTATACCGCCGGCATTCAAAAAAGAGGTGGTACGTTCAAATTCTGAGGCAAATATTTTGGCGCTGACCGGATCAATCTGATCAGCAGTCAATGATCTAGGTGCTGTCTTTGATACCACCGCGGTGCTGGCGAAAATAGATTCCCAAAAGCTGTCTCGAACACCGGTTGAGTCGGTGGTGTTAGTTCTGTCGAGTTGTTTAAAACCGTGACCAGCTCTGGCTGAATGGGTATCTGTTGAGCCAATAAAGCCCCAACGATAACGTAAGGGGTTCTCTGGGTCTTCAAGGTTTTGCAGGGCGAGGCCATACTGCACTGATTTACGAGGTTTGTAGTTAAATGCGGGTAGGAAAATATCTCTTGCCTGTCCGGCATCAAGCCATTCCTCTGGGGTGCTACCTGGAACAGTCATAAAGCCATAAATGGTATCCACTTGGACGAAGTTGTGCCGAGCCTCTGCTGCGCGGGTATTACATTCGTCAGGGTCAATACCCTCAGCTAAACAGCGATCAGCAATAATCTCACCAGCTTGCCAGCAGGCGGGGAGATAGTTGGTTTGTGGTGCTGGACAGACCCATTGCCCTTGGTCATTGCGGGTACGTACCGTGAAATCCCTAAACACTTCAGAGTTGCCATGGCCAGAATAGACCTCGATTAGGCGTGTTTTGTCGGCGTCGCTGTCTGCTTTAGTTAGCTGATGCGTCCAGTTCGCATTGGGGGGGGTGTAAAAGCCCCAGCTAGTACCATGGGGAACGACAATATTATCAAAGCCCCATTCATCAAGTTTTTTAAATAGCTCGCCCGGCGTAGCGACACTTTCATAGCAGTTTGCTGGGAGCGAAGGGCTGGGAAGGGACGGATCACAGACGGGTGTTCCCGCCATATTTTCAACCCACGTGTTGTAGGAGGCGTAATAGTCCTTATGCCGTGGGTCTAGGACACCTAAAATGGATGATTGCTTACCATCGCTTGAGCGCGCTGCAATGGTGGCTACGCCAACACCCACTGACGCAATAGGATGGCTGGGTAATTTGGCTGGGTCATCATCTTTAAACAGCACATTGTGATGGCCATAATGATTCTCAGCGACGGTACCTACCTGAGTCCATTCCCATCCTAGAAAAGCAACAATATCTGGGTTCATGGGGTCACCCGCGGTACGGTTACATTGGCGGACTGAATCCATACCATCGCGCCACTGGCTCAACGTAAAGCTCTCGGCATGATCAGTTAGAAAATAAAAGTCTAACTGTGATACGAAGCGCGCGTAGTCACAAGCAAATGCCGGCGGATAAGCTCCCGAGGCGCCGTGCATCATCGGCAGGCTGTACATAAAGGCATCGGCAGAATTGGTCGTGTGCACATGAGTGTCACCAAATAGTATCTGTTTTTCTGGTTTGTTCTCATGACTTCTGTTGTTTGTGCGGGCCTCTA
Organism: Gammaproteobacteria bacterium; assembly: GCA_963854585.1. Lineage (GTDB taxonomy): Bacteria > Pseudomonadota > Gammaproteobacteria > Pseudomonadales > Porticoccaceae > HTCC2207. The sequence continues at coordinate 28,729 of CAWKZU010000023.1, read as the reverse complement.
TCACCAATTCTGGTAGTCGTTCTTTGGTGATCGTTTCTGGCGATAAGGGGGAGGTTTCCCATGCAAGGTTGGGGTCTTCGAAGTAACCAGGAAAAAGCCGATAGACAGGCTCTGGAGCATGGTTAGTCAATATAAGGGCGACAACAATTCCCAGAACAGCCACAGCAACAGCAAACTTTTTAAGCATTTTTAACCCCATTTTTATTAGATAATTCCATAACTTCGCCCAACAAACCAGTAAAAACCTAAGCCACAGAGTAATGCTGAGCATAAATCTATGGCCAATCTCGAATTTATTATAGGTGTTAGTCGGCTCATTTGTTTTATCACTAGCCATAGGCTCGCGACGATGAATAGCTGACCTAATTCAATACCAACATTGAAACCCAATAGCGCAGGCCATAATTGAGCATCCGGTAAACCAATCTCGGTCAGTGCGCTGGCAAAACCAAACCCATGAATCAGACCAAACCCTATGGTGATTAGCGGTCTAAGGTCGGCTACCGCCGTTTTAGTAACTGAAAGGGGTAAATAGGCGAACGTGAGCAGTATTAAGCCAAGGAGACTAAGCGTCGTTAGGCCAACCCCCAACATTAGGTTTAGAAGCCCCATCACCACCAATCCCGAGGCTAAAAAATAGGCAATATAACGATGGTAGCCCGTGAGAGTGCCGATATTCTCAGCGGCAACAAGGGCGATAGTAAATCCAATCGTTGCTTCAACGACAGGGAGATCTGGAATAACCCAGCCCATTGCGGTTAAGTAAAGAGTGACACTATGGCCTAAGGTAAAGCCGGTGATTATCCAGACTAAGTCCTTAAATCTGCGCAGTAATAATATAAGAGCCGCCAGAAAGGCGATATGGTCAAGGCCACCAAAGATATGGTCGATGCCAAGACTGACAAATTGACGGACACTGTCAAACCAGCGGTTGCTAGATGTTACTAAGAGGCTAATCCCATGCTGTCGTTGCTTATCGGTAAATAGATACTGGCGGGATTGTTGTCCATCAAAAGCAACGTTTGCATAATGTACATGGGAGCTAGCGGCACTAAAAAAACTGTTAATGTTAATGCTAATATCGCCCAAGGAAGGGTCACAATCAAAAGCTAAGCTGACACGAACATACCCCAGCGCTGACGGCAGTGACGTGGCTGAATCAGAGTTTGAACAGGGCAGATCGCCCTGAAAAACGCTAACCGTGTCGATCAAGTGGTCGGAGAATAGGGCATCTAGGGGCTGATTTGTCAGCGTTTGAAGACGCGTGATCTCTCTGGATTTCGCGGTAAATACCGCTTCACTGCGATCATTGGTTATTGTCCAGTCAGAAAAAGATTGGCTGCGATTATGAGCCTGAGACTCTAGTGAGCTCACCATTAAGCCAATTAACAGCAGTAGGCTAATAATCATTTGCGTTAACTTTCTCATTATTGTTCAACCTGCTTAGTGACAGGCGTTTCTGTAGAGGGCTCTACAATCCAAGTTATAACGGCGTCGTCTCGAAGCTGCTCGATATAGTCTGCGACTGCGCTGTAACTAGATTCACCATCATCCCCATAACGAGCTATGGATTCACTTTGGATGCTATCCAGCATGGTTTGTAATGTGCGCTGACGGACATCAAGATCATTCCGCAGGGCGCCATCTTGGATGGCTTTTTGGACTAATAACTCCTCTTCGATTAATCGATTCAATATCAGGCTTCTATCCTGATCATTAATAGGACTGCGTCTTTCTAGACTCAATAGCTCGAGAGCCTGAATGTACTGAATCTTTCCTATTGCAGTGCCATTAACCCAAGCCACCACAGTATTATCATGGGTTAACGACCTATAAGGGCCACTAACAGCCATTAGGATGCCAACGGCTGCACCAACGAGTAACAGTGCGAACGATTGTTGTTTAGCGGTCTGTTTAGAGAATATTGTCATATACCCTTACTCATTCCTCGCCAATTGTTCAAGCAATGACGAGTTGAGCCGAATGTCGGCTCTTTCTTTGTAAAGGGCTAAAGCTTCTGAAAGAGCACGTTGTCGCTGCCTGGATCTAAATTCGATGATGATGTCAGACTGGGCCTGTTGAAAAGGAATGACCTGACTTGGCTGTTGTTTCAATAGATGTAAAAGATAGAGACCACCGTCTTGGGCAATTGGCTGCGACAGTCGATCTTGGTCTAACTGCAAAATAGCATCGGTCAAGCCAGTGCCGAGGTAGCGTCTTAACATATGAGTAGGAAGAAGAGATCTAGGCATTTCTATCAGCACTGCGCCGTCTGCAAATGACACCGTCTCTGACAGTCTAGAGCCCGCCAAAATCTGACGGCGAGCGGCCAAAGCATCTTCAGTCGTTATAAATCTAGCGGCCTGAATGGCGAATCTAGCTGGCCTTTGAAAGACGGCTTGATGGTCATCATAGAAGTCTCTCAATTGAGATTCACTGATGGGTAAAGATTCAGATTCAGTGTTAATTTTGTTGATCGCAGAGCGGGCCAGAATTTTGCGAATCCCAGGGTCAGCCTCTAACACGCCAAGACTTTCAGCGCGTTGCAGGATTAGCTCATCATCGATCAGCCGTTGCATGAGCAATGGGTCCTGTTGTTGCTGTAGGGTATTAGTTAGGGCGTTAGAGCGTTGACGAGCAACGGATAATGTTGCCTTTGTTATCGGTTTTTGATTGACCAGAACCAGCGTGTGGGCTGGGTAATTTCGGTGTTCGATTTGGGTGTTTGAGCCCACTAAAACTAATAGCAATCCTGCTATCGCAAAAATACCACGGAAAATAGGATTTGTGTTGTTAGCTGTTTGCGTCATAGCTTATCAATTTATCGCCTAAAGATGCCTATGCTTATCATAACTCAGCCGAAGGCTATAACACTGTCTCAATATGACAGCCTAGTCACAAAATCAGACAACGTGTGGTGGCCAGATAGATTCAGAATTAAGATTGGTTGAAACAAATTCCAAACAAAAAAAGGGGCAGTTAAAAACTGCCCCTTTGAGAGTTACTACTTTTCTATTATCGAGACTAGAAACTGTAGTTAAGCGTTGCACCCCAGACTGCGCCAGGAAGAACATACTGTGCGTGAGAACCAGAGGCTAGTGGTATATCAAAAGCGCCTTGAGGGGTAACCTTATCAAATACGTTTTTACCATAAAGCATAACCGACCAACTCTCACCAACTAAGCCAGTACGGATATTGGTTTTAGTAAATCCGTCCTCGTAATCGATAGGATCAAGATCGCCGGTCATGAAAAAACCATCGGTAAATTGGATGTCAACGCCTGTAGACCATCCTAAGCCACCAAGTACAGGGCGAGTATAGTCTGCAGTTATACTACCGTTATAGTCGGTTCCAATCTGCCCACCTGCCAGATTCTGGCTTATTCCAATCTGCGTCCCATCAGCTGCAAACTCAGCTACACAGCTTCCAGAAGACGCTGCTCCTCCAGTTAATTCAGACTGCTGAGTAGCGGTACAGCCAGCTCCAGGGAAGTCATCATATTTACCATCATTAAGAGCGAGATTAGCGCCTAGCCTTAGGTGATCAGTCGCCTGCCACTGCAAGTCAACTTCGAGGCCTGAAACACTAGCACTTGCCGCGTTAGTCACTACGAAGCCAAGACCCACAAACGTTGAAACCTGCTGATCCTTGTATACACTATCGTAGTACGCCCAGTTCAATGTCATAGAACCGTTCATTAGAGTGTGTTTCCCACCGATCTCCCAGGATTCAGCATTCTCATCTTCATATTCGAATCCTGGTCCAGGAATATTTGCTTGCGGGCCATCTGCTGTGAAGAGAGGGAGCTGAGAGTCTGTTGAGTTAAAGCCGCCACTCTTAAAGCCCTCTGAGTAGCTCATATAGAGCATACTGTCTTCTGACCTTGTCCATTCCAAGTTCACAGAAGGAATAAACTGGTGAGTTCCTCGATCTTCATCAAACGAATGATCGTAAATACTAAACAAAGCACCAGAGAGAGCACCCAGTAGTGGGTTAGCGTCTGGAGTAGCTAAACCTTTAAAGCTAGATGTGTTATAAGTTTGGGCATGAGCTCGTTTTGTTTCTTCTGTGTATCGAGCTCCAGCTGTTAAAGCAACTGAATCAGTTAGATTCCATGTACCTTGATAGAACACAGCTTTCGCATTTGAATCTTGTCTATATTCACCAACTCGCGCCATCTGCGACCACATCGTAGAACCCTCAACGCCGACTTGGAAACGATAGTCCATTGCACCACCCGTTGCAGCAGCTAGCTGGTCCAGCGTCAAGCCGCCTGTTCCAGGAACTACGGTCGTTGCATTAATTCCAGCTATTTGAGCAGGATTAAATGCCAGGAACGTTGGAAGTCCATAGGCAGGATTACCACCACCTAGAATCGTTTTCATTAGCATCGAAGGAAGCCCAAAAGTGCCATCTACCGAAGTAAGCGTCCACTGTTCTTGGGTTTGTTTAGATAAATAAACGCCACCTACCCAAGAAAACTTCCCATCAGTTGGAGAGGCGATGCGGAATTCTTGGCTCGTATGATCATATTCTGAGAATGTAGACTGGCCGATAAAGCGAAGCGGCAACCAATCAGCATCTAAACCATCTTGATAAGAGTACCGTCCTCTACCTAAGGTAGCATTTATGGTATAGCCATTATCGAGTTCCATCTCGAAGTTCAGAGATGTATCTGCTGTTGAGGTATCAGTCCCTTCGGGCCGCTCACCACCGGCAGCACATACAGCTGAGCTCTTCCCTAGGGAAGCCTCATGCACACATCCGCCAAGAGCAATTGCATCTCTGTAGGGGTCGTTAGTACCGTTAGTAGTAATTGAAGCAAAATTAGGATGTACCACACCCATCACGCCATACATTAGGCCAGCGGCCGCCCCTAGATTTTGTACTGGACTAAAAAGTGTAGCCATTGAGTCTTGGCCGAGTTTCACATTATCGTTATTAGAATGCTTAAGCACTACTCTCGTTGAGTCAGTGGGTTCCCAAGTAGCAGTCGCACGCCACATTGTCTCATCAGTTGTCGGCATACTCTTAGTTAAGGCGCCAACATATGTGTTGCTCCAAGCACCATCATTGGTACGATCTTTGTAGGCGAGACGTAATCCGATAGTGTCCCCAATTGAGCCTGTTAGGTGACCCTGAATTGTTGTACCGTCAAATGACTCTTTACCGACGGATATTTTACCGCCAAATTCTTCATCAGTGTCTGGTGTTGCTGTGGTTACATTAATCGCACCTGCAAGCGTATTCTTGCCGAATAAAACTCCCTGAGGGCCTCGCACTACTTCAGCTTGCTGAATATCAAATAAGCCTGTTCTGATTTGACGACCTTTACCATAGTGAATACCATCAACAAAAACGCCTACTGATTGCTCAAAAGATTGGTTGGCTCCAACGCTAATGCCCCTCATTGAGATAATAGTGTTTACAGCATTTTCTGTAATGCTCAAATTTGGGACATATGAAGACAGCTCAGCAAAGCTATGCATACCGGCATCTTCGATTTTTGTGCCGCTAATAGCAGTCAAAGAAACAGGAACTTCTTGCAGGCTCTCTGCTCGTTTAGTTGCAGTTACGATTATTTCTTCTAGTTCAGCCGCATAGGCCCCACTAGATGCTGTGGCGATAGCGATAGCTAACGCACTAAATGTTCGAATTGATGAGTTGTTCATGCATAGACCCCTGATGAGTTAAGTTTTGTTGTTGTTTTATTCCAACACGGCAGGAAAATAATGCATTTTAAGATAATATGCAATCTTTAGACTGTGACTAGTGAGTATCGTAACTGTTTAGTGTTATTCATTATTAAACAGTTTGGATGGATATTTACCTTAGGGCTTGAGTATTTGTAGATACAAAAAAAAGGCTAGACAAAAAAAGGACGGGCAAACCCGTCCTTTTTTTGTTTTGCACATTCTCTAAAATAGAAGCTAGAAGCTGAAGTTAACCGTAGCACCCCAAACGCTTCCCGGTGAAGTGTATTGACCATATGCACCTGATGCCAACGGTATGTTAAATGAACCAGTAGGAGTTATTTCATCGAATATATTCTTACCGTATAACATCACGGCCCAGTTCTCGCCTTTCAAGCCAGTTCGGATACTCGTCTTAGAGAAAGCTTCCTGATAAAGACGTGGGTCAGTAGAACCACCGATCATCTGGAAGCCGTCGGTAAAGTTAACGTCGAGAGACGTCATCCAAAGCATACCATTCATAACTGGTCGAACATAATCAGCGGTTAGTGAGCCGTTGTAATCAACACCCACTTTTTCGCCAGTTCGATCTTGAACAGATCCAGCCTGAGACCCATCACCCGCAAATGTAGCTGAACAGCCATCAGCTGAAGTGACGGGCGAATTAACGGTAAGCGTTCCTAAGCCAAGCAGTGCTGATGCTTGTGGGGCGGTACAACCTGCGCCAGCATAGCTCCCATATTCACCATCATTTAATGCAACGCTCACACCCAGTTTCAGGTGGTCAGTTGCTTGCCATTGCATATCAACTTCAAGGCCTCGAATTTCTGTGCTGGCAGCGTTTGTAACAACAAAACCGGTACCGACAAAGGTAGAGACTTGCTGGTTGGCATAAGTGCTGTCATAAAGCGCCCAATTCAATGTCATGCTGCCATCAAGCAAGGTGTGCTTTCCGCCGAGTTCGATTGAATCTGCGTTCTCATCTTCATATTCAAAGCCTGCTCCTGGCACTGTAGGCTGGATACCTTCAGCGGTGAAGGCTGGGGCTTGATCATCTACAGAGTTGAATCCACCACTCTTAAAGCCTTCTGAGTAGCTTAGATAGAACATGCTGTCCTCTGATCTGGTCCACTCAAGATTCGCCGCTGGCAAAAATTGGTGGGTAGATCGGCTTTCATCAAATTCATGAGCCCAACCAAGACCGAAACCGGCAACGATTGCAGCCAGTACTCCGTTGGCGTTCGGTGTGGCAAGTCCAGTCGTGTTGGTTGTCAGGTCCATCAAGGCATGTGATCGTTTTTCTTCTTCTGTGTATCGAGCACCGGCAGTAATCGCAACCGAGTCCGTCAGATCATATGTTCCCTGAAAAAAGACAGCTCGAGAATTTGTATCCTGAGTCCAGTTCGATATGCGACCGGCACGTTGGAACTTTGTTGAGCCTTCAACACCCACGTTGAGTCTAAAGTCTTGGCATTGAGCGTTAAATGGTGCAGGGGCAGCACAACCTGTTGCAGCAGCCAGTTGATCTAAATTCAAAGAACCAAAAGGCGTAGGAACGTAAGTGGTCGCATTGATGCCCGCTACCTGAGCCGGAGATAAGGCCAAGAAAGTATCTAATCCAAAGGCAGGATTGCCGCCACCGAGGATGGTCTTCATTACGATTGCAGGCAATCCGAAGGTACCATCGATAACCACAGCGCGATCAATTTCTTGTTCTTGCTTGTCTAAGTAGACACCACCAACCCAAGAGAAGCGTCCATCAGTAGGAGAGGCAATGCGAAACTCCTGACTCGTATGGTCGTATTCTTGAATGTCGGCGCGACCGATAAACTCTAATGGAAGCCAGTCAGCATCGAGACCATCTTGGAACTTATAGCCGCCTTTGCCGGCCACTACACTTAGCGTATAGCCGTTGTCTAATTCCATCTCAAAGCTAAGCGACGTATCAGACGTCGTAGTGTCTGTTCCTTCAGGTCTTTCTCCACCGGCAGCACAGACTGCTGAGCTCATACCCATGCTGGCTTCTAGCGCGCATCCACCAAGAGTATTGCCGTCGCGGTAGGGGTTTTGAGTTGCACCGGCGACAATCCCACCGAACTCTGGACGAACAATGCCCATTGTGCCGAACATTAGACCTGAGGCAGCGCCTAAATTGGCCACTGGATCAAAAACGGTAATAAGTGAGTTTGCACCGAGGCGAACATTATCGCTCTCTGCATGCTTTACCTCTACTCGGGTTGACTCAGTAGGCTCCCAAGTTGCACTGACACGCCACATAGATTCATCAACGGTAGGCATTGTCTTTTGAACTGCCGCCGCATAAGTATTGTCAAAGGAGCCGTCGTTAGATCGATCTTTGTAGGCAAGACGAAGTCCTATGGTGTCGCCTATTGAGCCCGTCAAGTGGCCTTCTACTGTGTTACCACCAAAGGATTCTTTGCTGGCCGATATTTTGCCGCCAAACTCTTCATCAGCCTCTGGTGTTGCAGTAGTGACATTAATAGCACCTGCAAGGGTGTTCTTACCAAACAAAATACCCTGAGGCCCTCTTAGAACTTCGACTTGCTGAACGTCATAAAGCGCAGTCCGGCTTTGACGAGACTTCCCGTAGTGAACTCCGTCAACATAGACACCTACTGATTGTTCAAACGATTGGTTTGCGCCAACACCGATTCCACGCATAGAAATAATCGTGTTTACGGCATTTTCTGTAATCGACAGGTTAGGTACATATTGAGACAGCTCTTGAAAGCTGTGCAATCCGGCTTCTTCAATTTTTGTACCGCTAATAGCCAACAGAGAGACGGGAACGTCCTGCAAGCTTTCTGTTCGTTTGGTTGCAGTTACGATTATTTCTTCAAGTTCAGCGGCATAGGCGCCGCTAGATGCGACGGCAATACCAATCGCCATACTACTGATGATTTTACTAAATGATTTCTTACGCATAATAAACCCCTTTATATTTTATGTGCTTATATTTATATCACGTTACTGCTTCTTTCTATTTGACGACTTAAAACTGACTCTAAAGTCTAGTGGCCCTATCAAAACTAGAATGTAGCTAGAATTTTGGGGCGTTCTTAAAACCAACCCACATTTTACAGTAGGCTTTGTCGAATAAATGAATAGCTTTGAATCTAATATGAATAGGTTATTAATGAAGATTTCTTAGATTTTTAGCATGAATGTTAATAAAGGAAAGTTGTTCAACTGAGCCACAGACTGCTTTTTACAAGTGTTTCTAACATACAATAAAAAAGGACGGGAATTACCCGTCCTTTTTTTGCCCTTCTAAAAATATCAGAAGCTGAAGCTAAAGCGCATGCCCCATACATCGCCTGGTGTCATATATCTCGCATGAGATCCAGCCGCCAAGGGAATATCAAAGGCACCTTGCGGTGTAATCTCATCAGTGACGTTTTTACCATAAAGCATCAAGTCCCAATTGTCGCCACGAAGTCCAGTACGAATATTGACCTTCTCAAAACCATCTGAGTAATCGATCGGATCCATGTCACCGGCCATAAAGAAGCCATCGGTAAAGTTAACGTCAACGCTTGTGAACCAGAGGATGCCATTAGACAATGGCCGAGTGTAATCAGCACTCAATGAACCGTTGTAGTCAGTACCTACCTGTCCGCCGGCAAGATCTTGTGCGCCCGAACCGGTTTGTGCGCCATTGCCTGGATTAAACTTGGCAGTACATCCGTCAAATGTATGGTTTTGACCATCATCAGCGGTAAGTGTGCCCAGACCAAGTAACCCGGAAGCTTGCGCTGCAGTACAACCAGCACCTGGGTATGAACCGTACTTGCCATCCATGATTGCAAAGTTAGCACCTAATCGCAGATTATCAGTTGCTTGCCATTTCATGTCGATTTCTACACCAGTAACATCGGTTGACGCGGCGTTGGTTACCACAAAGCCCAGACCAACAAAGGTCGATACTTGCTGATCTTCATAAGTGCTGTCAAACCAAGCCCAGTTAACGGTCATAGCGCCATCCATCAGGGTGTGTTTTCCACCGATTTCAAAGGAGCTAGCGGTTTCATCATCATACTCAAAACCAAGTCCGGGTTCCGTTGGGTTGGTCGTTCCATTAGCATTAAACGTAGGGTTTTGATCATCTACCGCATTAAATCCACCGCTCTTGAAACCTTCTGAGTAGCTAACATAGAACATGCTGTCTTCAGACTGTGCCCATTCCAGATTCGCAGCAGGCATTAACTGGTCTGTTGATCGGCTTTCAGTAAAGTCATGATCGTAAGACGCGAAACTAGAAGCCATAAGGGCACCTAACAATGGAGACGGGTTAGGAGTAGTTAGTCCAGTAGACCCCGTGGTAAGGTTCATTTTGGCAGAAGCAGTCTTGTCTTCTTCGGTATAACGAAGACCTGCGGTTAATGTCAAACTATCAGTCAGGTTATATTTACCCTGGAAGAATACAGCCCAAGACTCGGTCTCTTGTTGCCAACTGGAGATACGACCGACTGATTGGAACTTAGTCACTCCCTCTAAACCAAAGGGAAGGCCAAAAAAGGCAGCGGTGGCAGGCGGGAAGAATAAGAAAGTATCCAGCCCTGGCACTCCGAGGATATAAGGCATTGTACCTGGAATACCAAAGGTGCCATCCACCGCCACTAAGCGATTAATTAATTGTTCCTGATCATCAATATAAAGACCACCTACCCAAGAAAAATCATCTTCGACAGGGGAGGAGATGCGGAACTCTTGGCTTGTGTGGTCATAGTCGGAAATATCACTTCGACCAATAAACCGAACCGGTAACCAGTCAGCATCCATACCGTCTTCGTATTCGTACTTGTTCATTCCAGTGACCGAACTAAGGGTGTAACCGTTGGCCAGTTCCACTTCAATTTTTAATGAAGTGTCTTGGGTACTTGTGTCTGTACCTTCAGGCATCTCACCACCGTTGGCGCAGACATCATGCGAACGGCCCAATGACGCTGCAAGGTCACAACCACCGAAAGAAATAGCATCACGGTAGCCATCTTGGACACCTGCGGCAACCGCTGCGGCTAATGCCGGATAGACAGCGCCCATCGTTCCATACATTAGAGCGTTGGAGGAGGCTATATTAGCTAGAGGGGAGAAGGTGGTGACTACGCCTGTTCCACCAACCCGAACATGGTCACTTTGCGCATGTTTTAACTCAACGCTGGTGCTGTCATTAGGCTCCCAAACCGCACTTAGACGCCACATGCTTTCATCGGTAGAGGGAAAAGTCGATTGAACAGCTCCTGGGGTAGGCTCACCAACAAACGTTGCTCCTGACATAAGTGAGTTGTTTGTAAAGCCATCATCTTGATGGTCTTTATAGGCAAATCGTACCGCGAAGGTATCTGACAATGAACCAGATATATTGCCTTCGACTGTTTGCCCTCCATTAGACTCTTTGTTAACCGACATTTTACCGGCAAACTCATCACCAACAGTTGGTGTTCCTGAGGTTACGTTGATTGCGCCAGCAAGAGTGTTCTTGCCAAACAAGATACCCTGAGGTCCACGCAATACTTCAACTTGTTGCAGATCAAATAAACCTGTTCTCGTTTGGCGGCTTTTGCCGTAATGCACACCATCAACGTAAATGCCGACAGATTGCTCAAACGACTGGTTGGCACCAATGCCAACTCCGCGCATACCAATAATGGTATTCACGGCATTTTCAGTGATTGATAGATTAGGTATATAGGCGCTAAGTTCCCCAAAGCTATGGAGGCCGACTTCTTCAATTTTAGATCCGCTAATTGCGGTCATGGAAATGGCAACGTCTTGCAAACTTTCTGCGCGTTTGTTGGCCGTTACGATAATTTCTTCTAGCTCTGCTGCATAGGCGCCGCTAGATGCTACGGCAACGCCAATGGCCATACTACTGATAATTTTACGAAATGATGTCTTGTGCATAATAAACCCCTGTAATTTTTATAATAGTATTTATTTCGTGCTACTACTTTCACTGTAATCTAGCTGGGCCTCTCCATTTAGCATGGTTTTTAGTAACAAATTGACTGAAATCAAAGACCCCGATCCCTACCGTACACCAGACCTTAACAAAAGAGTGAATTACTTTTGATCTTTAATGAATAAACCATTTATCATTAACTCTCTCTGTACGATGGACAAAGAATCCATTTAAGGTAGTGCAAATACGGTATAAATTAGACTCATATAAGAAAGATAGACCAATAATGTCGAAAAAGCATAGAAATTGGTTGTTCGGATAATGGATGAGGTTTTTATCCGTCCTTTAAATTTCTCTGATTAAAATGTTTTGGGCGAGAAGTACTCTTTTAAAGAGCGCTAGCAGAGAGGGTGTCTAAAAGAGGTCCAATAATGGAAGGGTCCCCACGATTAGAGTTGAGATTTAAACCCGTTGGAATTCCACCCAAACGCACAACAATGGTTTGTGTTGTTGGATTGATCATAATGACTTGCAGTCCCATACCTTCAATCCAGAAGACCTCAGGTAAATCGTCTAAGCCTCCATAAATATGGTATCCATAAGAATTGCCTACAGACTTGCCTGTTGCCTGCACATAGAACCATTTTGGCACTAGAGCGTCCGTCACCATCTTATCTAACCAGCCCTTGGAAACAACGGTATTGGCAGGCGCTAGAAAGAGATTTCCGATGGCTAACCAGGATTGTGCTGTAGCAAATAAACAGCAGTACCCTGCAGACGTGACTATAGAAGCATCCTCTAGTACTAATGGTTGCCAAATTTTTTCTTCAATGAGCTTATTAATGGGTATTTGATACAGCCGCTTTAGGATGAGCATTAAAAGATGATAGTTCATACTATCGTAACGAAACTCTCTATCGTCGCTAAAGGAGAGATGCCGGTTGGTGAGGTCTAGCAACGTATTATTTAACGTAGCTCGCGTATCTTTAATGGTCGACTGGATTCCTGATGTATGCCTTAAAAGGTCTCTTATGTCGACTCGCGAAGATTGCTGACTAAGCTCGGGTAGATAACGGCTAATCGAGTCGGTCTCTGAGTCAATTAAACCATCGTCAATAGCCACGCCTATGAGTATGGCGATGATGCTTTTCGCCATAGACATTCCATTAATGTTCAATCCTTGCTGGGCATCCTCCCGATAACGTTCGTAAACAACTTCCCCATATTTTTGGACTATTAAGGCTTGGGTTTGGCTTTTATCAAACCACAGGTCCAAGGTTTCGCTTTGATCGGTCAACGGATTAGGGGTTATTTGCAAGACAGCGCTTGGAGTTCCGGCTATAGACTCTGGAGCTGACATTAGAGTGTTGGTCGGGCTGGCCATTAACTCATTGATATGCGCATTAACCTCAAGTGCAAGCCAATCTTGTACTTTTAATTTAAACGGCGAGAAAAGTAAGACCGTGACCGCCACGATCAGGGCTAAAAGGATTCCAGTCAGTATTTTTAGTAACTTAGGTTGATCAGACATTACTTATCAAGGCACTCAATTATTCTTTGTATTTAATGATAAATTACTTTTGCTTTAGATACACATGTCTATTCAGGTACTGCGCTTTTCGACCACGCTTGTATTATTTCCCACCCCTGTTACGGTAACCTAAAAATAAGAGACCACGAGCATGCAAGTAGCGGCAAAAAAAGCATCGGGTAGCGAAATAGGATTCTGGCGTGGCTGGTCTATTGCCGTAGGCTGCGCGATAGGCTCGGGTATTTTCATGATGCCGACCCTGCTCGCGCCCTATGGTATGTTAGGCCTTGCCGGTTGGTTAGTGGCCGGCGCTGGTACCTTGTTGGTGGTGCTGTCTTTATCACGTCTGGCTAGACGGATCCCAAAAATTGGTGGTCCATACGCATACGTTCAAGCAGGGTTGGGTGATTTTGCTGCTTTCTTGGTCGCATGGACATATTGGATTGCGTGTATCTCTGCCGCCTCAGGTATCGCTATTGCTTTTGTAGGTTACTTAGGCGTGTTTTTACCGGCTATTACTGACTCCAGCGTGTTTTCGCTGCTAGTGTCTCTGGTTCTTATTTGGACCGTTATTGGGCTTAATATACGTAGTATTGAGGGTAGTGGGACCTTTCAGGTAGTGACAACCATATTAAAAATATTGCCACTGCTATTCATGATTGTTTTGGGTTTTGCAAATATGGACCCTGAGATACTGCCACCGATTAACCCTACTGAATTGCATCCGATAGCGCTTTTGGCAACAGTAACCACCTTGGTTATGTGGTCTTTTGTTGGCCTTGAGACTGCCACCGTGCCGGCTGACAATATGACTGAGCCGGATAAAATGATTCCACGTATTTTGATCGCGTCGGTTTTTACTGTGTTGGTCATTTACTTCTTGGTTAGTTTGGCTATTGCGCTGGTGGTTCCTGCTGAGGAATTGATCGGATCAACAGCGCCGTTCGCTGTTGCCGCGACTAAGATAATGGGACCTGTGGGCGGCGCTATTATTACTATAGGTGCGCTGATATCAACGCTAGGGAGTTTAAATGCGAACACACTTACTGCGGGCCAGGTACCTCTGGCTGCTGCCAAAGATCACCTTTTACCGGTTAAATTTTTAACCTTGAGTAAGGCCGGCACTCCAGTTTTTTCTTTTCTTGTGTCGGGTGGTTTTATGACACTGTTACTGTTTTTGAACTACACCAAAGGCCTAGTGGCCGCTTTTACCTTTATGGCAATGCTATCAACTTTGTCCACCTTAATGGCGTATGCTTTTTCAGCCGTCGCTGAGTTTTATTTTCTCAAGCGAGATAGGGCAAGTCCCGAAAGAAATCGTGCTATCGCTCTTTCAAGTGCAGCCTTTCTGTACTCATTCTTTGCGATATGGGGAGCGGGCACAGAGATTGTATTTTATTCATTTATGCTGATAATGATTGGCATGCCTTTTTATGCCCTCGTTCGAGAAGACTCCAGAGACTAAATAAATGCCACAATTTAACGAATATTCGAACTTAGTTCAGGTTGCGGTGCGCAATCCCGAGCACGCCTTTGTCAGCCAAAAAAAATTAGCGCAGGAATGGGAACCCTTGCGATTTCACGCTATGCCAGATCTTGAAAAATCACATGCAGAATTTGCGCTATTTAGACAGTGTCTACTGACGTCTGGGGCAGAGGTGATTGATTTGCCCGCCAATGATAGTCTCACAATTGACAGTATTTACCCGCGTGATAATGTTTTAGTCAGCCCCAAAGGATTAATTCTTTGTAATATGGGGCGGGCCAGCAGAACACCAGAAGCGACGGTAAATGTTGCAGTTTATGAGGCTCTTGGTCATAAGATAGCTGGACAGATTATGGCGCCTGGCACCCTTGAAGGTGGAGACTTTATTTGGATTGATGAACAACACGCAGCGGTAGGGTTGGGGCCAAGGACAAATAAAGAAGGGGTCAGGCAGTTGCACGCAATTCTGGGGAACGAGGTCGACCTTCATGTGGTTGACTTGCCGGACCCAGAACACCCTGATGATGTATTGCATTTGATGTCAATTATTTCACCCATTGACCAGAATTTAGCATTGATTTATAGACCCTTTATGCCGCAGAATTTTATTTTATGGCTTGAAACCAGAGGGGTGGAGTTTGTCGATGTGCCAGAGGAGGAGTATCTACCCATGGGTTGTAATGTTCTTGCCATTGCTCCGCGATCAGTCGTGATGCTAGAAAATCTACCAGGTGTTAAGGCTGGACTAGAGCAGGCAGGTTGTTCGGTGCAAACATATCGAGGCATGGAGATTAGTCGAAAAGGAGAGGGCGGCCCAACCTGTTTGACTCGCCCTTTAATGAGAGAATAATAGGCAGTAGATCTTGAAAATGGGTTAGCCAAAAGGAGTATATCTTGAGTCGTCCATTATTATTGAAAATTGTTAAGCTCCGTGGCTTCTTCAACGTTGTGGCACTGCTATGTGTTGTCGTTGCTGGTGTTGGCTGCAGCGACCAATCTCACACGTCCCAGACGGCCCTTGCGGATTGGTCATCGCCGGCAGGGGCACGTTCCGTATCGCCGAATTTGAGTCTTGATCTTGAGGGCGTGCCAATCTTAAGTTGGATGAAAGTCAGCGAAGATTCAGTTGCTTTAGAGTATTCACGCTGGGATGAAACACAATGGTCAGATGTTGTCGAGGTCGCAAGTGGCAGTAACTGGTTAGTTAATCGCGCCGATTTTCCCTCAGTAGTGCAGTTATCAGAGTCACTCTGGGCGGCCCATTGGTTAGTGATGACAGACCCCAGTGTTTTCGCTTATGACGTCATGGTAGGGCTCTCTACTGATGGCGGGATAACGTGGGATACTCCTTTCAAACCTCACACCGACGGAACCCTAACCGAACATGGATTCGTTAGTTTTTTTTCGGACGATCAAGAAGTCGGCCTAGTCTGGCTAGACGGCCGCAACATGTCTGGCGGTGGTCACTCAAAGCACGACATGGAGCCAATGTCCCCTGATAGCGGCATGACGTTGCGCTCTGCAAAGGTAACTATGAAAGGCGAGCTTTTCGAGCCACAAATAATTGATGGATTGGTCTGCGATTGTTGTCAGACTGATATTGCACAGGTCGATAAAGGTGCGGTTTTAGTGTTCAGAAATCGTACTGAGGGTGAACACAGAGATATCTATTACTCGCGTTTGATCAATGGACGTTGGTCTGAGTCAAAGCCAGTAGCATCTGATGAGTGGCTGATTGCGGGATGTCCAGTGAATGGACCTTCGGTCGCAGCAAGTTCAACGCACACAGCAGTGGCTTGGTATACAGAGGGCAAGGGCTACGGTCAGGTTAAATTAGCGCTGTCTGAAAAAGATTCAGATACGTTTATGCCGGCTTTGGAGATAAGCGGTGGTGATGCTGTGCTCGGGCAGGTGGGTTTGGCCGCTACCAAAGATAATGGTTTCATTGTAAGTTGGCTGACTTTTTCCGAGGGTGTCAAAGGAGACTTAAATCTACGTCACGTTGATTCCGATGGTGTGCTTGGAATCGCGGTTGTTGTTGCAGATGTTGATTTTACTCGTCGAGCAGGGCTTCCCCAAATGGCGATATTCGATGACCGAGTGATTTTGGTGTGGACCGGTGGCGATAAGTCCAACAAGGCTATTCAGGTCGTATCACTTTCCCAGAGTATTATTGAAAAATAGGGATAAAGGGTGAACTTGCGTATTAACTCGTTGAAACTGGATCAATGGCTTCACAGTGTTTGGGTTTTTTTATTTGCTCTGACATTACAGTCATGTTCCTTAGCTGAAACATTTACTAACAATGACTCTACCGCGACTAAGAAGACGTTTAGTGAGTTTTTACAATGGCGGATGACGAAGGAGAGTTCTCCGCCAAGGGTAGAGATAGAGTCATCTGATGAGTGGCGTAATCTTGAGCCTTCGTCGACTAATTACGCTGTCTGGATAGGCCATGCTACCTATTTGTTAAACAATGGTGAGCTGACCATTATCACTGATCCAATTTTTTCAAACCGAGCCTCTCCAGTCCCCTGGGCTGGTCCCAAACGACTTATTCCACCTGCTATTCCTCTGGGTGATCTTCCGCCGATTGATGTGGTCGTGATAAGTCATAATCATTATGATCATCTTGACCTCCCAAGTTTAAAAGCGTTGCAGCAGGCCAATCCGGAAGTTGTGATTTTGGTACCGCAGGGCGATAAAGCCTTGTTAGAGGGTCAAGGCCTACAAAACGTGCATCAATTTCGGTGGTGGCAAAATATTCGCCTTGGTAAAACGGAGCTGACGTTTACGCCTGTTCAGCACTGGTCTAGTCGAGGCATTACTGACCGCAATAGTAGTCTGTGGGGTGGCTGGTTTATAAAGAGCCCAAGCTTATCGCTCTACCATGCAGGGGACACGGGTTACTCCAAGGATTTTGTGAAGACTCGAGAGACACTGGGCGTACCTGATGTTGCATTTATCCCTATAGGTGCCTATGAGCCTCGGTGGTTTATGCGAACCCAGCATGTCAATCCAGCTGAAGCTGTTCAGGTAGCCTTAGACTTAAAGGCTCCACGATCATTTGGTATGCACTGGGGCACGTTTATTCTCACTGACGAGCTGGTTAAAGCGCCGAGCAGAGCATTGGAGAAAGCGGTAGCTGAAAGTGGTCAGGCAGCTGATTTTTTTACCGCACCTATGCCAGGAAAAATTATACCTTTATTGTTGCGGTAACCCTGTAAGGTGTTGTCTGAGATGAACTATGTTTAAGAGTCGATATAATCAGAAAACACTGGATTTCAGCGCAATAAAATAACAAGGACGAAATCAATGAATATTGAAGGTATTTCTGGGTACTGTGACCCTCGCTTTGAAGAGGTTGCCGAAATCTTTTCTTCAGCCATTAAAAGTGGTTATGAAACAGGGGCTTCCTTTGCCATTGAGCATCAAGGCGACATGGTGGTTAACCTATGGGGTGGCTATCAAGATGAAGCAAAGACCAAACGCTGGCAAGAAGATACCATTGTAAATGTTTTTTCAGTAACAAAAGGGGTGGTCGCGACCTGTGCTGCAAGACTCATTGAGCAAGGCTTGCTAGATATCCAACAAAAGGTGTCTCATTATTGGCCTGAATATGGCTGCAATGGTAAGCAAGATACTAAGGTCATTGATCTTTTATGCCATCGGGCAGGAATGTTTGGGTTTCAAGGCGAATTGCCTTTAGATGAGTGGAGGAATTGGCAAAAATTCACCGACCTTCTGGCTGCGCAGGCTCCCTTTAGAACGCCCGGAGCGTCTCAGGGTTACCATGCGCTCACATTTGGTTGGCTCGTGGGCGAAGTCATTCGTCGAGTAGATGGGCGCTCGGTGGGCACTTATTTTAGTGAAGAAATAGCTAAACCCTTAGGTCTCGACTTCAAAATTGGTGTCGATGAGTCCGATCTGTCTCGCTGTGCAGATACGCTAATGGTGAGCAACGAATCTGCGCTCTCAATCTTAAAAATAATGACCTATGTCCCTGATATGCTCTTATCTAAATCAATGCGTGGCGCTAAGGGCGCCGTTAAAAGTGGTGATTACGCGACTGCATTTGCTGCCCGAGGATTGGACGGAGATGATGCCGTCAATAGCGCCGAATGGCGCTTAGCAGAGGTCCCTGCAGCAAACGGACACGGCACTGCTGCAAGCCTTGCTAAGTTGTATGGGGTCCTTTCCAATGGTGGGTCACGAAATGGACAGCATTTATTGAAGCCAGAGACAATAAAGCACGTAACTAGTGTGCACTCAGGTGGTCCAGATACGGTTCTATTTGGCCTGCCTTACCAGTTTGGTCTGGGTTATATGGTTAATGCACCCTTGACCCCCATTGGTGTCAAGCCAGGGATGTTTGGTCATACGGGTATTGGCGGTGAAGTGACTTTTGGCGATTTAAACAACAATCTTGGGTTTTCTTTTGTCAATAATCGACAGCACAATATCGGTAATTTATACAAGACAGCCAATAATCTATCAAAGGCCCTGTACAAGGCCTTATGAGGAATAGTTGGATTATTGAGTAACCTGACTTTATCTGCCATCTCTATATAAGTCCTGCACTGACAAATATATTGCCTTTGAATTACCGTTTAATATTTGTACCCAATATGGCATATCGAAATTACGCGTTAAGGGCTAAGAGATTACTTAACGAAATAGTTTGATAATATCTGCGGCGTCGCTCTCACAGCTTGGCCCCATTAGGTGAACACCGTCTATACCAGGCAGGTCAATCAGTTTACTGATGAGTTCTTGGCAGATCATTAAGCCTTCTTTCTTGGGATTCTTAGAGGCGTCTAATCGTGAGATGATCGCGTCAGAAATATTAACCCCCCACAGATTCTCTCGCATCCACAAGGCTTGCTTTGCTGACTTTAAAGGCCCCATGCCCACGAGTATTTTTAAGTCATCCGTTTTCCCATTTGCAATAAGCAGGTCAGAGTAAAATTGACAGATGTCTTCATCAAAACAATACTGAGTTTGAATAAATTTAGCACCATTAGTTATTTTTCTTTTCAAAAAATCAATGGCTTGAGGATTCTCTTTTTGAAAATATAGATCATCAGCTGCACCTGGGTATATAGGCAAAGGTTCTTTGATTTCAGTGCCATCTGCCAGTTTACCAGTTGACATTACATTCAAGAGCCCCATTATTCCGGCGCTATCAAACTCATTGACAACTTGTGGTCCTCCTTCACTGGGTTTGTCGCCAGTCAAGCACAGGACCTTATTAATACCGAGCGAAAGAGCACCCAACACCTCAGATTCTATAGCGATTCTGTTTCTGTCTCGCCCAGTCAACTGCAAGATGACATCTAGGCCTAGCTCTTTAATGCCTGCAGCGACAAGCAGGCTAGACAATCTTGTTTTTGAATTTGGCGAGTCAGTAACATTAACAGCGTCAGCGACACCTACAAGCGGTAAAACCATGTCGACGCTTTGCTTTAGATTTGTCGACACCGCAGGCGTTGTCTCTGATGTAAAAATAAAATCGGTATTTGTAGGTGAGAACATAATTTCCAAATGGCGCCAGTTGGTTTGTTATCGGAGTCTAAGGAATTTTTATAAAAAAGAGAAATACTAATCCACTATATATTGTTTTATTTATTTAAAAATCAAACACGTTTGAGTGCTGCTGGCCCTTTTACTTTGGCGTAACCAGATGGTGTCCATTAATGGTACTGATCAGATCTATAAACTATATAGTAGCGTAACACTTAGACACGGCATGGTCGCACTCTAGTGATTGTCTTTAATAATGGATGACAGAAATAATGGATGAGAGATTCATTTAGGAACAATTATGATAAAAAAACCAGTTCTTTGGTTTTGCATTTTAATGTTAACTGCTTGCGGAGGAGGTTCGTCTACTCCAATTATTCAGCCTATAGTGTCTAATCAAACGCCAGTCCCAGTGCCTGAAGAAAATCCAACGTCCGAAGTAAAGTTTATCACCCAGACAATTGACGGCCGGTTGGTAGATCGTCCTTATTTGATACGTTATCCTGAAAATGCCTCAGAGACAAAATATCCCGTCGTCTTCTTTTTTCATGATGCCGGTGAAAATGGTGACCTGTGGTTGAGCAATAACACGGATGTGGCTGATCTGATTGATGATGGAAAATTTATTGGAATATTTCCTGATAGCTACCTAAATGAATGGAATATTAGCTCTGATGCCAGCGTAGATGACGTGGATTTTGTTAGCTTAATCGTTAACGGCCTGGACGCTGCAGGCTTATTTGATGTTGATAAGGTTTTCGGAGTTGGCACGTCTAATGGAGCTGGTCTTGTCAACAAAATAGCTAAAGAGACTACGTTATTCAAAGCAATTGCTCCCTTGGCTGGTCAGCAAACCGAACAAAATGGCGTCATTGTTTCGCCGCAATCGGTGTCAGTATTTCAAGTTAATGGTACGGAAGACTCCTTAGTCCCGGTGAATGGCGGAAGTGGTCCCGCAGGAAATACATTTATGTCAGCGCAAGAGAGCGCTGAGAACTGGGCGTCAAATGCTAACTGCGATATGACAGCGACAGCTCAAGCTAAAACATGGGGTGATTATCCTGTTCAGCAATATACATTTAGCTCATGTAGTAACGGGGAACGGGTCAGGTATTCGTTGGTCGAGGGTGCCAGTGATGGAGTAAATTTCGGTGAAAACGTCGATTTATATAGTCTTATTTGGCGATTCTTTGTCTCAACGGACAGCAGCTTTCCTGCGCGTGAGTTTAAAATATTAGCACTTGGCGATAGCTACACCATTGGACAAAGCGTTTGTACTCTTTGTAGTTTTCCCGAGCAGTTAAAAGCAAGCCTACAATTAGAATATGCGGAAAAAGATAGTTTTACCCTGCAGGTAATTGCTAAGACAGGGTGGACCACGACCAATTTAAAAACGGCCATTATCACTGAGGATCCTTCAAGCGATTTTGACTTGGTAACACTACTTATTGGCGTAAACAATCAGTATCAAAATAAAGCATTTAGTTTATATGAAACAGAATTTGTAGAGCTTGTTAATTCCGCCACTTCTTTTGTGGGCGGCGACACCACAAAATTGATTGTCGTATCAATTCCCGATTATGCCTTTACGTCATTCGGACAAAACTACAACCCAACGGAGATTAGTGCTGAGCTTGAGTTATATAATAACTTTGCACAAGAATATGCTGAAGAAAATACACTTTCTTATGTTTACATAACCGATATAACTCAACAAGGGCTGGAAACCCCTGCATTAGTGGCTTCTGATGGATTGCATCCCTCATCACTTGCCTATAGCAAGTTTGTAGAACGAATCTTGCCGCTCGCCCTGGATAAGCTAGAGTAGGTATTTTTAATGTCGGACAAGCTATCTAACAGATTCAGTATTTGAGAGGCAACCCATAATATGAAAAAGGTACCTGCTTGATATATTGCATTTGAGATTAATCCGCTATTCAGCACGCTCCAAAGCTGAAATGCTTCCATTTTCCTCTCCTGTTAGTTTTGTTATGTTCTTGTAGGTAGAGACATACATTAATTTTGGACTAAAATGTCGATTTTCAACGCCGGTGGATAATACTATAGCTTATGCTCTACGGGGCTTTGACTGCAGAGAGATTGGATTTATTGGTTGTAATGAACTAACCTGTGCCGCATTGAAATTAATTGGTTATTGGTAGTCAGGGCAATAGGGATTTTATGATGAGTCGGTTTAAAAATGCTGGTAATTTAGTCAAGGTAATCATAGGGTTATTCTTACTTTTTGTTCTCTGGTCTCTTTGGATCAATATAGATTTTTCGAACCATGTAGATGGCACCGCAGTAAGTAAAAATCTGCTGTTACAAACAGATGAAAAAGCGCCAATCTCTAATGCGCAAAATGACATGGCGATGTCAAACATAAAGAAAATAAATAATTCTACAGATATGCTGGCTCTTACTGTGGGCGCCAACTTCTCTTTGCGCACTGAATTTAATGGTAAAAGCGATATCATTCTGTTGAGAGTCTTTGATGTGGCTCAAAATGCTAAGTTCACCCAAATTCAAGGTAAAGGACTTAACGGCGATGTTGCTGTTATAACCTTAACCCCCACCCTGACTAGTATCTTGCTAAAGACCTCGGATAATATTTTTGAATATATTGGAGATGATTTTGATGGCAGCCTTAAACAGGTTGCTGGACTTAAATCGCCTGACATTATCTATACAAGAAAGTCAAAAGCACAACCTATCATCGATGGCATTAAGCCTAAAAAGATATCGGAGTAATAGTATGAGCCTTATTTTTAATAATCCGAAGATCCGATTAATAGCGCTCATATGCTTAATGTTTACGGGATTCAATGCCCAAGGGGCAAACCCAGCTATTCATATACAATGCCCCTGCGAGATCGAGCGAGTTAATGAGACAAAGGCAGTGATTAATTTTTCCGTTGTGTTCCAAAAAGAAGTCGTAGAGAGCGGCGACTTAATTTTGGAGATGGTGGGAGGAACTACGATCGATTTGTTTCAAGGTGGGAGTTACTACCTTCTGGGTGAGGCCGATATTACCAGCATTGAGTATTCGTCTGAACCAGTGGATATAATGGTAGAAATCCCCTTGTACTATAGAACAGAAATTGAGGGGTTTCTTTCTCTCATACTAAGCGATTCTGAGGAGTTAAGCTTAGATCAAGTTAACTTTTTTGAGGTTGAAACTGGCTATTATAATCCCGGGGGTTCACTAGTAGATGACTCGCTCCTGATGGTGAATTCTGAGGCCGATTTTCAGTATGATGATACTAGTTTTTCGCTCAATATTCCGAGTATAAGTAGCTCAGATCTGAGATCTACCAGTGAAACGATGACCTTAGAAATCATTGTTGCAGATGATGAAGATTCCTATTATTCAAAAGCGACAACTGAAGTGACTATTACTTATGATGCTAATGGCGATGGTTCTTTAGTCGCTTCCGGGGATCTTGATGCGGCGTTAAATAGTACGAGCACTACTGAACCTGAATATAAATATGCTTCAATACTCCTGTCTCGGGCAGATGATCTTGTTCTATATTACCGATTGGAAACATTAGGTGAAACTAACGTAATTCCAACGACTAACAAATGGTCTAATATCGACACATTACAGGATTCAGATAATGATGGCACTTCCGATTTTAATGAGAGAGTCATTGGGTCATCTCCAACGAAGGCGAACACCTTAGGCGATAGTATTATTGAGGTAGCATTCACTGTCGGCTCAAGTGCTAACGACTATCCTGGTCTTGGCGGTGACAATCTTGAGGCTTTTATTGCACAGCAGGTGACCGGTGCCAATACTGCATTTAAAGCCGCTGGTCTGGGAATAATACTCCAAAATGTGGGTATCTATTTAGTAGGGGAAGATAGTGCCTTGACTGGGTCTCTGGCCCTAGACGCAATGAGAGAGCGAACTGGTATTTTTGCAGGTTTAGATGCCTTGCTAACTAGAAAGCCAGATTTATTCATTCACTATAGTACGACGGAAGTCGCTGACACAGGTGGGGTTGCTTTTCTTCATGGAAGGAGAAATGACGGCATTATTGATTTTCAGAATCTCTATTCGGACCAATTAAACAGTGGCGTGGTCTCAATTGACAATGGCACACTTACATTGGCGCATGAAATAGGCCATTTGATGGGGGTAACTCATTCAAGAAAGCAGGCTGAAGGGCCACTTAGTGGTACTTTCCCTTGGTCAGTCGGCTACGGAGTGGAAAATAATTTTGCGACAATTATGGCTTATGAGACATCATTTAATGCAACCGGGATGCGTTTTTACTCAACACCAGATAGACAGTGTTCGGCCCCCGGCAAGGATAAATTGCCGTGTGGCGTAGATGACTCAGATCTACTTAATGGGGCTTATGCGGTAAAGTCCCTAAAAACTACAGCACTGCAGATAAGTGCTATTTCAAATGGATTACCTCCTGTCATAAAGATTGTGGGTGATGATCCGGTATATCTTTCTGAGGCGAATTTGGCGTCTGATTTAAAGGCCCGAGCTATTGATAGGGAAGACGGCGACATTACTCCGTCGGTAACATCCGAAATAGTTGTCGTTACTGGCTTGTCTCCAACTCACGACTATGATCAAGTCTATTCAGTAACCGACAGTGAGGGTAATAGCTCTTCAGCAGCCAGAAAAATCATAATCATTGCAGATGATATCGATACTGACGGTGATGGTGTGCCTAATTATTTAGACGATGATGATGACAATGATGGCGTGATTGACAGCTCTGATACGTTCCCTTTAGAGCCTTCAGAAAGCCTGGATACCGACGGTGACGGTACGGGTAATAACGCAGATCCCGATGATGATGGTGACGGCGTTGCCGATGGCTCTGATGCGTTCCCGCTGGACGGGACCGAAACCATAGATACTGATTCTGATGGTACGGGAAATAATGCCGATTCCGATGATGATGGTGATGGTGTTGCTGATAGCTCTGATGAGTTCCCTCTAGATTCAGCGGAGAGTCTGGATACCGACTCTGACGGTACGGGTAATAATGCAGATCCCGATGATGATGGTGACGGCGTGGCCGATGGATCTGATGTGTTCCCGCTAGATGGTAATGAAACCATTGATACCGATGCTGATGGAACGGGTAATAATGCGGATACTGATGATGATGGCGATGGTGTTGCTGATAGTGCTGACGTCTATCCCTTGATCAGTCTTGGTGGTCGGCTTGATACTGACTCTGATGGTCGCCCAAATGACTGTGATAGCGCTTGTACTGCAGCGGGTATGAGTGCCGATGATGATGATGATGGCGATGGTGTTGATGACTCCACTGATATTTTTCCTCTCAATGGACTTTATAGTGTTGATTCTGATGGCGATGGTATGCCTGATGCTTGGGAGACTCTTTATGGTCTAAATCCAAACGATCCTTCAGATACTACAAGTGACCAAGATAATGATGGCGTGGGTGCTTTAGATGAGTTTTTGGCTGGGACGCCTCCTGCAGGTACCTTAGATATAGACGGCAATGGACAATATGATGCTTTAACCGATGGCCTGTTGTTGTTAAGAAACATGTTTGGTCTAGATGGAGCTGCGCTAGTTGATGGCGCGGTAGCGTCTAACGCAGCCTATATCTCTGCGCAAGATGTCGAGTCGAGAATTGTGAAGTTGGGGAATCTGATTGATATTGATGGCAACGGCCAGATTGATGCCTTAACAGATGGTTTACTTACTTTGCGATACCTATTTGGTTTGGAAGGAGATGCTTTAGTAAGCGGAGTTATAGCCTCAGACGCAACAAGAAGTGCGGTAGAGATTGAGGCTTACCTTAATAGTCTGACGCCTTCGATGTAAGCTCCCTCAAACAATCTGGACAGGCAGAACCCTAAAGGTTCTGCCTTTTTTTCATTAGCCATGAGGTGCGAGTGCAGGAATCCGCTCAGCTATTAGATCTCTAACGGCAGAGAGCAGTATCATTTGATCTTTAGTTGGCCTGAAAAGATTAAAAGCAAATACGTCTCATCTATCGCTGACTCCTTTAATTCACTGCTGTATTGGCAGTTGTGTTCTTAGCTTAAGGCGTTTTGACAGCCTCCAGGATGCGTTTGATTCCTTTTAGCGCGCTCATTCTGGGGCCTTCCGCAAGGATATTCCAGCCAGTGAATACAATGACCATGTCCAACTCAGGAATAACAATGGGGTACTGTCCACCGAAGCCGAAGCCAGCGAAAGCGACGCGTTCTTTTCCTTTGTATTGATAATGTACAAGCCACCATTTATAGCCATATTCTAAACTACGATCCTCTGTGACTGACACAAATGGTGCTATCGATGCATCCACCCAGGCTTCGGGTACAACTTGCTTGTCTTCCCATTTCCCTCGTTTCAGAAATAAGTAGGCAATCTTCGCAATGTCACGAGAGGAAATGAACAGTCCCTCTTGGGCATCAGTGAGACCATATGGGGTGCGTTTCCAATAAAAGTTGTCTATGCCTAGCGGCTGGAACAAATGCCTAACGGCATACTCTTCGAGATCCATGCCGGTCGCTTGATTGAATACGTGCGCCAATATTAATGTGGCGCCGCTGTTGTACTCAAAAGACTCACCTGGCTCTGACGACATCGGTCGATTCATTGTGAACTTAACCCAATCTGGCTCCAATGCCATGATAGCAAATGTGTTTCTGGGATCGTTATAGGGATAATCTTCATTCCATTGGAGACCGGTGGTCATGGTGAGCAGGTGTCGAATGGTCATACGTCGTTTTTTGTCATCAATATTATCTACGGTACTGGGTTTAAAGAACGTAAGAACCGGTGTCTCAAGATCTGGAAATTCACCTCGTCCCACAGCAATACCGATAACCGCTGAAACCACGCTCTTGGTGACAGATTGCATCGAGTGCAGATTTCCCTTTTTGACGTAAGGATGCCACCAAGGATTGAAGTAGTTATAAGGGCCGGTTGGGTCGCGCACAACTAGCGGGCCTGGTGTAGACGCTTCCTTTTGGTAAATGCTACCGTAATCGCGACCATAATACCGCTCATAGGCTAGCTTGCCACTGCGAATAACCAACATAGAGTCAACATAGCCGTATTTTCCCTGCTCTATGTCTGTATCAAGTGCGGACAGCACTTTAGGATCAAGACCTACCGATGGAGGCGTTGTTAAAGTCCATTCTTTCGTGGGCCATTCACTTTGAGCTAATAGGGGTGAGGCCCAGAAAATAAAACTAACAATTAAAAAAGTTAGATATTTATTCATCATAAAAGTCTCCTAATGTATCTTTGCTCATCACCAATCGGGAACATCTATTCAGGTATTTGACACGCAATTCTCAGCGCTAGTGTATCTGCTGGCTAACGTTGAGAGAAGCATCGTCTTTGCAGTGTTACAGGAACGCCATTTTCAGACCAGCACATCCTGCAAGCAC
Source organism: Gammaproteobacteria bacterium (assembly GCA_963854585.1). Taxonomy (GTDB): domain Bacteria; phylum Pseudomonadota; class Gammaproteobacteria; order Pseudomonadales; family Porticoccaceae; genus HTCC2207. The sequence continues at coordinate 1,162 of CAWKZU010000023.1, read as the reverse complement.
TGCACTTAATAGCGGACAGCTAAGGTGTAACTCAGAGTGTAACTCTTAAAAAACGGCAAACCTAGAAAGCAAAAAACCCCTGTAAAAACAGAGGCTTAATGGATGCTTATGGCGGACCGGACGGGACTCGAACCCGCGACCTCCGGCGTGACAGGCCGGCATTCTAACCAGCTGAACTACCGGTCCGTGAAAGCATATTCTCTAATGGTGGGTGGTACAGGGATTGAACCTGTGACCCTCGCCTTGTAAGGGCGATGCTCTACCAGCTGAGCTAACCACCCCCTGAGAGAGCGACGCATTCTACCGAACTGGGGGTGACTGTCAAACATTTTCTGAGCCTATATACATATCAGCTTCACAGCCCTAATATAACGACCTAATTCACGTTATTTTATTGAACAAAAATGAAGATTTATAAAGAATTTAGTATTGAGGCTGCCCATCGACTTCCAAATGTCCCCGAAGGCCACAAATGTGCCCGTCTGCATGGTCATTCCTTTCAGGTGGCAATCCATGTGGATGGTCCTGTTGGTGAGCAAACAGGTTGGATAATGGATTTTGGCGATATCAAGGTGGCTTTTGCGCCTATCTATGAACAACTTGATCATCATTATCTAAATGATGTCATGGGTTTAGAGAACCCTACCAGTGAAAACTTAGCTATTTGGATATGGGATAACCTAAAGCCCCGACTACCTCTATTAAGCGCTATTGAGATAAAAGAGACCTGTACCAGTGGATGTATCTATCACGGCTAGGCAGCCTTAGAGTATGGTTTCGCTGTGCACGTTCCCTCCCACATCATAAAGCCCAGCATGATTGTGATGGGAATAAGACAGCCCAGTAGCATCTGTTGCCAGGTGATCAAATTTATAGCCCAACCGGCAGACAGTGCAGCTATCGCCTGAAATGAAAAAACGGTTGAATCATTAATGGCTTGGGCTTTGTGGCGGTCATTGTCAGAATGAGTGCTAGGTAATAACGTGGTGCCGGCAAGAAACAAAAAGTTCCAACCTATGCCAAGTAACACTAACTGCAACCAGAAGCCGGTAACACTCGTATCTGAAAAGCCAATGGCTATGGTGGCGCAATAGCAGATCAACCCGATAAACATCATTGCTCTAATGCCAAACTGGCGAAACAATAGCGGTGCGACAAATGA
>CAWKZU010000022.1:0-32442 GCA_963854585.1 Gammaproteobacteria bacterium | reverse complement strand
ACCTTCAAAGATCTGTGCAATGCGGTGGCCGTTTATCTTTGTTTGATAGCGACTGATGTCCGCAACGCAATGTAATTGGTCCAAAGCGATCATTGTTTATTTTCCTCTTTAAGTGACAAGTCTTTGCAGGTCTACTTTTTGTGCCGTCTCATTCTGTGTCCACCTAAACGCACGCGTCTGAATAGCAGTTAGCAATGCTCCTTGGCCATAAGTTATATTAACATTATTAAAATAACACAATCTATCTAGTCGCCCAGATCGTAAGTCACCAATATTATAGACGGTACTTATAGAGCATTATGTAAAGCGAAGAAAGATGGCGGAAACCAAACAACAATATTGCAGGACAAGAACACATCAGTTTCTTACGTTATATCATCAGTTACCGCTATCAAGTAAAATAGATCCAATGCCGAATAGGTGGCTGCTATTTACTCGCTTTGGCGTAAACTTGGTGACCTGTGACAATGTCAATATCAATGCAAGGAAAAAGCTATGTCAATGATTGTAAACCGGCGCGATTTGGACTTTGTGCTATACGAGACTCTGGGTTTAGATAAGATTCTCGAGTCGGAGCGATATGCTGATTATGACCGTGAATCTCTTGACGCGATGTTGGACCTTTGCCAAACGATTGCCGAAGACCAGTTTTTGACGTGTGCGTCTAAATTGGATGCCAACGAACCCCAGTTTGTTGATGGAAAAGTTGAAACAATTTCAGAACTCAAAGAGGCTATTAATGCCTATCAGGAAGCGGGCCTATGCACGTCAGCCTATGATGCGGATATTGGAGGCATGCAACTTCCTTGGATGGTGGACCAAGCTCTCAATGGTATGTTTGTCTGCGCCAACAATCCTGCTCATATTTATCTGTTCCTAACACAGGGTGTGGCTAATATGCTTAATGTCTGCGGTTCTGAGGAACTAAAGACCAAGTACTTGCCTAATCTTGTAAAGGGTAAATGGTTTGGCACGATGTGTTTGTCCGAACCTCAAGCAGGATCATCGCTTGCTGATATACGTACCAAAGCAGAACTAAAGTCAGATGGCTCCTACGCGCTTAGCGGCACTAAAATGTGGATATCGGGCGGCGAGCAGGACATTACTGAGAATATTATCCACATGGTGTTGGCTAAAATCCCCGGTTCACCGCCGGGGGTTAAAGGGATTTCGCTGTTTTTGGTGCCAAAAAACCGTGTTAATAATGATGGAAGCCTTGGCGGCTTTAATAATATAGCGCTGGCTGGTCTGAATCATAAGATGGGCTGTCGTGGGGCAACGAACTGCCTACTTAATTTTGGCGAGTCAGGCGAGTCGATTGGCTACTTGGTTGGAGAGCCCAATCAGGGTTTATCTAATATGTTCCATATGATGAATGAAGCGCGCATTTCAGTGGGAATGTCTGCCGTTATGTCGGCGCTTGGCGGTTATTTATACTCTTTGGATTACGCACGAAATCGTCCTCAAGGCCGACCATTGGTAAACCGTAATCCAGAACATGCTCAGGTTATGATCAGTGAGCACGCAGATATTAAACGGATGCTGATGACTCAAAAAGCATTTGTCGAGGGGGCTCAGACATTGATGTACTTCTGTGCTGAGCTAATTGATACGAAGAAAATCACTAATGATCATGCGGCTAATCAGCGGCGTGATTTATTACTCGATCTATTGACTCCCATTTGCAAGTCCTGGCCCTCAGAGTTCTGTCTTGAAGCGAACAAGTTAGCAATACAGGTTTTGGGTGGCTATGGCTATACTCGCGAGTATCCAGTTGAGCGCCTGTATCGTGACAACCGTCTAAATCATATTCACGAGGGTACTTGGGGTATTCAGGGTATCGATATTCTTGGTCGCAAGGTGCGAATGCAGAATGGTGCTGCAGTGGCGATTCTTCGAGAGGAAATGCAAACGACTATTGATTCGGCTACAGGACATTCTGAGCTAGCTAGTTTTTGCGATCAGCTTGAAGAGTATTTAAGGTTAACTGAAGACACGATCTTCGCTGTTGGTCAAGCAGAAGATCCCTCTCTAGCGTTAGCCAATGCTACGATCTTCCTGGACGCTATAGGGCATCTTGTTATTGCATGGATGTGGTTGAAACAGGCATTAGCAGCTGTAGAGGGCAAACAGAAGGGTAATAAAGCTGATGATGCTTTTTACGATGGCAAAGTTGCTGCGATGCGGTTTTTCTTTCGTTATGAGCTGCCTAAGATTAAGCCTAATCTCTCGCTAGTAGGGGATTTGGATGCTACTTGCTACGACCTTACTGCGGATCAATTTATAGGCGTTTAAAGTCTATTCTATAAGGTGTAAGCAGGTTTACATCAGTGATCCCACAGCCACGTTCATCTATGTTTTCATAATCTACACCAGTAGAATGATGCTAATTACTTGTTGATTTCACTAGTGGAAAGACTAGCGAGTCATTGTTTTACGTTTACACTAATCTTGGTAAACTAGACAATTAGACTACGTCAAAACATCTTGCTTTAAAACATACCCTTAACATTTTAGGATAGTATTAATGTCTGTATATAAAGCCCCCGTCCAAGAATTTTCTTTCATACTTGAAGAGTTAATCGGCTATGAAAAGCATAGTCAATTGCCGGGTTATCAAGACGTAGGTAGTGACATGTTAAGTGCCATTTTACCGGAAGCGGCAAAGTTTTTTGAACAGGTCGTTGCCCCAACTAATTCCATCGCGGACGGTCAAGCAACTCATCTAGTAGATGGTAATGTTGTTACTGCGCCAGCATTAGATGGTGTTTATGAGCAGATGATAGAGGCTGGTTGGTGCGCTTTAAGCGGCGCGCCAGATTACGGTGGCGCTGGCTTTCCTGGCGTAGTCGACGTTGTGGTTCAAGAGATGCTGCAATCTGCCAACATGGGGCTTAGCTTGCTGCCAATGCTGAGTCGCGGGGTTATTCATGCTCTAAGCCTTTATGGTTCAGATCAACTGAAAGAGTGCTATTTAGAAAATCTCGTTACCGGCGTTTGGTCGGGGACCATGAATCTTACTGAGTCCCAAGCTGGTAGTGATCTATCAGCAGTGCAAGCCAAGGCAGTACCGCATGATGATCATTACTTGGTGTCAGGGCAAAAAATCTATATTACGTGGGGCGACCATCAGCAAGTTGAGAACGTAATTCATTTGGTTCTAGCGCGACTTCCCGATGCTCCTGCCGGGAATCAAGGTATTTCACTATTTTTAGTGCCCAAATTTTTAGTTAACACTGACGGTAGTCTGGGTCAGCGCAATGATGTTAAGGCCGTAGGTGTGGAGCATAAGCTCGGGATTCACTGCAGCCCTACGTGCACCATGGCGTTTGGCGACAATGGCGGCGCCGTTGGGTATTTGGTTGGCCCTGAAAATCAAGGGTTAATGTGCATGTTCAGCATGATGAATAATGCCAGATTGTCTGTCGGACATCAGGGTGTATCGGTGGGGGAGCGAGCATACCAACAGGCAGTAGCCTATGCTGCAAATCGTGTTCAAGGTCGCGTTCAGGGCGTTGAAGGGCGAGCCTCAATTATCCACCATGCTGATGTCAAACGGATGCTTTTGCAAATGCGTGCGCAGGTGGAGGCAGGTCGAGCAATGTCGATTTATACCATAGCTACTGAAGATCGGAGTACGCATCATGCCGACCAATCAGTGCGCGAGGCTAGTTCACGTGCGGTTGAGATATTAACCCCTTTGGTCAAAGGCTGGTGCACTGAAGTTGCTCAGGAAGTTACATCTCTTGGTGTTCAAGTGCATGGCGGTATGGGCTTTATCGAAGAGACCGGTGCCGCTCAGCATATGAGGGACGCAAGAATATTGCCTATTTATGAGGGTACTAATGGCATTCAGGCTCTAGATTTCGTTGGACGTAAATGCCTGCGTGACGGTGGTGAAGGGCTACGGGAATTGTTGAGTGAGATGGCCGACACAGCTGAATCTTCATTATCCGATTCCACTCAAGTGAAGTCCCTGGTGGAAGCCTTAGGAAACGCCGTTGTCCAGTGTCAAGAGGGGTTAGCACATGTATTAGCGCACCCAGAGAAGTCACAGCATTTAGCTTATAATTTTATGATGCTCTTTGGAAATTCGGTTTCTTATTGGTTGATGGTCAAGTTAGCTATTTCGGCTCAGAAGCATATTGAAAGCGGCGATCAAAATCGTTTTTATAGTCAAAAAATCGTCACCACTGACTTTTTCGCATCCCAGTTATTAAACCGAAATGCCTCCTATTTGGGCGGTATGTTAGGTGGTATTGAGAGTTTTGAGACATTTTCTGCCGAAGATTTTTACCGAAGTTAACAGCAAAAAAACCTCTAAAAAGAGGGTAAATGTTGGGGTATATTGTGCGGGGGTTAATGTGTTTGCATGTTGCAATGACTTAGCTAGGCTAGCATCACCACTTGGTCTCTATTATGGCGAGACCTCCATGTTTTTGAAAACCCTTAATGTTTAAACTGCCAACCAGTCGACATTCTTACCGTCTAAATATAGAAATAAGATGCCATTAGATAATAGGTGCTGGATATGGTTAGTGTTTTATTGTGGGCGCTTTTAGCGATAATAGTTCAAGCGTTGACAGTTGAGGGCGCTGACGCTTAGTTAGCGTTGCTTAGGACTAAACCAACCACCACAGCGACACATAAAATAAACAGAATGGTGAAGATAAAGCCGCCAATAATGAAAGCCAGAGGGTTTCCGCCAGCAAAGTCTTCCTGGCGGTTTTTGTCGCTCTGCACACCGATCCCCGCTGCAAGAATACTTTTGATGAGAGATCCGATTTTTTGTTTTTTCTTGGCTTCCTTTGTCACTTTGTTAACTCATTTTTTAATCATTGAGAATTGGGGTGAGCCAGCGTTCCAGCTCTGTGACTGTCATGCCTTTGCGACCGGCGAGTGATTCTACTTGATCGGCAGATATTTTGCCGGTATTAAAATACTTAGCATCGGGATGTCCAAAATACCATCCACTGACGGCCGCTGCGGGAGCCATGGCAAAACTTTCGGTGAGTTCTAGTCCAATATTTTCTTTCACGTCTAGTAGCTCAAATAGTGCTGCTTTCTCTGTGTGGTCGGGACAGGCGGGGTAGCCAGGAGCAGGTCGAATACCGCGATATTTTTCTTTAATCAGCGAGTCATTGTCTAGTGTCTCTTCTGTCGCGTAGCCCCAGTATTCTTTTCTCACTCGATGATGAAGGTGTTCTGCAAAGGCCTCGGCCAAACGGTCTGCGAGGGCCTTGACCATAATCGAATTATAATCATCATGCTGGGCTTCATACTCGGCGGCTAATTCGTCAGCACCTATACCTGTAGTCACCGCAAAAGCACCGATATAATCGTTTAAATCAGTCTCTTTAGGGGCGACAAAGTCTGCCAAAGAGGTAAGTTGTTCGCTGGCGCCGGGTTTTTGGATCTGCTGCCGAATTTGGTGCAATGTAGCCAGTGTGCTAGATCGGTTGCTGTCAGCATAGACTTCAATGTCATCATGGTTAACAGTATTGGCCGGCCACAGGCCGAATACTGCGCGTGCGGTAAGACGCTTATTGTCGATAATGTCTTTTAGTAACGCTTGGGCATCCGCGAACAAATTAGTGGCGGCTTCGCCAACGACGCCGTCATTTAGAATCTTCGGATACTTACCAACTAGATCCCAGGTAATGAAGAAAGGCGTCCAGTCGATGTAGGGCACTAAGATTTCCAAGGGGTAGTCGTCTAGCACTGTGACACCTAAATTATTCGGAATCTCAGGCTGATGATCGCGCCAGTTAATCTGAGGCTTTTGCTTGATAGCATCGCTATAGGTGAAAACGGTGCCTCTGGGGGTTCGATTAGCCGTACGTAACCTTACCGCCTCATAATCAAGTTGTATTTCAGCAATAAATGCATCTCGGTGTTCGGTGCTAATGAGCTTGCTAGCCACACCGACGGCTCGAGAGGCATCAGATACATAGATAGTTTGGTTGTTTTCATAGCCGGGCGCGATCTTAACGGCTGTATGGGCCTTCGACGTGGTTGCGCCGCCAATCATTAATGGGATTGTAAAGCCTTGGCGCTGCATTTCTTTGCCCAAGGTTACCATCTCATCCAAAGAGGGCGTAATTAGCCCAGATAGGCCTATAATATCAACGTTGAGTTCTTTTGCCGTTTCCAGAATCTTTTGAGCGGGCACCATTACACCTAAATCGATGACTTCATAGTTATTACATTGCAGGACCACCCCGACAATATTTTTACCAATGTCGTGCACGTCACCTTTGACGGTTGCCATTAGAATTTTGCCATTGGCGCTGGCCGCAATATCTTTCGCGTCTTCAATGTAAGGCTGCAGGTAGGCCACTGCTTGCTTCATAACACGGGCTGATTTTACGACTTGAGGTAGAAACATTTTGCCAGCCCCGAATAGGTCGCCGACGATATTCATTCCATCCATTAAAGCGCCCTCAATAACATGTAACGGACGTTCTGCCAGTTGTCGGGCCTCTTCAGTGTCTTCTTCTATAAAGGCTGTGATGCCTTTAACTAGGGCATATTCAAGGCGACGGTTAACATTGCCTTCACGCCATGTTAAATCTTCAGTTTTGGCCTGAGTGGTCCCATCACCCCTGTAATTGTCTGCAATGGCGAGTAGATTCTCAGTACCCTCTGTGGTGCGAAACAAGACGACATCTTCCACGACTTTTCGGAGCTCTTCAGGTAGATCGTCATAGACCGCCAACTGACCGGCATTGACAATACCCATACTCAGGCCTTCGCGGATGGCATGGTAGAGAAACACTGAGTGAATGGCTTCGCGCACGGGATTATTGCCACGAAAGGAGAATGAGACATTGGATATGCCGCCACTGATCAGAGCATGGGGTAGGTTCTTTTTAATCCAGCTGCTCGCTTCTATAAAGTCGAGACCATAGCGATTGTGCTCTTCAATACCCGTGGCCACCGCGAAAACATTGGGATCAAAGATAATATCTTCAGCGGGGAACCCAATGTCACTGACCAAAATGTCGTAGCTTCTCTGACAGATTAGCTGGCGCCGTTCAAGGTTATCGGCCTGGCCATCTTCATCAAAAGCCATCACTACAACGGCCGCGCCATGCTTTTTACACAATTTAGCTTTTTCAATAAACTCAGTTTCACCTTCTTTTAGGCTAATGCTATTAACCACTGACTTGCCTTGAATGCATTTTAGCCCAGCTTCAATCACCTCCCATTTTGAGGAGTCAACCATAATGGGCAATCGGCAAATGTCGGGTTCGGAGGCGATTAGATTTAAAAATTTAGTCATGGCCGGTAACGACTCAAGCATGCCTTCATCCATGTTCACATCAATAATTTGCGCGCCGTTAACCACCTGCTGTCGAGCTACCTCGAGCGCGGCATCATAGTTCTCTTCAAGAATCAGGCGTTTAAACGCTGCCGACCCGGTGACATTGCAACGCTCTCCAACATTCACAAATAACGAGTCGGCATTGATCGTAAAAGGCTCAAGCCCAGACAGGCGGCAGGCTGGTGCTATAACGGGCACCTTGCGTGGACTCACTTTGGCGACAGCAGTGGCGATAACTCGAATATGGTCTGGTGTGGTACCACAGCACCCGCCAACAATATTCAGTAGACCAGAACTGGCGAATTCAGCGACGGTTTCAGCCATTGCCTCCGGGTCTAAATCATAGCCACCAAACTCATTGGGTAGGCCAGCATTTGGGTGCGAGCTAACCAGGGTGTCAGCGATTGTAGAAATCTCAAGAAGATGAGGGCGTAATTCTCTAGGGCCAAGGGCACAGTTCAGCCCAACACTTATAGGTTTGGCGTGACGTACCGAGTTCCAGAAAGCCTCAGGGGTTTGCCCCGACAGAGTACGTCCGCTGGCATCGGTAATAGTGCCGCTGATCATAATAGGTAGCTCAAAGCCTTGTGTTTCAAACACTACTTGCACCGCAAAGAGTGCGGCCTTAGCATTTAAAGTATCAAATATAGTTTCGACCATGATCAGATCTGCGCCACCTTCAATCAACGCTTCGCATGACTCAATATACGCCTCTACCAGTTCGTCAAAGGTCACATTGCGAGCACCAGGATCATTGACATCCGGTGATAGTGAAGCCGTACGGCTAGTGGGCCCTAAGACGCCGGCGACAAAGCGTGGGCGTTCACGCGTCGAGAACTCATCTGCGGCTATGCGTGCCAGCCGCGCAGAGGCCACATTTATCTCTCGAGAGATTTTTTGCATATCGTAATCAGACTGCGAGATAGTGGTAGAGTTAAAGGTGTTGGTTTCAATAATATCAGCGCCAGCGTCTAGATAGGCTCGGTGAATATCACAGATAATATCTGGCTGGGTAAGACTTAGCAGGTCGTTGTTGCCTTTGATGTCGCAGTGCCAGTCCGCAAAGCGTTCACCCCGAAAATGCTCTTCTTCTAGCGTGTGTTGCTGAATCATGGTTCCCATGGCTCCGTCTAGGACTAGAATACGGTGTTGGGCTGCTAGGGTTATTGAATCAGTCATAATGCGCGGGTAAACCTCTATCTTGCTGCTTTATCGAAATATTTTGATGGATGGTCATCATACCATCTATTATTAACAATGCGACCTGTAATTGCCACTTGGGGGTATGTCTAAGCTCATCTATAGCGTAAAATACGACAATAATCGCGCTCACTGGAGTTAAAATAGAAGCATGTTAAACGTCAATATTACTGAATCAGCTCAAGACTATTTAGCGGGCCTGCTGGAGAAGCAGAACTGCGAAGGTATTGGTATCCGTATGTTTGTGTCAGACCCCGGCACCCCAAAAGCTGAGACTTGTATTGCTTATAGTCGTCCTGGAGAGCACAACGAAGAAGACTTAATTGTCGAGTACGGAAAGTTTAATGGCTACTATGAGCAGCGCAGTATTCCATTTTTAGATGATGCTAAGGTCGATTTTGCTGAAGATAAATTTGGTGGGCAGCTTACTATACGCGCGCCCAATTCTAGGTTGCCAAACATAAATGACGATAGTCCGGTAGAAGATAAGGTTAACTATTTGCTTTATAACGAAATCAATCCTAGCTTGGCATCACATGGTGGGGTGGTCTCTTTGTCAGAAATGTCTGATGGCTTTGCGGTGTTGGAGTTTGGCGGAGGCTGTCAGGGTTGTTCTGCGGTTGATTTAACCTTGAAAGAGGGTGTTGAGAAAACGCTCATGGAGAAGATCCCAGAGCTCAAAGGCGTGCGCGACGTGACTGATCATACAGATACAACTAACGCCTATATGTAATGAATAGTGGGGCGCGAAGGCCACTACATATCACAAGAGCCGTCTATGCCCAAGACCATATTTGATCCTGCAGACCACCCACATCGTCGGTTTAATCCGCTGACAGGCCAGTGGGTGATGGTCTCACCGCACAGAAGTAAGCGCCCTTGGAGTGGTCAGGCCGAACCGGTGCTAGAGCAACAGCTACCAGCCTATGATGAACACTGCCTACTATGCCCAAATAATGAGCGCATATCAGGTGACCTGAATTCAAATTACCTGTCTACCTATGTGTTTGCCAATGATTTTGCCGCACTTAAAGCAGATGCTCCGGAGGTTCCTGAGGCCGAGAATCGTCTATTTAAGGCCGCTAGCGCACGGGGTTTAAGTCGTGTTATCTGCTTTTCACCTGATCACAGTAAAACCATTCCAGAATTGCCAGTGGCGGGTATTCGTGCACTAGTTGATACCTGGAATGAGCAGATTGAAGAGTTAGGAAAAGACTATCTTTGGGTGCAAGTGTTCGAAAATAAGGGCGAAACTATGGGTTGTTCACAGCCCCATCCGCATGGTCAGGTATGGGCCAATAGTTTTTTACCCAATGAAATTGCTCGTAAAGACCAGCATCTAAAAGCGTATTTTGAGGAAAACGGATCCAATCTTCTAGTGGACTATATTGATGCCGAACTCAAAGATGGAAAGCGCATAGTCGTAGAGACCGAGCATTGGCTAGCCGTGATTCCCTACTGGGCTGCCTGGCCATTTGAAACGATGCTTGTGCCCAAGGTGGCCGCGCGCAGAATGTCCGATCTCAATAATCAGCAGCTGGATGATCTAGCGATTGCAATGAAAAAACTCACCAGTCGTTATGACAACCTCTTTCAATGCTCGTTTCCTTATTCGATGGGTTGGCACTATGCGCCGTTCTTCGCCGAGGGTGAGCAGGTCGATCACTGGCAACTACATGCATTGTTTTACCCGCCCCTGCTAAGGTCAGCCTCCGTGCGTAAATTTATGGTTGGTTATGAAATGCTAGCGGAGAGTCAGCGGGATTTAACCGCTGAACAGGCCGCGGAGAAACTGCGTAGCGTTAGCGACATTCATTACAAAGAATAAAAACTGTGTGGGTCAGTCTGAGGGGAAAATGACAAACAAGGTAAACCAATCACTGATCGATACAGCTCTAATCGAACGAGTTCAGCAAACATTTGCCAGTAGCTATGGCCATGCTCCAACGCATCTCGTACAGGCCCCCGGTCGTGTTAATTTGATCGGGGAACACACAGATTACAATGGTGGTTTTGTCTTGCCCTGCGCGATTAATTATCAAACCATAGTCGCCGCGACTGCCCGCAAGGACAATTTAATTCGGGTAATCGCCGTTGATTACGATAATCAGACAGATGAGTTCGACCTAAGCCAAGAAATAGCCTTTCAGCACGATCGCATGTGGCCTAATTATATTCGAGGCGTGGTAGTCGGCTTACTAAGTCGTGGCTGCTCTTTTGCTGGCGCAGACTTAGTGGTTGGCGGCAATATTCCCCAAGGCGCCGGGCTAAGCTCGTCAGCGGCCCTAGAAGTGGCTGTAGGCCAAACCTTTAAAGAGCTTTATCATTTAGAGATTAAAGGCGTGGATATTGCTCTTAATGCACAGCAGGCAGAGAACGATTTTGTTGGCTGTAATTGCGGCATTATGGATCAGATGATCTCGGTAAAAGGAGAGCAGGGCAGTGCCCTAATGCTCGACTGTAGCAGTCTTGAGGCACAGTCTGTGGCTCTGCCGAGTAACACCGCAGTAGTGATTGTAAATAGCAATAAAAAACGCGGTTTAGTGGACAGTGAATATAACGCCCGACGTTTTCAGTGCGAGCAATCAGCTGCTTTTTTTAAAGTACCAGCGTTATGCGATGTGACTTTAGACATATTTGAATCCAGGTCTGCTGAGTTAGACCCTGTCGTGGCAAGACGCGCCCGTCATGTAATCACCGAGAACCAGAGAACTCAACTGGCAGCCGAATTACTCAGCCAAGGCGACTTGGTGAAAATGGGCCGGCTAATGGCAGAATCACATCATTCTATGCGCTATGACTTTGAGATCACTGTGCCTGAGATTGATGCTTTGGTTGAAATCATTAAATCGGCAATAGGAGACCGTGGTGGCGTGCGTATGACCGGTGGTGGTTTTGGCGGTTGTGTAGTCAGCTTGATTCCAGCTGATTTAGTCGATACTGTGAAAGGCGCCGTGGAAGAACATTACCAGCAGCAGACGGGGCTCGAAGCCTCAATTTACGTCTGTCAGGCCAGCGGTGGAGCCGGCTTAATCCAAGACATACCAGCACCAGCAAGGCTATGACACAGTACCCACTAATGACCGACAAACCCTATAGCGATGGGCTGCCTGCAAAGCTGGTTATACTCGAAAACAAACAAGGCTTGCGCGTTACCTTGATGGATATAGGCGCGACATGGCTAAGCTGTATAGTTCCCGTCAAAGGAGAGAAAAGAGAGGTACTTCTAGGTGTAAACAGCTTGGCGGACTTTGAAAGCCAGACTGCTTACCTAGGCTCAACCATTGGCCGCTACGCTAATAGAATCAACGGCGGAAAATTAAGAATTGGAAGCGAGTCCTACCAGCTGGATACCAACCAAAACGGCAATACATTGCATGGCGGCAGTCAGGGCTTTGATAAGCGCCGCTGGCAAATTACCGAGCACACTCCAACCAGTGTGCTGTTTAACTTAACGTCCATCGACGGTGATCAAGGTTTTCCCGGTACAGTCTCTGTTGGGGTTCGTTACAGCTTAACCGATAACAACCGTATCGAAATTAACTATAGTGGCAGGACAGACCGTCCAACCGCACTCAATCTCACCAATCACGCGTATTTTAATTTATTGGGTGCAGAGTCTGGCAATGACTGCCTATCCCATCGTTTAACAATCGCTAGCGAAGCCTATCTACCCACTAATGAGGTGGGCATCCCAAATGCACAGCTAACTGACGTTGCAAATAGCCCATTTGATTTTAGAGTCAAAACAACCTTAGGCGACCAGCTTCAATGGTGGAATAAGACCAATCCCCATGATCAGATGGTTGGTTTTGATCAATCATATTTACTCAGTAAAGATGCTGACTCAGACCTCGAGCCAGCTGCAACAGTTGTATCCCCCGACGGTTTAATAACTCTAAGCGTATTTACCGATAAGCCAGCCTTGCAGCTTTACACTGGCATTTGGCTGCAGGGCCCGCCAAACCGGAGTGGAGATTACTATGGTAAGAGTGCAGGGCTGGCTCTGGAAACACAGTTTTTACCGGACTCCCCCAATCATCCCGAATGGATACCCAGCTGCATCCTGAAGCCTGAAGACGAGTATTGCTCTACTACTAGCTATCAATTCGATGATTAACCGACAATCAAAAACCCCGCATAAGCGAGGTTTTTATAGCAGCATTAAAGTGCTACTTACGTAACATCAACAATCTGCTGCGCAGCAATCAACTTACCTTGCTCAGCTGACTTCTGGAACGACTCAATCTGATCAAAGTTCATGTAGCGATAGACATCCGACGCCATAGAGTCAATTTTAGTAGCGTACTCCATGTACTCAGAAACGGTGGGCAGTCGACCTAAAATACCACCCACTGTCGCAAGCTCGGCTGAGGTCAAATAGACGTTGGCGCCATCGCCTAAGCGGTTGGGGAAGTTGCGAGTTGAGGTTGACAGCACCGTGGCACCGGCGAGCACTCGTGCTTGGTTTCCCATGCAGAGGGAGCAGCCTGGCATTTCAGTACGCGCACCGACTTTACCGTATATGTTGTAATAGCCTTCTTCCATTAGCGTATGAGCATCCATTCGTGTTGGCGGGCAAATCCAAAATCTAGAGTCTACAGAGCCGGCTTCATCTAGCAGCTTTCCTGCCGCACGGAAGTGACCGATATTGGTCATACATGAACCAATAAAAATTTCGTCAACATTATCTCCGGCAACATCTGAAAGCAGTTTGGCATCATCGGGGTCGTTTGGACAACAGACAATCGGCTCTTTAATATCGGCCAAATCAATCTCGATAACCGCGGCATATTCTGCGTCGGCATCGGCTTCCATTAGCGACGGCTCTGCTAGCCATTCTTCCATTTTACGCACACGACGTTCTAGCGTGCGCACGTCGCCGTAGCCTTCGGCAATCATCCATCGCAGAAGTGTTGCGTTTGAGCGCAGGTATTCGGCAACAGAACTTTCGCTTAACTTGATGGTACAACCTGCCGCTGACCGCTCTGCTGACGCGTCCGAAAGCTCAAAAGCTTGCTCTACGGTAAGGCTCTGGATGCCTTCACCTTCAATTTCTAAGATACGTCCGCTAAAGAAGTTCTTTTTACCTTTCTTCTCTACGGTCAATAAACCTTCCTTAATGCCGTAGTAGGGGATGGCATGCACAAGATCACGCAAGGTAATACCTGGCTGCATCTTCCCTTTAAAACGCACTAACACGGACTCTGGCATATCCAATGGCATTACGCCTGTGGCAGCCGCAAAGGCAACCAAGCCAGAGCCGCCGGGAAATGAAATACCCATAGGGAATCTTGTATGGGAGTCACCACCTGTACCCACTGTGTCGGGCAAAAGCATACGGTTCAGCCAGCTGTGAATGATACCGTCACCGGGGCGCAATGAAACGCCACCGCGATTCATAATAAAGTCAGGAAGATTGTGCTGAGTGTCGATATCGACAGGCTTGGGGTAAGCGGCTGTGTGGCAAAAAGACTGCATGACTAAATCAGTTGAGAAACCAAGGCACGCTAAGTCCTTTAACTCATCGCGGGTCATGGGGCCAGTAGTGTCCTGTGAACCCACTGTGGTCATCTTAGGCTCACAATAAGTGCCGGGTCGTATCCCGTCTGTGCCGCAAGCTTTGCCGACCATTTTTTGAGCCAATGTGAAGCCAGCATCAGATTCTATAGGTGCTGCTGGATGACGAAATACATCCGAAGGAGGCAGACCCATGTGCTCGCGAGCACGTTGAGTTAAGCCACGGCCAATAATCAAGTTGATACGTCCATCGGCTTGCACTTCATCGAGAATTACTTCTGATTTATGCTGAAATTCGGAAATTACTTCACCGGCTTCATTAAGAATTTTTCCTTCATAGGGGAAGATCTCAACAACATCGCCATTGTTGATATTATCTACGGGTGCTTCAAAGACTAATGCGCCAGCATCTTCCATAGTGTTGAAGAAGATTGGAGCTACTTTGCTACCAAAACAAATGCCGCCTGAGCGTTTGTTGGGTACGCCGAGCATGTCATCACCAAAGAACCATAGCACCGAGTTGGTGGCTGATTTACGCGATGAACCTGTGCCAACAACATCGCCTATAAATGCAACGGGCAGACCGCGGGCTTTAAGTTCGTCGATTTGGGTCATGGGGCCAACCACACCGTGCTCTTCAGGGTGCATGCCTTCGCGGGTCATTTTAAACATGGCGCGGGCGTGTAAGGGGATGTCCGGTCGTGACCAAGCATCCTGTGCCGGAGAGAGGTCATCGGTATTAATTTCACCCGTAGCTTTAAATATTGCTACTTTAATGCTGTGAGGGACCGCATCGTTCGAGGTAAACCACTCGGCATCAGCCCAAGACTGCATGACAGATTTAGCGTCTGTGTTGCCAGAGTCGGCCTTTTCAGCCACATCATGAAATGTATCAAACACCAAGAGTGTGCTTTTTAGCTCTTTAGCTGCTTGACTTGAAAGCTCAGTATCATCGAGCAGACTCACCAGGGTGGCTACGTTATAGCCGCCGTGCATATTCCCAAGCAAGGTAACAGCTGCGGAACGATCGATCAGAGGAGAACTTACATCACCATTAACAATGGCACTTAAAAATCCGGCTTTAACATAGGCGGCTTCATCAACCCCTGGTGGTACGCGGTTGGCAATTAGATCGAGTAAGAACTTCTCTTCCCCCTTGGGTGGGTTCTTTAATAGATCAACCAGTCCAGCGGTCCATTCAGGGCCGAGAGGCTTTGGTGGAATTCCTTGTAACTGGCGTTCTTCAACGTGGGCACGATATGCTTCAAGCACGAATTGCCACTCCTTATAATTTATTGATTATTTTGGGTGACGATTGGTAAGAGTTCGCCACTCTGGCCGAGTATTATATAATAATTTGTAGTTTAATTACAGATTGGGATAGCTTAACGAAGAGCAAGTAACAGGGCTTTTTGACGTGATCAAACTAAGTGAAACTCGGCTGTTAGCGACTAAATTAGTACGTTCCAGTAAAAAATCTAATCTTCTAGGGTTTATTAGGCAGGTTTATAATGGGTATTAATGTGCAGACTATTATCCTTATATACTCGTATCGTTGTAAAATAATGACAAGCATCCCGCGTGTTTTCTAATAGCGCCCAATGAGACTGACCAATAGAATTGACTATGACCACTCCGCTGGAAGAAATTCAAGAATTTTTACCCTGCCAAACGCCTGATAAATGGCTTGAAAATGCGCTAGACAATCCTGTCTTGATGTTAATTGACCACGCTAATTGTGAAAAGAAAGCGGCGAGTACTGCGCTTAATTTGATCTACCGATATATTGATAACTTTGAGCTAATGAATAAAATGTCAAAGCTGGCGCGTGAGGAGATGCGTCATTTTGAGCAAGTGATCGGTATTATGAAGCGCCGAAATATCGCGTATCAGCATGTGTCAGCGTCGCGCTATGCTGCTGGTTTAAGAGACTTGGCCAGGACTGATGATCCAGGGAAGCTAATTGATGTATTGATTATAGGTGCCTTTATCGAGGCGCGGTCTTGTGAGCGTTTTGCGCGACTTGCGCCCTATTTAGATTCTGAGCTAGAACAATTCTATACCTCTTTGCTTAAGTCGGAAGGGCGACATTATCAAGATTATCTTGGCCTTGCTAAAAAAGCGTCAAAGGACGAGTCTTTGGATGATCGGATTGCACTGTTTGCTGAAGCGGAGAAGCAGCTCGTTGAGCAGCCCGATACCGAGTTCAGGTTCCATTCTGGCCCAGTATATTAGACGAAATATCCTTACCTGAATGTTTTATTTATTGTTATAAAGCACTCCCGCTCATCCGCGCTATGGGATAGTATAAGCTGGACGTCAGTTTCGATTTTATCTTAGCTCTTCGATTTAGTAGAGGCATAAAAATAATGATTACTCTTCTCAAGAAAAAGCCCTGTATTTTAATAACCTCCCTTTTGTGTTGCCTTGTTTTAACGCCTGTATATTCCTCTGACATTGACCAAGAGGAAGACGACAACGAGTGGGACATCACGCAACCTCAGGGTGATATGCAAACCATTACGATTGACACCACTGAAAGCACCTGGTCAAACCTCAGTGTCAGTGAGGATGGGCAGGCTATGGTCTTTGATATGCTCGGTGATATTTACACGATGTCTATTGTGGGGGGTGAGGCGACACCTCTGGTGCAGGGGTTTGATTGGAACATGCAGCCAACCTATAGCCCTGACGGTAAAACTATCGCTTATATCAGTGACAGAGATGGCGCCTCTAATTTATGGGTAATGGATGTCAATGGCGGTAACCCGCGCCAAATTAGCAAAGAGAAAACAGCCCTTATCCATACACCCACCTGGAGCCCTGATGGTGACTACATTGCAGTGACCAAAGGATTTATGTCGTCGCGCTCTATCCCTGCAGGTGAGATCTGGATGTATCACCGCTCTGGGGGTGACGGGGTGATGGTCACCGAGCGAGCTTATGGACCGCACACCCAAAAAAACATGACTGACCCGGCCTTTTCACCCGATGGTAAATACCTCTACTACACAGATGACGTTACCTCGGGCCGAATTTGGGAATATGGCAAAAATTCGACCACCGAGCTGTTTAATATTATGCGTCACGACCTTGAGACGGGAGAATCGTCGAGTTATATCGGTGGTGCAGGGGGTGCTATCGTTCCTACGCCTTCGCCAGATGGTAAATATATGGCCTATCTCAAGCGCGAGGACACAAAAACGGTGCTGTATATAAAAGACCTCAAGTCTGGGGTTGACCGCAGACTGTCTACAGAGATGGAGCGAGACCATCAGGAAACATTTGGTTCTGAAGGTAATTTTGCTTATTTTGATTGGACCCCAGACAGCCAGCATATCGTCTACTGGACTGCGGGTAAGTTTCACAGGCTAAATATCGACAGCTTGGATGTTTCTCTTATTCCAATGCACATTAAAATTGAAAAACAGGTACAGCAATCGCCGCGTTATTTAGTAGATGTGGCGCCAGATACCTTTGATGTAAAGATGATTCGTTGGGCCAGCATGTCCCCCACTAATGGTTCGGTGGTTTATCAGGCGCTGGGCAAGTTATATCTTCGAGATGTTAAAAGTGGCCGCGTCAAACGGTTGACTCGACAGAATGATCACGACGAGTTTTATCCAAGTTTCTCACGTGATGGCAAGTCGATAGCCTATACGACCTGGAGCGACAAAGACCTTGGATCAGTTAGGGTGGTTAGTGCCAGTGGGGGCAGGGGATCAACTATCACTACTGAGCCGGGTATTTATGTGGAACCTAAGTTTTCACCTAAGGGTAACAATATTGTTTTTCGCCGGCTGACGGGTGGTTATCTGCTATCCCCTGAGTGGTCGTTGGAGCCGGGCATTTATCTTGCTGACCGAAAAGCCAAGACCATGGAAAAAGTGACAGAGGATGGCTTTAATGCGCACTTTGCCGCTGATGAAGATCGGCTTTACTTTACTAGCTATGCTCCTGACAGTAAGTACACAGAGCTTGAGCTCTATAGTGTTGATTTAAAGGGCAGAGATGAGCGCACGCTACTTAGGGGTGATAAGGTGACTGAGTATCAGCTATCGCCTGATGGTAAATGGATCGGTTATACCCATCAAAATAACGCCTTTGTGGCGCCGTTTCTAAGTACCGGTTTGCAGCAAGAGTTGGATATCGAAGGTAGTGGTTTGCCAGTAGCGCAGGTGTCCAAGCGCGCCGGTGAATATTTAAGTTGGTCTGCAGGTAGCGATAGGCTTAGCTGGTCTCACGGTGCAACCGTGTTCAGCCGTGAGTTGAATCAGGCGTTTAGCTTTCTGGCCGGCACTCCTGATGAATTACCGGAGCCGGTGTCTGAAGGCTTAAATTTAGGGTTTTCTCAAATCGCGGATAAGCCTAGTTCGACCATCGCATTGGTGGGCGGACAAGTGGTTACGATGCGTGATGCTGATAATGCTCAAGAAGTGATCAGTAATGGCGTTGTCGTAGTGCAAGACAATCGTATTGTTGCAGTGGGTAAGGTGGGTGAGGTTTCTATTCCGGCTGAGGCCCAGATAATTGATGTCAGTGGAAAAACGTTAACGCCTGGCTTGATTGATGGTCATGCCCATGGTTCTCAGGCGAACGAAGAAATTATTCCACAACAGAATTGGAAGAATCTCTCTAGTCTAGCCTTTGGTGTGACTACGATCCATGATCCTTCTAATGACAGTTCGGAGATATTTGCCGCTTCAGAAATGCAACGTAGTGGGCAGATTTTGGGACCAAGAATATTCTCAACAGGAACTATAGTCTATGGCGCTAACTCGCCCACCGCACATGCCAAGATTGATAGCTATGAGGACGCATTTTTCCATTTGCAGCGACTTAAAGATATGGGTGCGGTGTCGGTCAAAAGTTACAATCAGCCGCGTCGAGAGCAACGACAGCAAGTGCTTAATGCGGCGCGTGATCTGGAACTAATGGTGGTGCCAGAGGGTGGCGGTAAGTTGTATCAAAATATGAGCATGATTGCTGATGGCCATACGACCTTAGAGCATTCGCTAAACATTGCTACAGGGTACAGTGATCTCACCCAGTTCTGGAGCCAAACCGAAATGGCATACAACCCAACACTGGTGGTTGCCTACGGTGGGTTAGAAGGTGAAAAGTACTGGTATGATCGGACTAATGTGTGGGAAAACACTCGTTTAACACGCTATGTTCCACGCTATATTGTTGAGCCGCGCTCGATTCGACGAGCGACGGCCCCTGATGACCACTATAACCATATAAAAGTTGCCGCCTATGCTAAAACGTTGCGTGATGCAGGCGT
Organism: Gammaproteobacteria bacterium; assembly: GCA_963854585.1. Taxonomy (GTDB): domain Bacteria; phylum Pseudomonadota; class Gammaproteobacteria; order Pseudomonadales; family Porticoccaceae; genus HTCC2207. The sequence continues at coordinate 13,108 of CAWKZU010000022.1, read as the reverse complement.
TCGAGTGTTGATTGGGGCTCATGGCCAGCGAGAGGGATTGGCTGCGCACTGGGAAATGTGGATGCTTAATCAGGGCGGATTCACCCCTTGGGAAGCGCTGCGGGCAGCCACCCATGACCCTAGTATAGCGCTTGGCATGAGAGATGATTTGGGCTCCATTGAAGTAGGTAAGCTAGCTGATATAGTTGTTATGGATGGCGAGGTGCTAAACAATATCCGCCGAAGTGAGATGATCACACATACAATGATTAATGGCCGTTTGTACGATGTTAGTAATATGTCGGAAATTGGCAGCGGTAACTCGACAATAGAGCCTCTATTTTTTGAGCGACTAGAGATTAATGCTATGCCGGCGGCAACGGCCAAAGCTATAGCAGAGAAGTCCGCAAGGCATCATTGGGTACACTAAAAAACGGTGAAAGAGTAGAGCGCTAATCTAGGGTAACTATGTTGCGCACAAAAAAGGCAGCCTAAGCTGCCTTTTTTATATCTTTATACTGGGTAATCATTGCCGAACTCTATCGCTCGTCCATAGGGGTGTAGTCGCGGACATCTGCCCCGGTATAGAGTTGGCGAGGGCGTGCAATACGGTAAGGATGAGTAATCATTTCGTTCCAATGTGAAATCCATCCAACGGTGCGGCCTGTGGCAAAAATCACGGTGAACATTTCTTCTGGAATACCCATAGCTTTTAAAATAATACCGGAATAAAAGTCTACATTTGGGTATAGCTTCTTGGAAATAAAGTACTCGTCTTCGAGGGCGATGACCTCTAACTTTTTAGCTAAACGAAATAGCGGATCGTTCTGAACGCCTAAAACCTCGAGTACTTCGTCGCAAGTTTGGCGCATGACAGTGGCGCGCGGGTCATGGTTTTTGTAGACGCGATGGCCAAAGCCCATTAAGCGAAAAGGATCGTTCTTATCTTTGGCTTTGGCTATATATTCTTCAATATTATCTTCATGGCCAATTTCATCGAGCATGCTCAGGACTGCTTCATTGGCGCCACCATGCGCAGGTCCCCAAAGCGCAGCTATACCAGCTGCGATGCAGGCGAAAGGATTAGCACCTGATGAACCCGCTAAGCGAACAGTCGATGTTGATGCATTCTGCTCGTGGTCGGCGTGCAATAGGAAAATCCTATCCATTGCCTTAGCAAGAGCAGGATGACAATCATACTTCTCACAGGGCGTTCCAAACATCATATGCAGGAAGTTCTCAGAATAAGAGAGGGTGTTGTCAGGATATACGAAGGGTTGGCCAATAAAGTGCTTGTAGCACATAGCGGCGATCGTCGGCATTTTAGCAATTAAGCGATGTGCCGAAATTGTTCTATGTTCTTGATCCGTGATGTCGAGTGAGTCGTGATAAAACGATGACATTGCTCCGACAAGGCCGCAGAGCATGGCCATTGGGTGAGCGTCATATCTATATCCACTAAGGAAATGCTCAATTGAGCGATTCACCATGGTGTGATATTTAATGGTATGTTCAAATTTTGCTTTTTGATCAGCAGTAGGCAGCGCACCTTCAAGGAGTAGGTAGCAAGTCTCTATGTAGTCTGACTTATCGGCAAGAACCTCAATAGGATAGCCTCGATGCAATAGAATTCCTTTCTCGCCGTCAATATAAGTAATATCAGATTGGCAGGATGCTGTTGCAGTAAAGCTCGGGTCATAAGTAAAGTACCCATGGCTTCCTAAAGCTCCAATGTCAATGACGTCTTGGCCTCTTGTGCCTTTGAGTATTGGCAACTCAATAGGGGTTTCGCCATCAATTGTCAGGGTAGCTTTGCGGTCAGTCATGCTATTTCCTTAAAAAACTAGTGAGAGCTGGTCAAAAACTCGGCTTGCAACTATAGATGTTCAGCGAAAATTGTCAATACGAAGTCATTGTTAAAAGAGTCGTTTTAGCGGCTCTTGACTCTACTATTAAGCCTCTATCGGCAAAAAATGAGTGTTAATTTAGCTTATCGCTGGGATAACGGTTATTCACAGATCAAATGGCCTTTTAATGTGCCTTGGGCGGGCTTATTATGATTGCAGTACTATTTGTTTAAATGTTTTGGGCAAAGCTAATTGAATTTGGCTTGATGAGTAATTATACTCCTGCGCCATCAAATGGGAGTGCTGCTTGAAAGGTGCTCCGCAAGTGTATTCAAGTTTAGACTAAACTCAAATTAAGTTTCATTGTTAGGACAACCAACGATAAGGTGCTACCTGTGGTGGATAAAAAAAGACCTGTTAACCTCGATTTTGGAACAATTAAACTTCCAATTACCGCGTATGTTTCTATCCTGCATAGGGTTTCTGGAGTGGTCACTCTTTTCGCGCTTGCGATTCTTTTGTGGCTTCTCGATCAGAGTCTAGCGTCAGAGCAAAGTTTTGAAGCCGTATCCAATATATTGTCATACCCGATTGCTCAATTCTTGATTTGGGGGAGTCTTGTTGCTCTTGCTTATCACACGGTTGCTGGGATCCGGCATCTGGTTATGGATCTTGGAATTGGTGAGGAAAGCTTTAACAGTGGCAGAATAAGCGCCTGGATCGCGGTCGTGATTGCTGTTGTCTTAATCACAGTATTAACGGGCTGGGTGATTTTATGATGGCGTTTTTTGCTCGATTTACCCTCACAGGGCCTAACAACTGGATAATTCAGCGTATCACCGCGATTGTGATGACAGCCTACCTATTTTTCATTGTTGGCTTCTTAGTGGCCAATCCAGTACTGACCTACGATCAATGGTCAGCACTGAACGGCCTTTTGTCGATGCGCATATTTACACTCGTTACCATAGCGGCGGTTGCCTTCCATGCATGGATCGGTATGCGGTGTGTTTTAACTGATTACATTACGGTCAGATTGATAGGGCCAAAAGCGAATGGGGTCCGTAATGTTTTGCAGTTAGGGCTGGGATTCATAATCCTGCTTTATCTAGTGTGGACAATCAAAATTCTCTGGGGACTTTAATTGAATGGGTAGTTTAAGAAAAATGAGTTTTGATGCTGTCATTGTTGGCGGCGGTGGGTCTGGAATGCGAGCAGCCCTGCAGTTGGCGCAATCAGGCTACAAAACGGCAGTTATTACTAAGGTATTTCCCACGCGATCGCACACGGTATCTGCGCAAGGGGGCATTACGTGCGCCATAGCCAGCGATGACCCCAATGATCAGTGGCAGTGGCACATGTATGACACGATTAAAGGGTCTGATTATATTGGTGACCAAGAGGCCATAGAATATATGTGCCAGACCGGTCCTGAGGCGATTTTTGAGCTTGAGCACATGGGCTTGCCGTTTTCACGAACGGAAGAAGGGCGGATTTACCAGCGTCCCTTCGGTGGTCAGTCCAAAGACTATGGCGCCGGTGGACAGGCTGCGCGAACATGCGCGGCTGCGGATAGAACCGGTCACGCGTTGTTGCACACCCTGTACCAGGGAAATTTAAAGAATAAGACTGTCTTTCTCAATGAGTGGTTTGCCGTTGATATCGTCAAAAATGCCGACGGTGCTGTGGTTGGTGTGGTTGCTATCGATATCGAAACCGGAGAGACCGTTTTTGTAGAATCAAAGGCTACAGTGTTCGCGACTGGTGGCGCTGGTCGTATTTATGCATCAACCACAAACGCGCACATCTGTACGGGAGATGGTGTTGGCATGGCATTGCGGGCGGGCTTCCCTGTCCAAGATATTGAGATGTGGCAGTTCCATCCTACCGGTATTCATGGCGCTGGAACGCTTGTTACAGAGGGGTGCCGGGGAGAAGGAGGCTACCTCATTAACAAAGATGGCGAGCGATTTATGGAGCGCTATGCGCCGAACGCCAAAGATCTTGCGGGCAGAGATGTTGTGGCTCGTTCAATGGTGCTGGAGATTCTTGAAGGTCGAGGTTGTGGGCCAGATGGGGATCACGTTTACCTTAAGCTAGACCATCTCGGTGAAGAGATGCTCAATTCAAAACTACCGGGTATTCTTGAACTATCTCGAACTTTTGCTCATGCGGACCCAATTAAGGAGCCCATTCCTGTTGTGCCTACCTGTCACTATATGATGGGTGGAATCCCAACTAATGTTGATGGTCAGGCTCTAACGATCGATCGTGAGGGTAAGGATAAGGTTATTGAGGGCTTTTATGCCTGTGGCGAAGCGGCCTGTGTTTCTGTGCACGGTGCCAACCGTCTGGGCGGCAATTCGCTTCTTGATCTGGTGGTCTTTGGTCGTGCTTCTGGTATCTTTATCGAGAAGCAACTGAGCGAAGGTATTACGCTTAAAGAAGCGACTGAGGCAGATATCCAGCGGGCCATGGTCGGCTTGAACCGAATTAATCAGTCTTCGGACGGTGAGAACGCCGCTGTATTAAGGGCTGAATTGCAGACTATTATGCAGAATTATTTTGGTGTGTTTCGACGTGGCGATTACATGAAGCAGGGTATTGAAAAACTTGATGAGCTTCGTCTGCGGGTTGAAAATGTCTATCTTGACGACAAGAGTAACTCGTTTAATACAGCCAGACTTGAAGCTCTTGAATTACAGAATCTGTTTGAAACAGCCTATGCCACAGCCATCTCTGCAGAGGGCCGCACGGAAAGTAGGGGCGCCCATGCTAGAGAAGACTTCCAGGAACGTGATGATGAGAACTGGTTGTGCCATTCCATTTACTTTCCGGGAAGCAAGGAAATTGGCAAGCGGCCCGTAAACTTTACCTTGAAAACACGTGAACCCTTCGAACCTAAAATTCGTACCTATTAATATTGCGATGTGAGAGTCTAGATTTATGTTAAATGTAAGTATTTATCGCTATAACCCTGAAGTCGATGACGAGCCGTATATGCAGGATTTCCAGTTCGACACTGAGGGCAAAGACATTATGGTTTTAGACGTTCTTGAGAAACTTAAGATTCAGGATCCGTCTTTGGTATTTCGGCGCTCATGCCGAGAAGGTGTTTGTGGGTCTGATGGAGTCAACATTTCAGGTAAGAATGGTTTGGCGTGCATCACTCCGCTGTCTGAAGCTGTTAAAGGAAACAAGCTAGTTATACGTCCTCTTCCAGGCTTGCCAGTGATCCGTGACTTGGTGATCGATATGGGTCAGTTTTACGCTCAGTATGAAAAGATACAGCCTTACATGATCAATAACTCACCTGCACCCGCTATTGAGCGGTTACAAAGCCCAGAGGAGAGAGCTAAGCTAGATGGCCTGTATGAGTGCATTCTGTGTGCTTGCTGCTCAACTGCCTGTCCATCTTTTTGGTGGAATCCTGAAAAATTTATTGGTCCCTCAGGTTTATTGCAAGCCTATCGCTTTCTGGCAGATAGTCGAGATACCGCAACTGAAGAGCGGTTAGCTAATTTAGATGATCCGTTCAGTGTTTTTCGCTGCCATGGCATCATGAATTGCGTGCAAGTCTGTCCAAAAGGGTTAAATCCCACTAAGGCGATTGGTCATATTCGTAATATGTTGATCCGTAGCGCGACATAATCGACTTAGGTAGGCATAAAAGTATATTTTCGTCCAGATTTTACTGGCAGTGGAAGGCTTAGACTATTAGAATGACGGCAGAATCAGCAGTCATAAGGATATATCATCAATGCCCCAGGGCCCAATGGAGCAATTTCTTAGCTCCTCCCACTATTCCGGTGGAAATGCCGCCTATATTGAAGGGCTTTACGAGACCTACCTGCACGACCCGAACGGAGTTTCAGAGGAATGGAGTAGTTTTTTTGACTCTCTTCCACGAACCAATGGGTCAATAGCGCCCGATATATCTCACGATACAATTATCCAACACTTTGAGTTGCTGGGTCGGCGTCAGGCGCGACCAACAATTGCACCTGGTTCTGGTGGGATTCACTTAGAGCATGAGCGCAAGCAGGTTAAGGTTGTTCAGTTAATCAGCTCTTATCGTTTTCGTGGACATCAAAAAGCGAAGTTAGACCCATTAGGCATTATGGTTCGTGCGACTGTGGCTGATCTTGAGCTGCATTTTCATGGCTTAACTCAAGCTGATCTTGATACGACATTCCAAACAAGTCCTCTTTATATAGGTAAACAAGAAGCTACCCTGCGCGAGATAGTGGACGCTCTTGAAGAGACCTATTGTGGTGACTTGGGCCCTGAGTTTATGCATATAACTTCTTTTGCTGAAAAGCAGTGGTTGGCGCAGCGCTTTGAGAGTGTTCGTTCCAAGCCTACTTATGGCGACGGTGCGCGTATTGACGTACTTAATAGGCTGACGGCCGCAGAAGGGTTAGAGAAACATCTTGATTCTAAGTATCCAGGCACTAAACGTTTTGGTTTGGAGGGTGGAGAGAGTTTAATTCCTCTGCTTGATTGTTTGGTTAGGCGTTCTGGAGAGTATGGCGCTAAAGAAATTGTAATGGCGATGGCCCATCGTGGCAGGCTTAATGTCCTCGTTAATATTTTGGGCAAAAATCCTGCTGAAATGTTCGAGGAATTTGAAGGCAAGCGCCTAGTTAACACCTCAGGTGATGTTAAATACCATCAAGGTTTTTCGTCGAATGTGATGACCCCTGGTGGCGAAGTCCATATGGCGCTGGGGTTTAACCCGTCGCACTTAGAAATTTCTTGCCCTGTTGTTGTTGGTTCTGGTCGAGCCCGTCAAGATAGGCGCAATGACCCCACAGGTCAAAAGGTTGTGCCTATTTTGATGCATGGTGATGCTGCGTTTGCAGGGCAAGGCGTGGTGATGGAGACTTTTCAGCTATCCCAGACCCGAGCATATAAAACCGGTGGTACCATCCATATCGTGATTAACAACCAGGTTGGCTTTACCACTAGCCGTCAAGATGATGCACGATCAACAGAATACTGCACTGATATTGCCAAGATGGTTGGCGCACCTATTCTGCACGTTAATAGTGACAACCCTGATGCGGTTATGTTCGCTGCTATGCTGGCTACAGATTATCGATATGAGTTTGGTAAAGACGTGGTTATCGACTTGGTCTGTTATCGTCGTCGCGGACACAATGAGACTGATGAGCCTTCCTCCACTCAGCCTTTGATGTATGAAGTTATTCGGAAGCATTCCACGACTAGGACGCTCTATGCCCAAAAACTTGTGGCCGAAGGTGTCCTTGAGCAAGACCAAGCCAATGAAATGGCTAATGTCTATCGGGCAAGCCTAGATAAGGGTGAGTTCGTGGTGCATAACTTAGTGCGAGAGCCAGATACCAGTTTGTTTGTGAATTGGTTGCCTTATTTGGATCATGATTGGCGAACCCCTGCAAAGACAGCTATTGCGCTTAATGAGCTGCAAAATATAGGCACTAAAATAACCTCAATTCCTGATGGGATTCAGGTTCAGAGGCAGGTAGCGAAGATTTATGACGATCGGCGCAAGATGGTAGGAGGTGCGCTGCCTCTAAACTGGGGTATGGCCGAGCTTCTGGCCTACGGCACTCTGCTTCATGAAGGCTATCCAATTCGCTTCACAGGTCAAGATATACGTCGTGGTACATTCTCTCATCGTCATGCGGTGGTGTTTAATCAAAAGGATGGCGATGCTTATTTACCGCTGGCTCATTTGTCAGAAGATCAACCACGTTTTGATATTTATGACTCGGTGCTTTCAGAAGAGGCCGTATTAGCGTTTGAGTATGGCTATGCGACAACTGCACCAGCCGGTTTGATTATATGGGAAGCCCAATTCGGTGACTTTGCCAACGGCGCCCAGGTTGTGATTGATCAATTTATTGCCAGTGGCGAACACAAATGGGGCAGGTTGTGCGGCCTAACTATGATGTTACCTCATGGTTTTGAGGGTCAAGGCCCAGAGCATTCCTCGGCTAGGCTTGAGCGATTTTTGCAGCTTAGTGCTGAACATAACATGCAAATTTGTAATCCAACGACTCCAGCGCAGATCTTCCATTTACTGCGTAGGCAAGCTATTCGTCCAATGCGCCGTCCTCTAATTATCATGAGCCCTAAGTGGATACTGCGTCATAAATTAGCAACTTCATCGCTCGAAGAGCTTGCCCATGGCGAGTTTTTCAATGTCATTGCAGACAGTACTGTTAAGCCTGCTGAGGTAAAGCGCGTTGTCCTCTGTTCGGGTAAGGTCTATTACCATCTGTTCGAAGAGCGCGAAGAAAGAGGTATTACTGATATTGCGCTGGTTCGTATTGAGCAATTGTACCCGTTCCCCGATCAGGAGCTAGATGCCATTTTGGCGCCTTACACTGGCCTGGAAAGCACAGTTTGGTGCCAAGAAGAGCCTATGAATCAGGGCGCTTGGTATAGTAGCCAGCACCACATGCGTAATGCATTGCAAAGATTGGACCCTAAGCTAAATCTCAGCTATGCAGGCCGAGTCGGCTCAGCCGCTCCTGCGAGCGGATATATGTCTGTTCACCTTGAAGAGCAGAAGCAATTTATCGATGAAGCGTTGACCTTCGACGCTTAAACTAGGAATAGATTAATGGCCATTGAAATTAAGGCACCGACTTACCCCGAATCAGTACAAGAGGGCACACTGGCGACTTGGCACAAACAGCCGGGCGATAGCGTTGCTCGCGATGAGCTTATTGTTGATATTGAAACAGACAAAGTGGTTCTGGAAGTTGTTGCGTCAGCTTCAGGCACCCTGACTGAGCAATTTAAAGCTGAGGGCGATATAGTCCTTAGTAACGAGGTTTTGGCTCATATTGAAGAAGGTGAGGCCGCGGTATCTCCTGTACTAGCGTCCGCTGCTCCTGAGGTTGATCAGCAGGTGGGTGGTGCTTTGGTTAATCCGGCGGCAAAAAAACTGGCTGACGAGCGTAATATAGATCTATCTCAGGTTTCTGGCACAGGCAAAGGCGGGCGTATAACTAAAGAAGATGTCGTCAATTTCACCCCTGCAGTTGCGGTTGTGCCCGCTTCGGCATCAAAAGAGCCAGCAGTTCTGGAGCCGTTATTACCAGACGGTGAGAGGGTCGAGCGCCGAGTGCCTATGACTCGCATGCGCGCTCGTATTGCGGAGCGCCTTTTGGATGTGACTCAGACAACTGCGTCATTGACTACTTTTAACGAAGTAGATATGTCAGCGATGATGAGCCTTCGTAAGCAGTACCAGGATGAGTTCACCAAGATGCACAATGGGACTCGACTTGGCTTTATGGGCTTATTTGTCAAAGCTGCTGTAGAAGCGCTTAAACGATTCCCGCTAGTGAATGCCTCTATTGACGGCTCCGATATCGTTTATCACGGCTATCAAGATATTGGTGTAGCGGTGTCAACCGAGCGCGGTTTGGTAGTGCCGGTTCTACGGAATGCGGAAAACATGAGTATTGCTACGGTGGAAAATACGATTAGCAACTATGCAGGTAAGGCCCGCGATGGCAAGCTTACTATTGATGAGATGACGGGCGGCACCTTCACTATTACCAACGGTGGTGTCTATGGCTCGTTGATTTCAACGCCTATCCTTAATGCCCCTCAAGCGGCTATCTTGGGCATGCACAAGATTCAAGAGCGCCCAATGGCAGTTAACGGTGAAGTCGTGATTCGGCCGATGATGTATTTGGCATTGTCATACGACCACCGCCTAATTGATGGCAAGGAAGCGGTGCAGTTCTTGGTGGCAATCAAGCAGTTGATTGAAGATCCTGCGAAGATTTTACTTGAGATTTAGTCTGTAAATAATTGATATATAAAGGTATATAAATGTCAAATAAGTATGATGTTGTTGTGATTGGTAGTGGCCCTGCTGGATATGTGGCTGCGATTCGTGCGGCACAACTTGGGCTCAAAACGGCCTGCATTGAGAAGTGGAAAAACAATGAAGGTGCTGGTGTTAACGGCGGTACTTGCCTCAATGTTGGTTGTATTCCCTCAAAGGCGTTGTTAGACAGCTCTAATAAGTATCATGAAGCCGCAGAAGGTTTGGCGGTCCATGGTATCAGCACGGCGGGTGTTGAAATAGATATACCCGCTATGCATGGACGAAAAGATAAAATCGTGAAGCAACTTACCGGCGGTATTTCTGGGCTGTTTAAAGCTAACGGTGTGACGGCACTGTATGGCACGGGCAAGCTTCTTGCTTCCAAGAAGGTCGAACTGACCGACAATAATGGCGTTGTATCTGTCATAGATGCAGAAAACGTTATTTTGGCATCAGGCTCTTTGCCTATCGCCATTCCTGTTGCCCCGGTGGATAACGACTTGATTCTTGATTCTACGGGAGCATTGGAAATTGGCGAAGTGCCAGAGCGCCTGGGGGTTATTGGTGCAGGTGTGATAGGTTTAGAGCTAGGCTCTGTCTGGGGTCGTCTAGGTTCTAAAGTGGTATTGTTGGAAGCGCTTGATGACTTTTTGGCTATTATGGATAAAGCCATTGCAAAAGAATCCAAGAAAATCTTCACCAAGCAGGGGTTAGATATCCGTTTGGGTGCCCGCGTTACTGGTACAGAAATTAAAGGACGTGAAGTCGAGGTGACTTACAAAACAACCGCAGGTGAAGAGCTAAAGGAAACTTTTGATAAGCTCATCGTCTGCGTGGGTCGTCGACCATTCACTCAAGGGCTTCTTGCGCCTGACAGCGGTGTTGATGTTGATGATCGTGGCTCCGTATATGTTAACGATTTTTGCGCGACCAATGCACCTGGTGTCTATGCTGTGGGCGATTTGGTGCGTGGCCCGATGCTGGCTCACAAAGGATCAGAAGAGGGCGTAATGGTGGCAGAGCGTATTGCTGGTCACAAGGCCCAAATGAACTACGATATTGTTCCTAACGTAATTTATACTCACCCTGAAGTCGCTTCTGTCGGTCAGACCGAAGAGCAGGTTAAGGCAGCAGGGGAGCCCTATAACGTTGGTACGTTCCCATTCGTAGCGAGCGGCAGAGCCCTGGCGGCAAACGACACTGACGGAATGGTAAAAATTATTGCTCATGCTGACACCGACCGCATACTGGGTTGCCATATTGTAGGGCCAAGTGCTGCTGATTTAACTCAGCAAGTCGCTATAGCTATGGAGTTTGGCTCCAGTGCAGAAGACTTAGGTATGATTGTGTTTGGGCATCCTACATTGTCTGAGGCAGTCCATGAGGCAGCGTTGGCAGTCAATGGCGGCGCTATTCATATTCCGAATCGTAAGCGACGCTAGAAAAATTAACCTTTTTGCACTCCGGGCTATTTACTGAATAGCCTAGAGTACAATACAACCTAAACATTAACAGGAATCGATGTATGAACCTGCACGAATATCAAGGTAAGCAGCTGTTTGCTGAATATGGTTTGCCAGTATCCAAAGGCGTTGCCGCAGAAACAGTTCAGGAAGCCATTGCGGCGGCCGATATAATTGGCGGCGATCGATGGGTTGTTAAAGCCCAGGTGCATGCTGGTGGTCGCGGTAAAGCTGGCGGCGTAAAGCTTGTCAGTTCCAAAGCCGAGATAGAGGCTTTTGCTCGCCATTGGTTAGGTAAAAACCTAGTCACCTACCAGACAGATGCCAAAGGCCAGCCGGTAAGTCGTATTCTGGTTGAAACCTGTACCGACATTGATCAAGAATTGTATCTTGGTGCAGTGGTAGATCGCGGCACCCGTCGTATTATCTTTATGGCCTCAACTGAAGGCGGTGTGGAGATAGAAAAAGTAGCCGAAGAGACCCCTGAGAAGATTCTCAAGGCAATTATTGATCCGGTGACGGGCGCTCAACCCTACCAGGGTCGTGATCTTGCCTTTAAGCTGGGACTTAAGGGCGTTCAAGTTAAGCAATTTGTCAGTATCTTTATCGGTCTGGCTAAATTATTCAAAGAGAAAGACCTTGAGCTGCTAGAAGTGAATCCGCTGGTAATTACTGATGAAGGCAATTTGCACTGCTTAGATGCCAAAGTCATCGTCGATGGCAACGCCATGTACCGTCAGCCGCAGATCAAAGAAATGCACGATCCCTCTCAAGAAGATGCCCGCGAAGCTCATGCCTCTGCCTGGGACCTTAACTACGTGGCGCTTGAGGGCGACATTGGTTGTATGGTCAACGGTGCCGGTCTTGCTATGGGTACTATGGACATTGTTAACCTCCACGGTGGCTCACCGGCTAATTTCCTTGATGTTGGAGGCGGTGCGACTAAAGAGCGCGTGGTTGAAGCGTTCAAAATTATTCTTTCAGACACCAATGTTAAAGCTGTACTGATTAACATCTTTGGCGGTATCGTTCGTTGCGACCTGATTGCCGAAGGCGTGATTGGCGCCGTTGAAGAGGTAGGTGTAACTATTCCGGTGGTTGTGCGTTTAGAAGGTAACAACGCAGAGCTGGGAACTAAAAAATTGGCCGAGTCTGGTCTTGCTATCATTGCTGCGACAAGTCTTACCGACGCAGCACAACAGGTTGTTAAAGCCGCAGGGGGTAACTAAACATGTCTATCTTAATTAACAGCGACACCAAAGTTATCTGTCAGGGTTTTACTGGCGGGCAGGGCACCTTTCACTCAGAGCAAGCGATTGAATACGGCACAAAAATGGTTGGTGGTGTAACTCCCGGTAAGGGTGGCACAACCCATCTTGGACTACCGGTATTCAACACAGTAGCTGAAGCTGTTGCAGAGACAGGGGCAGAAGCCTCGGTTATCTACGTACCAGCACCATTCTGTAAAGACTCTATTCTTGAAGCCGCTTATTCAGGCCTTAAGCTTGTAGTTTGTATTACCGAGGGCATTCCCACTCAAGACATGCTTGAGTGTAAAGTGGTTTGCGATACCTTGGGTGTGCGTCTTATTGGGCCAAACTGCCCAGGTGTTATCACGCCCGGTGAATGCAAAATCGGCATTATGCCGGGCCACATTCACTTACCGGGTAAAGTTGGCATTGTGTCGCGCTCTGGCACATTGACTTACGAGGCAGTCAAGCAAACTACCGACTATGGTTTTGGGCAGTCTACCTGTGTGGGTATTGGCGGCGATCCAATTCCTGGGTCAAGCTTTATTGATATCTTAGAATTGTTTGAAAAAGACCCAGCCACTGAGGCCATTGTTATGATCGGTGAAATTGGCGGTACCGCAGAAGAAGAAGCTGCGGCTTACATCAAAGCCAATGTCACCAAGCCTGTTGTTTCCTATATTGCTGGTGTAACAGCCCCAGCAGGTAAGCGTATGGGCCATGCTGGTGCTA
>CAWKZU010000021.1:0-33805 GCA_963854585.1 Gammaproteobacteria bacterium | reverse complement strand
ATTTTAAGATATTCAAAGCGATTAATCTTTTCAATAAAGCCATCAATGGGAGGAATAAATTCCTCCCGGTTGGGGTACATACTGATATCAATAGTAACTTGCATCACACTTACCTCAGATTAATCGATGAAATTTAAAAATTATACTGCCCACTAACACCAAAAGTCCGCGGCTCACCAAGCTGATAGTAAGGCTCAGTAGCATAGTATTTCCTCGGATCATTTCCAAACCCGCCGAACCCACGAACGATCACATCCTTGTCAGTGAGGTTGCGACCCCAAACAGACAAAGACCATTGATCTGCGCTGTACGCTAAATTGGTATTTAGTAGCCAGTACGAATCAGACTGCTCGTCGTGACTAGAGGACAGGTAAAACTTGTCCTTTCCTTCAATATCAGCGGTCCAAATAAGGTTTTCACTAACCTGCAGGCTAGCGCCCAGCGCAAACTGATAAAGTGGCGCATGAGCCTGATCTCGACGATCTAAGTTGGCTGACAGTGGAGTGTCATAGTCAGTCTCCAATAAACCCAGAGAACCCTCAACCGAGAGTACTTCCGAGGCTAGCCAATTGACTTCGACTTCCATTCCGTAATTGGTCCCTTTGCCCGAGTTTCCAAAATAATCGGTAAAGTCACTGGCATTACTGTCATCTCTGGATTGAACAAGTGACTGTTTAATCTGAATGTCTTTGCGCTGCTGGTAAAACACCGAAACTCGCGTCTGCAGTCGCTGTTCAAACCAACTTCCTTTCAAGCCTGTCTCGAAGTTCCACATAAGCTCTGTGTCAAATTCACGGTCTTGCAAAGACAGCGAAGAGTCACTATTCACACCTCCCGCTTTGTAGCCTCGCGATACCAGACCATAAACCATAGCGCTGTCATCGAGTTTATATTGGAGCGCAATACGCCCACCCCACAGATTCTCATCAACACGGTGATCCACGCCATCACTATCATTGTAGGTTGCCTTTCGGCTCTCCAATCTTAAGCCCGCAATAAGACTTAAGTCAGAGGAAATATCAATATCCAATTGACCGTAGATCGCTCGATTTTTAGTATCAAAATTGCTGCTAAAGTCACTGGCGTTATAGGTGTACTGGCGCAAGAGTTGCTCGTCTTGCTGGCGAGCATAAACACCGAACACCCAGTCAGCATGTCGGCCCAACAAACTTACCGGCTTTTTGGAGGCTAATTTAACATCAAGGGTACTGTTATCTCGGTCACGCAAATAGTTATCTTCTGAATTGTATTCCCACCCATCACACTCTTGCCCGGCGCATATTGCAGGGAAGGCCCAGTCTTCGTCATAACCATACTCAAGGTCACTATCGGCAAAGCTAATCAAACTAACCACATCAAACTGCTCATTTGCCTGCCAGTTACTGTGTAAAGCAACTGCAGAAGACTCTTGCCGGTCATGGCCAGGCTTATCAGAAAGAGTATTGCGAGTATTATCTAAAGAAAAGGCGTCATATCCATTATCCGCATCAACGCGAAACAGCGTTAACTTGAGACTAAGGTCGTCACTTGCCTGCCAATCAAAAATCGCACGCAGACTAAGTTCATCAATATTATCTGTGTCATCTTTTATTAAAAAATCATTAGTTATATATCCATCGCTGGTGTGACTTTGTACCGCGACGCGATAATTAACATCACTACTCAAGGAACCACCCATCGCCGCCGCCATTGTCTTAGTGTTGTGACTTCCAATGGCCAATGAGAGTTCACCTTGAACATTTTCAGTAGGTTGATTAGACGTAAGGTTAATAAGACCCGCCAATGCATTAGCGCCGTACAAAGTGCCCTGTGGCCCACGCAGTATTTCAACTTGCTTGATATCCATAGTTGTCGCTGCACCAGCAATACCAGTGAAGTCGATGCCGTCGACCAGAATGCCTACGGAAGGATTAAGGGGTTCTATAAATTGACTGCGCTCACCGATACCGCGTATTTGAATGAAACGACCTCTTGATGCTCCGCTTGAAAAATTTACATTGGGCGCCAAATTTAACAGTTCTTCTAAATGCTTGGCCTGACGGTTTTTAATTATTGAATCATCAAAAATGGTTATGCTAGCGGCAGTATCTAGCAAAGTTGCGTTACGAAAATCTGAGGTGACTATGACCTCTTCAATCTCCTTATCAGCCGCAGCCAAAGGTGACCCGCAGATCAAGATAATAAGGGATAGATTTTTAACTAAAGTGCCAATATAGTTGGCGTCAGTTTTGTTACGCATTGTGCGGTAGGAATACATAAGAGCCTCAGTAACGGTAGTTAAGGAGACCCGGAATCAAAAGACGGAGTAAAGGCGGTAAAACGTATCCTATTCCTACGCCGGCATAATCCGGATCAGGTTCAAAGGGTACCTCTCAGGTTAACAAAAATTAACCGCCCCTTAGGAGTCCACATAGTAACATGGTCATCGACTGTAACAACATCAGTATCTAGTCTAATATTGATCTACCAAGTATCAATGTAATTAGCAAATAGGGCCACACAATGAAAAAAATATTGATTCCACTCTTAACCCTCATATGCATGCTGTTAATCAATGGCTGTGAAAAGACGCCAGAAACATCTGTAAAAATGGGGTCTACTGAAGTTAACGAATTCCTCGACGTACTATTCATGGAAGAGCTGCAACAAAGTCCACAATCACTGACCTATTTAGGTCTACGAGATCGATACGGCGAGTGGAACGATATTTCTGATAAAGCCAGAGATGCCAGCATGGATATGACCCGTGAACATCTAGAAAAAGTTAGGACACTTGATTTAGCTCATGTTGATGATGCTACCAAACTAAGTGTAAAGATGTATATCCAACAGGCGACTCTGCAAATAGAAGGCGACAAATGGCGATACCACAGCTATCCAGTTAATCAAATGCGGGGCGCCCATAGCATGATCCCTTCATTTTTAATCAACCAACATCTCATCGCTAATATCGAAGAAGCCCAGGCGTATATTCAGAGAATCGTCAATTCATCTGCGCTCTTAGACCAACTGGTTACTGAAATTAGAATCCGCGATAGTAAGGGGATATTGCCGCCTAAATTCGTTTTCCCCTTAGCACTAAAATCTATAGAAAATATTATGACAGGCATACCTTTTAGCGAAGGTGCAGATAGCACCATACTGGCTGATTTTAGACAAAAAGTAGCTGCTCTGGATATTGCAGAGACCGAAAAAGATGAGCTAGTGGCTACTGCAAAAGCAGCCCTTGAAGATTACCTTGCTCCCGGCTATCGAAAGCTCCATAAATACCTAACCAACTTACAACACAGTGCCACCAATGATGATGGCGTTTGGAAATTGCCTGAAGGAGGCGATTTTTATAACTTTGCCCTAAAGCGCACCACCACGACTGATCTCACAGCTGACCAAATCCATAATTTGGGCATCGAAGAAGTTGCACGTATTCAAACAGAAATGCGCAGAATCATGCGGCGAGTTAAATTTGACGGTGATCTACAGGCCTTCTTCGGTTTTATGCGTAATGATCCTCAATTCTACTATCCAGATACTTCAGCAGGTAAGCAAGCATACTTAGATCAGGCAACGCTATTCATTGACACCATGAAGTCACGTTTGGATGAGCTATTTATCACAAAACCTAAAGCTGATCTCGTGGTAAAAGCGGTAGAGGCATTTCGTGAAGCCTCGGCTGGTCAAGCGTTCTATCAGAGCCCCGCACCCGACGGTAGTCGTCCGGGAACATACTTTGCTAACCTGTATAAAATGAGCGACATGTCCAAATATAACATGGAAGCATTAGCCTATCATGAGGGTGTTCCTGGACATCATATGCAGATATCGATTGCACAGGAACTTCAGAATATGCCCAAATTCAGACTCTTCGGAGGCTACACAGTCTTCAGTGAGGGTTGGGGCCTCTACTCTGAATCAGTACCAAAAGAAATTGGCTTATATGCAGATCCTTACTCGGATTTTGGGCGACTTTCTGGGGAGCTATACCGAGCCTGTCGGCTGGTAGTCGATACCGGAATTCATGCTAAGCGCTGGACTCGCGAAAAGGCACTTAAGTACATGAATAGTAACGTTCCGCATTCTAGTAGCTATAACGTACGTCAAATAGAACGGTACATCGTCATGCCGTCTCAGGCTACTGCTTACAAGATCGGGATGCTGAAAATTCAGGAATTGAGGCGAATAGCGAAGCAATCATTGGGCAACAAATTTGATATTCGCCAGTTTCATGACGTGGTACTTAGAGATGGTTCAATTCCCCTACCTATCCTTGAAGAAAATGTTAACAAATGGATTGCTACGACAACCTTATAAAGAGTGTTAAAATAATGAAATCACTAAGCTTTGCACTATTTCTACTGCTGCCATTCAACTTATCAGCAAACCCTTCAGTAGAAGAAAGACTAACTGGGTTGTTTGATGACATTTGGCATCAAACCATGGTCAGCAATCCAACTTACGCTACCTATGTTGGGTATCCCGGGCAAAATGCGCTATGGCCCAACCCGTCTCTAGCGGCACATGCTACAAATGCTGCCCAACGGACAGAGTTATTAAGGCAGTTGAGGTCAATTGATGCTGAAAAACTAGACAAAGATCGATATTTAGAATGGATGCTAGTTGAGAAAAGCCTTTCAGACGAGGTCGCTGGACAAGCCTATCCAGAGCAGTTCATCTTGGTTCATCAGCGCACAGGTGTCCAACAAGATATTGCCGACACTCTTTCAATGATGCCGAAATTTAGTCATCAGGATTTTACAGATCGTCTTGCAAGGCTAGAAAACGCTGAGAGTTATATTCTGAGTACGATCGAGGTGCTGCGAGAGGGGCTAGCTAGGGGTATTACACCACCAAAGATAACTCTGCGTGATGTGCCAGGACAAATCCGCAATACAATTCCCACAGACATAGAAAAAAGTCCATTACTCACTAGTTTTAGTGGCTTCCCCGACAGTATTGATCAGGCTGAACAAGAGAAAATAACAGCCCGTGCCCGGCAAATTATCCAACAGAAAATTTACCCCGCTTTTAAAAGCCTTCTTCATTTTCTTGAAGATGACTACATCCCGAATTCCAATGCGTCAATTGCTCTTATTGACATGCCAAATGGAGCAGCCTGGTATCGTCATCGAGCAAAAACCTTTACCACCTCCGATCTAACGCCAAAGCAAATTCATCAGCTAGGCCTCTCTGAGGTCAAACGTATTCGCAAAGAAATGGATAAGGTAATTTCCGCGTCAGGCTTTGACGGTACCTTCGGTGAGTTCACTCATTTTCTTCGCACTGATCCGCAGTTTTACATGACGTCGGCAGATGATCTTATGGTTGGCTACAGAGACATTGCCAAGAGAGCGGATCCTGAATTAGCTAAACTATTTGGCAAACTCCCCCGGATGCCTTATGGCGTGATCCCCATCCCTGACTATGCGGCTAAATCTCAAACCACTGCCTACTACTGGGGCGGCTCTAGTAAAGATGGGAGACCTGGGTATTTTTATGCTAATACATATGCCCTGAACACACGTCCGACCTGGGAAATGGAGGCATTAACACTGCATGAGGCCATGCCTGGACACCACCTGCAAATATCGCTTGCACAAGAGCTACCTGAAACTCATCCCCTATTACAAAATTTGAGTTATACCGGATTTGTCGAGGGATGGGGGCTCTATGCCGAAAGTCTAGGCGTAGAAATGGGATTTTACACCGACCCCTACAGCAAATTTGGCCAATTAACCTATGAGATGTGGCGTGCCGTGCGCCTCGTCGTTGACACCGGCATGCACATGTTTGACTGGGACCGTCAAAAGGCAATTGAGTATTTCGCCAACAATACTGCCAAAAGCCTGCATGATATAGAGGTAGAGATAGACCGCTATATTTCTTGGCCCGCCCAGGCTCTCGCTTATAAGATTGGTGAATTAAAATTCAAAGAACTACGCGCGCGCGCAACGAAGAAACTCGGCACTAAATTTGATCTACGTGCGTTTCATGATCAGCTTCATGTGAAAGGCGCTCTGCCTATGGATGTGCTTGATAAACGAATGGACAAGTGGATTGAAACACAGCTATAAAGAATTTAAACAGTGCATGCTAGAATCCGGCTGATTTCACAAAGAGATCGGCCAGACTGATCACGCAATGCACCAAAAACAGTCTCTACCTGCTTTAAATCACGCTGTGAGGTCGGGCTAATTTTGTCTACAAACCCATGATTGACGAGCGCAGCACACACATCCTTAGTCATCAGGAAAGTATCCTTACCCATACTCCTCAACATCATCGGGCCGCTGTTTCCACCTAGCCGGCAGCCCTTTTTCTTTAGCTCCAACCACAAACCAGTAATATTGTTGGTCGGCCATTCAGCTATAAAAGCACCGAAACTACCATGACTACGTTGTTTATCCAAAACATAAACGGCGTTGTTCCGTACAGATACTATCTTAGTGAAATTACGCACAATACTTCTATCTTGAGCTAACTCTTCCAACCGCTCATCGCTAAAGTGGGCTACAGCCATGGGGTTAAAGTTAGAAAAAGCACTTTCAAACCCAGGCCATTTATTGTCTATCACCCGCCACACAAATCCCGCACGAAATACGCAACGAGTCATCATTGAAAGGTATCGGTCGTCAGTTAACTCAGCCAAAGTCTCAGGTGTTTTGTGTTTCGGCAAAATCGCCTCGAGTAATTCTTCCGAACCACGGTTTTTAGCCGCTATGTCATAGATCGATTGAAATGAAGTCATTGATATTTCCTGTGATCGCTGTCGATAGCAAGAGAGATTAGTTTAGCCCGTGCGCTTATGTGAAACAAAAGCATAAAAGCTAGAATCACTGGATGTCATTATGTAATATTTTTAGCCTTGGGTAATCTGAAATATAAAGTTCGATGCAATGACGATTAATACAACCGCAAAAACCTTATCTATCACACCACTAATCCGCTGATAGCGGACAATAGACTGAAAATGTGAGAGCGTTAAAGCAACCAACAGATACCATATGGCATCAACACCACTTGCAATCAATGCCAGCGTTATTTTTTCCCATAGATCACTTTCCAATCGAACAAATTGACTAAACAGAGCCGTAAAAAATAAGAGAATCTTAGGGTTTATAAGGGCGATCAAAAAACCATCAACTATCGCTTTTAGGCTAGATGATTTAGAGGCGACAGGCAATCCTGTATCAATGGGGTTTGGGGACGAAAACAGAATTTTTGTCGCCATTAGCAGTAAAAATAGACACCCTAACAACTGTGCAATATCAAATATTTCTTGATTTTCTTGAATGACCACCGCCAGGCCAAACACGGTAATAAGCGCATAAATACCTACTCCAACACCATGACTGATCGCCGCAAAACAACCAGCGGATCGCCCATGGGCCAGCGTATGATTAACCACTACGGCAAGGCTAGGACCAGGCGACATGGCCCCCAACGCACAGGCTAAGGTAACCGCAATCCAAAATCCGAGACTGGCTTCATTGATCCACGAAATATCCATCAGACTTTTATACAGGGATACTCAGATAAAACAAGTTAAAACACTATTGCCGAGAATAGCCTGCAGTTATAAACGCTCCTTGAATTTGAAGTTAAAAAGCCAACTCGGTCACAGTTTTCCGGAGCTATAGGAGATAACATAAGTTTCAAATATTATGGGTATTATTAAAGTCTTATGCAGATTGAGCATAATCAACCGCCTAAAAATACTGTGATAAAAGTGTAGTATTTACGGGTTAATATAGATTTAAAGAGATCGATTTTAAAGGAGAGTGATATGGAACAAAATGGCGGACTCAACTCAGCGACTTTTGACTCTCATAGGGAGACAAGCATAGAGAAAGCCTAAGACTTAGGTTATGACGTTTTCCGAGAGTTTGTAGCAGAATTACCCAACGACGAATGGGTGAACTTAATCACCACACTCGACGAGTATTCTACTTAAGGTTAGTCGACACTCGATCAAACAGCTCACCGCGCTCAGTAATACTTAACATAGCTATCCGCTTGTATATTTCTTCGACTGACTCTGCTGCAGGAGTTCGGGCTGCTTTAGCACCACCAGACTCATAAAGCGACTCTGGTGTGATGCCAAAAAAATTAGCTATTCTAACGACTGAGTCTCTTCTAGGTTCACGAGTCACCTCACTAAGAATACGGTTAATAGTGGGCTGCGGTACACCTGTGGCTCTCGACAGAGCGCTTTGAGATAAATTATTATCTCTCATTAATTTAGATAACTGCTTACTAATGTCTAGTTTCATGACAACTCTCCTTACACGTCTATTTCGACCTAATTATTATTGATATCAAGCAATTGAAGGCGCAGACCCTTTTCACCTTAAAATTAAAACTCAAGTGTAGCTTTTTAATATTGTATATCACTGATTTCCTCAGAAACTCTTTCATTATTGTATAGTCTGGCTTTTTTTTCGATATTTTTTATACACTAAAAAAGCATTAGGACATAACGTTTAACGATAATGGTAGATTGATTGAGGGTCTCAGAGAAGGTCTAATAAAACATCGGGCCGGTCAGTAATAATACCATCGACTCCAAGACTTATTGATTGGCGCATAGATTCAGAGTCATTAAGAGTCCAAGTATCAACGCGCACATTGCGTGCGTGCATCTGATTCACCAAACTTAGACTAAGAATATCAATAACGCCATAGATGATGGGGATATGTATAGCGTAACCTTCAATAGCCAATAAATGGCTTAGGCCCAGCTTTTCAAGTAAGACTAACTGGGTTATTTCTGTTCGTCCTAAAGATGTCGGTATTTCCGGACACTCCCGCCTGAAGTGTTTAAGCACTTGAGTATGAAAGGAGCCCACCATCACTTGATCCTGCATGTTATGCTGGCGAACGAGGCGGCACAGGCCATTTGCTGCAGAGAGATCTTGCGGCTTCAACTCAATTAAATATTTTTCATCTGGTAGTTTTGAAAAGAGAGCCCCTAAAGCTGGAACCCTAAGCGACTCTTGATTCACTGCATCCGGATAATCTATTTCATGGAAGCCAGCATCATAGCCTTGTATATCAGCTAAACTCATTGCTGATATCTGACCAGTACCATTAGTGGTCGTATCAATTGACGCGTCATGCCTGACCACCAAGATATCATCTGCGGTTAAATGAATATCGATCTCGATTATGTCAGAGCCAATATTGACAGCATTTATTGCCGCCTCAATGGTATTACCGGGTATCAGCCCTCTGCCGCCTCTATGAGCAATAACCGAAAAGCCCGTATCACCATAAAAAGGGATATCTTCCATAGGCTCAGGTTCTGGAAGTAACAACAGCACCCCATATAAACAGGCCGACACCAATAGTAATTTCAAAAAATATCTCATCATTCGGCTTTTCCGTCGCCTGACTCCTAACATCGATAGCCCCTTAAAGTTTCGAGAGACACCTAAGATAAAAAAATGCAGTAATTTCAGTTTTTCTCCAAGCTATACATGACGGTTAGCTATCAATTCATCTACCACCGATGGATCGGCAAGTGTTGATGTATCACCAAGGCTGTCTAGCTCATTTGCGGCGACCTTTCTCAAGATACGACGCATAATTTTTCCCGATCTTGTTTTTGGTAACCCAGGCGCCCATTGAATAATGTCAGGTTTCGCAATAGGCCCAATCTCTTTAACGCACAGAGCCACCAGCTCTTTTTTAAGTGCAGCATCGGGTTCAATGTTTGTCATTGGCGTGACATAACAATAGATACCCTGTCCCTTAATATCGTGCGGGTATCCGACCACCGCAGCCTCAGCAATAGACTCGTGAAGGACCAGAGCACTTTCAACTTCGGCTGTACCCATCCGATGCCCTGATACATTTAAAACATCATCAACGCGACCAGTAATCCAGTAATAGCCGTCAGCGTCTCTCCGTGCGCCGTCACCAGTAAAGTAATAGCCTGGGTAGGCGCTAAAATAGGTTTCAATACAGCGCTTATGGTCCCCATAAACCGTGCGGATTTGGCTCGGCCACGACGACTTTATCATCAACAACCCTTCACCTTCACCCTCAATTTGATCCCCCTCTGTATCCAGTAAGATGGGTTCAACACCAAAGAATGGTAACGTCGCAGATCCAGGCTTTAAATCAGTAGCGCCAGGCAAAGGCGTTAGCATGTGAGCACCTGTTTCTGTCTGCCACCAGGTATCAACAACAGGGCAGCGAGACCCACCAATCGTCTGGTAATACCACTCCCAAGCTTCAGGGTTAATCGGCTCGCCCACGGTACCTAATAATTTAAGTGATTTTCGCGACGTCTTGTTGACGAAATCATTACCAGCACCCATCAGCGCCCGAATAGCAGTTGGTGCGGTGTAAAACTGATTAACCTGATGTTTATCAATAATCTGCCAAAATCTTGAAGCATCTGGATAAGTTGGCACACCCTCAAACATCAGCGATATTCCACCATTACAAAGTGGGCCATAAACAATATAACTATGGCCGGTAACCCAGCCGACATCGGCGGTACACCAATAGACGTCTCCATCTTTATAATCGAAGGTGTACTTATGACTCATAGCCGTCATGAGTAAGTATCCGCCTGTAGTGTGCACCACACCTTTAGGCTTGCCGGTAGATCCCGAGGTATAAAGGACAAAAAGTGGATCTTCAGCATCCATCATTTCGGGTGAGCAATGCGAAGGTACATCCTCGATAGCTTGGTGATACCAAATGTCTCTACCCTCGTTCCATTCCACCTTGCCTTTGGCTCTCTCCACCACCAGACAAGTATGCACCCCAGGGCAACTCTTTAACGCTCTGTCGACATTGTTCTTCAAAGGAACGATTTTGCCACCCCTATATCCTTGATCAGCTGTAATGACGACCTGGCAGTCAGAATCAAGAATCCGATCTTTTAACGCATCGGGTGAAAAGCCGCCAAAGACTACCGAGTGCACAGCTCCAATCCGCGCACAGGCCAGCATTGCGTAGGCCGCCTCAGGAATCATAGGCATATAGATACACACCCGATCGCCCTTCTTTACGCCTCTTTGCCGCAAAATATTACCTAGGCGTGATACCTTATTATGAAGCTCCCTATAAGTAATTTTCTTATCTTCTGTCGGTTCATCACCTTCCCAAATAAGTGCCGTTTGATCTGAACGCTTAGCAAGATGTCGATCAATACAGTTAACTGAGACATTTAATTTTCCACCCTCAAACCACGCTGCCTCACCCTTCCCAAAATCATAATCACAAACTGTTTGCCACGGGGTACCCCACGTTAAAAACTCAGTCGCTTGCTTAGCCCAAAATTTCTCTGGATCGTCGACAGATTCACGGTACATTTCTTGGTAGTTTTCTTTGTTGATCCAAGCCGTTTTAGCCCAGCTTTCGGGCACCGTATATAATTTAACGTCAGGCATAATATGACTCACTGTTTTTCGACATGGTGACACCTCAAGAGAATTGCCTAGAACAATACCTGAATGACTGCTTTTAGAGCAATTAACATAATAATATACCTTGTATCATTTCTTCTTATATCCTTTCCAAAGCATAAATATCTAACTTTTTCACTCGAAGCTTATTTAATTTTCTTTCTTTAGACGAGTCGGCAAAAGACTATTTTTAATTTTTTCAAGATGAGGGAGAAAATCTGGCCCACGGCGCAACGTAAATCCTGTTGCCAAAACGTCTAGAATAACCAAGTGCACTATCCGTGAAGTCATGGGCATATATTCATCAGTATTTTCAGGAACATCGACATCAAGACTAATACTACTAATAGCCGCCAATGGAGAGCCTGGCGACGTAAGAGCAATAATCGTTGCACCGTTTTCACGTGCAATCTGAACCACATCAATAATCTCTTTTGTACGTCCGGTATGGGAGATAACGAAAAACACATCACCAGTGGTCCCCGTCGAAGCAAGCATTCGCATCATAAGCACATCATCATGGAAAGAGACCGGTAAGTTAAATCGAAAAAACTTATTCTCAGCATCTCTGGCAACTGAACCTGAGGTCCCCAAGCCGAAAAAGTAAATTCTTTTTGCTTGAATAAGCTTGTCCACGACATTGTTGACTACCGCATGACTAATTTTGTCGCGCACCAAGGCTAAATCGTTAATGGTGCTATCAAAAATTTTGGGCGTATAACTCGTCACGTCATCATCAGGATTCACATTACGATTAACAAAGCGAATCCCACTCACTAAAGATTTCGCTAGCTTGAGCTTAAAGTCAGGGAACCCAGTTGCATCAAATCG
Source organism: Gammaproteobacteria bacterium (assembly GCA_963854585.1). GTDB lineage: Bacteria > Pseudomonadota > Gammaproteobacteria > Pseudomonadales > Porticoccaceae > HTCC2207. The sequence goes on along the minus strand of CAWKZU010000021.1, from coordinate 21,557 downwards.
CTTGCAAAATCTGTTCACGCTCGGCTCGCTCACGCTCGCTTTTTTGGCTAGCGTGGCAATACTTGAACTGGTTGCTGCATCAGGGTCAGCAAGAATGACCAAGGCGACCTTAGTCTCTGACTTATTTAGACCGGGCAAAGCATCAGTGATGATATTGATAAGATTCTGACTATGCATTAAAGGCATCCTATTTTATTAAGTAAACTTACGTAACTATCAATTAGTTTAGTTAGTTTTTCACTAAAAATCTGTAAAAAACAAAGTAATGTAATAAAAATCCATACAGCCCTCGCTAAAACCGCTGAATACTACTAATTATTGGTAATATTACCAACATATAACCCTTATTTGTTGCTTGAAATAGCGTTTTTGTGTATTATTTACGTTATTTTATTACACAATGTAAGAGGGAATCATGTATAAAATCGCAATCAATGGCTTTGGCCGCATTGGCCGCAATATTGTCAGAGCACTCTACGAGCGTCCTGACCTTCAAGACAAAATTAAAATCGTTGCTATTAATGATTTGGGCGACGTTAACATCAGCGCCCACCTATTAGAGTTTGATACAGTTCATGGCCGCTTTAACCAACAGGTCGAAGTGGGCACGAATTCTCTATCTATTAACGGCGATCAAATTCAGTGGTTCTGCGAGCGCGATCCCGCGAATATTCCTTGGGGAGATTTAGGCGTCGACCTAGTCTGCGAATGCACAGGTGCATTTACTAGCCGCGACCAAGCCGCACTCCATCTCACTGGGGGAGCAAAAAAGGTATTAATTTCGGCACCGGCATCCAATGTTGATGCCACCGTCGTTTATGGCATTAATCACAATATTTTGACTGCCGAACATCAAATTATTTCTAATGCTTCATGCACGACTAACTGCCTTGCTCCGCTCGTCAAGCCTTTGCATGAGTCTTTGTCGATTTTGTCTGGCTATATGACCACGGTCCACGCCTACACCAACGACCAGCAACTTAGTGATGTTTATCACTCAGATGTCTATCGCGCGCGATCAGCAACTCACTCTATGATTCCTACTAAAACGGGTGCTGCTGCGGCTATCGCCGATGTTATGCCAGAACTTGCAGGCAAGCTCGACGGGCTAGCAGTGCGTGTGCCGACCATTAACGTCTCTCTGATAGATTTGACGTTTAATGCTGGCCGTGAAACCTCGGTCGAAGAGGTGAACCAAATTCTCAATCAAGCTGCGGCTGGTGAACTTAGTGAAGTGCTTAGTTACTGTGACAAACCGCTGGTTTCAATCGATTACAACCATATCCCATACTCTAGTAATTTTGACTCACTGCAAACTCGCGTCAATGGCTCTCTCGTCAAAGTGATGGCGTGGTACGACAACGAGTGGGGGTTCTCTAACCGAATGCTGGATAATAGTCTCGCTCTTTTAAATGCAGATAGTAGCCTCTCTCAATTGAATGCGGCGGCTTAGACCGATGCCTAGAAGAACTAAAATTCTCGCCACGCTGGGACCAAGCAGTAGTGATGAAAGTGTCATTAAGGCACTAATCGTAGCCGGCGTGAACGTGTTCAGGCTTAATTTTTCCCACGGAAGCCCTCAGGAACATACTGCGCGTGCAACGTTAATTCGGCGTATCAGTCTGTCAATGAAAACCCCAGTGGGAATTCTCTGTGATATGCAGGGTCCGAAAATACGTATTGGCAGTTTTATAGATGACAAAAAGATCGATCTTATTGAAGGAAGCATATTTACACTAGATAGCAAAGTCGATCCCCAGATGGGCGATGAAAATACCGTCTTTATTGCCAAGGACCTGCTGGAAGATATTGATGCAAATGATATTCTTCTACTTGATGATGGCCGTTTAACCTTTCAAGTTAACGTGAAAAAATCTCATGCATTGGAATGTACCGTAATTCAAGGTGGCATTCTTTCAAGTAAAAAAGGCGTCAATAAATTTGGTGGTGGCCTTTCTGCAAAAGCGCTAACAGAAAAGGACAAGGCCGACATTAAAACCGCGGCCGCGCTGAATACAGATTATTTGGCTATCTCTTTTGTACAGTCTGAAGAAGATGTTATAGAAACCAGAAAACTACTCACTGAAGCCAACAGCACTGCTCACATTATTGCCAAAATTGAGCGAGCAGAAGCTATTACTGAGGAATTTCTGCCAGGGATCATCGCCAGCGCTGATGGCGTAATGGTTGCCCGTGGTGATCTAGGAGTAGAAATTGGTGATGCCAATCTTGTCGCGGTTCAAAAACAGCTCATTGAGGCCGCTAATGCGGCTAATAAAGTGGTTATTACCGCTACTCAGATGATGGAATCGATGATCAGTGCACCTACGCCCACGCGAGCAGAAGTGTTTGATGTGGCCAATGCCGTACTCGATGGTACAGATGCAGTCATGCTATCAGCTGAAACTGCTGTCGGTAAATATCCTGTTGAAACAGTCAAAGCAATGGCCAGAGTCATTGAGGGTGCAGAGAAACACCCTCTTGCCCAGCGTTCAAAACACAGGATTCATCAAACCTTTGAGCGAATTGATGAGTCGTTAGCGTTATCCGCCATGTATGTGGCGAATCACCTGCAAGGCGTAAAGGCCGTTATCTGCATGACTGAAACTGGTTTTACTCCGCTACTGATGTCACGTATTACATCATCCTTACCAATTTACGCCATGGCCGAAAAGCCTGGCACCTGTGGAATTACTGCACTATATAAAGGGGTAGTTCCGGTACCTTTTAATGCATCACAACTTGACCCTTCAGAGGTGAACCACCGCGCCGTCGAAAAACTGCTTGAAGACAGTGCCGTAAACGATGGTGATCTCGTTCTGGTGACAAAAGGTGACTTCGTCAATGTGCACGGAGGGACCAATACACTAAAAATTGTCAAGGTAGGTGATGTTATTCGCTAGTTTTAATCAGGGTCTCACTATGAATCAATTGAAAGCCCAATTTATTTGGCCCAAAAGATCAATAAGGGTGCAACCTGCTGATTTAAAATCGCCCGAATAGGCAACTCAGTAATATCCTCACCGGCCTGCGCAGCCTTCAAGACATCCTGCTTACTAGCTCCACTGATATGAATAATAATGTGCCGGCTGTTGAGCAGGCGTGGCAGAGTCAACGTCATTCGTTGATGAGGCGCTGCTGTTGGCGTTACTGCAATTGCAGTGCGGCCCGAATTCATGTCTAACCCCAATGCCAAGGTCTTAGCACCAGGGAATAACGATGCAGTGTGACCGTCATCACCCATCCCTAGAATCACTATAGTAAACTGACCCATCAGCTCGATATCGCTCTCAGTCTGGCTCTCACCCTCTGCCGCGTCTATCGCTGCATTTTTTAACGGTATAAATTCTGCCGCATGAGCCTCATTGATTAACAAATTCTCACGGACCAACTTCTCATTGCTATCGCTATGGTCAGCATCAACCCAGCGCTCATCCGCAAGTGTCACCACAACCTTAGACCAATCCAAAACCTGTTGAGATAGTAGATGAAAAAAGGCCAATGGCGTTCTGCCGCCGGATACAACTAAGGATGCCGAACCTCTCTTATTGATCGTATCGATCAAAAGCTCAGTCACCTTAATGACCAAAGCAGTATCTAGCGCAGAGGAATTTTCAAACTCTATTAGTTTCATATCAGGCCTGATACCAACTTCGATCATCATTCTCTATGAGCATTTCGGCCTTTGATGGCCCCCATGAGCCTGCGCTATAGCTTTTTGTACCAACCTTTTTATCTTTCCAGGTAGCTAGCAATTCATCACACCAACGCCAAGAAGCTTCAATTTCGTCTCGGCTAACAAACAACCACTGGTCACCCTTGATAACTTCAAGAAATAAGCGCTCATAGGCGTCCGCAATTCTTGACTCACCCGAAGAGTCAAAAAAGTCCAAATTAAGTGTTCGCTTTTCTGTGCTCAACCGCTCTTTTAGACTTTGCTTTTTAGAGACCATCTCCAACTGAATGCCTTCATTAGGCTGAAGTCGAATCACTAGCTTATTATTGGCTTCACCTTCAGTTTCGGGGAACAATGAGTGAGGATTATCCTTATACACAATAATAACCTGAGTGACTTTTTCTCTCATTCGTTTGCCTGTGCGCAGGTAAAACGGTACGCCCGCCCAACGCCAATTATCAACATGCACTTTTAGGGCAACGTAAGTTTCATTATCACTACTGTCGCTTTCACTACCCTCTTCTTCCATGTAACCAACAACGGGTGAACCTTCAACCCAACCGGCTGAGTACTGTCCACGTACTGCGTGATCCGCAACATTGTCATCACAAATGGGCCTCAAGGCCCTTAATAATTTCACTTTTTCAGCACGTATTTCATCAGCCTGAAGCGAACTAGGCGGTTCCATAGCAACCATGCAAAGTAGCTGCAAAAGATGATTTTGCACCATATCACGCAACTGTCCAACCTTGTCGTAGTATGACCAACGACCTTCTATGCCTACTGTTTCAGCCGCCGTAATCTGCACATGATCAATGCAACTATTATCCCACTGAGAGTTAATCATTCGATTGGCAAAACGCAGTGCAAGTAAATTTTGCACGGTTTCCTTTCCAAGATAATGATCGATTCGATATATATTGCGTTCCGAAAAATATTCGCCAACGGCACCATTAACCTGACCAGAGCTTTTCAAATCGTGTCCAATGGGTTTTTCCAACACTATGCGTGAAGTAGCATCTACGCAGTTCGCGTCATGTAAATGCCTAGATATTGAACCGAACAAGCTCGGCGGAGTAGCCAGGTAGTAAATAAGAGTGCGCTTCTCAACAATCCAATCCTTAAGTGCTAAAAACTCTTTCTTTTGGGCGAAATCAATTCTTATATAGGTAAGCCGCCGACTAAACCCCTGCCACGCTTTTTCGTCGAAATCATTATCAACATTTTCACCTTTAAGTAACTTAAGGGTATCGGCAATGAACCCAGCCGTATCTAGAGCTTCTCGAGCGACGGCCGCGATGCGAACGCTGTCGGCCAATAAGCCAGCTTTATGAAGTTGAAACAACGCGGGTAGCAATTTACGTCTTGCTAGATCACCTCGAGCCCCAAAAATTACCAAGTCAATATTACTGCTCATTTTATACCTCAGTATTTAATCATCAGCCAACCATACGCTGATAGAAAAGTTATCCCCAGTCCCACTCTAACGTCCCGCAAGCATCGTTGCCTCTTGCGCTAATTTTTCGATGTCAGCCCAGCGTTTTTCTCGAATCAAATTTGCTGCGGCAATCCAAGACCCGCCAACACTCAGAATATTATCTAAAGCCAGGTAATCTTCGACATTATGCAGGCCTATTCCACCTGTGGCGCAAAACCGAACGTCAGCAAAGGGTCCTGCAATTGACTTCAGCATATTGACGCCACCAGATACTTCAGCAGGAAAGAATTTAAAGTCACTATACCCATAGTCCAGTCCACGCATCAATTCGCTCACTGATGATACACCAGGCAAGAGCGGTATAGAGCAACCCTCAGCAGCCGCAAGCAGCATGCCTGTACTCCCAGGCGAAACCATAAACTGACATCCTATATCCTCAGATAATGCTATCTGTTCTGCATTACAGACAGTTCCCGAACCCACTATAGCGCCAGGGACCTGTCTAATGATCTCCTTGATACCTTCAATTGCAGCCTCAGTTCTCAATGTTATTTCCAACACCTTTAAACCGCCAGCCAATAACGCCTCGGCGAGAGGTACGGCATCGCTCACTCTGTCTAAGGTGATAACGGGAATAATAGGACTCTCAGATAATAAATTTCGCACTAACAACTCCTTAAAATTGCTGTATTTTTTTTGCAGCACCAAGAAGGCCTAGGTTACTGCGAGTGACTAAATAGACCGGTATCGGTTGCAAGTAACTGACAAAACGACCTTTGTCCTCGAACTTTTTACGAAAACCACTCTTGATAAAAAATTCTTGAAAGCGAGGGATAACACCGCCGGCTATATAAATACCGCCTTTGGCGCCAAAGGTTAGCGCCAGATTACCCGCCGCGGCTCCGACACCTTCGCAAAACATATTAAGCGTTTGCAGTGCTTTAGTATCAGTATTATCTAAAGCCGCAGCGACCACTTCGGCCGGAGTTTTAAAATCAACATCATCATTTTCAATGCTACATAAAGCGGTATAAATATTGAGCAGACCTTTACCGGACAATAATCTCTCTAACGAAACACGCCCGAAACGTGCCCTGAGCGTATTAACCACAGCACTCTGCATATCATCTATGGGAGAATAATCGGCGTGTCCTCCCTCAGTGTCGAGCACATGATAGCCTTTAGGGTGCGGCACTAAACAAGCGACTCCAAGACCTGTCCCTGCTCCCATGATGCCGATGGCCTTGTTCGCAACGGGCACCTCTCCACCGACCTGGACTAAATCAACCTCCGACAGTTCGGTAATACCATGAGCCACAGCCTCAAAATCATTAATAATCAGAAGGGTTTCGCACCCTACCAAGGCCTGTAATTCAGACGTTGAAAATATCCAATGACTATTGGTAAAGCTAATTATTTCACTGTCAGCTGGGCACGCAACCGCGAAACAGGCGCTAGAAGGAGGGTTTCCCCAACCAGTCGCGCTTTTTATTTCCTGCAGTAAAATGACGATCAAATCCCCGAACTCAGGGTACTCTTCCACTGAATGATGAAATTCATACTGGCTTTCTAATTGGCCCTCTAAGAGCGCTGAAAACCTTGCATTAGTGCCGCCAATGTCAGCGACTAAACTCCATTTTTGACTCATACTTTACTCTCCAGCAAAAAGGTACGATGCACCCTGCTCCGCGTTACTTATATTCGCCCGATTAACCGCAAACAATTCACGGCCACAACCACGCTTCCCAGCGACGGGCTGCTGTGCAGGGGTTCGGTTACTCATCTCACTAATATCGCCAATATAAGACAACTCTCCAGTGACGGCATTGACTCGAATCAAATCACCATCTTGTAACTTGCTTAAAATGCCTCCGCTTGCCGCTTCAGGCACTAAATGAATAGCCGCTGGCACTTTCCCAGAGGCCCCAGACATGCGCCCATCAGTTACTAAAGCGACCTTATAGCCCTTATCCTGCAGCGTACCCAAAAAAGGCGTTAACTTATGTAACTCAGGCATTCCTAATGCTTTAGGCCCTTGAAATCGAATCACAACAACACAGTCACGGTTTAATTTACCCGCTTTAAATAGGGGCTCTAAATGGTCTTGATCATCAATAACTACGGCAGGAGCTTCAACAATTTGGTGTTCAAGCGCAACCGCAGACACTTTAATAACGCCTCGGCCAAGGTTTCCGGTTAACAGCCGCAGTCCGCCCTCTTCTGAAAATGGTTGATCTACCGTCGTTAAGACCTCTTTATCCAGCGGCGTCATGGGTGACTCGCGCCATATTATTTTGCCATTATCTAAAAATGATTCTTGCGTAAAATCTGCAAAGCTATCACCCCAAATGGTTTTAGCATCTGCATGCATAAAACCACCTTCAATGAGCTGTCGGAACAAACAGCTAGTACCGCCGGCAGCATGAAAATGATTCACATCAGCAGGCCCGTTTGGGTAGACTCGAGCAAGTAAAGGCACGGCCGCCGACAACTCAGCTATATCGTCCCAATTTAGAATGATTCCTGCTGCACGAGCAATCGCCACAAGGTGCATTGTATGATTAGTAGATCCACCTGAGGCGAGCAAGGCAATCGTTGCATTAACAATAGAACGCTCATCGACCAATTCACCTACAGGGCGATAATCAACGCCTAATGCAGTAATACGCGATAGCTGATGACTAGCCTCTATCGTCAAACGTTCGCGCATTGGGTCGCTTGGGTTCACAAATGAACTCCCAGGCAGCTGAAGGCCAAGCGCCTCAAGTACCACCTGGTTACTGTTTGCAGTACCATAAAATGTGCAGGTGCCTGCGCTATGATAAGAGTCTGACTCTGCTTGCAAAAGCTCCTCACGGCCAATCTTGCCCTCGGCAAACAGCTGTCTAATTCTTACCTTTTCTTTATTACTTAGTCCCGACTCCATCGGGCCTGCGGGAACAAAAATAGCCGGCAAATAACCAAAGCTTAGAACTCCAATTAATAACCCAGGTACTATCTTGTCACAAATACCTAAAGCCAAAACACCATCAAACATCTGATGGGATAGAGCAATTGCGGTGCATTGGGCAATGATGTCTCGACTGAGCAGGCTCAATTCCATACCATCTTGACCTTGAGTCACACCATCGCACATAGCAGGTACGCCACCAGCAACCTGTGCGGTACCGCCTACCTCTCTCATAGCTCGCTTAATAAGCTCAGGATATTCTGCGTAAGGGTGGTGAGCCGACAACATGTCATTGTAAGCTGTAACAATTCCGACGTTGGCAGCTTGCATTAGTCTTAGGCTATCTTTGTCACTATCGCCGCAGGCGGCAAATCCATGCGCAAGATTACCGCAGCTCAACTTGCCTCTCTCCGGCTGATTATTACGATCTTCCGCAATTTGTGCTAAATAATCAGCACGTAAAGCCCCACTGCGCTCTATAATACGCTGTGTGACTGCAGCAACTTGAAGATTAAGTTGGCCCATAATGACTCCGAAAGGGTAAAGGCATATTGTAACTAAATTACATCATAAGGTCACATTTAATCAAAAATAAAGCCAATAACCGTAATTTTATTACATATATTGACCGCTGAATACGATGAAAAGTAATATTTGGCCAGTAATTTTACCCTTTTATCCGATAGCCTGAAACAGGAATAAGATACTCAATGAAAGATAACATGTACTCACCAACCGCCACCGCAGCCTGGTCGTCACTAACATCATTGGCGACCAGCATGAACAGTCATACCATTCAGGATTTTTTTCATTCAGATCCCAACCGTGCACATCAAATGACATTACAGGTCAACGAATTACTTTTTGATTATTCAAAAAATTTAATCAGTAATGAGATTTTCCAGCAATTATTAGCTCTGGCTGAACAGTCCAACCTTAAAGCGCACCGCATTGCCATGTTTGCCGGCGAAGTCATCAATACGACGGAGGATCGTGCTGTTCTCCATGCCGCGCTGAGAGCAGAGCCTGAAGATACAATCTCACCCGAGGGTCTAGAAAGAAATAGTCTAGTCAAAGCGCAGCTAGAGCAGATGCGACTAGTCAGCGAAAAAATTCGCAATGGCCAATGGCAGGGCTCTACCGGGAAAAAAATTACCGATGTCATTAACATTGGGATCGGCGGCTCAGACTTAGGCCCAAAACTGGCTTGCAATGGCCTTAATGAATTCGCTCACCCCGAGATTAAGCTGCATTTTATTTCAAATGTTGACGGTGCTGAGATTCTGACAACCTTGGCTAAACTGAATCCAGAGACAACCCTTGTTGCACTGGCCAGTAAAACCTTCACCACTCAAGAGACACTACTGAACGCCAAGACAGCCATTCACTGGTTTGAGCAAACTTTAGGCTTGGCCCAGGCACAAACCTCCAGTCATTTCATCGGTCTAACGGCGAACAAAGCCAATGCCGTTGCTTATGGCATACCTGAATCACAAATTCTCGAGTTCGCGGAATGGGTCGGGGGTCGTTATTCACTTTGGTCAAGCATAGGGCTGTCTATCGCCATCAGTATTGGATTTGACGGGTTCGTGGAGATGCTTAGGGGTGCGCGAGAAATGGATATACACTTTCAGCAGGCACCATTGGACCAAAACATGCCTGTCATTATGGCCTTACTGGGTATCTGGTACAGTAATTTCATGGGAGCCCAGTCTAGCGCCGTAATCCCTTACTGCGAGCGCCTACTGCTTCTCCCCTCCTATCTTCAGCAACTCGATATGGAAAGTAACGGCAAGGCAACCACACTGCAAGGGAAGGCCACAGAGTACGATACGGGTCCCATTATTTGGGGACAAACAGGCACTAATGGTCAACATGCCTTTTTCCAACTGCTACACCAAGGGACACGATTGGTTCCAATTGACTTTATAGCTGCAGTTAAAGACGCCCTCAGCAATGAGGAACATCACCGGGTTTTATTAGGCAATATGCTGGGTCAGTCTGCCGCTCTAATGACGGGGCAACCGGCTCCAGAGGCGGAGCAACATCGATATTATCCAGGTAATAAGCCATCAAATACTTTGTTAATGGATAGATTATCACCAAAAAACTTTGGTGCTTTGATCGCCCTTTATGAGCATAAGGTGTTTGTGCAGGGCAGTATTTGGAACATCAACTGTTTCGATCAGTGGGGTGTTGAGTTGGGTAAGAAAATGGCCAACAGATTGTTAGATGACAATCTCGACAGGACTACATTGGACCCCTCATCTCAGAGCTTGTTTGAGCACATTGATAAGATTAAGTAGAGGGCCTAGGTGCGGCCACCCGGTGGTCGCAGTTCTTTAGGCAGAGAGAAGCTAACATTTTCTTCAACCCCTTTAAGCTCCTGAGGTGGCGTCGCACCAAAGCTGACCAGTTGGGTAACTACCCCCTGAACCAGCACTTCAGGCGCCGAAGCCCCTGCTGTAACGCCAACTGTCCTTGCACCGTCAAACCACAGAGGATCTATATCTTCAGGCCCATCAATGAGATAAGCGGCGCAGCCACAACGTTCGGCTAACTCTTTAAGCCGATTAGAATTAGAACTGGCCACCGAGCCTACAACCAAAACTACATCAGACTCTATTGCCAACTGTTTCACTGCGTCTTGTCTATTTTGAGTCGCATAACAAATATCATCTTTGCGCGGGCCTTGAATATCAGGAAATCTCAGCCGCAAAGCCTCAATCACACCAGCCGTATCGTCCATAGAAAGAGTCGTTTGCGTAACATAAGCCAACTTAGAAGGATCTCTGACCTCAAGCGCTAACACATCATTTTGATCCTCAACGAGGTGTATTGCGCCCCCCTGTAATTTATCAAACTGCCCCATTGTTCCTTCTACTTCAGGATGACCTGCGTGCCCGATTAGCACGCAATCAATTCCATCTGTACTGTATTTTATTACCTCAAAATGGACTTTAGTGACCAAAGGGCATGTCGCATCAAAAACCTTAAGGCTGCGATCTTCTGCCTCTTTACGCACCGACTGAGAGACACCATGAGCACTAAATATAACGATCACATCATCGGGAACCTCATTCAACTCCTCAACAAAAATAGCACCTCTAGACCGCAGTTTATCGACCACAAATTTATTGTGCACGACCTCATGCCTAACATAGATAGGGGCACCAAAAAGAACGAGTGCACGATCAACAATATCAATCGCACGATCAACGCCTGCGCAAAAACCTCTAGGATTGGCGAGTTTAATATCCATCAGTGTAAACTCTCTGGAGCAACATCAATTATGCGGACTTGAAAAATAATATTTTTCCCCGCCAATGGATGATTAAAGTCGATCAGAGCTCGATCATCATTAATCTCAACAATAACTCCCGGCAGCTCTCCATCGCCATTTTGAAAGGAAAACATCGCACCAACTTCTATCTCTTTCTGATCAAAATTACTACGATCCACTTCCTGCACATTTTGGGGATTATGCTGACCAAAAGCATTTTCTGGGGCAATAGTGAACTCGCGCTCATCACCACCAACTAAACCCATCAAAGAAGACTCGAATCCCGGCAGCAAATTTCCATCACCTACCGTAAAGGTTGCCGCTTTTGCCTCAAAATTTGAGTCTATAACGTGGCCATCCTCAAGCACTAACGCAAAATGCAAAGTAACTATGGTTCCACTGTCTACTGATAATGTCATATCAAGCCTAACTTTTTGAATCTTGGTCAGATACAAACGTATCCAATATTAATAAGAATGCGCCAACGGTAATTCCACTGTCGGCAACATTAAACGCAGGAAAATGCGAGCCAGCCCAATGAAAATCTAGAAAATCAATCACGTAGCCTAAAAAGGCTCGATCATAGAGATTGCCCAAAGCTCCACCCAATATTAACGCCAAGGCTAGGCTCTCTAGCCAACGTTGCCTAGATAAGCGAGTCATCCACACAATGATAATGACACTGACTATGGACGATAAAGCCGTGAAGAACCAACGCTGCCACCCCCCTGCATCACTTAAGAAACTAAAGGCCGCACCATAATTATGCACATGCACTAAGTTAAAGAAATCGGTTATTACCTCACCCTGCCCGTAGGGAAAGTCAGCCACTATCCATGCTTTTGTTAGCTGATCAGCTGCGACAATGAGGGCCGCCAACATAAACCAGATAAGCCTATATGGCATGATACTTTCAGACTTAGGCATGAGATCGCGTCTCTCCAGCGCCACTGATATTACTGATGCAGCGCCCACAAACCTCTGAATGATCTGCCTGACTACCAACATCTTCAATAAAATGCCAGCAGCGAACGCATTTGGTAGCTGTCGAGTGAGATACAGCGACGCTCAAACCGCCAAGAGGCGACTCTTGAAGGCCAGGAGCATCAGCCAACGGTGAAAGCACGGCTTTTGAAGTAATCGTGACAAACCGTAACTCATCGCCTAGTTTTGCAAGCGTCTCATACAGAGCTTGATCGGCATATACTGCGATTTCAGCGCCGAGAGATCCTTTAATAGTGCCCTCTTTTCTCTGATCTTCGATAACCTTATTGATCGCTTCTTTGGCCAACAAAATAGACGCCCAGTCATCATTGCTAATTGCTTCCTCACGGGTCAACCTAGGCAGCGGATACCATTCAGCGACAAAGACAGACTCGCTTCGATCCCCTGGCATAAAGCTCCAGATTTCATGAGCAGTAAAGCTTAGTATCGGTGCAATCCAGCGGACAAATGCCTCAGCAATATGAAAAAGAGCCGTTTGAGCTGAGCGTCTAGGTAGGCTATCTTCACCACAGGTATAAATCCGATCTTTAATAATATCCAGATAAAAACCACCCATATCTCGGACACAGAAGTTGTGTAATTTTTGATAGATTTGATGAAATTGGAAATTATTGTAATCGCTAATAATATCGTCCTGAAGCTGAGCGGCACAGTCAATTGCCCAGCGATCAAGAGCTACTAAGTCATCATGTTTAACTGCGTGAGAAGACGGATCGAAACCATCGATATTAGACAGGAAATAACGTGCCGTATTGCGAATACGACGATAGGAATCGCCTGCTCGATTAAGTATCTCATCAGATACCGCCATCTCTGCACTAAAGTCAGCTGAGGCAATCCAGAGGCGCAAAACATCGGCGCCTAGTTCGTTGATAACTTTTTGTGGTGATACCACATTGCCAATTGACTTGGACATCTTGCGTCCGTTTTCATCGACCGTAAACCCGTGGGTTAAAACTGCTTTGTAGGGCGCCGTGCCGTTAATTGCAATCGCCGTCTTCAAAGAAGACTGAAACCAACCCCTATGTTGATCTGAGCCCTCCAAATAAAGATCTGCTGGATAGCTAAGCTCTTCACGATCATCAATGACAGAGGCATGAGTCACACCAGAATCAAACCAAACATCGAGAGTATCGGTGACTTTTTGATAATCTTCCGCATCAGCACCTAATAAGTCAGATGCGTCTAACGAATACCAAGCATCAATGCCTTGAGTTTCAACAATACAAGCCACCTTCTCGATCAAACTAGCCGTTTCTGGATGGATCTCTCCGGACTGCTTATGGACAAACAGCGTGATCGGAACCCCCCAGGTTCGTTGTCGAGAGACGCACCAATCAGGACTGTTATCTAACATACCCTCAATACGCGCCTCACCCCAATCAGGGTGCCAGCTCACATTTTTAATCGCAGCTTTAGCTTTATTCAACAAGCCTTCCTTGTCCATAGAGATAAACCACTGAGGCGTCGCTCTGTAAATCAAAGGCGTTTTGGTCCGCCAACAATGAGCGTAGCTATGCGTGATCTTACCGCAAGCCATTAGCTTACCCTGCTCAGTTAACACGTCGATCACATGCTGATCGACTTTATAGACATGCTCTCCGGCAAACAGCTCAACATCGTCCCGAAAAGTACCATTGTCGATGATATAATTTAAGGTGCCGATACCATACTGCTTAGCTACATTGAAATCTTCCACGCCATGGTCTGGTGCCGTGTGCACACACCCTGTGCCCGCTTCTGTAGTGACATGATCACCCAGTAATACGGGAATCTTGCGATCATAAAAGGGATGGTCAGCGACCAGATTTTCCAGAGCCTCGCCTTGGCAACTTGCCAGCACTTTATAGTCTGCAATCTCTAAACGCTCCATCACTGACTCGAGCAATAGCTGAGAGCAGATTAAACGCATAGAACCAGAAGCTGTTGCGCACTGCACAAAGCTGTATTCCAACTCTGAGCCCATTGATATCGCCTGACTACTTGGAATAGTCCAAGGAGTTGTGGTCCAAATTAAAACATTAATTTCACCCTCACCAGGCACCCCGCCAAAGGCAATAGACAGCTTATCCAGCTGCTTGGAGTCAGTCACCGGATAGGCGACGTCGATAGAAAATGACGTTTTATCTTGATACTCAACCTCAGCTTCAGCCAGAGCTGACCCGCCGACAACACTCCAGTAAACCGGCTTGTATCCCTTGACCAAATGACCATTAGCGGTGATCTTACCCAGTGCTCGAATAATATCCGCCTCAACACCAAAATTCATCGTCAGGTAGGGCCTATCCCAATCTCCAAAAATACCAATACGAACAAAATCTTTACGCTGGCCATCCACCTGTTTCATTGCATAATCGCGACATTTTTGCCGAAAAACCGAATAATCGACTTTAACGCCAGCCTTACCAATTTTCTTTTCTACATTGTGCTCAATTGGCAAACCATGGCAATCCCACCCAGGGATATAAGGCGCATCGAAACCACTCATAGTACGAGACTTAACGACTATATCTTTTAAGGTTTTATTTACCGCATGACCCAAATGAATATCACCATTAGCATAGGGAGGGCCATCGTGAAGAATATATTTCTCACGCCCAGATCTAGCCTTTCTTATTTCCCCGTAAATATCTTTCTCGTGCCATTCTTTTAAGATGCCAGGTTCTCTCTGTGACAAATTAGCACGCATCGGAAAATCCGTTTTCGGTAGATTTAACGTTGTTTTATAATCTATTGTTTGGTCGCTCATTTTCAGCCTTAAGGTCTACTATTTGTTTGCCTGGTCAAACCAGACTCTTATGTTATTAACATCACGGCGGATATTTTCTACCAAGTCATCCAACGTAGTGAACTTTTTCTCGTCACGAATTTTATGTTTAAACTCTACGTCAATCCGCTGACCGTATAGTTTTCCTTCAAAATCCAAAAGGTGTACTTCTAGAATTGGTTTTACTAGATCGCCAACCGTTGGCCTGATACCCACATTAGCAGCGCCTTGCAAAACTTCCTCACCGATATTCACCAACACTGCAAAAACCCCTGACAAAGGGGCGCTATATCGATGAAGCTGCACATTAGCCGTTGGGAAACCCAATTCAGTCCCAAGCTGTTGGCCGTAAACAACTCGCCCTTGAATTGAAAATGGCCGCCCCAATAAGTCCTGTGCCCCGGCAAAGTCCGATTGTCGTAAAAACTTTCGCACTAGAGTACTACTAACCCGTTGACCATCAACCTCGAGGGTTTCAGTGTCCTGAACTTCAAAATTAGCTTTAGCCCCTGAGCGCTTCAGCATCTGGAAATCACCACTGCGATCACAACCAAAACGAAAATCATCGCCAACGATTAAATAACGAGTGCGCAAACCCTTAACTAACACCTTATCAACAAACTGCTGAGCCGTTAGACTTCTCAGCGCCTGGTTGAACTGCAAACACACGACCTGATCAATGCCAAAATCTGTCAGCGCCTCTATCTTCTCTCGCAGACGCATTAATCTTGCAGGAGCCTTTTCACCTGAGAAATATTCCTGTGGCTGAGGCTCAAAAACCATGACCACCGAAGGTAGATTTAAGACTGCGGCTTTATTTTTCACCTGTTGCAATATAGCCTGATGACCAAGGTGAACGCCATCAAAAGAACCGATAGTTACAACCGATTCTTGGTCAGAGGCATGCAGGTTATGTAATCCTCGAATGAAACTCATTTTGCCTCGTTTTACAGCCAACATCATTACTCTCTAAACAAGGCGCAAAGTATACCTAGCAACGCGCAGAAAGGTAAGAGATAGGCATACAATGGTGTGTTACTTCTCCGCTTTTAAATGCACATGGACCGCTAGCCTGTAACCAAAAAAGTATCGTGGTTTATGGTTGGCGTGAGGTCGCCTTAGCGGGGCCGCGCAGATCGGACATTTTAAAGCCGGTTATTAAAAGCATCAAAACATAGGCTCCAAATCCAGCGGCACAAAGCCCGAGAATACCTCTTGATCTCTGCCACCAAGGCATGTTCTGCCAAACCTCAGAATTTAACGCATCTAGCGGCCCAGAAACCACCACCAATACAACCAACATTACCCCAACAGCTGCACTTAACCGGCAGAAAAATCCTACCCAATGACCTGAGGCGACATAAACACCACTCCTTTTTAGATAGACATACAGGAGGATGGCATTTAAAAAAGCAGCGACTGATGTGGCTGCGGCTAACCCTAGATGCCCGATCTGCCAGTAAAAATGCAGGGGCACCACAAAAAGAATGTTAAGCACCATATTAGTCACCATAGCGATAATGCCAATACGTACCGGTGTGCGCATATCTTGACGAGCAAAAAAGCCAGGAGCGAGCACCTTAATCAACATAAACGCAATCAGACCCAGCGCATAGGCCCGCAAACTTAGCGTTGCCATCGACATATCCCGAAGGGTCATTACGTCGCCATAATAGAACAGGGTGACTAAAATGGGCTCAGCTAATAGCACCAGCGCTGCAGAAGCGGGCACCGCAATAAGCAAAATCATTTTTAGAGCCCAGTCTAATGTCTCAGAATATTGCTGAGTTGAACTCGCCGCATGATGGCGCGACAGATTAGGTAATATTACCGTGGCAATGGCGACCCCAAATACACCTAGAGGCAGTTCCGACAAACGATCCGAGTAATACAACCAAGAGACACTTCCCGTTGGTAAGAACGTCGCTAGCATGGTATCTAGCAGTAAATTTATTTGGCTAACAGAAACCCCAAATATTGCCGGCCCCATTAGCTTTAAAATCTTGCGCACACCGGGATGATGCCAATCAACTTTAGGTGCTGGCAGCATGTGAATACGGAGTAAAAATGGAATCTGAAAAATAAACTGTAAAATCCCCGCTATTAAAACACCCCAAGCGAGGGCAAAAGCGGGCTGTTCAAACATAGGCGCTGCGATTAGAGCCGCTGCAATCAGCGATATATTCAACAAAATAGGTGTAAACGCCGGCACCGCAAACCGATCATAGCTATTAAGAATGCCCCCAGCTACGCCCGTCATCGAAATAAACATCAAGTAGGGAAAGGTAATGCGTAACATCTCGGCTGTCGCAGTAAATTTTAGAGGATCATTAAAAAACCATTTTGGAGCAAAAATAGCTGCCATGGCAGGTGCTGCCAGAACGATGACCAGCGTAAACAATAAAAGGGTAAGGCCCAAAGTGCCACTTACTCGACTGATTAAACTTCGTACTGCAGCCTGACTACCCTGCTGTCGATACTCGCCCAATATCGGCACAAATGCCTGAGCAAAGGCTCCTTCAGCAAATAACCGACGAAAAAAGTTAGGTATTTTAAAGGCAACAAAAAATACATCTGCAAATGCCTCGGCGCCAATAACTCTGGCAAATACAACGTCTCGAGCAAGCCCCATGACGCGGGACAGCATGGTAAAAAAGCTAACGACACCGCTAGAACGCAACAAACCATTGTCTTTAGGATTGCCTGAAGACTCGACGAAAGCCCCAGTAGGCGAGCCTTGATCATCTAACTGTGACCGTTCCTGAGTCAAAAGAGCACCTATTCATTATGTGTTTATAAAGTACAGTTTAACCACTGACATCGCTGCGGCCAAGCAAATCTAAAAACCCCAAGATTAGATAATACTGTTAGACTTGTCAGCGAAGCATCACAGTAACCGTTTTCAAACTAAATAAGCCTAAATAAAGCATGAAAACTAGGTTGAATATTACAACTAAACCCTGTATATTTCCGCGCCTTTAGCGAGTCCATAAAGTTAGGAGTAAGAAAGTTGGCAAATTCAGTACAAGCAAAGAAACGCGCACGCCAAAACGAGAAACGCCGCCAGCATAATGCCAGCCTGCGCTCTATGGTCCGCACCTATTTAAAGAAAGTTGATGCTGCAATCGCCTCTGGTGATAAAGCAGTGGCGCAGGAAGCCTACACTGCTTCTGTACCAGTTATAGATCGTATGGCCGATAAAGGAATTATTCACAAGAATAAAGCCGCGCGGCATAAGAGTCGTTTGAACGCTAAAGTTAAGGCCCTTAACGCAGCGTAAGAACCTCTCAAAAAGAAAAACCGGCATTAGCCGGTTTTTTTTCGTCTATAGCTTAGTCATTGATCGACCTACAGTTGGGCGTTAACTACCATATTGTCTCGATGAATCAACTCATCATCCTCGCGGTAGCCTAGCACCTCTAGAATTAACTCAGTGCCTTTGCCTTTTATTTTAAGAGTCTCCACTGCGCTATAGTTAACCAATCCACGGGCTATCTCTGTACCTGCTTCATTCACACAACTGACTAGGTCACCCCGGCTAAACTCTCCACTTACGCCTTTAACCCCAACAGGCAGTAAACTACGACCTTCTTTTGATAGCACAGACACCGCTCCAGCATCAAGAATCAACTGCCCCTTAACCTGTAACTGACCCGCTAACCATTGCTTACGAGCCGCAATGGGTTTCTGACTCGCGGATAATAATGTTCCAACAACATCACCGCGACCCACGCTAAGAAGAACCTCTTCGTTACGGCCACCGGCAATCACTGTATTACAACCAGAACGGGCCGCTAAACGCGCCGCATAGAGTTTAGTAACCATGCCACCACGCCCCACACCACTTGCACTATCGCCAACCAACGCATCCAAAGTATCGTCATCAGCATGGGCATGAGGTATTAATGTGGCCGTTGAGTCATGGTCAGGATTGGCGCTATATAGCCCATCTTTGTCAGTCAATATCACTAATAGGTCAGCATCAATTAAATTAGCCACTAAAGCGGCCAAGCTATCATTGTCACCAAAACGAATTTCATCTGTAACAACAGTATCGTTTTCGTTAACAATGGGAACAACACCTAACTCCATGAGCTTTTTTAGGACACCACGAGCGTTCAAATAGCGCTGTCTATTGGCTAAGTCATCGTGGTCAAGCAATATCTGTGCGGTAGCTCGAGTAAATCGCTCAAAACTACTCTCGTAGGCTTGGATAAGCCCCATTTGACCCACCGCAGCGGCGGCCTGTAATTCATCAATGCTGTCAGGTCTTTGTGTCCATCCGAGACGGGCAATACCCTCGGCAATAGCGCCTGAAGAGACCAGTACAATCTCATTGCCCTGATCAAGTAAAGTCGCTATCTGGTTAACCCACCCATCAATAGCAGCTCGATCAAGACCTGCACCATCATCGGTCAATAAGGCACTGCCGATCTTAACGACCCAGCGTTTAGCATCTTTAGCGACCGTCCTATTCACCTTACATTACTCCGCGTAAACCACTTCAACATCATGATCGTCATCATCACTATCGTCATCTAACTGTGATTGCTGGCGAGCCGTACGACGAGTTTCTGCAAGACCTTCAATTCGGTCACGCGCCTCGGCCTGAATTTCCGTACGCCGCGCCTCTGCAAGCTCAGCCAAGTTTGGGTCAACCAACTCTCGTTGCCGATGATCGTCAATGTAATCCATTATCGCTGCACACAGTACTTTAGTACCCTGAGATGCCAAACCAGACATTCTAAAGACCGGCCCTTTCCACTCTAAATCATCTATGACTTGCTGGCACGCTACGTCAATATCTTCCTCGCGCAATAAGTCGACCTTATTAAGTATTAACCAGCGGTCGCCTTCAGCCAATGTAGGGCTAAAGGCCTCTAACTCACGCTCAATAACCTGCGCATTTTGTCCGGGTGTTGATCCATCAAACGGCATCATATCGACCAGATGTAACAACAGTCGTGTCCGGGTGAGATGTTTTAAGAACCGAATACCCAGCCCAGCACCCTCAGACGCTCCCTCAATGAGGCCAGGAATGTCAGCCACCACAAATGACTTATCGCCACTCATACCCACGACACCTAAATTAGGAACCAAAGTGGTAAAGGGATAGTCAGCGACTTTGGGGCGCGCCGCAGAGACCGAACGAATAAACGTCGATTTACCCGCATTGGGCAGACCTAGCAGCCCTACGTCGGCCAACACTTTAAGCTCGAGTTTTATTTCTCTGACTTCTCCATCCTGCCCTGGCGAAGTCTGACGCGGTGCACGGTTAGTACTCGATTTATAGCGCGTGTTGCCCAGACCATGGAACCCGCCTTGAGCTACTTTAAGTTGCTGATCTAGCACTGTGAGGTCGCCCATCACATCACCCGTTTCATTATCAAGTACTGTAGTACCTACAGGTACCTGCAATATTAAATCATCTCCACCACGGCCAGTGCACTCTGCGCTACTACCCTGCTGTCCACCTTGAGCTTTATAGTTACGGGTATAACGAAAATCGATAAGCGTATTCAATCCCTCTTTAGCAATCAATACGACACTGCCACCGTCGCCACCGTCGCCACCGTCAGGACCACCTTTGGGAATATATTTTTCACGCCGAAAGCTTAGGCAACCATTACCACCTTTGCCGGCGTGAACTTTAATTGTAGCTTCATCAACAAATTTCATAGGAGCAGTTTACAGTTGCCAAAGGATTTAGTCATTTCGAGCATTAAGGGCCTATTTTTTTTAAAAATTAGCGCCCATAAAAAAAGCCCCGCGTAGGGGCCTTTTTAACTGAATGGAAGCATCTACGCAGACACTACCTCAGCATATTTACGATTGTGCGGTCCTTTTTGTACAAACTGCACTTTGCCCGTCGCTTTTGCAAACAACGTGTGGTCTTTACCAATACCAACATTGTTGCCAGGATGAAACTTAGTTCCACGCTGACGAATGATGATACCACCTGCATTGATTGCTTGACCGCCATAGACTTTCACGCCAAGTCGCTTACTTTGTGAATCGCGACCGTTACGAGTACTACCACCAGCTTTCTTGTGAGCCATTGCTATATCCTCTTTGGATTAACCAGCATTAATGCCGGTAATCTTAACTTCTGTATACCACTGTCTGTGGCCCTGTTGAGTGCGCGAGTGCTTACGACGACGGAACTTGATGATATTTACTTTATCACCACGACCATGAGATACAACCTCAGCCGTCACCTTACCACCCTCTACATGAGGGGCACCAATCTTGACTTCAGCACCTTCGCCAACCATCAAGACTTCTTCGAAATCGATACTATCACCAGTTGCAATCTCAAGCTTCTCAAGACGCAGGGTTTCGCCCTCTACGACTCGATGTTGCTTTCCGCCACTTTTGATTACTGCGTACATGTTTTGCTCCAATTTATAATGACCCTTTCACGGCCTGATTCTGTCG
>CAWKZU010000020.1:0-35467 GCA_963854585.1 Gammaproteobacteria bacterium | reverse complement strand
TCCGATCAGTAGATAATCGGTAGCAGTTTACGGTGAGGTGTCCGAGTGGCTGAAGGAGCACGCCTGGAAAGTGTGTAAGCGTTAATAGCGTTTCGAGGGTTCGAATCCCTCTCTCACCGCCATATAGATTAATTAAGCCTATGTTTTTACAGGGTTTTTTTATATGCAGAATCTTTACCCATTAACCTACCCACTATAAGGGTATTGATAGATAGATAATTCGTAATCCCTAGAAATAAAATCCCAATTCTCAGATACGCCGACCCTACCCCTTTTGTCAGAAGGGACTCCTGCTGTTAGCTAGTATTACTAATCTGCGTGAACTATTTGCATCTTACTCATGGTTAATTAATCACTGATTACTAGATGGCTTATTTTTGAGAACTTCATAACGCCAGTTTAAATGCTTTCTTATCTTAAAATATATGGCAAGATAATAGGGCTAAGTTTTAATTTCTGTGAGGTTCTCTATTTTGTCATCCAAAATAACCATTCTGAAGTCTGTTATTTTAATTTGTCTCCTCGCATTACCTGCGATACCAGTAAGTGCCGGTTATAACGACCGATCTCAAGAAACTTTTGTCATGGTCCACGGTGCGACTGGAGGCGGCTGGGATTGGAGAACTATGGAGAGTATCCTTGTAGAAAGAGGCCATAAAGTTCACAGGGTAACGCTCACTGGCCTGGGGGAGAGAGCCCACCTTTCTAGCCCAAAAATTAATCTAACCACACATATTATGGATGTAGTAAATACCGTTATCTATGATGAACTCGATGAGATTATTTTGGTGGGGCATAGCTATGGCGGCATAGTCGTTACCGGTGTAATGAACAGCATACCCAAAAAAGTTAAGCATGCAGTGTTTTTAGATGCGGCCGTTCCGAATCATGGGATGTCAATTAAAGATCTGTGGACTGATGACAGAGATCTCAAAATAAAGGATGGGGTTGTCTACTTTCCTTGGCTGATAACAAACTCTAAGCCACCTCATGATGTCCCCCAGTCGCTTGCCACATTGACAGAACCCGTATCTTTTGATGATGATCAAGCAATACAATTACCTGCAACCTATGTAGCATTTGTGAGCGATCCAACAATACGAGAGATCAGGGAGAAAACTGATCCGTCATGGAAGAACGCCAAAGCTAGAGGCTGGCCAATCCATATTCTTCAAAGTGACCATAATGCGCAGAGATCTCATCCGGTGGAGCTTGCAGACCTACTTGAGCAAATCGTCTCTACAGATTAAGTAGCATTAGGAGAAAAACTATCTCAAATACTAGTATACGAGGGCGTTTCATGACTTATTTTACTCCTCTCAAGGCCCGACCAATCAAAGGCAGTGTCATCAGCAAAGGTGGGCATGGAGGACAATAGAGCTAGTAAGAGTCATCGTTTCATATCTGTCCTATCTAATCATCATTACCTACTCAAGCACCTGCGCTGATCTCTGATGTAATTCCATGCCGATTGCTGTCCAGTTTGGAAAACCTTTCCAGTACTTGGGGTCTTTGGTATCAGTTCGTGGCGAGATATTTGAAATGACTGAAAGATCCAAATAGCCGTTATACTTATCGTCTTCGTTCAGTAGATGTTTTCCTAGAAAAGCGGTTATAAAGTGCTGATTAATATTGTTAAGTCTACGGTTATCCCATGCAGGTTCCTGGTAGTGAGCGTATTCACGAGGATATAGGTCGGCCAATGGCGGAGCGGGATTAGTTGCTACTTCGTGAATCGCACTTTGGAATACTAATAGATAGCGCTCTGAATTCACAGCGTTGTCAAAAAGCCATTGTGCTGCTGCGAATCCTGTTGTTTGATCTTGTTCACCCACGATAAAAAGGCTCGGCACCTTGAGCTTTTTTATTCCCGTTTTACTCCAATATCCACTAGGTGCGAAAGGTGCGAATGCGACAATCACTTTTATACGTTTATCGAGCATAGCCTCAAATTTTGGATTATCCGCCTGCAGACTTGCTAGGAAATGATCGGGAATGTCTCCAGGAAACTGCAAGGCTAGTTTGCTTGCACCGACGCCTGCGACACTCAATGCGCCGTATGTTCCCATGGAGTAACCAATCACAGCCGTAAGTTCCGCATTAACCGTTCCGAATAAAAACGATATAGGGTTTTGACTCATATCATCTATAGTCTCGATGACAAAGTTTATATCACGAGGTCTATTTACCATCGTGCTACTGATAGGACCGGCGTCAGCATGAGTTGATTCTGCGTGATCTATGGCTGCTACGACATATCCTTTTGAGGCCAAATTTTCCGCCAGCCAAGTCATGATTACTCTGGATCCAGAATAGCCATGAGAAATTATTACTAAGGGGGCTGCCATGCTTTCAGGATCTACTTTGGCATTTCGCGCGGCTCTCCCACCAAAGTGGAAGGGTAGATTTGGTCGATCTGGATTCTTTGATCCGTGTCCAAGTACATCATTGTATGTTGTAATTTGTTTCTGATTCTCTGAGAGTTTAGAGGGATACCAAACTTCAAGTGTTAGTTCGCGGTCATAGAGCGGATTGGGCTCGGTTTCACTGTAGCTGAGAATATCTGGCTGATTTGGATTGACAACCTGCAGAGTACGAACACCAACCTGATAAACACCTCTAGCTGATAATTCAGGTGAATCTCCACGAGAATCCCCGTAAAAGAAATCTGTTTCTTTAAGATCATCACATCCGTGTTTCGCCTGTCCAATCGAATTATGCTCCTTATGCGGAGAGCCACATTCATGAACGGCGTGAACATCGACGGATAAAATTAATAAAATTATCAGTGGGGCAAGCTTTCTCATGATTAGTACCTTAGACGTATCTTTAAAAGCTTTAGCCCTTATTAGGCTGCTAATAATTTGGAGATGTGAAAATCGCTTCAGCATCAAGGAGTGTTTACAAAACTCAAACTTCATTCTTCAAATACAATCATAGCTCAATAGCCCATCCAGTTAAATAAGGGCTAGATCGAGGTACCCCTCCAGAAATAGGCTAGTTCTGATATCTATATGGCCGACACAAAAAAAGGCAGAACCTTTAAGATTCCACCTATGCAGATGGTTGTGACTCTAGATGTGCTTAGGAATAGTTATTCTAAGCAATACGCAGTTTTTTTTATAACTTTATAACTTTATAGCGGGCCTTTTTGTTCGGTAGGATTGGTCCATAAAGCGGACCATACAGCCTTACCATTAACGTAATACACTGCATCATCATGAATCACAGAGCGCATAAGGTTGCTTTGCCACCATTCTCGCCCAGCGCTAATCCGGCCAATCTCATCAATAGAAGCTAAGGCTGCATTCTCTTTACTGTTGATCTCAAACATATACAGCCGACTATCTTCTTGGTAACCCATTTCCGCGGAATAAAACGAAATGGTAGCTGGGATAAGAAACCGATCTTTGCTGGCATCAATTGCCTGATAGGTAAATGCATGGCGATTGTAGCGCGCTTCTGAGTATCCCCAGGATGCTCCCTCACTTTCTCCCAAGGAAATACCCCCCAAAGAGTAGGGTGCGGTCATATCTGCAACATTAAAAAGCTCTAACTTGACTAAGCCGTTTTCATCCTGTCCTAAGCCCATGAGTAGATCGTCATTGACCGCATGAAGAAAGTCCGAAAAGCCAGTCACCATTAGCTCGCCGGCAATCATTGGATCTGTGGGTTTTGAGAGATCAACAACATACAGTGGATCAATACGTTCAAAGGTAACTAGGTAGAGTGTATCACCCATAAATCTCACACCATAAAGAGCTTCATTGGGTTTTCCGATGGCTTCTGGGCGCTCAGAATTAGGCAAGGTGGAGACGAGATCAAGCTCAACATCTTGGGTATTTAATTTAAGTATAGAAAGTTTATGATCAACCGTATCTGACGAATCACCGGTTCTCTGTGTAGTCACTAGCCGCAGATATCCATCATGCTCATTTATTCTGAAATCTCTGTCACCGCTAAGATAAAGGGAGCCTTTAGCTGCCCCTGATCCTTGATATACCAAATTTTTCGTCAATTCGAAACGATGAATAATCGTGCGTGACGAAGGCTCTATCAGAGAGTCATCGTAATCAATTTGACTCAGGTAGATAGCATTTTGACTGACATAGATACCATCTATGGGCTCTAGATAGCAGCGTGCTTTGGCAATGCTGGGATCGACAAGGTCAACTGCAATAAGGATTGTCATAGTGGGATAACCGTTGACTGCGGGAGATAGTTCATGCTCGGAATCAGCAATGAGACAATCACCGACATTAACTAAGGGGCTTGAAACCCCATCAATGGACATAGTGGGTAGCATATCTTCTAGCGATATTTCACTTAACAGACGCTCATTTTCAATCTTTTGTGCGTCATTGGGATAATAAACAAAGCCTTCGATAATTGGAGTGTGGCGAGCGACGAGATAGACAATGTCACCTTTTTTACGGCTGTTGACGAAACCACCTTCGAATTCAATATTTATCTGATTGGTAGGCGCAGTTACATCAGCGATATCATAAACGCTGAGAATAGTTGTTTGTGATTCCCAGTTGGCGACCCGGGTAAAGGAGTCGCCATAGCCACCCCACCAGCCTGAGGTGCTTATAGCCACAAGTTGGGAGTCGTTTACATAGAGGCCCTCTACAGACAGGTTGTCACTTAAGGCTATAGTACTTACTTCTAAGGCACTGGCATCGCTGGGGTCTGTCGCTAAAATACGAATACTACGCTCATCATTTTCAGTAGGCATTTCGTCGACCACTGCCATTTCAGGCGCTAATGCATCTTCAAGTATAAAACAGCAATCCATCCCTCGACTGGGCGCTATAAATAGGTGGTCGCCATCATATTTAACAAAATCATGCTCGTCGACATCAGCCTCTAGGGTGTAGGTTGTGGTGAAGTTGGTGCTCGTATCTGCTGAAGTAGTCTCCGGAACCTGGCCGCCCATACGCGCAGCGTTAGCTGCAGCGATCTGAGTAAATCCGGCACGCATGCTGTCCAGCAATACGGTGCTGTCACTAACCGGAATTAATAGGCCGGTGGCAACTGCTGTTGGGGCTGGAGTGACTTCAATTTTCTCACTGCCGCCGCCACAAGAAGTAATGACCAATAAGCAAAGAGCTAGAGAGTTAATGTTTTTCATTAGGTACATAACGATATCCAATATTTTGTGAATAGAGCAATATGACTAAAATGATCACCCTCAATATGTGTACTTATAATAGCAAAAATCGTGTCACCGTTAGTGACTCAGATCAAATGATTTTTTGTAATAGTAAAAAGGAGATGTAATTTTTTGCAGTTTGCGACTTATAGATCAGTACCCCATCCAGGCAAATCAGGACTAGATCGAAGTTCCACCTATGCAGATTGTTGTCGACTCTATGGCTGTGAAAGGGCAAGTAGAAGCGGGCCTTAATTAATCTTTAATAAAATCGAGAAAGCCTTTCCGTCAATAACAGAAACAATATAAAGATTTGAATTATTGTCATCATTAATTTGATTATATTCATCTCTGCCTAAAACTTTATTTGCGAAAACATGAGTAGTATTGCTATGCCCAACAACCAAGACAGCTTTTCCTTTAGTTTTGTGCTGAAAAGATTCTGAATACATATCTTTTGGATCGTATAAAAATATAGGTAAATGTTTACTATCAGCTGTAGGTTTAGCGGTTAGTTTAGTTCTGTTGTAATCTGTAGAATAAACAGCATCCAGATTTACATTAGTGAAGACTTCTTTCCAAGCATCCGCTCTTTTTACGCCTTGATGATTTAATTTCGGATTTTGATCAGTTGTATCGACCCGTAATTTTTCGGCATGACGAATGAGATAATAGGTAGTTTCCTCTTGAGAATAGCAAGGCGAGGATATAAAGAGAAAAGTACAAATTAGAATTATTTTTTTCATAATTAATCCAATCATAGCTTAATACCCCATCCAGTCAAATCAGGGCTAGATCGAGATGGTGTCGGGTTGCGCCAAGGCTATTGTTACCATAAAGATAACAGAATATCGCACTACAGTAAGTAAAATACTGGCCAGAAGTTAACCGTAGAATAGATAGCGAATACATTTTTAACCATTCTTGATTAGTTGCTTTACATCGGTATGATAAAGCTAAAGAAGGAGCATTTTGTGATACAACCGGACAGTTTTCCCCCGATGGTCATTTTAGCAAGTCTTATAAGTGGTGTTGCACTCGGGCTTGTTGAAACACGCAAAGCTGTTGCATACCCCAGCATGGGATCAGCATGAGACGGCGCGAGAAACGCTCTGACCCCATAGAGTATCTGCGGCTAAGAATAGCTATGTTAGCTGAAGAGCGAATAAAAAATGATGACGAAGTAGCACACATGGTATTAGATAAATGTTGTGGTGAGCTATCGTACATATTAGAAATGTTAGAACGACAAGAAGCTGAAAAAAATCAGTAAAAAAAGCAGGTTACTTTAGTTGGTTGCCATTAAAAAAGATAACTCAGTCATTGAGCTCAAGGTTTTTACGGGCGCGATACACTCCATAAAATGCCGCTAAAACAAACATCAAAATAATAAAACTTAGGATTGGTGTTCCAGATTTAGCGTGAACCCCACTAATGACGGCTTGCCTTTTTAGATCAAATTTTGCGGGTATTGATAGCACTTGATTGTCTATTTCATACTGGCGATATAAATTGAACAGGCGCCGCAATTTTTTAGGCTCAACTGAGCTCAGGTCATTAGTCTCACTCGGGTCATTTTTAATATTAAAAGGAATCATTGGCCCCTTAATTAATAACTAAAATAAAACATCTCTAATACCTTGGTTAGTAGTTGAACTATTTCCTTTTAGCTGAAAATTTCGGCATATAATGCAACGCCCAACTACGTCGATGCTATAATAAAAACGTACAAAAGGAGAAAAGGGAATGATGAAGGTAATGCATGCATTGACCGTGGACAATCTTGTGTTCGGTTGTGAGGGCGGTCGTTTGGAAATCCTGCTTGTTCGCCACGGGGATGGCGACAGTATCGGTCAATGGGGTTTGCCTGGAGATTGGCTGCTTGATCATGAAACCTTAAGTGAGGCTGCGGCGCGCGTGTTACTTGATAAAACGGGTTTGTCAGATATTTACTTGGAGCAGCTAAAAACATTCAGTGACTTGGGTCGTCATCCTACCGAAAGAATTATCACAACGGCTTTTTTCTCATTAATTGCGCCTGATGCTTCTAAGTTAGTTGTTGGCACCTATCAACTGGATGTCAAGTGGTTCCCTGTGAATGAGATACCAAAACTAATTTTCGACCACCAAGCTATTCTCGAAACCGGAATTATGCATTTGAAACACAAGGTCTGCCATGAGCCAATTGGCTTCAATTTGTTACCAGAAAAGTTTTCATTGCTTGAGTTGCAAATGCTCTATGAGGGCATTTTGGGCGTTTCACTGGACAAGCCTAACTTTCGTCGGAAGATGCAAAAGATGAATCTTTTGATTTCCTGTGATGAAAAACAATCAGGCGTTGCGCACAGAGCCGCTGCTTTGTATCGTTTTGATAAAGAACGTTACTTTGAACTCAAACAGCAGGGCTTTGTGTTTGAAATTTAGCGATACTGAATAAGTGGCTAACACTCTACGTACTCAAAGTATCCAAAGTCAGTGGTTTGACCGACATCACTGAGATCTTGGCAACACATACCAATAAACGCACAGGTAAAGCTATTGCCTGCACCAATTAGATGATGAGTCTGGTTGGCTGTTGGTTTGCCTAGCGTCAACGCTAATATTACACCCAAAAATCCCTTCAAATATTGCCGTTTAATTAATAATAGTCAATATAACTATTAGTCTCAGCTTTTCAATGTTATAGTTAAGATATCTGACAGCAAGAGCAAAGAATTATGAAGGGAATGCATGCATTGACCGTAGACAATCTTGTGTTCGGTTGTGAGGGCGGTCGTTTGGAAATCCTGCTTGTTCGCCACGGGGATGGCGACAGTATCGGTCAATGGGGTTTGCCTGGAGATTGGCTGCTTGATCATGAAACCTTAAGTGAGGCTGCGGCGCGCGTGTTACTTGATAAAACGGGTTTGTCAGATATTTACTTGGAGCAGCTAAAAACATTCAGTGACTTGGGTCGTCATCCTACCGAAAGAATTATCACAACGGCTTTTTTCTCATTAATTGCGCCTGATGCTTCTAAGTTAGTTGTTGGCACCTATCAACTGGATGTCAAGTGGTTCCCTGTGAATGAGATACCAAAACTAATTTTCGACCACCAAGCTATTCTCGAAACCGGAATTATGCATTTGAAACACAAGGTCTGCCATGAGCCAATTGGCTTCAATTTGTTACCAGAAAAGTTTTCATTGCTTGAGTTGCAAATGCTCTATGAGGGCATTTTGGGCGTTTCACTGGACAAGCCTAACTTTCGTCGGAAGATGCAAAAGATGAATCTTTTGATTTCCTGTGATGAAAAACAATCAGGCGTTGCGCACAGAGCCGCTGCTTTGTATCGTTTTGATAAAGAACGTTACTTTGAACTCAAACAGCAGGGCTTTGTGTTTGAAGTTTAGAGCGTTTATTTTAAA
The DNA here is from genome assembly GCA_963854585.1 of Gammaproteobacteria bacterium. Taxonomy (GTDB): domain Bacteria; phylum Pseudomonadota; class Gammaproteobacteria; order Pseudomonadales; family Porticoccaceae; genus HTCC2207. The sequence continues at coordinate 26,905 of CAWKZU010000020.1, read as the reverse complement.
TATAAAATTAAAGGAAGAGTATTAAATGGTACTACCTATTGGCTTGAGATTAGCGTTAGTTGGCTTAGTTTTATCTCTAAGTGCAAATGTCATTGCGGCAGATTTCCCCTATCAAGATTCGAGTCTAAGCGCTGAAGAACGGTTAGCTGATTTACTACCACGTATGACGCTCGAAGAAAAAGTTGGGCAAATGTCACAGTACGTCGGTATTGAGCATGTTGCTGCATCAGAGAAACATATGACTGTCGAGGAGCTAGCCAAAAGTGATGCTCGTGGATTTTACCCTGGGTTGCATTCATCGCAAATGCCAGCCTTTATTGAGACCGGGAAAGTAGGGTCCTTTTTACATGTTTTGACCGCTAAAGAGGCCAATCTGCTCCAGTACCACGCACAAAAAACTCGGTTAGGTATCCCCCTTCTTATTGGAATTGACGCCATTCACGGAACGGCAATGGTTCGTGGCGCCACGGTATACCCAGCTCCCATGGGTATGGCGAGCACTTGGAATCTTGACTTGGTTAGACAGGCTAGTGCTGAGACAGCGTTGGAAATGCGTGCGACAGGATCGCACTGGACGTTTACACCTAATATTGATATCGCCAGAGATGCTCGTTGGGGTAGGGTAGGTGAAACCTTTGGCGAGGACACTTATTTAGTCGGTGAAATGGGCGTAGCTACAATTGAGGGACTTCAACAGGGGGACTTCACTGGACCCAACAAAGTAATTGCAAACGCAAAGCACTGGGTTGCGGGCGGTGATCCTATTAATGGCATTAATTTATCGCCGATGGACGTTTCTTTAAGGACTCTGCGAGAGGACTTCTTTCCACCCTTTAAGAGAGCGATTGAGGCTGGGGTATTTACTTTTATGGCGGCCCATAATGAGATAAACGGAGTGCCGGCACACAGTAATCGTTTTATTCTCACAGATGTACTTCGCAATGAGTGGGGATTCAAGGGGTTTGTTGTGAGTGACTGGATGGACGTTGGTCGGCTGCATACCTTTCATCGAACAGCAACGAGTCAAAAAGATGCTGTGCGCCAGACCGTCAATGCAGGCATGGACATGCACATGCATGGCCCTAAATTTCTTCCTCCTTTAGTTGAGTTAGTTCAACAAGGCTTAATTACTGAAGATAGGATCGAGGCCTCAGCAAAACCAATACTACTGGCTAAGTTCAAATTGGGTTTATTTGATAACCCCTTTGTTGACGAATCAGCTGTGTCAGACAAGCTATATACTAAAAAGCATCAAAAAACGGCATTAGAAATGGCGCGGCAAAGTATTGTCTTACTCACTAATAATAACGACATTTTACCACTCAGCAGAGATACGAAAGTCTTTGTGACAGGTCCAAATGCTAACAGTGACGCTATATTAGGTGACTGGGTATTGCCTCAGCCGCCAGAAAATATCACGACCGTGCTTGAAGGTCTGCAGGCGTTGCCAGCCACTAATATCGATTTTTATGATGTCGGTAATCAGGTAAAAACGCTGACGACTAAAGACATAAAAGCTGCCGCTAAGCGCGCCAAAAATTCAGATGTTGCCTTGGTCGTTGTTGGCGAAAACCCACTTCGATACGACCGAAAGGGAAAGACTTCGGGTGAAAATGTAGCTCGTTCCTCTTTAGATCTGTTCGGGCGGCAACTGGAGCTAATCAAAGGGATCCAAGCAACAGGAACTCCTGTGATTGTCGTTCTAGTCAACGGACGGCCAATTGCTGAGCCATGGCTAGTGGACAATACGGAGGCGATTATAGAGGCCTGGGAGCCCGGCGCCATGGGTGGCCAAGCAATTGCTGAGATAATCTATGGCCTGACTAACCCCAGCGGCAAGTTGCCAATTACGGTCCCCTTTAGTGTCGGTCATGGTCAGGCTACTTACGACCATAAGCCAACGGCCTATAAGCATAAGTATGTTGATGCACCGACACGTAATCTGTTTGAGTTTGGGTATGGTCTTAGTTATACAAATTTTAGTTATACAAAACCTCTGCTCAAAAACCGAATAGTAAGTTTAGGCGAGAGTACTTCTGTGAGCACAAGGGTCACCAATACCGGTAATGTTGCAGGCTTCGAAACGGTTCAGTTGTACATCCGTGATAATTTCAGTGAGGTGACACGGCCGGTTAAAGAACTAAAAGGCTTCAAAAAGATCAAGCTTGCTCCAGGGCAGTCGAAAACGGTGGAGTTTGATGTAAAACCTAACATGCTAGCTTATTATAATTTGGAGATGGATTACGTTGTTGAGCCTGGTAGGTTTACCCTAATGCTTGGGTCCTCATCGCGCAAATCTGATTTAAAAAAGGTTCAACTAAAAGTAGAATAATAAAGTGCAATTTAAAATTAAAACGTAATGATATAGGAGGGATTCATGAAAACAATTCTCGCTAAGGTTAGATCCTCTATGGCGTCAACTAAGTTTCTTGTAGCGCCGGTGTTACTGCTAAGCGCGCTGTCTGGATGTACTGAAATAGCGGCTGAAAGTCGTAATATGACAAAACCCAAAAATGTTATATATATCCTTACGGATGACCAGCGTTATGATGAACTGGGCTTTATGAATCCTGTTATCAGCACACCTAATATGGACAGAATGGCAAATGAAGGTGTGCATTTTGAGAACGCTTTTGTTACCACGGCACTTTGCTCTCCAAGCCGGGCTTCGATACTAACAGGTCAGTACATGCACGATCATGGCGTTGTCGATAATAACAAGCCTCCACGTGAGGGCTCTATCTTTTTCCCTCAGTATCTACAAACAGCGGGTTATGATACTGCGTTTATCGGCAAGTGGCATATGGGGGAGTTAGCCTCTGCTGGACGCAAGCTGGATGATCCTCAGCCTGGATTTGACCATTGGGTGAGCTTCGCAGGGCAGGGTCATTACTACCCGAAGAGGCCAAATGGTAAAGTTAATATGCTTAATGTGAACGGTAAGCGAGTGAAACAAAAAGGTTATATCACTGACGAGTTAACCGACTATGCAGTCGAGTGGTTAGATAAGCGCGAAACAGAGAGCGACAAGCCGTTTTTTATGTATTTATCACACAAAGCAGTGCACGCAAACTTTGCGCCTGCTAAGCGTCACAGGCAGCAATACAGTGGTAAAAAGATCTCTATACCCGATAGCCAAGCTAATACCGAAGAAAATTATGAGGGCAAACCCATGTGGGTTAAGAACCAGCGTAACAGCTGGCATGGTGTTGATTTCCCTTATCATAGCTCGTTAGATGTCCAAGAATACAAAATGCAGTATCACAGGGCTCTATCGGCTGTTGACGAGAGCTTAGGCCGAGTCTTTGCTTGGCTTGAGGCCAATGGTCACGAGGATGATACTATTGTAATGCTAATGGGCGATAACGGTTTCATGTTCGGAGAGCACGGATTAATCGATAAGCGAAATGCTTATGAAGAATCTATGCGTGTACCTCTGCTAGCATGGGGGAATGGGTTAAAGGCAAACCATGTGGTTAGCGAAATCGCCGCCAACATTGATATCGCACCAACAGTACTGGATATCGCCGGGGTTAGCTCGCCAGAGCACTTTGCCGGTGACAGCCTTTATGGATTAGCCCAGGGTAATAACGAGACTGAATGGCGTAGCGATCTGCTCTATGAGTATTATTGGGAATTTAATTTTCCAAGTACTCCAACCACCTTTGCCCTGCGCACTAATGAATACAAATTCATCACTTATCATGGTCTTTGGGACACTGAAGAATTATATGATATGCGTGCCGACCCGAAAGAAATGCGCAACCTAATTCATGATCCTAAGTATCTAGGGACTATTGCTGATCTGCGTGCAAAACTTTTCGCACGTTTGTCAGGCGCACCTGAAGGTCTTAGTGTGCCCTATACAGAAAAATTTAGTCACGGTGCTGTCTTCCGTGAAGGTAATCGTTCTAAAGCAGCGGAGTTTCCCGAACAGTGGCTGCGTGATGGTACAGAAAAGGATCTACGAAAATTTATGCAGCGTGATCTAGTCAGAGCCGGACGTATGCAGAAATCCGTCGACGCTCATTAACAAGGTTTGCAAAAAATAATTATGAAAAAATACTTCTGGACTCTTATTGTAGGGCTACTCTCGGTTGGTCAGGTTTCAGCCGTTGACAAAAATGCGCCTAATGTGTTGTTTATTATGGTCGATGACTTGCGCCCAGAATTGGGTGCCTATGGAAAGACGGTTATCAAGTCACCTAATATCGACAAGCTGGCCAATGAGGGCGTTATGTTTACAAACGCCTATGTCAATGTGCCAGTTTGCGGCGCGTCTAGAGCAAGCATGATGACCGGACTACGCCCCAATAAAAAACGTTTTAGAACTTTTTACGCTAGGGCGGACGAAGATGCTGAAAATGCGAAGACGCTTTTTGGTTACCTAACAGAGCAGGGTTATCACACTCAGAGTATGGGAAAGATAATGCATGACGCGGGTGACTCAGTATCCCAGTGGAGTATTGCTCCATGGAAATCCTCATCAATCGGTGGAATGGGGCATAGGAATTATGTGCTAGAGGAGAATATTGCACGCTTCGGACGAGTGAAGAAAGGCCCTCCATTTGAGTCTGCAGACGTCGAAGATAATGCCTACTTTGATGGGATAATAGCGGACCATGCAATTGAGGCGCTTAGTGACGCTAAATCCTTAGATCAGCCTTTTTTCATGGCGGTGGGATTTGTAAAGCCTCACTTGCCATTTAATGCACCCAAACGCTACTGGGATTTATATAACGAAAGAGACATAGAGCTGGCTGATAATCCATTCCAACCCACTAATGCGCCAGTAAGGGCGGTCCATGGGTGGGGCGAGCTTCGAAAGTTCGATGGAATACCCAAAAAACCAAAGCTAGTGTCCGATGATATGGCTAGAAAGCTTATTCACGGGTACTACGCCAGTGTTAGCTATGTCGATGCCCAAGTTGGTAAAGTACTTGGAGAGCTTGACGCCTTAGGCCTCTCTGACAATACCATTGTGTTTTTACTCGGAGATCATGGCTGGAGTTTGGGAGAGCACGGTTTGTGGGCAAAACATTCGCCGTTTGACCACGCAACCAAAACGCCCTTAATTGTTAGGCTACCGTCTCAAAAAGAGAATCCTGCTGCGACCGGAGCAGCCCATGGTTTGGTCGAGTTTGTTGATATTTTTCCGACTATTTTAGAACTGACAAAGCAGCCGAAACTTGATCAACTTCAAGGATCTAGCTTTGTTGCCCAGATTAGGGATCCTAAAGCGCCTGGCAAGACAGCTGTGTTTCCCCGGTACCAACTCGCAGAGGTCATCAAGACCGAGGATTATGCTTTAACAGAGTGGTACGGTAAGCAGGGAAAAATGTTAGCCCGTATGCTTTATGATCATCGGGTAGATCCTGAAGAGACCCATAATGTTGCAGAAGAGCCAGAATACAGCGATGTTGTAGAGGATCTTCATAACCAGCTTGTGGCGATGATGGAATCTCGTTAATTAATATTAAGACGTAAACAAGAAAGGCCGTTACTTTAGACTTTTCTCTGCTGTGTTGCTGCGATGACATATTTTTGACCTCAAAGAGAGCATTGCTAGGATTGACTGGACGATAACGAGACATTGTTTTAATTTGATCATAGGACGCTTTTATGAACAGTGTGGGCGCTGTATCCCTCTGTAATTCAGTACGTGTAAGACTTGCTTTTTTACTATTTATTGCCACTTTTGCCCATTATCCCCAGGCAAATGAATCGCCAAACTTTATTGTAGTGCTAGTCGATGACTTTGGCTGGAGTAGCATGTCGCAATCTATGGATATGAGCCAGCCTGATGCAAAGAGCGACTACTATTTGACACCCAACATTGATAATTTAGTGAGCAGAGGCATGCGTTTTTCTAATGGCTATGCATCCTCTCCGGTGTGCTCGCCGACGCGGTATAGTATCCAGTTTGGTAAAAATCCTGCGCGCTTAAGACGAACCCGTGGTCTTGGTAAGAATGAAGTTGATCATAATCAGATGGGTATTCCTCAAGTGCTGAAAAATATTGATGCCAGTTATACAACAGCCCATATTGGAAAATGGCATATTGATGCGGAACCCAGCCGCTATGGCTATGATGTCCATGATGGTAAGACGGGTAATAAAACCGCAGGATTTAATAGCGGCAAACGTAGCAAGGCCCTGCAGTGGAATGGCTATGCTGAGGAAGACCCCAAGCGAATAAACTCTATCACTGCCAGAGCGATTGACTTTATTCAGGAATCAGTAACAAAAAAGCAGCCGTTCTTCTTGCAACTTTCACACTATGCCGTTCACTCAAATATAGTTTACAGCGAATCGTCTTTCTCTGAGGTAGGCAAGCGCGCAAAGGGTCAGCTGCATTCTAATCAAGCTTATGCCGCCATGATCCATGATCTGGATTTGTCCATAGGGCACTTATTAAGTGCTTATGATGCTCTCGATCTTAAGACCAATACCTATGTTATTTTTGTTTCAGATAACGGCGGTATGCCGGTACTTCCTCAACAAAAAAATCTGGGCAAGCCCTATAATCCTGGCCTTAATGCACCTTTACTTCGCGGTAAATGGGACTTAATGGAGGGAGGTATTAGGATCCCCTTTGCTATTTTTGGGCCTAATATAGAGCCAGCAAGTCAAAGTGAAACACCCGTTGTTACTCATGACATCATGCCAACACTCGCGGACCTAGCGGGCTCGATTGAGCAGTTGCCTAAAAATATCGATGGTGGAAGCTTGGTCTCGGTATTACGACAAACCAAGGATACGGTTAATCGGGATTTTGATGGTTTAGTTTTTCATTATCCACACTACAACCGTGTTGGGATTAATGAACCACATTCTGCTATCCGCTTTGGTGACTATAAGTTAGTAGACTTCCCTGTTTCTGGCCGAAAATTGCTGTTTAATATTAAGAAGGATGTCGGCGAAAAAAATGATTTATCCTCTTCTAGGCCTGACTTGGTTGATTTATTAAATAATAAAATGAAGAGCTATCTTTTGTCTGTGAACGCAGAGCGTCCAGAGGATGCTTATAATTGGAAAACCACGGGGAAAAGTGGTGCGGTGAGAACAAAATTCTTTAAGCGCTATAAATCAGATAGCTTTAATGAGAAATAAGACATAAATATGGCCGCTAGAACGCATTTTAAGTCTTAAAACAAGACAATACACCTAATAGTCATATATACTATAAATAATTAGTGTAATTGTGCATAGGCGTTAGAATCTCAAATGTTGGGAAAAAATGTCAATATTCAGTAACAATTTCACTCATAAACTTTAAAAATTAAACAGGATACTGACATGAAAAAAACTCTATTTGGAATTGTTTGTTGTTTGGCTTTACCGTCCACTATTTGCTTTGCGGTAGATGTTGGTGGCTGGCGAGCTTTCGATATTGATAAAAACAATGCGCTTAATATGATCGAGTTTGGAAATTACCAATCAGGTCTGTATGTTGAGCTTGATAGCAATCTCGACGGCCGATGGACAAGGTCAGAATTCGTCACCCGCCCAAGCTCTATGCGACGGATTAACCCAGATTTCCTGAGATCTAAATTTAAGCGCTGGGACAAAGATGGTGATGGATTTTTAACACTTGCCGAGGCTGAAAAAATGCTTAAAAACAACTTTCGATGGCTTGATAAAGATAAGAGTAAAACGATCACGGTAAAAGAGATGCCTAGGAATTTTTAAACGAGCTTCGTTGCTGTTCTAAAAAATGTCGCGGTGAGCAGAAAAAGCGTCCGAATGATAGTGGAAGAATGTCACTGTAGTTTCGAAAGAATCAAATCAGAAGTATAAATATTGGGGATTGGAAATGTTAATCAAAAAAGTCAGCGTGCTTGTAACAATGTGCATATTTCTTGCGGCGTGCGGAGGCGGTAATGGCAGTTCTGGTGCAGGTGAGATTAAGAATTGGAGTCTTCTGCAGGCCATCAGTTTTACCGCTGACAGCGCAAATATAATTATCGGCAATTCGCGGACTATAGCGGCGAGTAATGGTGAAGGGACGGGTACGATTACCTATACCAGTAGTGACACTAGCATTGCTAGCGTTTCAGCAGAAGCTTTGGTGTCCGCAAACGCTATAGGCACCGTGACTATTACCGCGACAAAGGCAGCGGATAGCATCTATTCGGAGGCATCAGCCACCATAAGCATTACAGTTGATCCATTGAAAGAACAGACGATTAGTTTTCCTAATCCCTCCTTCTCAATGGAGATTGGCACAGCCCAAACAGTCGTCGCCAGTGGCGGCGATGGTACTGGCGTAATTAGTTACACCAGTAGTGACGGAAATGTGTTGACAGTTTCGTCTGAGGGGTTGGTCACCGCGATTGCTCTTGGCAGTGCTCAGATTACGGCAGTCATGGCCGCTGACAGTGAATACCAAGAGGCTTCAGCGAGCGCGACAGTCACGGTAGTGGAGGGGTCGGTCGCACTTGATCCTCCGGTTATCACTCTGCGCTCATCCGGTAATTCTCGGGCAATAATTGCTTGGAGCGCGGTTGGTAATGCAGCTGGCTATAACCTATATATCGCTCAAGAAAGTATCGATAGTGCCGACAATTACGCATCACTGATTGGCGGCGACCTTATTTTGAATGCCACATCACCCTATAGTTTAACGGGCTTAGGTAATGGTGAGACTTACTATGTAGCAGTCACGGCTTTAGCAGGTACTGAAGAGAGTGATCTGAGTAATGAGCTCACCGTTGTGCCGAAAAACCCATTAAATGACACTGGGTTGTTGGGTAGTGGCAATGCTTCCTCTGGTACCAATGCCACCTGTACAGAGGCGATTAATAACGACGGCCATGTCCCACAAGATTGCGACCAGGGCCGTGATGCTGATCTCACTATCACCAAAGTTGGCGCAGGCGTGGCAGGGTTTGATTTTACAAAGCTTGGAAACGACGGTTCAACACTTACAGTTCAAGACGGAGCTTGGTCAGTCGATGGCAGTGAAGCCGCTGGAACCCGTTGGTCTTGTGTACGGGACAATAACACAGGATTAGTTTGGGAGATGAAAACCGAGGCAAATGCTGGTATCCATGCAACTAACGCAAAGGTTAAATGGGTTGATCGTAATGTCCTGGCTGAGACAAGTAATGCGGAAGCCCTTTGTGGTATCCAAACCTGGCGTGTTCCAACGGTTGTAGAATTGGCAACAATCGTCAATGCCAACCGCATAAATCCAGCACTTGATACCAATCGATTCCCCAATGGTGCGGGGTCCCACTGGGCTTCGGTTCCTGTCGCAGGCGATGCTGCTAACGGCTGGGTGGTTAACTTTTTTGCCGGTATTCCCATTCTAAAAGCCAAGTCAGGTCCTATGGCTCAGCGGCTGGTGTCAGGTGAATATCAAGCGAACGATACCTCAGATGATCGTTACACGGTTATAGATGGGACTGTAACAGACGGTGTGACAGGTTTGATGTGGAAGCAGTGCCCGGAGGGACTTGAAGGTAGTGACTGCAGTGTCGGGGCGGCAGGTCTTCTAATTTGGGGCGGCTCAATGAAGCGGGCTAGAGATTCTGATTTTGCTGGTTACACTGATTGGCGGTTACCTAATATGAAAGAGCTTTTGTCAATTGTTGCCTTTGATCAATCGAGTCCGGCGATAAACACAACGGTGTTTCCGGGCACCACCGAAATTTTTTGGAGCTCTACGCCCAAATATGTAACAACCGGTAGCCAATCATACGTAGTCGATTTTGCCAAAGGTGTGCATTTGCCCAAGACTCGCTCATCTCAAAAAGGTGCTCAGAGACTGGTACGGGATGCAGAGTAAAATCTGCAGCTCTCAAGAGGTCGTTAGTTTTAAGATCTAACGACCTAAAAATAGAATAATTTATTATATGCGCAACATAGATAGTTAGTTTTAAGAACTAAAAATATGCAGCGATAATGGGAGAAGAGTAATGAAGTATAAGATTTCAATGTGGCGCCGGTCGATATTAGCGGTGAGCGTTTCTTTGATGGCACTAAGCGCGTCAGTGGCGTTCGCTCAAGAAGATGCAACTGAAGAAACTAGCGCCGATAGCGCGATTGAAGAAGTGTTTGTGTACGGAATTCGTCAAAGTCTTGAGTCAGCGCTGGCGGCCAAGCGAGCACGGTTAAACTTAACGGAAATTATTAACGCTGACGATATCGGCAAGCTTCCTGATGAAAACGTCGCGGAAGTACTTGAGAATATAGCGGGTGTTCAAATTACCCGCGAGAAAGGTATTGGTGAGACTGTTTCTATTAGAGGTAGCGACCAAAATCGGATAGAGATAAACGGAAGAGGTACTACACCAGATGGCGATGGTCGAGGAGGCGTAAGTCTTTCTGATCTTCCTGCTGCCTTAGTGCGGTCTCTTGAAGTGATTAAAGTGCCAACTGCCGATATGGTCGAGGGATCTCTTGGCGGCACAATTAATGTCAAGACCTATCGTGGTTTAAAATTGAGAAAGCCACTTAAAAAGATTCGGTTGAAATCTGAGTATGCCGAAAAAGCAGATGCTTGGAATGAGAACTTTTCAGCGACATTTGGCAATAAGTTTGAGCGAGAAGGTGGTGACATTGGTGTGATATTAACGGTATCACATCTTGATAAGGATGTTCGTCAGGATTCATTACGTATTACTCAGGCCGCACGCGGTACCAGTAGCAGTCGGGTTGATTTTAATGGAGATGGGCTTGGTGACCCTTACTATTACCCTGGATATAATGAAACAACATTTCAGATGGAAAGCAGAAAACGGTCAGTAATCGAAGGATCTTTGGAATGGCAAGCATCAGACAGCCTAAAATTGTTTGTCGAGGGTATGTATGCAGATGCGCTGAGAAATAGTGCCGGTCAAAAAGCAAAAATAAGTATGAATGGCTCGACCAATGAAATACAGGGGCTTCCTGCTGCTACTTTTGGAACGACCGAAGTGGCGGGTACTGAGGTTGGTATTTTTACCTCAGGTGCTGTCGGCGGGACGCCGCCAGATGGAAGTAGCCCTTTTTTGAGAACTCAAAGTGAGGCGATTATTAGAGACACTCAAACATATCAATTTGCTCTTGGTGGAGAATGGGGTAGCGACGAACTGGAAGTTAATTTTGAAGTCAGTGGTTCAGGATCAGATACAGAGAAGCCCTATGTGGTGACCTCTTTTGGCTACAGGGATCCAGCGCATGCTGGCTTCTTGGATAATAGTGGAGCCTTGCGGATTCCGTTGCAGTACGATGCTCTTAACGGCACGCCAGCCTATGGGCCCGCAGATGGTGCACAGAGTTACTCTGTAACGAACGGTGTTGTCGCACAATATGACCTTTCCACGCTTATGGATCCTGATTATTACTCTTTGTATATTGTCAAAGACCAGCAAGTGACGTTCAGCAACGATTTACTGGTAGAGAAAGTCGATTTTGACTGGGTCATGGATGGCGATTTTTGGACAGATCTATCATTTGGTTTGCGCGCTAGCCAACGATCAAATGAGCGCAATAAAACATCGGAAAAAACACCCTTTAATACCGGATTGAGCGCTCAAGATTTTATTACAGCTTTCCCAGGGTTCATGGTAGCCTCGCCAGGCGACTTTTTTAATTTTAATAGTGGTGGTTCATATTTCGATAACTTTTTGACTCCCGATGGTAATATTGTAATGGACCAGAGAGAGGCCATAAGGGAATTCGTATCCCTTAATGTTGATGGTGTAGTAGATCCAGCGAGCTTTTTTAGAGTGGAAGAAGATACCTATGCTGCCTACATTAAGGGCGATTTTAACGGTATTGTAAGCGGTGGTCTAATGGGTGGCGTTGAATACTCGGGCAATATCGGAGTTAGAGGCGTAAATACCGATCAAGCTGCGACTGGTACGGTTCAGGGAGAGGATATTAGCGTCAAGCAAAACTATACGCATTGGTTGCCAAGTTTAAGTCTTGTGTTTAAGCCTGTTGACGAGGTGCAGGTCAGGCTTGGTTATGCCAAGATCTTGAGACGGCCAAACTTTGGTCAGCTATCACCGACTATGTATTTCCCGCTCGACAAAACTACCCCGGTAGTGACAGGTAATCCGGAGCTAGAGCCGACTACGGCAAATCAATTTGACGTGGCGTTAGAGTATTACTTCAGAAAAGGCAGTGCTCTGACCTTGGGTTACTTCTCAAAGCATTTTGACGAGGTCATTGGCAAGGAAACATTCCCCGCAAGCGCCTGCAACACAAATGCTGAACAAGCCGAAGGAGATTTGTTTTGTGACAATTTTAATGGTGTCCCTGGAGTCTTAGTTCCCCAGACTAAATTTGTTAACTTGCCTGGCGGTAAGATTAATGGAGTAGAGCTTGGTTTTCAGCATAATTTCAAGAGTCTGCCGCAGCCTTTTGATGGTTTAGGCCTTATCGCAAATTATGCGTATCAGGATGGCAGCAGAGATGCATTCATTGTCAAAGCAGGGGCTTTATCTGGCTCGGTTAGCTTCACTGGATTACCCTTAAACTTCGTCAATCTTTCAAAAGATTCGTACAACGCGACTATTTACTTTGAAAAACCACGATACCGATTCAGTGGCCGCCTTCGTTATACCTATCGCAGTGACTTCTTGGTGTCAGAAGCAAGTTTTCTGACAGGCCAACTGCCTCTGTATAAAAAAGGAACAGGCCAGCTCAATGCCTCCATGAGCTATCGTGTTAATAAGAAGATTACGGTGAATTTCCAAGGCAGTAACCTGACTGATGAGCAAGTTGTTCAGCCAGCATTTTTCCCGGAAGGACCCACTGCAATGACGCGTGACTCAGGCCGCCGCTTTAGCATCGGGGTAGGAATATCACTTTGAAAATAAGGTCCATGGGCCTTATAAAAACGGTTACTAACGTATTGGCGTTGATTGTATTTGGGGTTGTAGTACCAAATGCAGTCGCGCAGAATCACTATTTTGTAAGCTCATCATCAGGGGATGATAACCATGACGGATTCTCTGTCGATGCGGCCTGGGCCTCTCTTGAGCGAGTTAATAGCGCTGTTCTAAAACCTGGAGATTCTGTTCAATTTAAATCAGGAGATACCTTTTTTGGGCAACTCGTTATTGACGAGTCAGGCAGTGCAGAAAAGCCACTTTCTTTTACTTCATTTGGCCCTGGAGAGCCTCCTGTCATCGACGGGGCAACCAGGAATGATGGCGATAATGTGTCCGCTATCTCCATCATTGATCAAGATCATATTGAGATTAGCCATCTAACTATTCGCAATTTTCGCAAGCAGGCAAGGCAGTCAGCTCATCCTCAGAGTGCAGTAGATTCTAGCTCAACCAGTTTTACGGTGAGAGCGCCAAATGCAAAAAAAGTGCAGCTCCATTCTAGCGGCCTTAATTGGAAGCCCAATCATCCTAAAGGTCGCGCTTTTGATAATGGTGATGGTTCTTGGAGCGTTATTATTGAGCCGTCTTGGAAGAAGGTGGCTCGCTACAAGTGGATCATAGATGGTGAAAAGGAAAACATCGATGATGATGTTTCAAGAGGTCATTGCAAGGCTAGACTAGCCGCGGGAACCATTATGTCGGGGAAAAATGGCGCACGTCGAGAGTGGGCGCCTGGTGATGGTAATGTCAGAAATGATGTCGCCGACAACTGCAAACGTGCTGGTGACAAGAAAATTAAAACCGACCCAACCGACTTTAAGGCTTACGGTATTTTAGTTAAAAACACTGGACGCAGGGTTCTGCAGGGATTTGAATTCCACCACCTTACCGTGGAAAAAGTCTACCCCATTAGAGCTAAAAGCAAATTTAAGGAGAAAGCCTTCGTTGGTAATACTGTGACGGGCATACGTTTTGAGACACTGGCGGCTAAGTCGCTAAAAAAAGCCGCCAACACTCGCGATATTTTTGTCCATGACAATTTAATACGTCAAACGGGGCGCTTTGGTATAGCGGCTCGCCATGGGCCTTCAAGAATAAGCGGCTTGACCGGAACGTCCCTGGATTATGATGTAAATTTCATTGTCCGTAACAACCGTTGCGAGGATTTGGGCGGCAGCTGCGTTTTGATGAGCGGTGTTTGGCAGGGATTACTTGAGGGAAATACGTTTATTCGTTCTGGCGCTATGGTCGAGCCTAGCGTTTCAGTGAGTCGGGGTAGTGGGGCGTGGTTCTTTCGTAGCAAGCATGTCGTGGCTCAAAACAATGTCGCTGCTTTTTCTCGAGGACACAATGACTCTGCAGGGATTCATGTTGACTACAATAACGAAAACATTTTGGTGCAGTATAACTTTACCTACGATAACGAAGGCTATGGTACTGAGATCTTAGGTAAAAATAAAAATATTATTTGGCGTTACAACATTAGCGTGGGCGATGGAACAAGAAAGATAAACGTCAATAGGCCTGAGGGTGGCAAAAGTCAAAATCCAGGTAAGACACTTCATGTGAGTGACTTTGCAAAGCCTGAGCGTGAACCATCTACCGGTGTGTACATTTATAACAATACTTATCTTATTTCAGCAGAATCTGAACCTAATATTGAGCTCACTGCCAAGAACCTAAAGCTGTGGAATAATCTTTTTATTGTTCAAGAGTCGGGGGAGCTTGGAAAAAGAGTTTACGTTGGAGTCCCCAAGAAAAGCATCAACATTCAGGGCAATGGGTTTTCCGGCGATGTTTCATCAAAATTCGTCAAGTTAGACAGCTTGCCAAATATGCTTGAATTGAGCGCCACTGGAGTATTAAGTACTCCCGAGAGTTTCGCTTTTGAGCGAGAAAAAGTAAAAGCCTCCAGCGGTATTGTTAAGAATCAGCATCCCACTTTTCCAGCAGCGGGAACCGGTATTTTCAGTCACATAAGCGAAATCCCAGCGGAGGATTTCTTTGGAAATCTGCTCGACGAGGATAGCCAGTTTATCGGTGCCGGCATCAAATAGATAATAGCCTGATTGGCTGTTGTCTTGCCTAGTGTGAACACTAATATTACACACCAAAAGCTCTTCAAATATGTCATCCAAGTATCAAATAGTCTTTTTAACTATAAATATTACAATTTTTTGGTCTTAGCGTGTGGTTTCTTTCGTAACTTAGTGGTAAAGTCGAAATAGCATGTTCGTCTTATAATTACGGGGTATTTAGCTGTGGGTAAATTTATTAACTTAAACGCTTTTAAAAATGCATTAATTGTCGCTTCAATGCTGTTTACAGTGGCCGATGTTGCGGCTGAGAAGCTTCAGACGGTGACAGGGTCTTTGTCTGTTGCAGAGCTTTCTGCGGGGCAGTCTACTGAGCTAACCGTGAGTTACACAGCGACAGATGATGATGTGGCTCAATTGACTCAGGGTATAGGGTTGAGGCTTCATTTTGATAGCTCCATGGTGAGCTTGGGCGATCCATCTACCTCTAATACGTATAAAGAACGTTTATTTACAGGATCTCAGCCATTTCAAATTAAAGACGATACAGATGATGCTGATAGTGATCCTAAGACAGACAAATACTGGCTAACATCTTGGGCTAACTCCGGCTCTGGTGCGGGTTGGCCTGCAGATGGCAATACGGGTGAAGCTTTAGAGCAACCGTTAAATCTATACATAGTGCCGATTAATGCGATAAGTGGGTATAGCGGAAGTACATTAAATTTTACAACCTCATCGGTCTCGGCTGGTTATACCTTTGCTGGCGATTCTGTAACATTAGGTAAAATTCCTGGAACCGACTCGACTTTATCAGATCTCACAGCGTCCTATCCTGCTTTTGTAACAGCTGCTAGTGGGATCAACATCCCTGTTGAAAAGACAGGTAATGGACCGGACAAAACGTTGGGAACGGCTGACGATGTAACCGTTAAAGGAAGCTATGTTGCTGGTGACTTAACCTTTGTCCGCCCACCAGTTAACACTGAGGCCCCGGCAACTACTTGGTGTCCTAATAGCGGTGGGTGTACTTCAGGTAACAATACTGCCAAAGATGCTGTTCGTATGGGAACTAATCTTGGCTTCCGAAGAATGCAATTTGCAGAGGCAGAAGCTTGGTGTACTGCTGAAAATGGTCGATTACCTACCCGAGCTGAAATTACCACTCATATAATGCCACTTGTTGGAAACGGTAAAGCGTTTGAGACAGATCTTGTATGGCCTCAAGCAACGTCGAAGTACTGGACGGCTGACAAGGATGGAGCTACCAAAGCATTCGTCTTTACAACACGTAACTATAATAATGACAATGTAGTTAACAATGTGACTCAAAGCTTCAATTTGGAAAATAGTCCTTTATGGGTCATGTGTGTTGGCGATAAACCAGCCGCATCAACAAATGCTATTACATTAACTCCGGCATTCGCCTCAGATGTTTTAAGCTACTCCGCGACGGTTGCAAACCCAGTGACTGAAGTTACCCTGGCAACAGTTTTGACTGATAGCTTTGCTACTGTGGATTCGATTACAGCTAACGGCACTGCAGTAACAGGTAGTAAGTTCACGATGGCTGATGGAAGCAATCCAGTGGATGTAAAAGTACTGGCTGAGGATGGGACGGGTACCACGACGTATTCCGTCACCTTTACTCGCGCAGAGGCTATGGCGGTTACGATTGCTGCTGGAGCAACCATAACGACAGCTAATCAAAGTTCGTATAGTGTTACAGGTGCTTGTAATGTTGCAGATGTAACGGTTGTTGTTACGCTAACGGGCGGTTCTGCCTCAGCTGCGTCAGCTGCAGCTACCTGTACTGACAGCGCATGGACGGCCACGGCTGATGCTAGTGGTCTCCCAGATGGCACAGTGACGGTGACTGCGGTTGGAACGTCTCCAGGAGAGACTAGTACAGTTGTGGGTTCTGCTACCAAAGATACTGCTGGACCTGTCGTTAGTGCTCCGGCGTCTATTACAGTTGACGCGGCAAGCGCAGCGGGAACACCTGCTAGTAACGCTACTATCGCAGCATTCTTGGCAGCAGCAACGGCGGCTGACATCGTGGACGGTAGTGTTTCGGTTACTAACAACGCGCCATCAGTATTCCCAATAGAAGCGACAACCGTAACCTTTACTGCGGCTGATTCGCTTGGCAATACTGGTACTGCTACCGCGGTTGTCACTGTGGAAGATCAGTCTGCGCCAGTGATTACGGCTCCAGAGGCAACTACGATTACAGCGACTGACGCTGACGGTACGGCTAGGACGGCCACTGATGTTGCGGCTTGGCTTGATTCAGTGACTGGTTTAGATAATGTCGATGGCGAGCTTACAGGTGAACAAATTGGCAATGATGCTCCTGAAGTTTTCCCAATAGGTGCAACGACGGTTAAGTTTTTCATACTGGATTCTTCACAACTTGAAGGTAGTGCAACAGCAGTATTAACGATTGCAGATCTAACAGCTCCAGTTGTGACAGCTCCAGCCTCTATTTTGGTTGCAGCGACTAACGCAAGTGGTACGTCTGCGAGTAGTGCATTGGCAGGTGAGTGGAAGCTTGCATCTGAAGCCGGTGCGTTAGCGGTAGGCCCTAATGCTGGTGATCTCAGTTGGTGGTCAATTAGTGCTGATGATGTTACGAGTAGAGCCTGCTTGTTTGATGATGTTTATCGATTTGGTTCAGATGGTGCCTTCAACAACATGATGGGTTCAAAGACCTGGCTAGAGACTTGGCAAGACGGTGTGGATGCAGAAGGTTGTGGAGCGCCAGTGGCGGCTCATGATGGCAGCAGCGATGCTACTTACATTTACGACTCGGCGGCTTCTACGATAGCAGTTTCTGGTTTGGGTGCCCATATTGGACTACCTAAAGTTCATAATAATGGAGAGCTTGCTGCTTCTGCGGATGCAGTGTCATCAATCACTTACTCGATCACTGCAATGACGACTGACACGATGACTCTGCAGGTCCAATATAGTGGCGATGCCGTTTGGCAGTTTAAGTTAGTGAAAGTGGTGACTTCTGCGGTTGCAGGAGACTGGAAGCTTTTATCTGAAGCCGGTTCATTGGCTGTAGGTCCGAATGCTGGAGATCTAAGTTGGTGGTCAATTAGTGCCGATGATGTAACCACACGAGCTTGCTTGTTCGACGACGTCTATCGTATGACCTCTGATGGTACCTTCTCTAACCTTATGGGATCGTCTACTTGGATTGAAGGTTGGCAGGGTGGCGCTGATGCATGCGGTTCTCCTGTTACACCGCATGATGGAAGTGTTGCCTCTACCTTTGCCTATGATGCTTCAGCTTCAACGCTGACAGTGACAGGCCTAGGCGCTCATATTGGATTACCTAAAGTTCATAATACGGGAGAAATTGGCTCGCCGGCAGACGCGGTGTCAGCTATTACCTACTCTATTAGCGAAATGGCGTCTGATGGTCAGAGCATGACACTTCAGGTTAATTATAGTGGCGATGCTGTTTGGCAGTTCAAGTTAGCCAAGGTACAGGGGTCTAAGACAATTTCTGACTTCCTTGCTGGTGCGACTGCGACTGATAATGTTGATGGATCTGTAGCGGTAACGAATGATGGCCTCTCGGTCTTTCCGCTTGGAGAAACAACAGTTATCTTTAGTGCTGCAGATACTGCGGGTAATATAGGTACTGACTCTGCAACAGTTACTGTAACTGATCAGACTGCTCCTGTTCTAAAAGCGCCTGCTGATGGGACAGTTCCAGCAACTGATGCTAACGGAACGGCTGCTACAGATCCTGCTATTGTTGCTTGGGTTGAGAGTGCAGTCGCTACTGATAATGTTGACAGTAGTGTAACGATTACGAACGATGCGCCGGCGGTATTGCCATTGGGCGCTACAGTCGTAACATTTACCGTTACAGATGCCGCTGGAAATACGTCAACGGCAACAGCTACGGCTACTATTGCTGACACGACTGCTCCTGTTATAACGGCTCCTGCAATACTCGTAGTATTGGGTACTGAAGACGGCTTATCATCCGACAAATCAGAGTTCCAGACTATTCTTGACATGATTGCCGCTGTAACTGCAACAGATAATGTTGATGGTGTTATAGCAACGATCACAAACGATGCTCCTACCGATGTGTTCCCATTTGGAGAAACAACAGTTACCTTTACCGCGACTGATGCGGCGGGTAATGTTGGAACTGCGAAAACGGTAGTGAATGTTAGTCTGGATATTGTTGATCCTGTGCTTACTATCTCTGAGTCGATTAGTATTAATGTAGATTTGCCAGGTCAAGTTGTTGCGTCTAGCAATGATGCGGTTGCGGCCTTCTTTGCTGCGGCAGTGGCAACGGACAACAAAGATGGAGACTTGACGGCTAGTATTACTAATGACGGCTTAACTGAGTATCCTATTGGCGTTACTGTTGTTACCTTCTCTGTATCAGATGCTGCCGGTAACACGGTGACGGCTTCTGCTAGCATCACAGTGGCGGTTCTTGATACTGATAACGACGGAATGCCTGATTTCTTTGAAACAAATAATGGCCTAGATCCCGAGGATGCGACAGACGCCGATACTGACTTGGATGGTGATGGCTTTACTAATGCCGAAGAATATGCCGCTGGAACTGATCCTACTAAGGATGAATTACCACCTGCATTAACGATTCCTGCTGACATCAGTATGGGTGCTACAGGTCGTATGACAGGGGTTGATTTGGGTGCTGCTTCTGCAGTAGATCAAAAAGATGGTGAGTTGACACCAACGGCAAGCGCGACTGGGCCATTTAAGTCAGGTTTGACTGAGATTACTTGGACTGTCTCTGACGCTGCTGGTAATGCGTCAAGTGCGATACAGAAGATTGAGATAATGCCATTGGCTAACCTCTCACCATCGTCTGTAACGGTTGAAGGAACTACAGTTGAGATTAGTGTCGAGCTTAGCGGTCCTGCTGCGGCTTATCCTGTTACTGTGCCTCTGAGTGTTGGTGGTACTGCAGGTGTTGCTGATATGACGTCATACTTTGCGGTTGTTGAAACAAGTTCTGCTCAAGTCTATGAAGTCAACTTAAGTCAAATCATGGCAATTGTGCCGGATTCTGTTTATACGATAACGTTTAAGGCGAAGTCATCGATAGAACGAACAATTATTGCAGGTGTCGGTTTGAACTCGGGTAATTATGCGAATTCTGCAGAATCTGTATCTCTGACGACTGAGTGGCAAACATTTACGCTGACACAAACCAGTACTGGTTTTGGCGACGATAGTAGCCGTGTCTTATTTGACATGGGTGGAGATCAGGGTGGTCAGGTTTGGCTTGATGACGTCAGCGTTACAACAGCAGATGGGACGGAGCTCGTAACCAACGGTGATTTCCAAGATGGGATCACAGGTTGGAGTAGTAATGCAGCGGTAGCTAGTAATATTACCTCTATCACTAACTCTGGAGACTTCACCGTTAGCGACTCTATCGTTATCAGTGACGGAACTAAGGGCATGGTGACTATGACCGTTAATGCTGATGATGTGGTTGAGACAACTGAAACTGTTGTGATCACTCTCGGTGCGCCAACGAATGCTATTGTTGGATCTGTCTCTGAGCGGACCATTACTATTGTTGAAGAGAACGTCGCTCCAGTGCTTACATTAGCTGTGACACAAGGTAGCAACACCGGACGAATCGTTGCTGCTGATGCCGGTACCGTAACGGTAACCGCGAGTTATAGCGATCTTAATGCTGGTGATACTCACATCTTCGAATGGGCAGCTGCGGTGAGTGATATGCCGGGTGCTGTTATTGATGGTGCGGTTGCTACGTTTGACCCTAGTACCTTAGGCGATACGGTTGCTAGCGCTGGTGCATCTGTCACAGATAGTGGTATCGGGTCATTGAGCACTGCTGCTTCAGCAACGATAAAGATATTAGCTGCAGCCCCAGTTCTTGGTGATACAGATACTGATGGTGATGGTGTTGCTGATAGTGCTGAAGGCTATGGTGATAGCGATAACGATGGTATACCTGATTATCAGGACAATATTGTCGAGACGTATCTTGCGCCAGTTGGTGACAGTGGTCAGGTCATACAGTCAGACGTAGGTACGACTATTGGGTTGGGTGATACGGCTCTGGCTGATGGAAACAACGAGGTGGGTATCGATGAATCTGATGTTGGTACTCAAGATGAAGATTGGATCTATCTAGGTGGCTTGGTCGACTTCGAGGTCTCTGGAGCTCAAGCCGGAGCATCTTATAATATCGTTCTTCCGCTGAGTAGCGCAGTTCCAGAAGATGCGGTACTGAGGAAGTTCATCGATGCTAATGTGGGTTGGCAGGCATTTGTGGAAAATGCTACCAATGCTGTTAGTTCCGCGACAGCGGCAAGTGGTACCTGTCCTGAGTCGGGTAGTGCAAGCTATACGGCTGGTTTAGTACTCGGCGCTACTTGTATTCAACTTATGATCGAAGATGGTGGTCCGAATGACGCCGATGGTGCAGCAGATGGAACTGTTACAGATCCAAGTGGTGTCGGTGTTCCTGCCATTGGTACTCCGAGTGACAATAGTCAAGTAACATTGTCTCGCGAAGCAATCATTGCAAATGGTACTGATACTGTGTTGGTTACAGTGACTGCTTATGACGAGGATGGGGATGCTCTTGATAAAATGTTAGTATCAGCGTCGTCAGCTATACCGGGTGTTATGGTCAGTGATTTTGCCTATCAGGGCGATGGTGTTTATACGGCTGAACTCACCGCAGGAAGCGTTGCGGGTTCTGGTCCTGTATCGGTAGTTATTGATAACGGCAAAGTATCTGTTGTTGTTAAGTCAAATCGGTTGGTTGTTAATGCACCTGAAGCGCTTCCTGGAAGTGGTGGAGGTTGTTCAGTAGGTGACGGGCAGTCTTCTGATTCATCGTTGATCTTACTGATGCTAGCGGGACTCTTGCTGCTCATGAGGAGACGTTTGATTAAACTCTAACAAGATGTTTTGTTAGGTGCGTAAAAAAGGCCAATCAGTTACTTGATTGGCCTTTTGCGTTGTAATGAGTATGGTGAGTCATCAAGAGGGTAGTGCTATGTCTTTTCGCGTTGTGAAATGTGGTGGTAGTTATTCTCTTCCTAACGTTACTTATGCCCCAGTTATCTCATCGTTAGTCACTTTTCTCTGAAGGGTGATACTATTTACTGAAATATAGGTTGGTGACTTCGGGGCGTCGGGCCTGCCACAATGATAAAACTCACTACTGGAATCTCCATGGAACATCGTACCTATTACGCGCTGTATTGCGCAGTTATCGTGTCGCTTGGCGGCTTTGTTTTCGGCTTTGATGCCGCTGTTATCTCTGGGGTGGTTGGCTTTGTCACAGTCGAGTTTGATCTGACACCCATACAGTCCGGTTTTGTTGTCGCTGCACCAACGCTCTCTGGGGTGTTTGGTACTCTGGTGATAGGCCCGTTGAGTGACGCCTTTGGACGTAAAAAGGTCCTGTTCCTTATCGCCCTGCTCTATCTTTTGTCAGCCATTGCCTCGGCTTTTGCATCGTCTTATATGATGTTGGTGATAGCCCGCGCTGCGGGTGGACTTGCCTTTACATCGCTTATTATTGCGCCAATGTACATTGCCGAGATCGCGCCAGCAAAACTGAGGGGGCAATTGGTTTCCATTAATCAGCTTAATATCGTTGTTGGTCTTTCGGCCGCTTACTTTGCTAATTATTTCATTCTAAATGCCAGCGTTTCTGGCACTGATTGGGTGGCTGCATGGGGTATCGATACTCACGCCTGGCGCTGGATGCTCGGTGTTGAAATTGTTCCGGCTGTGGTGTTTTTACTGGCCCTGTTTCTGATCCCTGATAGCCCGCGCTGGTTAATGAATAACGGTAGAGAGCAGGATGCGCACGCTGTGCTGGCGAAGTTACTGCCTGCCGATGAAGTTGATGGTGAAATAGAGGTGATTAAAAATAGCTATGACAGCGAAAATGGATCTCTGTGGAAGCGCATTGAAGGTGTGTTTGGCCCCAAGATGCGCTTGGCGCTGGCTGTCGGGATTATTGTCGGTGTGGTGCAACAAATTACCGGCATCAATGCTATTTTCTTTTATGCCCCAACTATTTTTGAGCAGAGCGGCATAGGTACCGATGCGGCTTTTGCACAGGCTGTACTGGTTGGCCTGATCAATGTGCTGTTTACCTTGTTGGCCATTGCACTGATCGATCGCTGGGGGCGCCGGCCATTATTATTGGTTGGCCTAAGCGGCATTGCCGTCAGTATGGCGCTTTGCACCTATGGCTTTGCTCAGGCCAGCTATGAATTGAAAGCTGAGAGTATTGTGCAGATTGAGCAGATCGACAATATTCAAAATAGCTTTGATACCGGTAAGCTCAGCAGCATGGTGGGGACGATCTATCAAAGTGACATTGAGTTTAAAGTAGCATTGGCAGAAACCATTGGCGCCACTGCGGCCCGTGAGTATGAAAGCGAGTTGATTAAAACCGGCACGAATATGAACGCCTTGTTAATTCTGGTTGGCATTCTGGGCTTTGTGGCATCGTTTGCTATATCTCTGGGGCCGGTTATGTGGGCTTTATTCTCTGAGATATTTCCCAATCAGCTGCGGGGGGTGGCGATCTCGTTCGTGGGTATGATCAATAGTATTGTGAGTTTCTTTGTGCAGCTACTGTTCCCCTTAGAATTGAGTACTTTTGGGGCTGCGCTGACGTTTTTCTCATACGGTGTGTTTGCGGTTATTGGTTTAATTTTAGTAGCTTGGCTGGTGCCGGAAACCAAGGGTAAATCCCTTGAAGAGCTAGAGTTAATGTTTGCTAAAAAATCGGCCTAGGCCCCATTTTAATGAGGTGTTAACTAAACCATAAATATAACAAAGGTCAGGCTGGAATGCCCCTTAGGTTAAATTTCAGTCTGACTCTATTTCCCGCCAACGGCCTTTTGTCTGTAATGCTTTTCCATTCCATCAAGAAAATTACGAAGCACTTGATCCAGACACTCTCGATAGTTTTTGTGGTCAGGGCGTCGAAATAGGGCGCTTAGTTCATGCTTACTTAAGGTGAACTCGTTCAATTTAAGTATCGCAATTAAATCATCTGCCTGCAGGCTTAGAGCAATTTTCAGCTTACGCAGTACACTGTTATTATTCAGAAAAGTTTCCGGCTCCGGTATGCCGTCATCTTTAGAGCCTCTATTCTTTATGATCAGACCATTTAGAAAGCGAGCAAGATTTACATCTTCACACAAAACAAACTCAGGTGTTCCTTCGCGCGCCAACCAAGTAGCCAGCTCAGGCTTGTTGCCTTGATGCCCTCCGAGCTTAAATATAGAAAGCATTAGCTGGTCGCTAAAATCAAAAATATAACGCACGCGGCGCAAAATATCATTATTGTCGATAACTATGACTCCTTTGCTGTCGGTTTTTTGCTGGGCTCAATGGCTTTCGCTGTAATCTCCACATAAAGGGTCATAATGTTCTTTTCAACAAACTCATCGATATTTTTCGTTAGCGATGATAGGTGCACCTCAACAGCAGTCTCCTCAGATTGCCCAAACTTACAATCGAAGCCCCAATATATAGCACCAATAGGTAGGGGGTTTTTGCGCTCTTTTTTAAGGTGCTTTCTGATGTCATGTTTTACCGAGTCTACGACGCGAGGCACTTTGATTTTGGGATGTTCTAACATAAAGGTCTTTTTCATTGGGATCCTATTAGTGTGGACAGCCACTGTATGCGGGAGAGATTTTAATGGGGGCAGTGTAATGTTTATAGCTGGATTCTACCATTACTTAACGCGAAGCCTGTCGATATAAGCGTGGTAGCCGCGCATGCCTTAAGTAACTGATCAGGGGACTCTTCATCACCGTATAATTAAATTCAAGTAATTGCAGCATCTCTGCGTTTGGTTTTTATGGTTAGGGATCGCTGTTATGTGGTTGTTATTATTACTATATTTACCTAGATAGTATTCAATAACCTGTTCAAAATTTCGATTATCTATGCACTTATTATGCGAAGTAACCACAAAATATGGATAGACATGTTAGTGTTGTACACACGTTAGTGATTTAGTCGTCTTAAATTATGTGCGTTCTATTAATAATTAATATAAGGGGTAACGAATGAGTAAATTAAAATTAACATTTATAGTCATCATTATGAGTATTAGCACGTTGAGTTTTGCAGATGCTGATGCTAACCGGGCCAAAATTAAGGCGCTCTATGATGTCTATGATACAGGCACTGTCAAAGAATTCACTGCGACTTATATCAACATGCTGGCAGATGATTTTTATGCTTGGAACGAACGATATATCGGTTTAGGTTTTGGCATGAGCGATGATGGTGAAACGATAGAGAGGGTGTTGAGATCTCCGGCTATAGATCATCTTAAGGCTGGCGATAAAGTAATTTCAGTCAATGGGATTCTCGCGAGTTCTGATGATGACCTGCCTTTTCAAGGCCTACTTGGTGGGGAAGTGACGATTGTTTTAATGCGAAATGACACAAAAATGACGGTTTCTATGAATAGAGCGATACAGCGTAATACTAATGACAAGGCAAATACTATTGATTGGATGAGTACATGGGACCCCAAGAATTGGGCTAAAAGAGCGACTAGACTAAGACTCAATCCGATTATCGCAGAAGGCAATGAAGTCTATGCTTCTTATGAATCCTCTCAGAAAAATGATGAAGGGGTTGATGTTATCGGGTGGACTATTGAAAGATATGTGTTTAATGAGGCAGGTGATTTAGTTGTTAGCGCCAACCTCGACGAAAGTCTATTTATGGCAGCACAGAATGGTTATTTTCTAGCAAAAAATTAACATTTGGTAAGGTCTGAATTGAATTCAGGCGGTCTGGGTATTTAGTCAACTTCAAGCCTCGGTAATCGACTTGCCGGGGTTTTTTTTGAATATGAATACGAAAATTACTTTGTGGTGTCTTGCTAACGGGTGCTTTTTCTGAAGTCGAACTGGGTCTTCATGTGATAGTAGCTGTCCCTCTGATCAGGGTATTTCGGATAATTGTCCGAATGCTTCCGATGATATCGGTCAAGATATAGATGCGGTGATGCCACAGTAACAATCCCATCCATATTTGCCATAGTCTCTGTTGTATAGAAAATACTTTTACCCTTCGCACTTGCCCCAGTTATCACAACTCTAACTTCTTGCACGCTTTTTCCGTCAAGCCAGGACAACACCGCGTTACGGGGGCCAGTTTTAAAAATTTCGGTCTCAGAATCACCCAATAATAATGTAAATTGCTTCCCACTCAAATCAGCATGCTTAAGATAAGGTTTGTTTGTAAAAGCAATGATGTCTTGCGTCACTGGCATTACGATGGTTGTCTGGTTGAGGATCTCGGCCTCTGTTGCTATATGCGCAAATAACCAGTCTTTTTGTGTCTTTGATGAAGATCCCAGGGTTGTGCACCCCGTCAGCAGTAAGGTCACTAGCAATAGATTACATGTAGCCATTATTTCTTTCACCATAATATCCTTACATGGTTTTGTTTTTTGGTTAGTTTATTAATCATAGCTGAATAAAGTGGGGAGTCAAATCAGAAGCAAGGGGTTAGGTAATGTTGCTGCTATCAAGGCGTTGCAGTGAATCACTAGGTAGAGCGCAGTGATTTTTCGGTATAAAGGTGTATTTATTTTTTAGTCACATATGAATTATCCACAAAGTGTGCATAGACATGCTAATGTTATAGACACGTTACAGATTTAGTCGTCCTAAAATATGTGCGTTCTATTAATATTTAATATAAGGGGTAATAAATGAGAAGGTTAAAATTAACATTTATGGTGGTCATTATGAGTATTAGCACTTTTGGTTTTGCTGATAATCATGCGGCCGGAAGCGAGTCTGCAGTATTAAAGGCTTTATCAGCCTATATGGATGCACGCAATACTAGGGACTTTAAAACCGTTATCGCTATGTCTAGTAAAGCAGGAACCTTAGATACTAATTCTGATGGCAGTTTCCACAAGCCACTGACCAAGCAAACTATTGAGGGCTGGGAAAAGAGTGGTGATGCGAT
>CAWKZU010000019.1:0-36444 GCA_963854585.1 Gammaproteobacteria bacterium | reverse complement strand
CGCGCGAACGTCTTCAGGCATTTGAGGGTGTGGTTCTGGCAAAGCGTAATCGCCAGCTTAATTCAGCCTTCACTGTGCGTAAAATCTCTAATGGCATTGGTGTGGAGCGTACTTTCCAGACCTATAGTCCATTGGTTGACAGTATTGAAGTTAAGCGCCGAGGAGCGGTTCGTAGAGCCAAGCTATACTACTTGCGTGAGCGTTCAGGTCGATCAGCACGTATCAAGGAAAAATTAGGTTAATCCCTGATTATTATCCAACGAGAAAGGCGACTGATAAGGTCGCCTTTTTTGTGCGCGAATATTCAAAGAAAATATAAATTGGCTCTATGCTTAGTGTTCAAAGAATCCAATGCCTGATGGCTCTTAGTGCTTAGGGTATTGTTAACATGCCGAGCACAATTCCTTTTACTCAAGGGCTGTTAAAGCATAGACTTAGGCAAGATGGAGTGCGGTTAGGTCAACGTAACTTCCTGACGTTCACTTTGACCCTACTTTCGATAAAAAAATATGCGTAAAAAACCAAATAAACCTGATCCCTTTGCGATGAGAGAGGCTGGCAAATATGAAAAGCCTATTCCTAGTAGAGAATTCATAATTGATTACTTAAGCGAAAGTGTTGGTCCTCTTACCCACAAAGAAATTTGTGTGGCTCTGAATCTTGAAGATGAAGAGCAAATTGAGGCACTGCGTCGGCGTTTGAGAGCTATGGAGCGCGATGGTCAAGTGGCCAGAAACCGACGTGATGGTTACGGGACCTTAGATAAGCTTAATTTAGTAAAAGGCAGAGTTATTGGACATCCAGAGGGGTATGGTTTCGTTAAGCCAGCCCAAGGCGATGGCGAAGATATTTATCTTTCTAGCACACAGATGCGCCGTGTATTTGATGGAGATATCGTACTCGTACGAATCGCCGGCTGGGATCGACGTGGACGGCCTGAAGGAAGTTTAGTCGATGTAGTAGAGAGAAATACTCTGCAGCTAGTGGGCCGTTATTTTAGTGAAAGTGGTATTCATTTCGTGCGCGCTGATAATCCAAGAGTAAGCCAAGACATAATGGTGCCGTTGGATAAGCTTAATGGTGCCAAACCCGGTCAGATTGTTGTTGTAGATATTATTGAGCCACCATCTCGTAAAAACCTCCCTGTAGGGTCGATTAATGAGGTTCTCGGTGAGCACCTTGATCCAGGCCTTGAAGTGGAGATGTCAATTCGTAATTACGGCATACCCTATCAGTGGAATGATGAAGTGACTGCCCAAACAGCTAAAATTCCTGAACGTGTAACAGACATCAAGGCTAGGGTCGATTTAAGAGCTACCCCACTAATAACAATTGACGGAGAAGACGCTAGAGATTTTGATGATGCTGTATTTTGTGAGCCACAGTCTGGCGGCGGTTGGCGATTAATCGTAGCTATTGCTGATGTTTCCCATTACGTGACTGTTGGCTCGGCGCTTGATATCGAGGCGTCTGAACGCGGTAACTCAGTGTATTTTCCAAATCATGTCGTACCGATGCTGCCTGAGAAGTTATCCAATGGTTTATGTTCGCTTAATCCAGCGGAAGATCGTCTGTGCATGGTGTGTGAAATGAAAATTAATGCCCAAGGCGACATTACTGGATACCAGTTTTCTGAAGCGGTAATGCATTCGCACGCGCGGATGACCTATACACAGGTTGCACAGCTTATTGCCGAACAAGGCAATAGCGACGATTCTGGTATTAGGAAACAATTTGCGGCCATCACTCCGCAGGTAGATGCCTTGCATGATTTGTATCAAATTCTACACAAACGCAGAGCAAAGCGCGGTGCAATAGATTTTGAATCACAAGAAACTCGAATTCTATTTGATGGACAACGAAAAATTAGTCAGATTATCCCAGTTGATCGCACTGCGGCTCATCGTCTAATCGAAGAATGTATGCTTTGCGCCAATGTGTGTTCGGCAAAATTCCTTGAAAAAGTTGATATTCCAGCCCTATACAGAGTACATGAAGGGCCCAGTGAAGATCGTCTAAAGTCAGTGCGAGACTTCTTAGCTGAATTAGGTATTGGCTTGGGGGGTGGACAGGATCCGCAACCTGAAGATTATCAACGTGTACTTCGCTCAGCAAAAGGTCGTGATGATGCACCGGTTATTCAGTCGGTATTGCTGCGGTCAATGAGTCAGGCGGTGTATCAACCCGACAATTTAGGTCACTTTGGTTTAGCGTTTGAGGCCTATACTCACTTCACTTCGCCGATTAGGCGCTATGCAGATTTATTAGTTCATCGTGCTATTCGTTATTTAATCCGTAGTGCAAAGAAACGATCTAATGTCTATCGGGCCGAGGGTGCTAAGCCTCTTGATCAAGCGACTATTTACCCTTACACCACAGAGCGGTTAGACCAAGTGGGAGAGCACTTATCGGTTACTGAACGTCGCGCCGATGAAGCTACTAGAGACGTGGTTAATTGGCTGAAGTGCGAATATCTGATGGAGCGAGTGGGCGAAAAATACACTGGAGTTGTTAGTGCTGTAACCGGGTTTGGCTTGTTCGTGATGTTAGATGATCTCTATGTTGAGGGGTTAATTCATGTGACAGGATTACCCAAAGATTATTACCATCATGAGGCGGCGCATCATCGGATGGTGGGCGAGCGAACAGGACGGATATTTCGCTTAGGACAAAAGCTTAGTGTTCGATTGGTTCGGGTGAATCTAGAAGAGAGAAAGATCGATTTTGAATTAGATGATGCTGCAAGCGAGCGTTCTCAACTTTCAGGAAAAAGCAAAAACACGAAAAAGCCAAAAGTATCTACAAAGACTGATCAGCTGGCGGCTGAACATAAAAAGAAGAAAAAAGGACGAAGCAAGTCGGCACAAGGAAAGTCATCTAATGATAAAGGAAGTCCTGGTACATCTAAGAGAAGTAAGTTCGGTGCGAAAAAACAGGTTAAAAATAAAGCGCCTAAAAACAGCTGATTATTTCTTTTGTTTGTTCCGTGATTTTAAATACTTTGGGAGCAAGCGGCTGAGCACCTCGGCAAGGTAATCTAGGAATATTGTACCCATGTCGTTTTGGTAAAAATGCGGATCACTGTTACCAAGCGCTAAAACACCTAACTGACTATCTTGGCCCAAAACGACTGTGGCCGCAGAGCCCAATACATTTTGATGGTCACCGAATAGAAAATTCATTTCAGAGGCCTCCAATTGACCACAGGCTGCGCCAGATGAGGACAATATCGACGCAATAACCTTATGGGCTTTATCCGGACTTGAGATTTGAGCCATACTCTTAGGTAGATTCACTTCATCGCCAAAAAGAGTCAAACTATAAGCTTCAACACCATAATCTGAGCCCAGACTCTCATATAAAGACTCTATTAATGCACCAAGATTATTGGCTTCGAGCAGGCCAGATATTAAGTGATTGGTCTTTTCAAACATCATCTCATTTTCTTGAGCCGCGCTATATAGACTGTCGAGTTGCTCTTTCATTTCGCTGTTGCGACTGCGCAATACAGCTAGCTGTCTCTCAATGAGAGAAACTGCACCCTCAGTGTTATGTGGCACGATCATAGTCTCAAGGATATCTGGATTTTCATCAAAGAAAGAGGGGTTATCTCGAAGATAACCGCGTACCTGCTTAACACTTATGTCGGTTGGTTTTTCGGTTCTCATATTTTAATTCGTCCTTCATAGCTAGTGACCGCTGGTCCTGTCATGATAAGGGGCTGCCCCTCTCCTGGCCAGTTTATATTAAGCTCGCCACCTGTTAACTCAACGCGCACCGGAGAATCCACTAATCCTTGCTGAATTGCAGCGACACCGGCTGCGCAGGCTCCTGTGCCACAGGCTTGAGTCTCACCAACACCGCGTTCATAAACCCGAAGCTTTAAATGTTGACGATTTATGACCTGGGCAAAGCCCACATTGACTTGCTTTGGAAACTGGCTATGGCTTTGTAGTTCTTGGCCAATCACACTAACGGGTGCTTCATCGAGATTGTCTACAAAAATAACCGCATGAGGATTACCCATGGAAATAGCGGCAATGTCGAATTGATGGCCATTAATATTAATGGCATAGGCGTTCGAGCATGTGGTCTCAACGAAAGGGACATCACTTGGCTCTAAACCCGGTATACCCATGTCAACTGAAATCGATTTGTCTTTAGTGATGGTCAGCGAGATAACGCGATTCATGGTTTTGACTCGCACGGTTTCTTTGCCTGATAGACGGCGGTCCCTAATAAAGCGTGCCAAACATCGCGCACCATTGCCGCACTGTTCAGCTTCTCCGCCATCGTTATTAAATATTTTGTAGTCGAAGTCTAGGGTTTTATCTGAAGGTGGCTCGACAATAAGCACCTGATCACAGCCGATACCTAAATGCCTGTCTGAAAGACGTCTGGCCATCGCTCCTGTGACGTGTACATTTTGGGTGACAGCATCAATAACAACGAAGTCATTGCCGAGGCCGTGCATCTTCGTGAATTTCATGAGCATAATATTTTCTCTCAACAAATCGACGATCAACTGACCGGCAAAAGTTGCTCTCCTCTAACCAAGTCTCTCAGCGTTTCTCGCTGACGAATAAGATGAACCTGTTCACCGGCAACCATAATTTCTGCTACCCGAGGACGACTATTATAGTTAGAACTCATCACAAAACCGTAGGATCCGGCAGAAAAAAGACAGAGGTAGTCACCTTCACTAATCGATAATGTGCGATCTTTACCTAAAAAATCACCGCTTTCACAGACGGGACCTACTACATCATAAATCTTTTCTTCACTATCAGAATGAATTGAAATTGGTTGGATATCCATCCAAGCTTGATATAAAGATGGACGCAACATATCGTTCATCGCGGCATTAACAATCGCGAAATTTTTGTGGTCATTGGACTTAAGGTATTGCACGCGGGTAAGTAGCACCCCGGCATTTGCCGTTATTGAACGACCCGGCTCCAAAATGAGTGTCTCATTGCGTTGCGCCAAAAGTGGGAGCAATTCTGCCATATAGTCACCTACTGACAGAGTCTGCTCATTCTGATAACGCACACCAAGACCACCACCAATATCTATGTGCGCGAGAGGTATGTCTCGCTCAGTTAGCTGATCAACAAGAATTAACAGCCGTGCCATGGCATCGAGAAATGGCTTCACTTCCGTTAGTTGAGATCCTATATGGCAGTCGACGCCGATTAGGTCGATGTTATCCATCTGAGCCGCACGTTCATAGACGCCCAAGGCTTGATCTATATCGATACCAAATTTATCTTCTTTTAACCCAGTTGAGATATAGGGGTGCGTTTTGGCATCCACATCTGGATTAACCCGAATCGAAACAGGCGCATTAACTGATAGGCTTGCGGCTGTGGCATTGAGAAGCACCAGTTCCGACTCCGACTCAACATTAAAACAGTGAATACCAGCTTCTAGCGCTCGACTCATTTCGTCAGCCGTTTTCGCAAGGCCAGAAAATACGACTTTGCTTGGGTCCCCACCAGCCATCAATACACGCTCTAGCTCGCCGATTGACACTATATCAAAACCAGCACCCAAGGCGGCCAGGGTTTGCAGTACGGCAATATTTGAGTTCGATTTTACTGCGTAGCAAACCAAATGAGGGTAATCGCCCAGTGCTGCAACGTAGGCACTGTAATTAAGCTCAATCGCTCTTTTGCTATACACATAGCAAGGCGTACCAAACTGATCGGCAATGTCATTGAGAGCGATATTTTCCATAAAAAGATCGCCGTTATTGCGGCTAATAGTACTATGCATAGTGACTTAGGATTCTGTTTGTGGGACGTCTGATGTGTGTGTTTCCGATGAATCTTCAGGAAGATACAAGTCACCAGTGTTTCCACATCCACCAAGAGCTAACAGCATTAGCGTAAAAAATAGATGTGCAGTGCGCGTGTAGTTCATTAAAAGCCCCTGTTAAAGCAGTTCAGTATAACGGCACTGGCGGATTACACCCAAACAATTATACTGGCGATCTAACTTTTAGAACAAAACCAGCCTGGATTGAGCGTAATGAACGAAGCAGAATTTAATCAAATAGTTGATGAACTAATGTTTGAAATTGAAGAGACTATCGACGATAGTGGTGTTGATATTGATTATGAAAATAGCGGTGGTATGCTTACGCTAACCTGTGACCTGAATGGATCTCAGATTATCTTATCAAGACAACCCTCAATGGCTGAAATATGGCTTGCGGCCAAGTCTGGCGGATTCCACTTTAAGTTACAAGAAGATGATGGCGAAACAAGGTGGAGTAATACTGTCAGTGGTGAACTGCTTTCAGCCATGCTCACTGAAGCCTGTCAGCTGCAATCATCTGAATCTATCCAGTTTAGTTTCTAACTAGCGGTTCGCTACTTTTTTGAGTGCTCGCTGGGCCGCAGCTTTGACTTGCTGCGGGGCTGTGCCTCCAATATGATTGCGCGCGGCAACTGATCCCTCCAGAGTGAGCACCGAGAAAACATCGTCTTTAATGAGTTTTGAGAAGGCGCTTAACTCGCCAATCGTCATGTCCGATAAATCTTTATTTTCGGCAATGCCATAAGCGACAGACTTACCCACAATTTCGTGAGCATCACGAAAAGCAATCCCTTTGCCCACGAGATAATCAGCCAGATCAGTTGCGGTGGAGAATCCGCGTTTTGAGGCTTCATACATGGCTATTTTATTGGTTTGAATGGCTGGTACCATATCAGCAAATGCACGCAGGCAGTCCCGAACAGTGTCCACGGTATCGAACAAAGGTTCTTTATCTTCTTGGTTATCTTTATTGTAGGCTAAAGGCTGCGACTTCATGAGCGTTAGCAGTGCTATCAGATGTCCGTTTACTCTGCCGGTTTTACCGCGCACCAATTCAGGGACATCGGGGTTTTTCTTCTGCGGCATAATTGATGAGCCGGTGCAAAAACGATCGGGCAGTTCAATAAATTGAAACTGTGCAGAGGTCCAGAGAATAAGTTCCTCTGACATGCGCGACATATGGGTTAGCAGTATGCTGGCGAAAGCACAGAATTCGATGGCAAAGTCGCGGTCACTGACGGAGTCGAGTGAGTTCTCGGTGGCCTTATCAAAAGCTAGCTGTGCTGCAGTGTATTCCCTGTCAATGGGGTAACTGGTGCCGGCTAGCGCAGCGGCACCCAGCGGGCATTGATTGAGTCGTTTTCGGCAATCCTGCAGACGACCGAAATCGCGCTCCAGCATTTCGTTCCAGGCTAATAGGTGATGGCCAAAGGTAACAGGTTGAGCGGTCTGTAAGTGAGTGAATCCCGGCATAATGGTATCACTTTCAGCTGAGGCAAGTTCAATCATGCCCTTTTGCAATACACTTAAAAGAGCATTAATTCCGTCAATTTCATCTCTTAGCCAAAGGCGTATATCGGTGGCTACCTGATCATTTCTAGATCGGCCGGTGTGGAGTTTCTTTCCAACACTACCGATTCTCTCGGTCAATGCGGCCTCAATATTCATGTGCACATCTTCAAGAGCAATCGACCAGTCAAAATTACCACTTTCAATATCTCTGGCTATAGTTTGCAGGCCAGCGACTATTTCATTTGCCTCGGTGGGGCTTAGCACGCCGACCTCGGCTAGCATCGACGCATGAGCAATTGAACCCTGAATGTCATGTTGATAAAGACGCTGATCGAAATTAACCGAAGCAGTAAAGCGTGCTACGAAATCATCCACAGGTTCATTAAATCGACCACCCCATGCTTGGTTGGTTTTTGCGTTATCAGGTTTATCTGCCAAACCCTTTATTAATTTACTCATGACCACTATTGCCTAGTTATAAACTGTAAGAGGACAATTATAGCCAAACATTAGGCTAATAAGTTAAAACTTGAAATTATCTGTACTAAAATCTACTTACTCAAGGATTATATGGATCCTTATAATCTAATTTCTATGGATCTCTGACAAAAGCGGATAAATCACCGATAATGGGAATTACTCGACTTATTTAGGCCATTTAAGTGACAGATATCCTTCGAATAGCTACGCGAAAAAGCCCATTGGCCCTATGGCAGGCAGAGTTTGTCAAAAGTGAATTACTGAGACATCATCCAGGCCTTCAGGTTGAGTTAGTGCCAATGACGACGCGCGGAGATAAGTTGCTTGATACGCCATTGGCTAAGGTTGGAGGAAAAGGTCTTTTCGTTAAGGAGTTGGAGACCGCGATGCTAGAGGGTCTTGCGGATATCGCCGTGCACTCAATGAAAGACGTACCTATGGAGTTGCCTCAAGGGCTTGGGTTAGATGTCATCTGCAAGAGGGAGGATCCTTCCGACGCCTTCGTTTCCAATAGCTTCCATAGTTTGGCGCAGATGCCTAATAGTAGTGTTATTGGTACCTCTAGCCTGCGTCGCCAATGTCAGGTTCGTGCAGCATTTCCCCATCTCCAAGTGAGGGAGCTACGCGGTAATGTTAATACGAGGTTGGCTAAGTTAGACTCGGGAGAGTACGACGC
The DNA here is from genome assembly GCA_963854585.1 of Gammaproteobacteria bacterium. Taxonomy (GTDB): domain Bacteria; phylum Pseudomonadota; class Gammaproteobacteria; order Pseudomonadales; family Porticoccaceae; genus HTCC2207. The sequence continues at coordinate 27,953 of CAWKZU010000019.1, read as the reverse complement.
AATTATCTTGGCTAGCGCAGGTCTGGTCCGTCTTAACATGGGCCATCGAATCACTCAAAAACTTTCCTCTGATATTTCTCTTCCTGCTGGAGGTCAAGGCGCAGTGGGTATTGAGTGCCGGACTAATGACAGTAAAACTAAGCAATTGTTGGCTCCGCTAAACCATATTGATTCTGCGACCTGCGTATTGGCAGAACGAGCCACTAACCGGCATCTACAGGGAGGTTGTCAGGTGCCGATAGCTTGTTTTGCTGAGCTTGAGCAGGACGGCAAAACCCTTAGCCTGAGAGGCTTAGTGGGGAGTGTTAATGGCAGTCATATTTTGACCGCGCAGGCTCAGGGACATAGAGACAATCCCGAAGAGCTTGGTGTCCAAGTTGCCAAAGATTTACTATCTCAGGGAGCAGGAAAAATACTGGCTGAGGTCTATGAAAGTTAGCAGTTTGATGGATAAGTGCGTGCTAGTGGTTAGGCCTCTCCGACGGCAGGACGAATTCTTATTACTGCTTGACGAGGGTTCAGCAAGAGTCATCCATACTCCCATTATGGCGATAGAGCCGATTCTTGAAAGCCAGCAGGTTAAGCAAAAAATATTAGCTTTTGATCAGTTTGATATAGCTATTTTTGTTAGTGTTAATGCTGCAGAGATAGGGATCAAATGGTTGGATCAGTATTGGCCAATGCTGCCGTTGGGTATAGAGTATTTTGCCATTGGCGGGCAGACTGCGCAGGTGGTTGTCGACTATACTCAAAACGTAAATTACCCCACAGACCAGATCACTAGTGAGGGGTTGCTGACTTCACCGAAACTAAAAAACTTAGAGAATAAGTCTGTGATTATTTTTCGTGGCGGACGAGGGCGTGAAACCCTAAAACAGGGTTTGATCTCTCGAGGTGCTACAGTAGAATATTGCGATCTATACCGAAGGGTTGTAGATCAAAAGCAAGTCGATGTGACGCATCAGCAACTCACAGAAGTCGATTGTTTGGTTGTTCACAGTGCAGAGTTACTCGAGGCGATAGGGCCCATTAGTGAGATTAGATGTGATAATAATTTACCCGTCGTGGTGCCCAGTAACCGGGTAGCGGAGACAGCAAAAAGATTGGGCTTCGGTACTGTGATAGTGGCGGATAGCGCAATGCCAGAATCAATGTATGCTGCTTTGCAAAAAGTGTTTTAAACTAAGTCTATTACATTCAGTGTAGGGTGCGTCTCAAGGTGGGCCTTTATTAAGTTCGAGAGGGGTAGAGGGTGACAGAAACAACTAAGCAACCTAAGGCAGGTGATCAGTCCGTGCCTAAATCTAAAATTAAGGCAAACGATAAATCTGAAAAGATGCCCAAAACCGGTGCGGTTGCGGCCATTAAAAACTCCGGGGGCTTCCCGTTACTAAAATGGACCTGCGTGATAGTGCTGCTGTCTATTCTGGCCGGTTCGGGATGGCTGGGATGGAGTGAGTGGCAGCAACAGCAATTACAACAGCAATCATATGCCCGTCTGGGCATAGATTTTAATGATCACTTACAACAATCACAACGGCACTACACTGACAGCGATTCTATTTTAGGTGTTCAGTCGAACTATATGAAAACGCTGTCAAAGCAACTGAGTGATCTCCAGCTGCAAGTTAATGGTCAGGGCGCACGCCTCACTGAGTTGGGTTCTACTACACGGAGCGACTGGTATTTGGCCGAAGCTGCATACCTCACTCGTCTAGCCAACCAACGGTTACAAACTGAACGTAGCACCAAAAATCCGCTAGCCCTATTAACTCAGGTGGATGACTTGTTAAGTAATTTAGAGCAGTTAGATTTATTTTCCGTGCGTGCCGCTGTGGCTGACGACATTATGGCACTTCGTTTAGCTGGCGTAATTGATATAGAGGGCGTTATCCTAGAAATTAATGCCCTAGCAAATCAGATTAACCGGCTTGATTTACTTAACTTAGCGATTTCAACAGAGACTTCAGGCATCGAAGAAGAATTGATGGCAGTACACCCCAAGGAGATATCGACCGATCAAAATGTGCCGTGGATGTCTCGGTTTAATGATTTTATTGACGGCTTCAGGCGCCTAGTTAAGGTAACAGACAGAGATATTCCGATTCAGTCAATATTATCATCATCTGAAGAATCCATAGTGCGCAGTAACTTGCGCTTGCTGCTGCAACAGGCAGCTAATGCTGCGCTTCGAGAGGAACCGGCGGTATATGTCATTAGCCTAGAAAATGCGCAACAGTGGATGGCGACGTATTTTCAACTTAACGCTGGATCAAAAGAACTACAGGAGCGTATCTCTAGACTAAGCGCGGTCAATATTGTGCAACAGTTACCTAGTGTTGATCGGTCGATGCATGCTCTTGAGACTTTGATTATTACGAGGCAAGCCCGCCTGTTGGATGGCGTTGATGAGCAGCCAGTGATAAATGATGGGAATAGTCAGCCGTGAGAAGATTATTAGTGACTTTGGTCATGGCGTTGCTACTTGGTGCGGCGAGCATCTGGGTGATGCAAAGCGATAGCGGCTATATTTTATTGAGTTTCAACAATACTACTGTTGAGATGACCGTCTGGGTCGGCATCTTGCTTTACTTAACGGTGACGGGTTTAGGTGCTTGGTTGTTGTTGCTATTTAAATGGCTTGGTGATGTTGGAGGTCTGCGGCGTTGGTGGACACTTAGGCGCAGTCAACAGCATGGAAGTAAAACAGCTCAGGGATTAATTCTATTCGCTGATCATGATTGGAAACAGGCCTCAACGATGCTTTTATCTGGCGCTGACGGATCTTCCATGCCCGATGTGAACTTGCTGTTTGCGGCCCGTGCGGCTGCAGAAAATAATCAAATTGATCAGGCTCGCATGTTGTTAGAGCAACTTAAGGTGAGCCATCCCAAGGCTAAATTACTTGCCGATAAGACTTTGGCTGAAATGCTTATTCTGGAAGAGCAGTTGGATGAGGCTATTCAGTTATTACAACCTATTGCAGCAAGTAAACCCGGGGATCGAGGTGTTCTTCGCTTACTTTCTGATACCTATTACTTGATGGGTGACTGGTCGTCTTTGCAAAAACTCCTACATGATTTAAATTATTATAAAGCCATAAATCCATCCGATATGAAGGCTTTAGAGCAGGATGTATATGCTAATTTATTATCTGATTTCATTCCGAATCCTGAATTTACTCTCCAAGAGCAGAAGGATCAGGCGGGCGATCTTTGGGAACTTATACCCAGGCGATTGCATAACGATGCTGAACTAATCTGTGGTTATTTTGATGCTTTACAACAAGTTAATGACACCGATAGGGTGCAGTTACTTCTGGTCAAAACAATTAATAAGCGGTGGCACCCTGAGTTAGTTGAGAGGTTTGGGCAGCTAGAGACCTCTGCGCCAGAAAAACAGTTGCTTGCCGCTGAAAAATGGCTATCTGATCACCCTGAGGACGCTGTTTTATTGGTTGCTTTGGGGCGTATTTGTTGCCAGTTGCGATTTTGGGGAAAAGCGCGAGATTATTTTTCGGTTGCCCTCCGGCTACAACCAAGTGCCGATATCTACCTAAGATTGGCCGACGTCCATGCAGCAATGGGTGATCAGATCGAAAGCCACAATATGTACAAGCAAGGGTTGCGGGTTAGTTTGGGTGTCGAGGACAAGTAACCTCGTCAGGTTTGTGGCGACGAGATTAGGTCGCGTCGCCACAAAATAGACCTAAACTCAGTCAATAATCGGGAATCCTCGATCACGCATCAATGGTTTTATATCGGCATCACGTCCGCGAAAAGCCCTATAGGCTTCGCCTGGATCGACAGCATTTCTCGGCGTAAAAAGATGCTTGACTAGACGTTCTGCGACGTCTTGATCGTAGAAGCCGTTGGGGGCTTCGGCAAAAGCTTCGGCGGCATCCGAAGTTAATACATCCGCCCACATGTAGCCATAATAGCCAGATGAGTAACCTTCCCCTGAAAATACATGACCAAAATGCGGACTGCGATGACGCATAACCAATTGCTTGGGCATGTTTAGCTCAGTCAGTGTTTTGCGTTCAAATATATCTGGGTCTATACCAGATGGGTCAGTAGTATGAAACTTTAAATCCATGATCGCGCTAGCTAGATATTCGGTGGTAGCGAACCCCTGATTAAAGGTCGCGGCCGCTTTGATTTTTTTCACTAACGCTTTTGGTATGGGCTCACCGGTTTGATGATGCACGAGATAGTTATTGATAACTTCGTCGGTCATTAACCACCTCTCTAGCAACTGAGATTGAAACTCGGTGTAGTCGCGGACACCCCCATTTTGGCTGGGATACTCAACGCTCGAAGATAGCGAGTGAAGAGCATGGCCAAATTCATGGAAAAAGGTGGTGGCATCATCCCAAGAAATTAAGACAGGTTGACCGGCCGGAGCCTTAACAAAATTAGAGTTATTAGAGCTGAGGACCGTTTTTTTACCCTCAAAGGTCGTGTAGCTGCGGTACGAGGTGGCCCAAGCACCAGAGCGCTTTCCTTTGCGCGCGAAAGGATCCAAATACCATAACCCAACATGTTCCCCGCTAATTTTATCGGTTACCTCCCATACTTTTACATCTGGATGAAATACCGGAATACTATTTTCTGCTACTGCAGTGAAGGTGAAATTAAATAGCTCACTAGCAACAAAAAACATTGCTTGATTGAGTTTATCTAATTGCAGGTACTGTTTAACTTCGTCTGAGTCCAGTTGATAACGGTCTTTCCGGACCTTTTCAGCATAGTAGCGATAATCCCATGGTTCTATTTTCATACCAGTATTTTCGGTGTCGGCAATAGCTTGCATATCTGCAACTTCTTCAGATACTCGGGCAATTGCCGAAGGCCACACGGCTTCTAACAATGCCATGGCGTTTTCAGGATTTTCGGCCATCCTATCTTCCAAGCGCCACTGCGCATAGTTGTCATAGCCCAGAAGCCCGACTCGTTCATGTCGCAAGTTTAAGATTTCTGCAATAACTTTATTGTTATCGTATTGGTCGCCATTGTCGCCCCGACTATAGTAGTTATTCCAGACTTTTTGGCGCAGTGACCGCTGCTCGGAAAAGGTTAAGAAAGGTGCCATCGATGATCGAGTGTTCGTAATGGCATACATGTTGGGCTTGCCTAATTCTTCCGCCGCTGCAGCCGCCGCTCTTATTAACGAACTTGGTAGGCCACCAAGCTGGGATTCACTGACAAAGACAACATAGTTTTCTTCATCAACAAGTACATTATTGCCAAATTGAGTATGAAGCTCAGCTAGACGTTGATTGATTTCTGTGTAGCGCTTTTTATCTTTTTCAGAAAGGGTTGCTCCATTGCGGGCGAAACCATTGTAAGTAAGCTTCACTAGACGCTGTTGGTCCGCTCTGAGAGTGCTTGATTCTGGATTTTCGTAAACGGCTTTTACACGGTTGAAAAGAGCCTGGTTTTGGCTAATCTTCGAAAAGAAGGCGCTCATTATGGGTGCCATTTCCTGCTGAATGTTTCGAAATTCAGGGGAAGATAAGTTTGATGACCATATTCCATAGTAGGTAAACACCCTATTGAGGACTTTACCTGTGCGCTCAAGAGCGACTATCGTGTTGTCGAAGCTTGGGCTAGTCGATTGATTAGCAATATTTTCTATTTCGATTAGATTTATTGCCATTGCTTGATTTAAAGCTGGCTTTAAGTCTTCTAGCGTCATTTCATCAAAGTTTGGGACACCATTGTAGGGGCCAGTCCAAACCTTTGTTAATGCGTTATCTGAATCTTGAGGGGCTCCTTCAAGATCAAGGTAAGGGTTCTCGGTGCAGCCAACAAAGGACAAAATACTGGTCAATAGTATGATTCTAGTCGTTGATTGAATTTTAAAATTTAACATGATTACATTCTCGGCTGTTTAGTTAAGTTATCGATAAACGTGCAGTAATCTACACTAGGTCAGGGGGTTCTTTAAACTACCCTAATTGGTTAGAGGCGTTTCTTTTTTAGATCGCGAATTAAGAATCTTGCAGGATGCATAGCTTGAATAAGATCTCTCTCCAAAGAGGGGATTTGTTGGCTTATCTGAGTGGCTAAAAGCTCTGCGGTATAGGGGGCATAGCTAAGCCCTCGAGATCCCATCCCACAGTTAATATATAAGTTAGGTAAGTAATCACCCATCATCATTGAATCTGCACGTGCATCGCGGCGCAAAAACCCAAAGTCTTTAAGCATTGATGAAAAGTTAGGCACTGGCCCAACGATAGGTAAGTAATCTTTAGTGGTGCACCGAAAATTTGCTCTACCATCCATATTAGTAGCATCAAGGTTTTTTAAGACATCACCAAGACCTGAGTCTGTGTGCCCCATTTGCGCTATATTCATCTCATGATCTTGCACACGTAACTTAGTTGAAAAAAGACCTTTATTATAAGTCGCACCACAACTGTGATAGTTATCATGAGCGGGAGTGATATAGCCATCACCACAGACTATGGTTTTTAGTGACTTGGTTCTAGTCCCCACAGGCAACTTGCTAATTTGGCCTCTTAGTTGGGTAACGGGTAAGAAATTAGTTTGCTCAAACTTTTCGCAACCATAGGCAGTCGCAACCACAAGGATATCAGTGCTATGAACTAGATTTTCTGAAGTATCAAAAAGATGCCATCGACTGTCTGACTGTTGATGATTGAAATGATCAATATTCGCATGTATCAAAGGTATTCCGTGCTCTTTCAGCAGTTGCTGACAAATTATTGACGGTGGTAACCAGCCTAGTAGAGGGAAAAATAGACCTATTGAAGATGCTAAAGAAAGGCCACTACGATCGCAGAGTTCGTCATTTTCTAAAAGTTGAACAAAATCTCCACAACCTGAAAAGCGCTGACTAATCTGGATAAAATCTTCAGCAATTTTGGGGTTTCCAGGCAAAGAGACAACCCCACACTGATTACCCAAGCCGCCCTCCCAAAACGGTGCATAGTAACGGCTGGAAAACAGTAAAGCCTGAAGATTAATACGCGGTAGTACATCATCTCTCAGTGACAGCTTTGGATAGACAATTGCCTGACTATTACCCGACCCCTCCTGACCGGCTCTAGGGTGCCGGTCTATTACTTTAACGTTGAAACCTCGTTTAGCTAAAGCCACAGCGGTAGTACAACCAGCAATACCAGCGCCAATAATGGTGACCTCCTGACCTCTGGTGGTAATTGGGCGCACGGTCTTATCTAGATGCCATTGGGTTGAGCCGGATGAATTATCAAGCTCCAGCTGCTGATATTTTCCGCCGGAAAATAATGCTTTTAATCGTAATTTTTGTGAACCATTACTTTCAGTTGGCTGAATTAAAAATCCAGCTGACTGTAGGTTTTTAGAGACGGTTAAGATTTTTTTTTGATCAATATTAGCCGTCAGTGCGATAGTGGTTTGATCAGATAGCGAGGCGATAGTTGCCAGTAACTCAGGACTCCACATAGCAGGATTATTTGTCGGTGCGAAGCCGTCGAGTAGCCATACGTCAACAGGGCGCCTATTGTAATGGGCTTGCTCTTGGTGAGGGCTTTGGCTAATTGAACTAAACATTTCATTAGCATCACCAAACATAAGGTGAAGCCTTACCCTACCTTGGAATAATTCGATACTATGAATACCCGCCACTGGTACTGGGTAATGTTTAATTAACTCGTCCGACAAGTTACGAAAATGGGGACGTTGAGATAATATTTTGACTAGTTCAGCTTTATCGATAGGAAACAGTTCAGCAGAAAAAAACTCGAGAACACTACTTTTCGGAGCGATATTTAGCCATACATCAGAGCACGAAAGGAAATTGAGGCCTGCGCCAAAGCCAGTTTCAGCGATGGTGAATGAGGCACAATGTTTGCTTAGACCCTGCCAGCGTCGCTTCAAATCACCAAGTCTTACAAATTCAGACTCATTTTGCTCTGTTTCGTTAGTGGGAGAAATATAAAATTCATTAAAAAGAGTAGAGTAGGGAACCCCTCTTCGCCACTGGATGTCGGCGGCGATAATGGCCACTATTTGAGACCAAATTCATGCATGACTTGGTGGCTCCATTGGCTTATAGAGTAATCACTTAGTTCTAGCTGATTCTCGTCGTCTAGAGGTAGGCCAACGAAATGTTTTTCGTCCGCTGTGAGGGCTTTTGATTCTTCAAAACTAAATCCCTCATTGGGCCATAACCCCACCGTACGAGCACCCTGGGCAATGACTTTCGCCCACAAAAACCCCATGGCATCTTGGAACCATTTTGGATAACCTATTTGATCACCAAGCCCATAAAGCGCGACAGTTGCACCGCTGAGGTCAATTTGGTCAAGATCATCCCAGATTTCTTCCCAGTCTTCTTGCAGTTCACCAAAATCCCAAGTGGGAATGCCGAGAATTAAATATGAGTACTCACTCATGCGCTGGATTGAGTCTAAAGAAATATCATGAATACTAACGACGTCTGAACCATAGCTTTCATTTATGGCATCACGAATCTTTTCGCCAGCCATTTCGGTATAGCATGTTGTGCTACCATAAAATAAACCAATTTTTATTGTCATCTGTCGCCTGTCTCACGATATAAAGCTATAGAGTTTTGGCTCATAGGTTTACTGTTGAATGGTGTATTACACAGTCTATGATACTAGGTGTTTGAAGATTAGAAAAATAATTAAATTATATTGAGATTTATTGGCTGCCATCAAATCCAAGTTGTCGCCAAGCTTCATAGGTCACAATGGCCACAGTGTTGGATAAATTTAGACTTCGACTCGAAGAGTACATCGGTAAGCGTAGTACATTATTTAGCCCAATCGAATTTCGAATATCATCGGGAATCCCTCTGGTCTCCGGGCCAAATAGCAGAGTATCATTTGGTTGGTAAGCTACTGACGAATAACTCACGGTGCCTTTAGTGCTTAAAGCGTAAATATTTTTTGGGTTTGCAGTGGTTAGGTATGATGGCCAGTCAGAATGAATTTGAAGGGTTTGAAATTCGCGATAATCTAGGCCCGCTCGTCGAAGACGTTTGTCATCTAACTCAAACCCCAAGGGCTCGATTAGATGCAGGCGAAATCCAGTATTAGCGCAGAGACGAATAATATTGCCCGTATTAGGCGGAATTTCAGGTTGATAAAGGACAATATCAAGCATAACGGCTCTTTTGAAAGTATTATTGCAGTGGACTGTAATTTTACATTAATTAGGGCGCGCAGTGACGTTATTAAGTCTATGGACGATGATGACTTTATGATTGCACAACTTCGACCATCAGGTCGTCCGATAATCCCTCCAGTAAGCCGATCAAATATCTCTCAGATATGTTTTTTGGTAGTTGCACGCTAGCCCGAGCCTTAAACATCACGCCGGCGGACATGGGAGCGCTTTCGCAAAAGGTCTCAAGAGATTCCAGATTAATACCTTTTGTCGCTAGTAATGTGGATATTTCACCGATAATACCGGGCCGGTCGTTGGCTATAATTTCAATCCAAGCATCTTTTTTATAAGGTAAAGGCAATGCATTGGTCTGGTCGACGGTAATCTTTATGCCCTGCATGTTCAGCGCGACCAAAGCAGTCTGTAGGGGCTGACATCGAATTTCTGTCACCTCGACGAGGAGTATCCCTGCAAATTTACCCGCTAGGCGATTCATTTTTCCCTCTACCCAGCTGCCTTTATGGGACAGTATAATTTTAGCGATTTTCTCAACGATGCCTGGCTGATCTTCCGCTAAGACGGTTAATACTAAGTGTCGCATGAGAGGGTTCCTATACCTAATGACGTTGTTTATTATGGCACTATTAACCGGCGCTGTTATAGTGAACATAGTAGAGTAAAAATCAGAAATAAAATATTTTAAAGGAGTGATTTCCATGAAATTAACAGTAGATGTTTTAGTAATAAATAATTTTAAACGCTTGGAACAGTTGGGCAGGCTCTGTTCAAAGTCTATATTGCTGGTATTTATGCTCGTGAGTTCTATGACTGTCTATGGAGAGCGAGATACCTCTCGAGACCAGTTTCGTCACCCTGTTGAGACTTTAAGTTTCTTTGGTATTACGCCAGCTATGAGCGTGGTTGAAATTTCACCGGGCGGTGGTTGGTATACCGAAATTTTGGCCGAACATTTAACCGGCGCTCTTTTTGCGGCTCACTATGACCCCAATGCAGAACGGGCTTATTATCGCAATTCTCAAGGTAAATTTGCCACTAAGATGGCATCTGATCCGGAGCTTTACGGGAATGTTCAAATGCGTATTTTTGATGCAACCAACGAAATTTTGAACACGAAGGATAATAGTGTGGATGCGGTGGTTACTTTTAGAAATGTCCATAATTGGTTAGGTGCCTCTAGTGAGTCCAAAGCGTTCGGTCTCTTCTTTAAAACATTAAAACCAGGCGGCATCTTAGGGGTTGTAGAACATCGTGCCCCCGTGGGTACTGATAGAAAGACGATGAAAGAAAGCGGTTATATGACGCAAGACTATGTTGTCGAATTAGGCCGTCGAGCAGGTTTTATATTTGAAGAGTCCTCTGAAGTTAATGCTAATCCCAATGATACAGCTGATCATTTGGAAGGGGTCTGGACGCTGCCGCCTAGTCTTGCATTGGGAAAAAAAGATCGTGAAAGGTATATGTCGATTGGTGAGAGTGACCGTATGACTCTGAGATTTAGGAAGCCCAAAGAGTGATTGAAATACCTCCTGAACGTCTCCCAGAGGGCACCCTTGTCGCTGTGATTGAGGAGTACATCCTTCGAGAGGGCACCGATTATGGCAATCAGGAAGTTAGTCTTGATAATAAAATCAGTCAGGTCCGTCGTCAGTTAAATGGTGGGGATATTGTGATTACGTTTGACCCTGTCACGGAAAATTGCACTCTGTTAACTCGACGCCAAGTTAATCGTTATCAGCAAGAGAACCTGGCCGCTAACGAGGACAACAGCTAGTGGCAAAGACAAAGTTGTTCAAGTCTGAACTAGTCTTGGGCCCGATAATGAAGACGCTCGAGCAGGCTCCACAGATTTTAGTGGGATTCAGTGGCGGGTTAGACTCAACGGTATTGTTAGCGCTCCTGGCGGAAGTTATTCCGGTTGGGCGTCTTTGTGCGGTTCATGTTAATCATGGCCTGTCACCTAATGCGAATACTTGGCAGACCCATGTCGAAGATTTTTGTGGTAGCCGCAATATTGCCTGTCATAGCGAGACGGTAGAGGTTGTTGCCAGTGGGAAAGGTCTAGAGGCTGCTGCTCGTCAAAGTCGATACCGGATTTTTGAGAATATATTAGAGCAAGATGGTATTTTACTTCTTGGGCACCATAGCGATGATCAGGTTGAAACGCTTTTGTATCGGCTTATGCGAGGTTCCGGCGCCAAAGGCATGTCAGGTATGCCAGCTTCTCGTAGAGTTGGGCCGGGACGTCTAATTAGGCCTTTATTGAATTGGCCTAAATCTGCACTCATAAAGTATGCTCATAATAAAAACCTTAAATGGGTTGAAGATGAGAGTAATAGCGTCGACGCTTTTGAGCGTAACTATTTACGTAATCACCTGATTCCTGTGCTCGCTCATCAATGGCCAGATTATCGACAGCGTCTTCGTGCCGTGGCAGAGTTAAGTCATGAAAGTCACGAGTTGGCAGAGGCTACTGCCATTGAAACTATCGCAACATTACAGCCTAAAGAGGAAAGAGCGGGTTGGTCTTTGTCTGTTGCGTTATTTACTAATCTTACTCCGCTTAAGCAGAAGAATATTTTACGTTATTGGCCCGAGATTAAGGGGCTTGATGCTCCCGGGGCCAAAATTATCAATGAGGTGCTGACAGCATTAATTGATGCTCGGAAAGACAGTTCACCTAAGGTGTCAACAGGCGATGGCCAATACTGCCGGTTTCGAGATCGGCTATACCTACTCAAGGTGTCGAAGGAATTCGATGCTTCTATCAATCAACAACAAGATGTAATTTGGAACACTGATAATCCGATTAGACTGTCAGATGGCAGCCACCTAACGGTCGAGCAGACTGTTGGTGATGGTCTCCGGGCAGAGTTAGCGGCAGCGCTTAGCGTGACTACCAGAAAAGGTGGAGAGCGTTGCAAGCCGGCGGGCAGAGGACACTCCAATAGTCTTAAAAAACTCCTCCAGGAATTCAATGTAGAGCCTTGGTGGCGGGATCGAGCGCCGTTATTGTTCATTGATCAGCAGCTTGTTGCTGTCGCTGATTTTTGGATTTGCGATGGATGGCAGGCGCAGCCCGGAGAGAAGAGTATTAAAATCCATTGGCATACCAACTCTTTGTAGAATACCAATGGCCTTTCTGTTAATCTATTACACCATCTTAACTGGGATGGGCATCGGCCAAATTCTTGGCCAATCGACCCCGTAAGATATCTTTTTCTAGACTAACTCTAATGTTTGCAGGGTCACTATGACACGTTTTATTTTTGTTACCGGCGGTGTTGTTTCCTCATTGGGAAAGGGTATTGCAGCAGCTTCTTTGGGTGCAGTACTGGAGGCGAGAGGATTGAACGTCACAATGCTCAAGCTCGACCCTTATTTAAATGTTGATCCTGGCACAATGAGCCCTCATCAGCATGGTGAGGTCTATGTCACTGAAGACGGTGCAGAAACAGACCTCGACCTTGGGCACTATGAGCGATTTTTGGGGGCTAAGATGACCCAAAATAATAATTTTACGACTGGGCAGGTCTACGAAACTATTCTACGCCGTGAACGTCGGGGCGACTTTTTAGGTGGGACAGTCCAGGTTATACCTCACGTCACCGATGAGATAAAACGCCGCATAGTCGCTGGAGCCGGTGACCATGATATTGCGGTGGTTGAAATTGGCGGAACCGTAGGAGATATTGAATCTCAGCCATTTTTAGAGGCGGTTCGTCAGATGCGAGGTGAATTAGGCTACCAGAACTCCTTGTTGATACACCTCACTTTGGTGCCCTACATTGCAACAGCAGGGGAGACTAAAACTAAACCAACACAACACTCGGTCAAAGAGATGCGTTCTCTTGGGCTGCAGCCAGATGTTTTATTGTGTCGATCTGAAGTCGCCATTGAAAAAGAGCAACTTAAAAAAATATCTCTATTTACAAATGTTGAAGAGCGCGCGGTGGTTCCAGTCATGGATGCGTCTACTGTGTACAGCATTCCTAGGATGCTCCATGAGCGTGGTCTTGATCAGTTCGTACTGGATCGTTTTAACATCACAAAACCAGCCGCAGACTTGCAGCAGTGGGATAGGGTGGTTGAGAATCAAATGCATGCTGAAGGCGAGGTGACTATCGCCATGGTTGGTAAATATATGGATTTACTAGATGCCTATAAGTCTCTTACTGAGGCTCTTGTGCATGCTGGGATTCATAACAAGACCAAAGTTAAGATTCGTTATATTGATTCTGAAAAGCTACATGAAAACCATAATTTAGTGGAGGACGTGGATGCTATTTTGGTGCCGGGCGGATTTGGTGCTAGAGGTATAGAGGGTAAAATTTATGCGGCCAAGACCGCTCGAGAGAAAAACATTCCCTATTTAGGTATTTGTCTGGGAATGCAAATCGCAGTTATTGAATATGCCAGAAACGTATGCGGGCTAGACGGTGCTAATAGCACTGAATTTGATTCAGATACTAAGTATCCAGTGGTTGGCTTAATTGAAGAGTGGATTGATGAAGAGGGTAATCTTGAGCAGCGTAGCGAGGATTCAGATCTTGGCGGCACAATGCGCTTAGGCGCACAAGTTTGCCATTTATTGCCGGGTTCTAATGCACTGTCCATGTATGGCAGTGAGCAAATTAAAGAGCGCCATCGTCACCGGTTCGAAGTGAACAATAACTATCTGCCACAGTTGCAAGAAGCGGGTCTTGTTGTCGGTGGTCTATCCTTTGATAAAACGCTAGTGGAAACGATCGAACTACCAGAGCATAGATGGTTTTTCGCTAGTCAGTTCCACCCTGAGTTTACCTCAACGCCTAGGGATGGCCATCCACTGTTTGAAAATTTCATCAGTGCTGCAATGGCTTTTCAGCAGCAAAAATAAGGGATGAGGAGTAAAGATATGACATCGATAAGGCTCCAAGTAGGAAATATCGACATTGCTAACGACGCGCCAATGGTGGTTTTCGGAGGCATGAATGTTCTGGAGTCGAGAGATATGGCTATGCAGATTGCCGAAGCCTATGTCGTGGCGACTGAAAAATTGGGTATTCCTTACATCTTTAAGGCTTCATTCGATAAAGCTAATCGTTCATCTATTCACTCGTTTCGAGGCCCTGGGTTAGATGAAGGGTTAAAAATATTCCAAGAAATCAAAGCAACATTTAACGTACCGTTGATTACAGATGTTCACGAAATCGCTCAAGCTAAACCAGTAGCCGAAGTCTGCGATGTCATACAACTGCCTGCATTCTTGGCTCGACAGACCGACCTAGTTGAAGCGATGGCGGCGACTAATGCTGTGATCAATATTAAGAAACCACAGTTTTTAAGTCCAAGTCAGATGGGTAATATTGTTGATAAGTTCCGTGAGTGTGGCAATGACAAAGTTATGCTTTGTGAGCGTGGAGCTTGTATGGGCTATGATAATCTCGTTGTCGACATGCTCGGATTTAGAACTATGAAAGATGTCAGCGGCGGCTTACCCTTGATTTTTGATGTCACCCATGCGCTGCAGTGCAGAGATCCGATGGGCTCAGCTTCTGGAGGGCGGCGTCACCAGGTGGCGGAATTGGGGCGTGCAGGCATTTCTGTTGGTATTGCTGGACTATTTCTTGAGGCTCACCCGACCCCTGAAAAGGCCTTGTGCGATGGTCCAAGCGCGCTTCCCTTGGATAAATTGGTACCTTTTTTAACTCAAATGAAAGCTTTTGATGATTTAATCAAATCCCAACCAGATTTAAATATACTGTAAAAGTTTGCTGTTAATTAGTGGGCTGCTACATCGACGTCAGACATCAATTTAAAAGACTTCACCCTGGAGTTTAAATATCTATTATGGAGATAGAAACCTATGAGTAGTATTGCAGATATCCGTGCCTTTGAAATATTGGACTCGAGGGGAAACCCTACCGTGCAGGCAGATGTAATATTAGAAAATGGTATTGTTGGAACCGCATGCTCACCTTCTGGCGCATCTACCGGCTCACGGGAAGCTCTAGAGTTACGAGATGGCGATAAAGAACGGTATCTTGGTAAGGGTGTTTTGACAGCTGTTAACAATATTAATACCACTATTAAAGACTTACTATTGGGAGCATCTGCAAGTGATCAACGGGCTCTTGACGCTGCAATGATTGCCGCTGATGGCACCGAAAATAAAGCTGTTTTAGGAGCCAATGCGATTCTAGCTGTCTCTTTGGCGGCGGCAAAGGCCGCGGCACTCGATAAAAAAATACCGCTTTATGCCCATATTGCTGAATTAAATGGTACTCCCGGGGTTTACAGTATGCCGGTGCCAATGATGAATATTATTAACGGTGGTGAGCACGCTGATAATAATGTCGACATACAAGAGTTCATGGTCCAACCAGTATCTGCGCAGAGTTTCGCTGAAGCGTTACAAGTCGGAGCTGAGATATTCCATTCTTTAAAAAAGGTGCTTAGCGCGAAGGGATTGAACACAGCGGTAGGCGATGAGGGAGGCTTTGCGCCTAATTTATCCTCTAACGCTGAAGCGTTAGCCGTCATCAAGGAAGCGACGGAGGCTGCTGGCTACAGTTTGGGGTCTGATGTAACTCTGGCGCTAGATTGTGCAGCTTCAGAGTTTTACCGAAATGGACAATATGATCTTTCTGGTGAAGGTAAGGTATACAGTGCAGAAGGATTTAGTGATTTCTTGGCCGACTTATGCGATCAGTATCCTATTATTTCTATCGAAGATGGCCAAGATGAATCAGATTGGGATGGCTGGAAGTATCAAACTGAAAAGCTCGGACACCGAGTTCAGCTAGTGGGCGATGATTTATTTGTTACCAACACTGATATTTTAAGCCGTGGTATTGAAATGGGCGTTGCTAATTCTATTTTGATCAAATTCAATCAAATTGGTACTCTATCAGAGACATTAGATGCGGTTGCTATGGCAAAGCAGGCTGGTTATAGCGTTGTTATTTCACATCGCTCTGGAGAAACTGAAGATACTACTATTGCTGACTTGGCAGTGGGTACTGCCGCGGGGCAGATTAAAACTGGATCCTTATGCCGGTCCGACCGGGTGGCTAAATATAATCGATTATTGAGGATTGAAGCTGAGCTGGGAAATAATGTTGCACCTTATAATGGTCGCGCTGAATTTAAAGCATAGGGCCTCTAACTTAGACTTTGCTGAATAGAATATCAATATGCGTTGGTTACTGATACTACTCTTAGTTCTTTTGCTGGGTTTGCAGACTCGATTATGGGTTGGAGAGGGAAGTCTTGCTCATAAAGCTGAGTTGGATAAGCAGTTGGATAGTCAAGAATATGTCAATCAGCAACTGCGAGAGCGCAATGAGTTCATTGCCAAAGAAGTTGGAAGTCTAAAAGAAAACCTTGATTCAATTGAGGCAAAAGCACGAAAAGATCTTGGGATGATTAAGGGTGGCGAAGTATTTTATTTGGTCACGGATCAAGATCCTAGACTGCTAACACAGATTACGAATAAAGAGGTTGATTCGCCATGATGAAACCGTCGTCAAATTATTGGGCTATTGTTCCAGCGGCGGGCGTTGGCCGTCGATTTTCAGCAGACATTCCAAAACAGTTTCATCAGTTACATGGAGAGTTAGTGGCGCAGCACACTTTGTCTCGACTTCTAAGTATTACTAAAATAAAACGTATCGTCGCACCCTGCGACCCCAGTTCTGGATATTGGTCCCGAGTAAAGGCTACCAGTAATTCTCGAGTACAGCTGATTCTGGGAGGTGAAACACGTGCCCGATCAGTATTAAATGGTTTGGTAGCTATACAGCAAGATGCCAATCCTGATGATTGGGTTTTAGTTCACGATATGGCCAGGCCGTGCGTAACGTGTATGGATATTAATAAGCTTATTGGTAATGTAGAAGAGCACCCCGTCGGCGGATTTCTTGCGGCGCCAATTAATGAAACATTAAAATTAGTGACTAGCGATAATAAAGTGACTAAAACCGTTGATAGAAATCAGTATAGGATAGCGCAAACACCACAAATGTTTAGAGCTGGAATGTTACAAGAGGCTATTCAAAGTATGATCGAAAATCAACTAGAGCCTACTGATGAAGCCTCGGCTATTGAATATATAGGTAAGCAAGCTATGGTTATTAACGGGCGGCAAGACAACATAAAAATTACTCGCCGCGAAGATCTAATGATAGCCGAAGCAATTTTACAAGATCAGGAGAAACAAGGATGCGTATAGGTCAGGGCTATGATGTGCATGCCTTCGGAGTAGGTGATCGATTAATTTTGGGTGGCGTCGAGATCCCTTTTGATCGATCATTTGTAGCTCATTCAGATGGTGACGTGCTTGTTCATGCATTGATAGACTCTCTTCTTGGCGGTCTAGGCCTGGGTGATATTGGTCAGCATTTCCCAGATACGAATGAGAAATATAGAGACTGTGATAGCCTCAATCTATTGAGTGTGGTCGCTGAAATGATGTCGATGCACGGTTACTGCTTGGGAAATGCTGATCTTACAATTGTGGCTCAGCGGCCCAAAATGGCACCTTATTTAGATGCAATGAAATTAAAAATTTCGGCGGTTTTAGGTTGTGATAAAGGGCAAGTAAACATTAAAGCGACCACGACCGAAAGACTGGGATTTACTGGCCGTGAGGAAGGTATAGCTTGTTATGCTACCGCTCTTCTAGTGCAATTAGTCGTTTGATCTTACGAGCGATAGTTACTTATTAAAGCCGACGATTTTGATTTCCATAGACTCCCTTATCTCCACGGTAAGCCCTTAGCATCGGCTTTATTTCGCAGTTGCCCAGAAGATTTCATAGTCGATGAAATTATGGACATCGAGCCCTCCGGCGAGGGTGAGCACTTGTGGCTGCTCATCAGCAAGCGAGATCAAAATACTAGTTGGGTGGCAGGATTGTTGGCGCAATTAGCCGGCATAAAGCGCGGTGATGTTGGATTTTGCGGTCTCAAAGACCGGTTTGCTGTGACCAGTCAATGGTTTAGTTTATACCTACCAGGACGCGATCTAGATTTAAGCTGTCTGAGACATGATGATTTCCAGGTTATGCGTAGCGCTAGGCATAGTAAAAAGCTACGAAGGGGTATGCACCAAGGTAATAAATTTGAGATTATCCTGCGCGATTTCTCAGTGGATGCTATTGCTTTGCAAGAGCGTTTGAATGTAATACAAAAATATGGGATGCCTAATTATTTTGGTGAGCAACGGTTCGGTCACCAAGGCAATAATCTTCGTGAGGCTCAAACATTAATCAGTGCAGATAAGTTAAAAGGCAATAGGCACGGCACAGGCTTATATCTGTCGGCAGCGCGGTCCTGGTTATTTAACTTAGTTATTGAACAGCGCATCACCGAAAATCAACTTTATTTGATTTCAGAGGGGGGTGACACCGGACCTTTGTGGGGTCGGGGGCGATCATCGGTTGGGGGGGCGGTTGAAGAGATTGAAAGTCGGGTTTTAGCGCCTTGGGATAGTTGGTGTTATGCGCTTGAGCATGCTGGTTTAAAACAGCAACGTCGAAGTGTTTTGGTGCTACCTGACGACATAGCCAGCAACTGGATGGCAAAGGATCAATTGAAGTTAAACTTTAGTCTGCCTAATGGTTGTTATGCAACGGTTTTGTTAAGGGAGATCGCTGAATTATACCGCCCAACTGAAGTCTCCATATGATATATTGGCGCTAGATTAGTGGCGCCGCCGCAACGATATAATGGTCGTATTTAGAGTTTTTTAAAATAGGAGGGGTAGGTGAATTCGATTGACTTGGCGGGCATTGGAATGACCTCTCAGAGAACTCGAGAACGCTTAATTAATCGATTGATTGAGCAGGGTATTTTAGATCAGCGAGTTTTGGATGTTATTCGCATGACACCTCGACATATATTCCTAGATGAGGCATTGGCGCACCGTGCTTATGAGGACACCGCTCTACCTATCGGGTTTTCACAAACATTATCTCAGCCCTACATTGTGGCGAGAATGACCGAAATTTTGCTTTCAGCAGGCCCGCTTAAAAAGGTTTTGGAGGTGGGCACTGGATCAGGTTATCAGGCAACTATTTTAGCTCAATTAGTTGATAAAGTTTATACCGTTGAGCGAATTGAACCATTGTTGAAGAAAGCCAAGGAGCGATTTAGAAAGCTCCGGCTTGGCAATATCACAGCTGACCTATCCGATGGTTGTTTTGGCTGGGAAAAGCATGCGCTATATGACGGCATTATTACGACTGCGGCGCCTCAGTCTATTCCTCGAGGGTTACTTGAGCAACTTGCTCCGGATGGCGTATTGGTCATACCTGTGGGCATTGGAGATACCCAAGATTTACGTGTCGTGAGACGACTTGGTAATTCGGCTGAGTTTGATCAAGAGGTTGTTGAGAAGGTAAAATTTGTACCGCTATTAAGTGGTTTGGCTCGCAGTCTATAAAGGATATGCTATGAATAACTGGCGGCATCATATTGTATTGTTCTTTAAAGGATTAGCCATGGGTGCTGCCGACGTTGTCCCTGGCGTGTCTGGAGGAACTATTGCATTTGTTAGCGGCATTTACTCTGAACTGATTAACACTATTAAATCCATTAATATGCAAGCCTTTAGAATTCTCAGGCACCAAGGTATCTTGGCCGCTTGGAAATATATCAATGGTACGTTCATTGTGGTTCTACTTGGAGGCATACTGACTAGTATATTTTCGCTTGCGCGAGTTATGCATTATCTTTTGGATACATACCCATTACCTCTGTGGGCTTTTTTCACCGGTTTAATCGTGGGTTCGGTGATCTATCTTCTGCGACTGCATCCGCTATCTGGGGGTTTAGAGAAAACTTACTTTGTACTTGGTTGCGTTATTGCTTACGGGATTTCAATGGCTCCTCCCATGGTTTTAGAGGGAAATTTAATTACGATGTTTTTCGCAGGATCTATAGCCCTCTGCGCGATGATTCTACCTGGTATCTCAGGATCATTTATCCTCGTGCTACTCGGACTTTACCCTGTTTTTATTGGCGCTATAGCAAATCTCCAACTTGATATTCTTGTCGTTTTTGCGAGTGGTGGCATCATAGGCTTAATGCTTTTTAGTCGATTATTGTCTTGGCTGTTGGCTCATTTTCAAGGCAGGGTCATTGCTGTTATGTGCGGATTTTTAATGGGTAGCCTAAATGTGATTTGGCCATGGAAACAAATTTTTGCCGCGGGTCCAGGTATAGGGCAGTCCTCCAGCAATCTGTTACCGCATCAGTTTCTTTCAGTTGTAGGCCAAGATCCCCAGACATTGATTTGCCTCACAACATTTTTTCTAGGTCTGGTTCTAGTGCTGCTTTTGGAGTACACGGCTAAAATTAAACCTGATCCTGCTAGTTAAGGATATTGTTTTGACAAACGTCACCTTATTGTTGTTTTTGTTACTTATTATTGTTGGATGTTCTACGTCCCCGGCATTGGTTGTTCATCGTGATCAACCGCCAAATATTCGAATCAAAACACATCAAGTAGAGGTTGGAGAGACTCTTTACTCTATTGCTTGGCGTTACGACTTAAAGGTCGACATGCTGGCTCAAGCTAACAGTCTCGATCGATCCTACCTTATTACACCGGGCCAAACCTTAACCTTAATTCTAGGCAATCCTAAGTCTAGGGTGAGTGCGCCTAACCAACATATGGTTTTAAAAGGAGAGACCTTGTTTTCAATTGCCTCAGAGCATGCGGTTGAAGTGCAGTCTTTGGCGCGGGCAAATAATTTGGACTCCCCATTCTTGCTCTATCCTGGTCAAATTATTACTCTGGATATAAATAAGCTGAACATAGCGCAGAGGGACGCATCCAAGGAGCCCAATAACCGTATACCAGCGCGTCAAAATATAAAAAAGTCCGTTTATAGTAAAAATTTACAGTGGAAATGGCCGGTTAAAGGAGAGGTAATAGAGGATTTTAATCCTGATAAATTACAAAAGGGGATCAAAATTAAATCGTCGGACTCAATTGTCCATGCTGCAGCCCCGGGGAATGTGGTGTATGCAGGCTCAGGCTTACGTGGTTATGGAAAGTTGATTATCATAAAGCATAGTGATATGTTATTGAGCGCCTATGCTAATAATGAAGAACTACTCGTTGAAGTCGGTCAGACAGTTACGCATAAGGATGAAATTTCAAAGCTTGGCGTTGATGGAATGATCTACTTTGAGGTAAGGAAAGATGGGGATCCTGTCAATCCATTAAAATATATAAAATAGTATCTGCATAATGGTATATGGGGTTAATAAGAGGGGTGGTAGATAGATTAGTAGCTGTAAATAAAAAAAATAAATTGCAACGAGCTGCAAAATAATGGTCGAGGATGTAATTTTGGGTGGGCCTAAAACACAGGCTGATAGAGACCCGAGGGTTAATTCAAATGAAAGTCGAGTTCCTCGAACTATCGATGCTACGACTATTTATCTTAAAGAAATTGGTTATTCACCTTTATTAACTGCTGCTGAAGAAGTTGCCTATACCCGCAAATTAAAGAAGGGCTGCACGGTATCCCGTCACAAAATGATCGAGAGCAACCTGCGCCTAGTGGTCAAAATATCACGCCGTTATCTCAATCGTGGCCTAGAATTACTCGACCTTATTGAGGAGGGCAACTTGGGATTAATGAGGGCTGTCGAAAAATTCGATCCTGAATTAGGTTATCGCTTTTCAACCTATGCAACCTGGTGGATTCGGCAAACGATTGAGCGAGCCATCATGAACCAAACACGCACGGTCAGGTTACCTGTTCACGTTGTTAAAGAATTAAATATTTATCTACGTGCGTCTCGCAAATTAGTTCAAAAACTAGATCATAACCCAACGCCCAAGGAAATAGCGGCAGAGGTTGATAAGCCCATCAAAGATGTGATCAAGATATTAAGCCTGAGTGAACGCACTTCATCTTTAGATACACCGGTAGCTGACCAAGAGAGGTCGCTTGTTGATACTGTTGCTGACCACGGTAAATTGGGGCCTCAGGGTAGTGTCGAGACCGATGATCTATCAGCGGTCTTAGTTGGATGGCTAGAGCAATTGCCATTGAAACAAAAAGAGGTGTTGATACGAAGGTTTGGGCTTCTGAACCACCAAGAGGCAACCTTGGAGCAGATCGGGTTGGAGATAGGCTTGACGAGAGAGCGAGTCAGGCAGATTCAAGTTGATGGGCTAAGAAGGTTGCGAGACATTTTACGTCAGCACAATCTGGAGAGTGCCGATTTATTCGAAGATTTAATGAATCATTAATATGAATCAAGAATACTAAAAACCCCAGAAAATTCTGGGGTTTTTAGCTTTAGACTACACGATAACGTTATTCTCTCTGGGTCAATTCGATTTATAGCTACTTAAAAGAATATTCCGTTAGGAGTGAGTAGTCCTGATATAACAAGACTTACCATGGCCATAACATTAATTAAAATATTCATCGCAGGTCCAGATGTGTCCTTGAATGGATCTCCAACGGTATCTCCAACAACGACAGCTGAGTGAGTGTCTGAGCCCTTACCACCTAGGTTGCCTTTCTCGACATGTTTTTTAGCGTTGTCCCAAGCGCCACCGGCGTTAGCCATAAATAGAGCCAATGCTACACAGCCCAAAAGCCCTCCGGCTAGCATGCCACCTAGCGCTATTGCGCCTAATCCAAACCCAACGACGGCTGGCATAGCAACCGCTATAATACCCGGCAGCATCATTTTCTTTAATGCCGCTTCGGTTGCGATTTGCACACATTTTTCAGAATCTGGATCAGCAGTACCTTCCATTAACCCCGGAATTTCTTTGAATTGTCTTCTAATTTCGTTAATCATTTCAAAGGCGGCGTCGCCCACAGCTTTCATGGTGATAGACGATATTAAAAATGGAATACAGATACCAATGAACATGCCTACAAGAACCATAGGATCATTTAGGGACAAAGAGAAAGTGTCTGGAAACTCAATTTGAACTTGTTTTGAATAGGCTGAAATAATCGCTAGGGCTGCTAGAGCTGCAGCACCAATAGCAAAACCTTTACCAATGGCTGCAGTGGTATTACCCAACTCATCAAGTGAATCCGTAATATCCCTTACCTCTTTTCCCATGCCTGCCATTTCCGCAATGCCACCGGCATTATCAGCAACTGGACCATAAGCATCGATGGCCATCGTTATGCCAACAGTAGATAGCATTCCTACCGCCGCTATACCAACACCATATACGCCGTCAATACCGGCAGAGCTTGCTATTGAAGTCGATACAAGAATAATGGTGGCAAGAATAAGAATGGGAATAACCACCGATTGCATTCCAATAGATAGGCCTGAAATCATGACTGTTGCAGGCCCAGTTTCACCTGATTCGGCAATCTTTCGAACAGGGCTTCCGCCGGTGTAATATTCAGTTATCAACCCTATGAGTACACCACCTACAGCGCCAGAAATAACGCAATACAAGACTGCAATCGGCACATTACCCATACCTGTAATGAGGAAATAGGCCATCACTATAAAGATTAATGGCGCCAGCATAGTTCCAGATCTAAGTGCAAGGTCCGGTGCTTTAGCTGATTGAAGCTTAACAATGAAAATACCAATAATAGAAGCGATTAAGCCTATAGATGCAAGTCCTAACGGTAGAAACATTAAGTTGTCTTTGTTGGGTGTAGCCACCGTATACGCAATAGCTATACAGGCGATCATTGCTCCACAGTAGGATTCAAAAATATCAGAACCCATACCAGCTACATCACCAACGTTATCGCCAACATTATCTGCGATAACCCCTGGGTTTCTTGGGTCATCTTCTGGAATTCCTGCTTCGATTTTTCCAACTAGGTCAGCACCAACATCAGCACTTTTAGTAAAGATACCACCACCCACTCTAGAAAATAAGGCTACAACGGACGCGCCCATTCCAAAGCCTTCTAAGGCATGAACATCAGAAGCGCCATTAGCGGCATAAAAATAATACAAACCACCCAAACCGATTAATCCTAGCGAGGCAACGCAGAGTCCCATAACAGAACCGCCATAAAAAGACACAGACAGAGCTGCGGCAGCACCATCCTGTTGGGCAGCCGTGGCCGTCCTAACATTAGCTTTCGTTGCGGCGTACATTCCAATAAAGCCTGCTAGAGACGAGCAGAACGCGCCGACGACAACCGCGATAGCTGTTGCGGTGGTTAGGAATATTTGAGTAAGCACGACAAGAACAACAATAAAAATCAGCAGGTACTTGTATTCAGTTTTCATAAAAGCAAGTGCGCCGTTATGGATTTGATCACCGATTTTCTTTACCTTATCTTCGCCATCGGGATATTTCATCACCAATGTGTAAACAAAAAATGCGGCCAACATGCCAAAAAGACCCAATAGGGGTGGAAGTAGTGGAATATTCATTAAAAAAACCCTTTTATTTTTGAACGCGCATTCTAACAAAAAAAACTTAAAAATAACCTATTTTTCATCCCTATATTGAACATTAAAGGGTTTAAAAGTAGCGTTAATAAACGCTAGGTCTAAAAATTTAAACATAGAGATGGAGCTCTCAGGTTGTTGATGTTATTGCACGTCATTTTCCGGCGACCATTGTTAGTATTAAGATGGGCCTTAATAGGCTGTTTGGTTGTCATAGAGCTGTTTTGCTGATTGCCCATTATAGTTGGACATGTAAGCTGAACTATTATATTGGCCGCACAATGGTGGACCCCATAGTTGCGCGCCGCAAAGGTGTAGCTTGTGACTAATACTGGGTAGTCGAGAGCTATCCTTGTGCATAAAGAGGGCGGCGCAGATAATGGGTCATTGAAAGGGTTAAGTGGGTAAGTGAAACAACCTTGATTTTTAGATTTTGACCCCAATATTAGTGTGATGTTTTGAGAGATCTTAAGAGTCACACTTCTTTATTGATTAGCAGAGGAATTACCTTGAATAACAATGTTCGGCTAGCAGCATTTTTCGTTGTATCTCTTATGGTGTGGTTTGGAAGTGGATTCTTAATCTCCCCTAAATCGGATGAAGTTCAGCAGTCGGCGCCTGCACCGCTGACTGTTGTCCAGGTGACTCAGTATTCTGAACAGCTTTTTCGCCCTAAATTAACGCTGAGAGCTCACACTGAGTCAAATAGAACAGTTAATGTTTTAGCGCAGATGGCTGGCCAGATTTCTAAGATATTGGTAGCGGAGGGCGCTTTGGTTAGCAAGGGTGATGCGATATGTCAGATAAACGCAGAGGACCGATATTTGCGTTTAGATCAAGCCAAGGCAAATCTCGAACAATCCGATATATCATATCGAGGGGCCTTAAAGCTCAAAACAGGCGGTTATCAATCTGACTTGGCAATTTCCCAGGCGAATGCAAACCTTGCTGCGGCGAGAGCTAATCTTAAGCGCGCCCAGCTTAATGTGGACAACTTGCAGGTGACTGCCCCATTTGCAGGCATTGTTGAAAACAGGCCAGTAGAAGTGGGCGACTATGTTGTTCAAGGCAGCCTATGTGCCTCTGTAGTTGAGTTACACCCCATAAAAATAAAGGCTTTGGTCAGTGAAAAAGACATTAATAGAATCGATATGGGTAGTTTCGCGACTGTCACCTTAGGTGATGGGCGAACAGTCTCGGCCACGGTCACCTATTTAGCTCATGAAGCGAATACAACGATTCGCAGCTATCGTTTGGAGGCGACTGCTAGCAATGTTGATCGATCAATAAGAGCTGGCCTTTCCTCGCGCTTAGATATACTTCTTAACGGAGCCAATGCGCATTTAATCCCTGCTAGTAGTGTTTTACTGAATGACCTTGGCCAGACCATGGTGCGAGTATTATTAGAAGGGAACTTAGTTGGTTCGGTAAAAGTGTCCAGTTTAGGAGAAGCAAGTGACGGGATTTGGGTCTCAGGATTACCCTCGAAGGTCTCAGTGATTACGGTAGGCCAACATTATATTATTGACGGTGAAAGTGTTGATCCTACTTTTATTGCTGCCGAAGCTAACTGATAGGACGGAATATCAATTTAATGAATTTTTTTAGACTTATAGTGAATCACACTAGAGCAACGCTCTCTATCATGTTATTAATCCTTGTCGCAGGAGCCATATCACGGGTGTCTATGCCTGTAGAATTGAGCCCTAATGTGACACTGCCTGTGGTTATGATAATGGTTCGGCATGATGGAATCTCCCCTGAAGACGGTGCTAGATTACTTGTAAGGCCTATAGAAAAGGAGTTAAAGACGCTTGATGGAATAGACGAAATTAAAGCTACCGCTCGAGAAAGTATGGTGATTGTTACGGCGGAATTTGAATCTAATGAAAATATTAAAAATGCAGTAGCTGATGTGCGTGAGGCGGTAGATCGTGCGAAAGCTGAGTTTCCTTTAGATACCAAAGAACCGATCGTCAATGAGCTCAGTCCCAGCCCTGAGCCGACGATTATTATTACTTTTTCTGGAGAAAATGTAACTGAGCGAGAGTTATATTCAGCCACAAAATATTATCAGCGACAGCTGGAAATGCTTCCTAATGTCTTAACTGCAGGTATATCAGGTCATCGTGACGAAGTTGTCGATGTTGTTATTGACCCTTCTCGGCTGGAGCAATATGGCTTAAGAATTGACGAGATCATCCAGGCCGTAAGGGTCAATAATTTATTGATCCCGGCGGGAGAGATGGACGCTGCCCAGGGCAGGTTCGGTATTAAGGTGCCTGCGTTAATTGAAACGGCGGCCGATATTCGCAAGCTACCTATCCGTAATAACTCAGATGGTACTATAACTTTAGGTGATGTAGCTGATGTTCGTCGCACATTTAAAGATCCTAAAGGCTACAGCATACTAAACGGTAAAAAAACGATTGCCCTTGATGTACGCAAGCGTATTACCGCTAATGCAATTAGGACGGTGGAAGCAGTTAGAGAAACGGTGGCACAATCGAGGGATCTTTTTTCAGCTGACATGGAGATAGGTTATACCTTTGATAGTTCTGTGATGACCAATGACATGATTAGTGAGTTGCAGGGTAATATCATTACAGCAATGAGTTTAGTGCTGATATTGGTGGTCGCCACGTTAGGTGTCAAGTCTGGGTTGTTAGTGGGATTCGGCATTCCATTTTGTCTATTGGGTGCATTAATTGTCGTGAATTCGTTGGGCTACAGCTTCAATTTTATGGTGATGTTTGGTCTATTATTGTCACTGGGTATGTTGATTGATGGTGCGATTGTAGTTGTGGAATTTGCTAGTACCAAGGCCGCCGCTGGGCTTTCTACTCGAGATGCATATATTTCAGCGGTACGACGCATGGCAGTTCCTGTGATAGCCTCTACAGGAACTACTTTAGCCGCATTTTTGCCCCTATTATTCTGGCCAGATGTTTCCGGTGACTTTATGTCTTATCTACCCATAACGGTCTTTGCCGTTTTGGGATGGTCTTTAATGTACGCGTTAATTTTTGCGCCTACTTTGGGTATTGCACTTGCTCGACGTCGCGGTAAGGGGAAGAAACTCCCCGAAGACCATCAATCAGAAGAGTCGGCCAAGACCTTATTTCAGCCGCTAATAGACGTTTATTTGAAGGCTCTAAATCCCATTATTAAGTCCCCCATTAAATTTATCTTGGCATCAATGCTAGTGATCATTGGGATCTTTTTTGCGTATGGAAAGTTTAATGGGGGACAAGTTTTCTTTGCTCAAATAGAGAGTCAATATGGAATGCTAGAGGTGCGGGCGCAGGGAAATTTATCTATTGATGAACAGAGAGAAATTACGCTCAAGGTGCATGAAATTGTCTCAGAGATTGAAGGTGTA
>CAWKZU010000018.1:0-36625 GCA_963854585.1 Gammaproteobacteria bacterium | reverse complement strand
CAGCCTTGAGCTGCCACAACCAACAAAGTCAGTCCGAAATAAATTATTGCTTTGTTCATCGTTAACCTCCAGATAGTATTTTTGTCACTGTGTCACTGTGTCACTGTGTCACTGTGTCACTGTGTCACTGTGTCATTGTTGAGCGCGAGCGTCTTATGGGCTTCTTTTAATCATTCACCGACGTTAAATTGTCGCTCCTATTAATCAAATATGCGCAATGAGCTGTGGGCCGCTGCGTTAGACCTTGGCATCATCTGCTTGAGGTACTGTTTAAAGGCTTCAGCGCTTGTTACACAAGATTAATAAATAATTTCCAGGAGAATCTTTGACGGAAGTCCTGGAAAGCAGAGTAATCGGTCAATTGGTTTACAATACTTATAAATGATACATTTTGCAAGCGCATACAAAAATGCAAAAAGGTCCTTTAAAATGACAAACAAAGATTTTTAAACATGGTCTCGAATATACATAAAGTCACTGTCTAATAGGTCCGCTCTAGCGATTGGTCATCGATAGATTCGTCGTTCTGGTACGCCTTAGACTTATGTATGCGTTTGCAAAAATTTCTGCTCTCTTGCAATCTTTAGCAGGCCAATACAAAAAGGAAGAGGGCACATGGGCTGTTCGGCGGAACCCTAACTGGAGAGCCATTCTTAGGCAGTATTGTGGACCACCACAGTTGCAAAATTAGTAGAGTATGGCGCGCTCACGCCGGAACTATCGTCATACCAAGTAATCGGTAGCCACTATTTATGCACATGAGGCTCGGTTAATGTCATCCCTGAGTTAAGACGTCGTATATTATGCATCCAACAACTCCAGCAGCAATGAGGTAAGCGTCGATTCGGGCTTTGATCGAGATGCATGACTGAAATACGTTGGTCTGTCGTTAGTTAAGTATTCACGCGGTCCAAAAGCAGGGCTAGCAGCAATCTTCACTATGTCCGCTAATGTTAATTAGTGGACATAGCTAGACAAGCGTTATAGCAGCTGTTACAGTTCATCCTTACTTCAAGTAACTTCTGAGGCACCATTAACCAATGAGCAAAGCATTTAAAGCAACACCCTTGTTTGATGCCCATAGGTCGTTTGTTAGGTTGCCAATGGGTGCTCACATGTTGGATGGCTATCCCGACTCTAAGGCCTTCTTGGAGCATGTCTGCGATTCAATTCCAGCGGCTATCGAAGATTTTTCCCATACGCAGGCGTTCTTGAAAAGCTACAGTCGCAAAAGTGAAGCCACCTATCGCAGTTACCGCAATGAGGTCGAGCGTTTATTACTTTGGACCTGGACCATCGAAGGTAAAAGTGTCATAGCCCTTAAGCGTCAAAATTTAGAGTCATACTTTGACTTCGTGCACAATCCGCCAGCAGCCTGGGTGGCGAACTCTGTGGGCGATCGTTTTCGTCAGATCGGCGGAGAGTCGCGTCAAAACAAAGAATGGCGGCCATTCGTCGCCAAAATTGCCAAACAGGACCGGAAAAACGCCGTCGAAGCCGGTAAAGCTATACCGTCAGCTAAAGATGGCCATACGTTGTCTCACGAAGCGATGAAAATCTGTTACTCCGCATTATCTTGTTTCTATGATTATTTGACTGAGGAAGGATACGCGTTTGGCAATCCAATACCTGCGATACGTAAGCAGTCGCCGTTCCTAATTAAAGGTGTGACCAGTAAAAGCATTAAAAGGCTCTCAGATTTACAGTGGGATTATGTCCTTGATTGTGCCGCCGTGGCCGCCGACAAAGATCCAGCATACGAGCGGATGCTCTTTACGGTCGCAATGCTCAAGACCCTATATCTAAGGGTATCAGAGCTGTCAGATCGAGCAAACTGGCAGCCGGTCTGGAAGCATTTCTGGCAGGACACTGATGGCAATAACTGGCTTAAAGTCTTGGGTAAAGGTAATAAAATACGAGATGTTTCCGTCCCGAATTCGCTCGGGGCCTATATCAAGCGTTACGAGAGCCATCGCCAGTCCTTAAGTGCTAGTTTTGGTGTAAATGCCACCTTAGTGGGCAAGAATCGTGGTGCTGGTGGTATGACGTCACGACAATTACGGCGCATTGTGCAGCAGGCTTTTGATTTGGCCCATGAGAAAATGCGTGTAGAGGGGTTTTCTGATGAAGCGACAGCCCTTAGAGAGGCTACAACCCACTGGTTGCGGCATACAGGTGCCTCGCAAGATATTGCTACGCGCCCTCTTAAGCATATGGCCGATGATCTCGGTCATGCCAGCATGGGCACAACCGATAGGGTTTATATTCAATCAGACATGAAAGAGCGGGCCAGAACAGGTAAAGAGCGAGACGTATAACCTTTCATTGCCTATTTCCTAAGACAGGCAGGTCCCCTGCTTTATAGCCTGATTTAGCTACACATTGAGCAGCAAGTGCTCACGCTCCCATGATGAAATTACCCTATTGAACGCTTCAAATTCGACTAGCTTTACAGAGGTATACAACTGAATAAATCTCTCGCCAAATAAATCAATAATTTCTTGGTCCTCCTGCAGTCCTCGCAAAGCCTCTTCCAATGTTCTGGGTAATTCGGTGTCTTCCTCATAAGCGTTACCTTCGAAGGCCTCCGACGGTTTTATTTTATTTTTCATGCCCAAATAACCGCAGGCTAAGGTCGCTGCTATCGCTAAATAAGGATTTACATCAGCCCCTGGAAAGCGGTTCTCTACGCGATAGTTCTTAGGTTTAGCGTCCGGTACGCGCAAGCCTGTGGTTCGGTTATCGTAACCCCAGTGAAGATTGATAGGCGCCGAAATCTCACGCGTAAACCGCCGGTAGGAGTTGACGTTTGGGGCAAAAAGACTCATTACGAACGGCGTGTATTTTTGTAGGCCACCCATATAGTGGAAAAAGGTCTCACTGTACTCACCGTCCTTAGTCGCAAATACGTTGTCCCCAGTGGAAGCGTCGAGAAGACTTTGGTGAATGTGGGTTGCAGACCCAACCTCACTCGTCATTGGTTTAGCCATAAAGGTCGCGTATATGCCGTTTTTAAGCGCAGCTTCACGAACAGTGCGCTTAAAGGTAAATACTTGGTCGGCTAGATCTAAAGGATCACCATGTATAAAGTTGACTTCAAGTTGAGCTGCACCGGACTCATGGATAAGCGTATCAACGTCCAGCTCCATGGCTTCGCAGTAGCTATACATTTGCTCTATAAATGGTTCGAATTCATTGGCCGCATCAATACTGTATGACTGTCTGGCTGTTTCGTGCCGGCCAGAGCGTCCTATTGGCGGTTTTAGAGGCAATCCGGGGTTTGGGTTTTGCTCAACCAGGTAAAACTCCATCTCAGGCGCAATCACCGGCGTTAGGCCCTCTTGCTCGTATAGGGCTAATACTCGCTTTAATATGTTGCGGCTTGAAAACGGGTGTGGCTTGCCGTCCTTTGTAAAGCAGTCGTGAATGATCTGCCCGGTAACCTCATTGGCCCATGGCACGAGCCGTGCAGTACTTGGGTCTGGTTCTAGCAGCATATCACCATCAACGGTGTCGATAAGATCCCAATAGTCATCAGAGTACTCTCCGGTAACCGCTTGCGCCAAAATTCCTTCGGGTAGTCGACTGTCTTCTTTAAGGAATTTTTTCGCTGGAATAAATTTCCCTCGCGCGTTACCGGTCAGATCAGGGACAAGGCACTCAACCTCAGTAATTGCGTTATCTTTTAGCCAGTTTTCGATTGTTTTGTTGTTTGCCATGGAGGACCTTTACTTGAAAAGAAGTTGAATTATCATTCAATTAAAGTTGAATTATTGTTCAAAAAGATCATAATGTCAATTAAACCTATTTTTTAAGAAGTACTTTATGACGTCTTACTACACCGCCAGCACCCCCGTCGCGCCGACCTATGAGACACTTGAGGGCAATATAACGGCAGACGTCTGTATTGTGGGCGCGGGCTACACAGGCCTGTCTTCTGCGCTACATTTAGCTAAGCGAGGTTATAAGGTGGTTATCTTGGAAGCTGAGACCGTTGGTTTTGGCGCTTCCGGACGAAATGGGGGTCATGTTGGTACTGGTCAGAGGATGGAGCAGCAGGATATAGAGGCCAAGTTTGGGCGTGAAACTGCTCATTGCCTCTGGAATATGAGCCTTGAAGCTGTTGATACCGTACGAAATTTGACCCTAGAAAATAATATTGAGTGTGACCTAAAGTACGGTAATGTTCATTTTGCACACAAACGGGTCTACTGCGAGGAGCTTGAGGAGGACATAGAATTCTTTACAAATCGTTATAATTTCAATGAGTTAGAGTATATCCCTAAAAATAGAATTAAGGAGGTAATCGGCAGTGAGGCGTATTATGGCGCGCAGTGGAACAAAGCTGCCTTACACCTACACCCCTTAAAGTACGCTTTAGGCCTTGCCAAAGCAGCGTTGGATGCTGGTGTGACTATTTACGAGAACTCAAGAGTTCAGTCCTACAGCGGAACACCGGTGATTGTTAAGACAGGCCAAGGCCAAGTTACTGCTAGCGAGCTGATTTTAGCCTGCAACGGTTATATTGAAGATCTTGAGCCCAAGATAAACGGCTATATTATGCCGATCAATAACTTTGTCCTAGCCACTGAGCCCTTGTCGCCGGAGATCTTAGCATCTGTAGTCCCAAAGGATACGTCTATGGGCGACTCTCGATTTGTAGTTAATTACTGGAAGTTATCCGGCGATAATCGGCTGATTTTTGGCGGCGGCGAGAACTATCGACGCGGATTCCCGAGTGATATCAAAGGTTTTGTCCAGAAGTACATGCTACAGGTCTATCCCCAGCTTAGTGATACTCAGATTGATTATGGTTGGGGTGGAACTCTAGCCATCACAATGAATCGCCTCCCTCACTTTGGTCGCATTAACGGCAATATTTGGCATTTACAGGGCTATTCGGGCCATGGCGTGCCCACTGCGACCTTTGCCGGAAAGCTTGTAGCAGAAGCTATCAGCGGTAAACACGAGCGTTTTGATATCATGGCTAATCTCCCCACGGCCAAGTTCCCCGGCGGCACTCTGTTACGTTGGCCGGGTATGGTAGCCGGCATGCTCTACTACGCAATGCGGGATCGATTTTAGGAGAACTTATCATGGCATCTATTAGAACTCTATCACCACGAAGCAAGCCAGTGCAAAAGCGCGCACTAGCAAGGCGGGAACAAATTTTGGCCGCTACAGCGGTGCTGCTCGAGGAAGTTGGTCAAGATGATTTAACGACTATTTTGGTGGCTAAGCGGGTTGGCGTTTCAGTCGGAACTCTTTATCACTATTTTCCCAATAAATACGCCATTCTATATGCTCTAGCGGAACAGTGGCTGGGTGAATGGAACCTCGCTTTGCTAGAGCTTGAGGCTCACAAAATAGAGGCTTTAAGTCTTAAGAAATTCGTTGAAAAGGTGATGGACCGCACCCTGTTGGTTTACAAGAACCAGAGTGGCATCCTTCCGCTGGTGCAGGCTATGTTCGGCGTTCCAGAACTCAAAGAGCTCGACAGCCAGCATGATGAGCTGATTATCGCGTCGATGGCTCGTATGTTTAGGCGGTTGGAAATAACAGAAGATCAAGCAGAGCTATCTAGACTGGGAAGCGAATGGATGGAAGTAAGCCATGCCCTGCTCTTAGTGATTGTTGACCAAAACCCAACAGATGCAGCACGCAGCCTTTCAGATCTCAAGTTTCTGAGTCTCTGCCTGTTGGAGCGCGCTAAGAGTCAGTTCTAGCGAGTAGGTTCTCGCATAGTAACGAATTCTTCGGCTGCTGAAGGGTGTATGCCCACAGTCGCATCAAAATGAGCTTTTGTTGCACCCGCTTTTAGCGCAATCCCCATACCCTGAATAATCTCTGCGGCATGATCACCTACCATATGGCAGCCAATGACCTTGTTAGACTGTTGGTCGACGACTAATTTCATAGTTATTCGGTCGTTGCCTCCGCCTAGGGTTTGTATCATTGGCTTGAAATCTGAGGTGTAGACCGAAATGTCTGCATATTTAGCCCTCGCGGCTTCCTCGCCCAGGCCCACGGTGCCTAGCTCTGGCTGACAAAATACTGCCGTAGGAATATTGTCATAGTCAATACAGGCAAGCCCATCACTATAAAGGGCATCCACCACAACCATCGCTTCTTGAATGGCCACAGGCGTTAGCTGCACGCGGTCAATAACATCACCCAGCGCATAAATGGAAGGTTCTGAGGTACAGAAATTCTCATCGACTGGGATAGATCCATCCTTGCGCAATTCAATCCCTGCATTCTCAAGCCCAAGACCCACCGTGTTTGCGGTGCGGCCTGTCGCATAAAGTACTAACTCGGCGGACATTGACTCGCCGGACGCAAAGTTGACGTGCAATCCATCAGCATTTTTGTTGATGTTGGTTATCTGTGTGTGCAGATGTATGTTGACGCCTTTATTCCGCATTCCTGCCGTAATTTTATCACTCATCTCGCGGTCAAAAGATTTAAGTAGATTACTGCCTCTGTAGACCAGGTGAGTCTCTACGCCCAACCCGTTAAGGATACCTGCGAACTCAACAGCGATGTAGCCACCACCAACAATCACAGCGGTTTTGGGTAGCTGGTCTAAAAAGAACATCTCATTGGAGCTAACCGCATGCTCGCTACCTGGGAAATCAGGGATAAAAGGCCAGCCGCCTGTGGCCACCAAGATTGTGCGCACTCGATAGGTTTTGCCGTTAACGGCCACCTGTTGAGGCCCAATCACGGTAGCGCGGCCGTTGAACAGATCAGCGCCACTGTTATCGATCAAGGTTTGATAAATACCGTTGAGACGCTCAATTTCGGCCGTTTTATTATCTCGCAGAGTTGGCCAGTCAAGCGTTGGTTGTTCGGCCTGATTCCAGCCAAAGCCCTTACTTGCATGAAATAGCTCGGGAAATTGTGATGCATAGACAAATAGCTTTTTGGGTACACAGCCGACATTGACACAGGTGCCACCAAGGTACCGCTCTTCAGCCACGGCTACTTTTTTGCCTTTGTTGGCCGCCATACGAGCCGCGCGCACGCCACCAGAGCCGGCGCCAATAACAAATAGGTCATAATCAAACGTTAATGTCACTATCATTCCTTTTATGAGTTGTCGGAACGCCAGCATAACCCACTGGTATCGTTATTCCGGGTACCACATGTAATGAGATATTGTGCTCCATTAGCGTTTCAATTTCTTGGTTACCTTGGTCAAAAGTCAAGGGATCGCCGCAAACGAGGTGCACAACACGATTACCTTGAGCGACTGATGTAATCATCTTCTGAATAATGTTTTCCTCTGTTACAGGGTGCTCGCTCTCCGCCCTGCCGGCGCAAACTCTGCCGGCATCTCTGCGCACCAGATTTAATACAGCGGCAGATACGCCCTGATCATAAAACACAATGTCGGCCTGCTGCATTAGGCGTAGGGCCTTAAATGTGAGTAGATCCGGGTCGCCAGGGCCTGTGCCAACGAGATATACCTCACCAGTTTCAATTTTATCGTGATTTTCTAGCGACTCGCTCAGTAAGCGTTCGGCTTCCGTTATGTTGTTGGCGTAAGCCTGCTCTGCGACAGTCCCGGAGAATACCTTCTCCCAAAATGCTTTGCGGTCTAATCCAGATGAGAATTTCGCTTTAACGGTCTCGCGAAAACGACCGGCTAAAGCGGCTAAATGACTCGTCCCAGCTGGAATCAAGCCCTCTAGCTGTGTACGTAATAAGCGCACTAGTACAGGAGCATCGCCACCACTAGAAATAGCAACTTGAATGGGAGATCGATCTACGATTGACGGGAATATCACCGTCGAGAAGGCCGGGTCATCAACCACATTAGCGAGTATGTTATCGGCCTGTGCATGTTCAGAGACTAAATGGTTAAGCTTCCGCTCGTTCGTTGCTGCAATCACCAAGACGATTGGTGCAAGGTCGACCATATGGCTATGGTCATAGGGTGCTGTTATTAGATTAATGGTGTTATGACCGGACTTTTGGTCGACACGCGCCATTTCCAGGAGGTCTGGACAAAACTCTTTTGCGACAACCGTCACAAGGGCTGAGGCATCATGGACTAAGCGCACTTTGCGCACGGCCACTTCGCCGCCGCCGACAACTAATACCTGTCGCCCTTTTAGATTGTGAAAAAGTGGCAGAAAGTCCATGTACTGAGTGCCTGTTATCCTATGCTAGTCTTGCCATTCATCATTGGCCGAAGAACCTCTGGAATCTCGATTGACCCATCTTCACGCTGATAATTCTCCATCACCGCTAAAAGGGTACGCCCTACTGCTAAGCCAGAACCATTGAGGGTGTGAAGTAGCTCAGGTTTGCCTTGATCATTCCGATAGCGCGCTTTCATGCGCCTGGCTTGGAAGTCAGCGAAGTTGCTGCAGGAGGAAATCTCACGATACTTGCCTTGAGATGGCAGCCAAACTTCAATGTCATAGGTTTTTGCGGCAGAGAAACCTAGGTCGCCGCCACAGAGAATGACCGTACGGTAAGGCAGATCAAGCTTTTGCAGAATGTTTTCAGCATGGCCAACTAATTGCTCAAGAGCAGCCCAAGAGTTATCTGGGCGCACAAACTGAACCATCTCGACCTTCTCAAACTGGTGTTGGCGAATCATTCCTCGAGTATCACGACCGTAGGACCCTGCTTCACTGCGGAAACAAGGTGTGTGAGCGACCAATTTTATGGGTAACTCATCAACAATCTCATTACGATAGATATTAGTTACTGGCACTTCAGCGGTTGGAATAAGGTAAAAATCTCGCTCGTCATCTAATTTAAACAGATCTTCTTCAAACTTGGGAAGCTGTCCGGTACCAAACAGCGACTCACGGTTAACGATATAGGGCACATAGACTTCTTCATAGCCGTGCTCAGCGATATGGGTGTTTATCATAAACTGCGTTAAAACCCTGTGCAGGGTCGCCAAATCGCCTCGCATCTGTGAGAAGCGAGATCCAGTAATTTTAGCGGCAGTGTCAAAATCTAGGCTGTTTAACGCATCGCCAAGGTCAACATGGTCTTTCACCTCAAAGCTAAATGTCTTTGGCGTTCCCCAGGTACGAACTTCGACATTATCATCTTCGTCCTTTCCCGCCGGCACCGACTCATGAGGTAGGTTGGGGATGCCGTGCAATATTTCATCTAGTGCCAGCTGAACGTCTGCCAAAGCAGCATCCGCGGCGATGGAGTCATTCTTTAGCTGCTCACCCTTTAGTTTCAATGGCTCTACATCTTCACCGCTGGCCTTGGCCTGGCCGATGAGTTTACCCATTGACTTCGCGTAGGCATTTCTTTCCTGCTGGACACTTTCAGCTGCAAGTTGCAGAGCTTTGCGCTGCGCTTCAAGGGCTAAAAAGGTTTCACAGTCAAGTTCATAGCCTTTGACAATGAGCTTGTCAGCGATGGCGTTCAAGTCTGAGCGCAATAGCTTGGGGTCGATCATGATCTATTCCTTAAAATAAACGAGTTAGCCAAATCGCACTGCTGATGGCGATAAGGCATAAAATAACAGTCGCTAGCGTGTAAATAAGCGCCATAAAAAGATGGCCATTTTGCCACAGACCAAGGGCATCTAGTGAGAAGGTTGAGAAAGTGGTGAAGGCACCAATAAAACCAATCATTAGCAAACTGCGCATTTCCTGAGGCAACGCGGCTTTTTCAATAATAACAACAAACAGTATGCCCATCACAAAGCTACCCAAGACATTGACTGTGAGCGTAGCGTACGGGAACTTGTGGCTAGAGACCTGAAATACCCAAGTGCTTAGCGCATATCGTGCCATAGAGCCTAGAGCGCCGCCCAACGCGACCGCGAGCCAATGCATTAGCCGTTATCCTTGTTCTTGTTAAGAGCGCCAGTATCGTCGAGACTGCGTAAGTAATCTAGTTTTTCGCCAATCTTCTTCTCTAAACCGCGGTCAGTGGGAAAGTAATATTGCTTGCCCTCCAATTCATCAGGCAAATATTTTTCGCCAGGGACATAACCATTATCGTGGTTGTGGGCATACTGATAGTCCTTGCCGTAATCTAAATCTTTCATCAGCCCGGTGGGTGCATTGCGCAGATGCATCGGCACATCATAGCTGGGAAGCGACTTTACATCTGCCATGACCGCATTAAAGGCGCTGTATACGGCATTGCTTTTTGCCGCAACCGCTAAATAGGCCACCGCCTGAGCAAGGGCTAACTCCCCTTCGGGGCTTCCTAGGCGCTCTTGAACACTCCAGGCATTAAGCGTTATCTCTAGGGCTCTAGGATCGGCATTGCCAATATCTTCACTGGCAATTCTGGCTAAACGGCGGGCTAGATAAAGCGGGTCACAGCCCCCATCAAGCATTCTGCATAGCCAATAGAGACTGGCATCGGTAGAAGATCCTCGAATCGATTTATGTAATGCCGAAATTTGATCATAAAAGTACTCACCACCCTTATCAAAGCGACGAGTATCACCGACTAACACCTGTTCCAAAACAGCCTGGTCAATAATCGTTTTTCCTTCGGTTTGAGCCGACAGATCACTGGCAATTTCTAACAGGTTAAGGGCTCGTCGGGCATCGCCATCAGCGGCATTAGCAATCAAGTTAAGCGCTTCATCTTCAAGTACCAGCCCCTGTTCTCCCAAGCCTAAAATGCTGTCGTCGATCGCGCGCTGAACTAAGGTTTTAATATCAGCTTCAGAAAGCGTTTTAAGAACATAGACTCGACAACGTGACAGCAATGCATTATTTAATTCAAAAGAAGGGTTTTCTGTAGTGGCACCAATAAAGACAACGGTGCCATCTTCAACAAAGGGTAGGAAAGCATCCTGCTGAGACTTATTAAAACGATGAACCTCATCGACAAACAAGATCGTCTTTCGACCTCGTACATCGCGCTGTTCTTCGGCTTTGGCTATCGAGGCTCTAATCTCTTTAACCCCAGATAAGACCGCTGAAATGCTCTCAAAGTGCGCATCTACCCTCGCCGCTATAATCTTGGCTAAGGTTGTCTTGCCAACACCAGGGGGTCCCCAAAATACCATGGAATGAAGAGTTCCACTCTCGATAGCTTCACGCAATGGCCGATTGGGCCCAATAAGGTGTTGTTGCCCGTAAAAGTTCTCAAGGGTGTCTGGTCGCATTCGCGCGGCTAAAGGCCGATAGACATCTTGGCTAAAGAGATCATTGGACATTATTGATGATGTCCACATCGGCTGGAATACTGAAAACAAAGGTCTCTTCGTGCAGCAATGGATTTAGCTGCAGATCACTAAGCACAATCGCTGTGGAATGACCTAGGGTGTCAGTAATAATGATTGCAGCAGGCTCTCTACCAACAAATTGCAGCTCAATCGTAGAGAACAAACTGGCATTATCTCTAGGCGTCAGCACGAACGACGGAGTTTCTATGTTAAGGCTCTTTTGCGCTACTTCATAGCTAGCTTCAAGACTCTCAAGGTCGCCTGAAAATAATACAGCCGGGGTAGAACTGAGTCTGCCATCGACGCTACTAACAACCACCTGATCTAAATCTGGGTCATACACCCACAAGGTACTTCCATCGGAGATAACTTGCTGCTCCAGAGGTGCGGTGACATGCCAGACCACTTTGGATGGTGAGGCCACTTTAAATAGCCCCTGAGAGGAATCTATCTCGAACCCATCAGCACCATAGACAGATTGAACAAAGCTTGCAGACAGACTCTTGATGGGTTCTAGTAAGCCCTGCAGGCGTTCGCTGTCAGTCTCTGACGTCTCACCATGGCTGAACATAGAGGCTAAGAGCACTAACAGTAAGGGGTATGCTTTCATAAACGATGCTCTAAGCCTGCTCTAATTCATGTCTTAATTGTTGTTCTGTACCAAAATGTCACGACTGCCGTTGCTGCTCATAGGGCTGACAATACCTGATGCTTCCATCTGCTCAATTAATCGGGCCGCGCGGTTATAGCCGACTCTCAACTTGCGTTGTACAGATGATATCGAGGCCTTGCGACTCTCCAGAACAAAGGAGACCGCCTCGTCATAAAGAGGATCAGACTCTGGGTCACTCGCGCTCTCATCCCCACTATCGAAACCTGGAACTGCAATAGAGCTAAGCGAGGCTTCATCGGTTATTTCGGTGAGATAATTAGGCTTGCCTCTGCGCTTCCAGTCAGCAACCACCTTGTGAACTTCATGGTCGTCAACAAAAGCACCGTGGATCCGCTCAGGAACACTGGTTCCTGGTGGCAAATAAAGCATGTCGCCG
Organism: Gammaproteobacteria bacterium; assembly: GCA_963854585.1. GTDB lineage: Bacteria > Pseudomonadota > Gammaproteobacteria > Pseudomonadales > Porticoccaceae > HTCC2207. The sequence goes on along the minus strand of CAWKZU010000018.1, from coordinate 24,397 downwards.
TGACCAAGTAACTGCTCTGCGCCCCCTTGATCAAGAATAGTCCGTGAATCAATTTTCGAGGACACCTGAAATGCGATGCGAGTGGGCACGTTGGCTTTAATGAGGCCGGTGATCACATCTACTGAAGGTCGCTGCGTCGCTAAAATGAGGTGGATACCAGCCGCCCGAGCCTTTTGCGCGATGCGCGCGATAAGCTGTTCGACCTTTTTACCGACAATCATCATCATATCGGCGAACTCGTCGATAACCACAACGATATAAGGCAATGTTTCTAGAGTTGGCGCTTCAGGAGGCTCTTGCTCTGGGTCCCAGCCGAGGGTCGTCGGATCAAAGGTCCACAAGGGGTCAACCAGAGGGTTGCCGGCCTTAATAGCATCTTCCACCTTGCGATTGTAGCCCGCTATATTACGTACGCCGAGAGCGGCCATAAGCTTGTAGCGACGTTCCATTTCGCCAACACACCATCGTAGGCCGCTGGCCGCGTCCTTCATGTCCGTTATTACGGGCGTTAGCAAGTGTGGAATATCGTCATAGACAGACAATTCGAGCATCTTAGGGTCGATGAGGATTAACTTTACCTCATCGGGGGATGCCTTGAACAAGAGGCTCAACAGCATGGCATTAATACCCACTGATTTACCCGATCCGGTTGTGCCAGCAACCAACAGGTGAGGCATGCGCGCTAAATCAGCGACAGTTGGAACCCCAGCAATATCATTACCTAGCGCAAGTGTTAACGGTGAGGTCGAGCTGTCATAGGCCTCGGAGGATAGTACTTCGCTGAGACGAACCATTTCTCTCTTTTCATTAGGAATTTCGATACCAACCACAGACTTTCCAGGTATGACCTCAACCACTCGCACGCTGATTACGGCCATGGATCGCGCTAAATCTTTTGCTAAGCCGCTAATACGGCTAACCTTAATGCCAGCGGCAGGTTGAATTTCAAATCGCGTGACCACGGGGCCTGGCAGCACCGCTACCACCTCAGCTGCAATGCCAAAGTCTTGAAGTTTTAATTCAAGTAGTCTTGATAAGTGTTCCAGTGACTCGGGGGAGTATCCGGCCGCTATATCTTTATCTGCAGGATCTAGCAAATTAATGGGCGGTAGAGAGCCCACGATCTCGGTATCATCAAATAGTTTCTGTTGCTTCTCACGCAGCACTCTAGGGCTAGGGGGCTTAGCTGGCGCGGCGGCTTGAATGCTTGGAGGTACGCGGTTCTGCTTTTGTTTCGTTACCGCCTCAATCTTGACTAGACGATCACTTAGAGCTTGTTTTGTCTTCTTCTCCTCTGCCCTACGCATGCTGCGACGACTCAAATATTGGCGCATTGAACCTATTGCTGCAATGACGGCAAAGCCTAGCTTATCAATTAAACGAACCCATGAGATGTCACCAAACACTGTGAGACCAAACAAAAACAGCGCCATTAGTAACAGTGTACTGCCGGTATGGCTAAAGAGAGCGATAACCGCATCACCAACATAGGCGCCGAGAATGCCGCCCACGCCCATGCCTTCACCATAAATCTCAATGCCTGGGTATTGGATTGACGCTAAAGAAGTTGCGCTAATCATAACCAATATAAAGCCAACGATTCTAAGAATCAGGGTTGCCGCATCGAAAGCCTCAGGATCCGAAATAAAATAAGTTCGCAATATCTGCATAGCCCTCAACGCAAGCAATGCCGGAAATAAATATGCCATCACCCCAAACAATAAGAAAAATACGTCTGATATCCAAGCACCTGCTGGGCCGACGAGGTTTGTAACATCAGCTCTAGCGCCCGTGAAAGACCAGCCAGGATCGTCGCTGGAGTAACTTATTAGCGCCAGAAAGACGATCACGCACAGGAGTAGCCAGCCGATCAAAGCGCCTTCGGCGATCAAACGTTTGCCGCGGGAACTCGTCTCAGACAGGTCCGACTGGGATTTTTGTTGCTGTTTTGGCTTATTAGCACTCAAAGGGCGATTTCCCTGTATGTTTGATCTCAGCGAATTGTATCTGATTCTAAAGAAAACATCAGAACTCAGGCGTCTATATTAGGCATCTATAAAATATATATCAAAAGGCATTTGGCGTAGGCCGATGTATTCATTATGATGTCGGTCAAAACCTTAGTCTAAAAATAAATTCCACTGAAATTACACCTAAATAGAGATTTTTATGCCTGATTTACAACACCACCCTTTGATTATCCTTGGCTCTGGGCCTGCTGGCTGGACTGCCGCCGTTTACGCGGCAAGAGCTAACCTCAATCCAGTGGTTATTACAGGTATTCAGCAAGGTGGCCAGCTGACCACTACCACCGACGTTGATAACTGGCCTGGTGATGACGAAGGTGTCCAGGGTCCAGACTTAATGATTCGCATGCAGAAACACGCGGAACGCTTTGATACTAAAACAATTTTTGATCATATAGAGTCGGTCGACCTGTCTGAAAAACCGTTTAAATTGTTCGGTTCAAACAGATATACTTGCGACGCATTAATCATTGCGACAGGTGCTTCAGCGCAGTATTTAGGCTTGCCAAGTGAAGAGGCCTTTATGGGTCGAGGTGTTTCAGCCTGTGCAACCTGTGACGGGTTCTTTTATCGCAACCAGAAAGTGGTCGTTGTAGGCGGTGGTAATACGGCGGTCGAGGAAGCCTTGTATTTGTCTAACATTTGCTCCGAGGTGGTGCTCGTGCACCGTAGAGACTCACTGCGAGCAGAAAAAATGCTTCAGGATAAGCTCTTTGAGCGAGAAAAAACCGGTAATATAAGTATCGAATGGAATCAAAACCTCGACGAAGTACTTGGAGATGATGCTGGCGTCACCGGTGTGCGCTTAGCTGCGAGCGGCTCAGGTGAGACTAAAGAGCTTGAAGTGACTGGCGTCTTTATCGCGATTGGTCACATACCTAATACCGGTATTTTTATTGATAAGCTGGATATGAAAGACGGCTATGTCACTATTGCTGGAGGTTTATCCGGTAATGCAACAGAAACTAGCGTTAAAGGTGTATTTGCCGCCGGCGACGTGGCTGATCATGTGTATCGTCAAGCAGTAACATCCGCTGGTAGCGGCTGCATGGCTGCACTAGACGCTGAGCGGTACCTAGACGACTAAGCCCTACTTATAGGTCTATATTGGAATTTAGAGCACTATGAACCTTGCGTTCCTAGACCCAGATCAACCTCAGTTTCCGGACCCTAGCGCTGCTCTGGCAGAGCCCGATGGCCTGTTGGCGTTTGGCGGTAACCTTGAGCCCAAGACGTTGGTTGATGCTTATCGGCAAGGTATTTTCCCTTGGTACCAAGATGAGGACCCTATTCTTTGGTGGAGCCCTGCCACTCGTTGTTTAATCGAACCAAAAGCGCTCAACATATCTCGCCGGTTGCTCCGGTTACTGCGGCAGCAGCCTTACCAGATTAAAACTGACAGCGCCTTCAGCGAGGTCGTTAAAGCCTGTGCAGAGCCGCGGGGTGATGGCGGCACCTGGATTACAGAAGAGATGATGGAAGCCTACACAGCCCTCCATGAGCAAGGACAGGCGCATTGCGTCGAGGTTTGGGATGGTTCTGATCTTGTGGGCGGTATTTATGGCGTACACATAGGTGGTATATTCTGTGGCGAGTCCATGTTTAGTCGGGTTGATAACGGCTCAAAGATAGCTATTGCACATCTTTGCCAGTGGATGGCCGCAGAAGGCCTTGAACTTCTCGACTGTCAGATGATTAATCCCCACCTGCTTTCCCTTGGCGCCATTTCTATGCCGCGTTCAGACTTCTTGATGCGATTACGCAATATCCGCGATCGTCAACATAAATGGTCACTTACCGATTCGTATAATTGGCAATGGCGTTAGCGCAGACTTAGTTGAGTCCGTGGCGACAATGAATTAGGCTTATTCCATATTATTAAAGCATCCCTCACATGAGCAGAGACATTGCAGCTGATATTCAGCGCATTAAATTATTTCAGACCGAACCACACGCCTGCAGTTATCTTCCTGGCCGTGAATCGACGACAGCCTTCGTTGACCCAGACCTAGCTGTAGATACCGAAGTTTATGAGCGCTTAAGTATGGTCGGCTTCCGTCGCAGTGGTCCTTACCTGTATACGCCGATGTGCAGTGCCTGTAAGGCCTGTGTTCCAGCACGGTTGCCAGTGACTCAATTTAGGCCTACTCGCGCTCAGAAGCGGTGTTTAAAGCGTAATATGGACCTTAAAATCGTCCGATGCGAAAGCATAGCTTCAGATCAGCATTATTCGCTATACGCTAAGTACATAAACGAGCGCCACGCAGATGGGGATATGTACCCTCCATCGAAAACTCAGTTTGACCAGTTCCTTGGTGACGCTTGGGAATGCACCCAGTATTTAGAGTTTTACTTAGATCATCAGCTTATTGGTTGTGCGGTCGTCGATGTGCTCCCAGATTCATTGTCAGCTATCTATACCTATTTTGACCCCGCCCATGATCGGCGGGGTCTAGGGAATCTGGCAGTACTCCTACAGATTAAGATTGCAGCAGAAATGGGCAAGCGTTACGTGTATTTAGGCTACTGGATTAAAGATTGCCAGAAGATGAATTACAAGAAGCAATATCAACCAATAGAGTTATTCGAAGAAAATAGCTGGCATTTGAGTAAATGACTTTGCTAAAACCGCTAATTTAGGGCAAACTGCGCCCTTTTTTACGGACATGAATAATTAGTATGGCGAAAGAAGAGCACATCGAATTCGAAGGAGAGGTGATAGACACCCTTCCGAACACCACTTTCAAAGTGAAACTGGAAAATGATCACGTGATCATTGCCCATATCTCAGGAAAGATGAGAAAACACTACATCAGAATTTTGACCGGCGATAAGGTTAAGGTTGAGATGACCCCTTATGATCTGACCAAAGGTCGCATTACCTTCCGCGAGCGGTAAGCTCCAAAGACCTAATTGTCAAAGATTAAAGACGCCAAAGGGGCAGCTAGTGCTGTCCTCTAGCTTATTTTTTGATACACACAAAACCAACCATCTATATTGTCAGTCTCATAATACTTATCTTTCTTTAGCTGTAAGCAACGGGCTTTTCCATCGCTAACCAGGGATGCAAATTTTTGTTCGAAGCCGCGTGATTCCCATAAATCTTTGTGCACAGTGCAGGCCAATATGCCGCCGGTTCTCAGAATACGAAAAATATCATCAAGGGGTTCTGGTCCAACATGGCCGTGGGTAAACGTTCCCGACGATATGACACCGTCATAGCTACTGCTGAGACGATCAATAGGTTCATTAACATCTCCGACAATTAATTCTCTATAAATGCCCTGCTCTCCGGCAACTCTTACCATGTCAGGTGACAGATCTATCCCATCAAGCGCCCGATAGCCGTTGTCGGCGAAGAGCCGACAGGTCAGCCCGGTGCCACAACCAACGTCAAATATCTCTGATTCTGTGTCGGGTAAATGCTCACGAAGCAATCGTGCAATACCTAAGGGCGCAACATACTCGAGCTCATCAAGCATTTGGTGATCATAGTCATCCGCCCATTTTTTGTAAAAATCGACGGTGCCTGCTTGGTCACCAAGCTGATATGCCTCGCTGACAAAGGTACTGGGGCCTTTAACTTGAGACATAATCACTCCCTTCATTTAAAGCCAGTAAGGTTTTGGGCTTGCTGACCTTAAGCTGTCGCCTCTTCTATGACATCAGTGGTGACAACTAACTCATTATCTTCCACCCTTACATAAGCCGTACCACCCTTGTCGGCCAATGAGCCAAACAAGACTTCCTCTGCTAATGGTTTCTTAATCTTTTCCTGAATCAAACGATCCATTGGCCGTGCGCCCATCTTGGCGTCATAACCATTCTCAGCAAGCCACAGGCGCGCATCATCATCAACCTCAAGAAATACCTTCTTCTCGTCAAGCTGTGACTGCAACTGCACCAAGAACTTGTCGACCACCGTTTTTATGACATCAACCGTCAGCTCGCCAAACTGCACGATATTGTCTAACCGATTGCGGAACTCAGGCGTAAACATCTTTTTGATCGCCTCCATACCGTCGGTAGTGTGATCTTGATGAGAGAACCCAATAGACGCCCTGCTCATCAGCTCGGCACCGGCATTGGTCGTCATAATCAATATAACGTTGCGAAAATCTGCCTTACGGCCATTATTGTCGGTCAATGTACCGTGATCCATGACCTGCAACAGCAGGTTAAACACATCTGGATGAGCTTTCTCCACCTCGTCTAGCAAGATAACCGAATGAGGCTGTTTGGTGACCGCTTCAGTGAGTAAACCGCCTTGATCGTAGCCGACATAACCAGGGGGTGCTCCGATTAGGCGTGATACCGTATGACGCTCCATATACTCGGACATATCAAAGCGAATCAGCTCAATACCCAATACGTTGGCCAGTTGCCGGCACACTTCGGTTTTACCAACACCGGTAGGGCCTGCAAACAAGAAACTACCAATAGGCTTGCTGCCTTCGCGCAAACCAGCCCGGGCGAGTTTGATCGAGGTAGACATCGCCTCTATAGCTTTATCCTGACCAAACACCACCATCTTGAGGTTGGTCGCCAGGTCTTTAAGTTGTGCCTTATCTGAACTGGACACACTTTTTGCCGGTATACGCGCCATCTTAGAGATAACCAGCTCAATATCACCCAAACCAACGGTCTTCTTGCGTTTGTACTCAGGCTGCAGGCGCTGGTAAGCACCGGCCTCATCTAATACGTCTATCGCTTTGTCAGGCAAAAACCGGTCGGTGATATGACGACTCGACAGTTCAGCGGCCGCTTTAAGAGCTGGATTAGTAAATTTGAGATCATGATGTTCTTCAAAACGCGATTTTAAGCCTTTAAGAATCTCAAAAGTCTCGTCAATACTAGGCTCTGGCACATCAATTTTCTGGAATCGTCTAGCCAAGGCATGATCTTTCTCAAAAATACCGCGATACTCTTGATAGGTCGTTGAACCAATACACCTTAATTTACCTGACGACAGCAGTGGCTTAAGCAGATTTGAGGCGTCCATAACGCCGCCAGATGCTGCCCCAGCGCCAATGATGGTGTGTATTTCATCAATAAAAAGTATCGACTTTTCATACTTCACCAACTCGGCAATGAGCCCCTTCAGGCGTTTCTCAAAATCACCTCTATATTTAGTACCGGCTAATAACGAGCCCATATCAAGAGAAAATACAGTACTGCCCAGCATGGGTTCTGGTACATCACCTTCGACAATCAGCTTTGCTAAACCCTCGGCAATGGCTGTTTTACCAACACCGGACTCACCCACCAATAGCGGGTTGTTTTTACGCCGTCTAATCAATATCTGGCTGACACGCTCAATTTCCGCATCACGGCCAATTAATGGGTCGATCATGCCAAGCTTGGCCTGCTCGTTTAAGTTGGTCGAAAACTGGCTGAGCATGCTGGCTTCTGCCGCTTCGTCTTCTGTCACTGACTCGGTTATCCCTTCATCGGGTTCGCCACTGTTATCTGCGTGATCAGCGTATTTAGATATTCCGTGCGAGATATAATTAACCACATCAATACGAGCTACATTTTGTAAGCGTAAAAAGTAAACCGCCTGACTCTCTTGCTCACTAAAAATGGCAACCACCACATTGGCGCCAACGACTTCACTATGATTGGCAGAGTTAACCTGAAAAACGGCTCGCTGCAACACGCGCTGAAAGCCATGGGTAGGTTGAGTATCTGCTTCTAATTGCGCATCTGGAAAAGTGGGCATCGTTGAATCAATAAATTCGACGAGGTCTTGGCGCAGTCCGCCCAAATCAGCGCCGCACGCTGTCAATACTGCGGTGGCAGATGCATCATCCAGCAATGCCAGTAACAGATGTTCAACCGTCATAAACTCGTGGCGTTTTTCGCGTGCAGTTTTAAATGCAAGATTAAGCGTAACTTCAAGTTCTCTACTTAACATCCTTATTATTCCTCGTCATCATCAGTTGGCTCCGCTTGGCAGAGTAATGGGTGTTGGTGGTCTTGAGCGAATTGAGTCACCAGCGCCGCTTTTGTCTCAGCTATATCTTCAGTATAGACACCACAGACGCCCTTGCCATGCGTATGGATGTTTAACATTATTTGAGTGGCCGTTTCTCGAGACTTGTAAAAGAACTGCTCGATCAATTCAACAACGAACTCCATTGGAGTGTAATCGTCATTTAACAAAATCACTTGGTACATGCGCGGTTTTTTCAGTTTTGGTCTAGAAGCTTCTACTACAGTGTCGTTTTCACTGTCCCAAAATTCTTTGTCGTTTTCGTTGCTCATCAATACAGCCAATTAATCAAATGTCTAAGGTGCTATGTTACAACAAACAGTGGCTATCAAGTAAGCATCAAGAGCTGTTATGGGCCACATTTTTTATCATAAAATAAATTTATTTTTTATATCATAACCAACACTTTAGGCCAGCTTTCTGCAAGGTGGACCTAACACGGCACAGCTATCTACTGCAAACGACTTAAGTCGATCGCGACTGCTCAATTACCTGACCTATCTGAACCAAGCAACCTTCCATGCTCGCTTTAATAAAAACCTCAATCTCTACCGGTTCTACCAGGGTCTGCCAGTACAGAGTACAGCCCCGTTCCGCGGGGATAATCTCAACGCGCGCCTCATGAAACTCAAGCGGTGTAGGCGACTCAAAACAAGAATAAACCATAGTTCTGGCCACTGCGTCGCGGCTAATAATGCGTTCCTTAATCGCACCCGCGCCAGGCAAAGATAGCGATCTAACCTCGCCATCGTACTCGCAGCCTTCAACGCCTGGCACCCAGTCAACTCGGTCTGGTGTACCCATGACAGCCCACAACTGGTCGGCTGTGCAGTCAAATCTATGCTCGATATTAATGGCGATGAGAAAGCTCCATGGCGAAGATATTTTATTATCTGAGAAACCGTTTATCTTGTTAAGTATACGCAGTTCATTGACAAATCGGCTCACACTGTTTAATTTCGCGTCCAACTTAGTCTGTCCAGTCAGGATCGGCTGCCAACTGCCCGAGGTATTTAATGTCACTATCACTTTATGAATGCTCTATTCCTGTTTTTATCCACTCGTTAAGTAACCTAAACGACCTGCTTGAGGCCGGTGCCCAGTACGGTGCTGAGCACGGTATAGAAGACGAAGTCCTTACCGGTGCTAGGCTGTTCCCAAATATGCTACCTCTCACTAAACAGGTGCAGATAGCCTGTGATATTGCCAAGCGTGGGTCTGCTCGCATGGCGAGTATTGAGCCCCCGACAGATGAAGACACTGAAACAACCTTTGATCAACTTAAAGCCCGCATCGACAAGACTAAGCAGTTTTTAGCCGGTATTCAGGCAGAGGCTATTAATGGCACCGAAGACAACAGTATTACCATGCAAGCTGGTCCAAACGTGTACACTTTTACCACCCGAGACTATCTCAACTCGTGGGCCGTTCCCAACCTTTATTTTCATGTTACTACCACCTATAACATTTTGCGCCACAATGGTGTTGTTATTGGCAAGGGAGACTTTCTAGGTGCAGGCGCCTTTAAAAGCACGCCGGTGAGCTAGACGCATAAACCTACCGTAAACTATAAGGCCACTCATCCGGTGGCCTCCATTTATTGCCGGCATAAAAAATGACCATAAGCACGCGTTTACTAAACTACTTCAATCGAAAGAAATCAGAGTCTACTGACAAAAACCACACACGTTTTAGAAATGATATCTGTAACCACTGGGACCTAGACTATCTGTCATTAGAAGAACTGGAAGAGCGTTTGGCTGACCCAACGGTTGAGACAACCATCACTCGAAAGAAAAAAGACTTATAAGAACGTATCTGCCTAATATAGTTTGTAACTTTGCGCCTAAAACATAGCTTTCGCGGCGTTTCTACGCTAGCCTATGCATAAATCTCTATCGTTGAACGCAGTAAACTTATGTCATTTGAGACGGCCTATAAAAAAAGTAAATACGTGGACAAAGCTCGCGAAAAGCTGCAAGAAATTTACAGCTTTGGCGATCGCAAGACCACCAAGCGCAGTAATCTTCATGACCAATTAGAAGGTTACTTTCAGGCGGGATTACTGATGCAGATCGTCTGCGAAGACGACATTAGAACGATCGTTGATGAGGAGCATCACCTGGCCTTTGGGACGTCTCTTAAAGAGCGCAGGATTAAAGAAAAGCTCACGCCACTGGCCACCACCCCCAACTGGAAAAAATTCGACATCCCGACGATTCAACGGCGTCAGTAAAGGACAGCTGTGTAGCTCATTAGAGCCGTAAACACGCGAGTAAAAACGAGGGAAATAGCATGGCGCTATCAAAGGTTTCGCCTTTTAATAAAATCGCCTACGGTATTGGCTCCGCCGCGTTTGGTGTAAAGGGCAATGGCTTTGACTACTTTTTCCTCATATTTTACAGTCAGGTATTGGGCGTTGACGCCTATTTAGTTGGCCTAGCGTTATTAATCGCATTAATCGCTGACTCGTTGAGCGACCCGCTTATTGGTTACTTCTCTGACAACACCCATACCCGCTGGGGGCGCCGTCATCCCTACATGTATCTCGCTGCTGTCCCCGCCTCGCTATCCTACTTTTTTATCTGGAATCCCCCCTCTGTGCTATCAGGTAATGAGCTGTTTCCGTATATTTTAATGATGGCCATTTTTGTTCGGACAATGATTACGCTATACGAAATACCTAACTCAGCCTTAGTGGCTGAAATGACCGATGATTACGATGAACGCACTAGCATTGTCAGTTATCGTTTTTTCTTTGCCTGGGCAGGTGGCACCTTTATGGGATTTTACGCCCTCACCTATCTATTAGTGCCCACCGACGAAGTGAGTAACGGATTGTTTAATCTTGACGGTTTTGGGCAGATGGGGCTTATTTCGTCAATGGTAATCTTTATCTCCATAATGGCATCAGCGCTTGGGACCCATAGCTTTATTCCACAACTTAAGGCGCCGCCACCGAAGCAAAAAATATCGATTGGGCGTATCTATCGGGAGATTTTTGAGACTGTCTGGAATCGCTCTTTTGGTGCACTTTTTGCCGCAGCATTGTTTGGCGCCATCGGCACGGGTATCGCCACAGGACTGTCTCACTACATTAACTCGTTCTTCTGGGGGTTTTCGACGGGCCAGTTGGGGCAAATATCGTTATCGGTTGTGGCTTCGGCCGTCGTTGCATTGGTCCTAGCGCCGATCATCTCGAAAAAATTGGGTAAAAAGCGTGCGGCGATTATTACAGGGTTGCTAGCCTTTACTATTCTGCCGGCGACCATTGTGCTGCGGCTCTTCAATTTAATGCCTGACAATGGCGACCCGGTACTTTTCCCCTTGATATTGTTTATAACAATGATAGATGTTGGTTTAATTATCACCTATCAGATCTTATCAACGTCGATGATTGCTGATTTAGTTGAAGAGAGTGAACTACGCACAGGGCGTCGTTCAGAGGGCGTTTTCTTTGCTTCAATGACCTTTGTCAAAAAGTTTGTTCAAGGGTTTGGCGTGGTCGCCGCGGCCACCATACTAACGCTGGCCGAATTCCCCGTTGGGGTAGCGCCGGGCAGTGTTCCAGCCGACAGCCTGTTCCGCCTTGGTGCCCTCTACGTACCCATCGTTTTCACCGTGTGGATGTTAATGATCTTTTGTATTTCTCACTACGAGGTTGATCGAGACAAACACAAAGCTAACCTCAAGGCCCTGGGCCGCACCTGAACAAATCTTTATATGAGAATATAATAGGGTTTTAAGACTAGCGGCTGCGCCTAAAACGAATAAGTAACCGCGGCCCCTACCCTGACATCGGCGTCAAATAACACCATAAGGGACTGCTGATTGGCTGTGGTACTGATGATCTGCCCCGCCACTGCCCAGTGGTCATTGATACTGTAGTCTAGGCCAAGTGATATAAACAGCGAATCTCCGGCTAGGTCCCCTTGTAGGGTCGATGAGACAACGAGATTGCCATTAGAAAGCGCATTTCGATAACGCACCAGCCATGAGCCAAACACGCCCTCGTTGACCAAAATTTGCTGTGGGGCCAGGCCTTCTTGCTCGTCGAGCATTTTGTTGGCTTGAACGCCAAGGCTTATAGACTGGTCACTTGAGATGGCGTATTCAAAGCCTAAAGAGACGCCAATTTGATCTTTTTCGATGTCTAGGCCGGAGCTCGCAACGGTAACCCCTGAAAACAAAGATTCGTTAGGCAGTACGCCGACGCTGAGTGCTAGGTCTATATTAAGCAGCAACTTACCCATGGCGCGGTTGGCACTAAAACCCAGCAGGACAAAATCGTTCTTGTTTGCAAGTGCGTCACCGTAGCCCGCCACAGGGTAGTCATAACGTAGTTGGTTTTCGTATAGGTATGCCGCCATAAAAGAGATGTCGCTGCTTTCAAAAGACTTGCGCCATTGGGTGCCGGCCTCAAACAGAGTCTGGCTGCCGCGCTTATAGTCGCCAATGTTGTAGCCTGTATTAGCATAAAAGGGACTGCCCGGCACCGCAACAGGGTTAAATTCGGGGTAAAGGTTGATAAAGCTAGACCACTGGCTGTCATCAGCAAAGACGTCCCACACCAGCATCCATTGGTTAAGCCGGGCATCTTCTATATCTATGATGGTGAAATCACGAAATTCGGTGTGATTAATCACATCCAATACTGAATTACCCACCGTTTCGCCCCAGACCACGGTTTGGCGCCCGAATTTAAGGCTTTGCTGGCCAAAACTACGCTGCAGATAAAGCTCATTAATACGGTATTCAGTGGCAATATTATCGTTGTTGGCTTGATACTCGTAGTCGTCTTTCCAGTACCAGCGCGCCTGGCCGGTGGACTGTAGCAACCAACCGGGAGCAAAGGCATTTTGATAGCGAAAATTAAGCCCCAGTCGGTTGTTTTCAAGGTCTGTTTGTTTGGGTATGCGCAGCCCTGGCATGGGTTCTACGCTGTGATTGTTAACCTGCCAAAAGAGTTGCTGGCTTAATCGAACGGTAAAGCCGTCTAGCCAAGAGGCCTCTTTAGCAGTCTCAGGACTGTCAAAGGCATCGCCGAACAGGTCATCGTCAAAATTTAGCTCGTCGTCAAAGGGATCGCCTGCAGTTTCGTCAGGCTTAGTGCCCTGCCCAGAGACCATTGTTGCTAGTAACAGCAGCAGCATGGCAAACGGGTAGAGAGATAAACGCTTTAGCATCGGGTCATTAACCTATTGGGTTTGAGCTCTAAGCGCTTCAAGCCCCGTTTCGCGGTAGGCGTTGTCGGTTAGCGTGCGCTGGGTAAGAAAGGCGTCATTAATGTCCAGGTCTGTGTAGATTTCAACAAAGGCCATATTGGACAAGCGGTTACTCACCAGATTCATCATGGTGACAGACCGGGCTAGCCAGTTGTCGTTGACTAACTCAACTCGCGAGGCCATGACGCGCTTGATCTCTTTACCGTACTTGTCATACATCTCTGAACGCAGGACAACGTAGCGTTCCTGGTCTATGTAATGCACCGTGCGCGAATAACGGCTTTTCTTGGCTCTCTCGACGTTAGGAAGAGACTCAACCTTCCACACCTTGCGACCGCTCTGAGTGGTGTCCTCGAGCCGTTTAAAGCTATATTCGGCCAGCTTACCGGTGTCGGTGTCTTCAGTGGTAAATTCTGAGCCAAAGATCGAGGCCGGTTCGGTTTCTTCATCTGAATCGCCGCCGGCAATGCGTTTTACTCGGCCAAGCGCCGAAAGGTACAGCCAAGTCTGATTGTTACGCCCAGCTTCGTCATAACCATAGGTAAGCATGCCTATGCCCCTTTCTGCTGGGGGTTCTAAGGTAATACTGAGGCTCTTGGTGTCTTTGTTGTCTTTACCGTGATTAATTGACACAGACTCAAGCACTTTGACTCTGGGTCGCTCTGCGCACGCAATGCGACCTTTATTAACGCCAAACGTGCAGCTTGAGAGTTTAAGTCGAGTAAACGATGAGTCGTTGGTCGATCGTCGAGTATCGTCCATCGTCTGCATAATAACCTCACCGGTGAGCTCTTCAGCGGCCAGGTTAACGGCCAGGGCTGTGATGCAAACAAATCTTAGTGCCTTAAACAGTGTCACGCGGTCACTCCTTTGAAATCAATACGGGTGTCGACGTTCTCTACGCCGAAGGATGGCTTAAATACAATGATCATGGCCGGAATTAAGAAAAGGTCACAAAAGAGGGCAAAGAAAATAGACAGTGATCCAAAGAAGCCGACTTTTGCCATGCCCAGATAATCTGAGAAGCTCAGCACGGCAAAGCCTAACCCTATAACCATGGTGGTGAACATAACGGCCTGGCCAACCTCACGTATGGCACTCTCAAGCGCGATACTAATGCTTTTGGATTTGGTGAGCTCAACCCTGTAATGGGTCATAAAATGTATGGTGTCATCAACGGCAATCCCTAATATAACCGGCGCAATCAGTAAGGTGTCTGTATCTAGTGGTATACCTAGCAGCCCCATTAACCCAAAGGCTAAAAACGCAGGTATTGCGTTGGGTATCATGCCCATTACCCCACCCCTGAGCGATCCTAGGGTGATAATCATGATCAAACTGATCAGCACCAATGCCAGTGCAAATCCGTTAAATTGGGAGCGTGCGATCTCATCTGACACCACCATGAACGTAGCCATGGTGCCAGTGAGGACAATTTCTAGGTCCGGATACGCGGTTTTAAGATGAGCGAACCTTGCTTCAATATCCAGTTCGACCTCAGCAAACATCTGTTGATAGCCAAAGGAGCCCATGCTGCGAGAGGTAACCGCAATGTGAGAGCGGCTATAGTCATCTGACACCAGATTACGCCGATCTTCTGGGTTAGCGCTATTAAACAAATAGAGCAACTGCGACACGGTCTGATTGCTCTTGGGAATTCGGTAAAACTCAGGATTGTCGTCGTTCATGACCTGATTGGTGTCTTTGACGATATTCGCCAGAGAATAGGTACGACCAATGGTGTTTGGGTAGCGCGCCTCAAGGCTAGTCTGCAACGCATCAACCGCAGTCAAAAGGTCTACATCAAGCATGCCATCAACCGTCTTAGTGTCGATCATAACTTCCATGTCCTGAGACCCAGCCATATTGTTGTCAACAACATTGACAGCTACAGCTAAGGGATGATCATCTTTAAATAACCCGCTAATGTTGGTGTCGATGACAATTTTGGTCGAGCCATAGATGCAGAGCGCCAAAATTATAGCAAAGAAAGCCAGAATGAGGCGTGGCGCACCCTCAACAATAGTGGGCACGCGGGCAAGTATTTGTTGGTGGGCGTTAATAATCCAATAGGTCAGCGCGATAACGGTATTAATAAATAGGCCAAGCATGCCACCAAGGACGATAAAAATGGCGGTTGCCGTCGCCAATGCAATGACGAGCTTAGGCACGTTGTCTAAAGCGTGCCATCGATCACCCAGACGATCCGCTACGCTGCCCTTTTCATTAACAGCCGTGGGATGCCAGAGATCTAACAGTATGGGCAATAACACGATAGTGAAGAAAAACGCTAGCACAACCCCAAAAGCGCACATCAAGGCAAAGATTCTAATCGGCTCAAGGTTAGAGGTAGCCAGAACCAAAATTCCTGAAGCGGTGGTGACCGTGGTGAGTAAAATAGCCAGGCCTACTTTTTCGTATGACTTAGTCAGCGCGGCATAGTGTTCTATGCCCTCTCGCCTAAAGCTGAAATAGGCGCTCATGACATGGACGCAGTCTGCAATACCGACTGAAAATATAAGCAATATAGTTAGCGCAATCATACTAGACAGTGTTACGCCTAGCAGTACCGTGACGCCCCAGCACCACGCCACGCTTAGCGTAATTGTGACCATAGACCAAACCAGTGCGCTGGCTGAGCGAAACAGTACCCACAGTAGCACCGCAAAGATAACAACCATGAGAAAGCCCAAAATTCGCAGCTGCTCAAGCACATCTTGCATTTGGCTCAAAATGGTCGGTTCACCCACGGGGTAATACGTCAATTGCTCATCGTACTGACCATAGACCGCTCCCAGAGCGTCACTAAAGTCTAAATAGTCCCGTGGGTCGACGTCTCTGTACTCAACCTCTTGAATGACGGCCGCCTCATCAAAAGACACGTCAAAGTCACTAAAGCTGTCGTCTAACTCTACACCTGCAATGTCAACTGCTGACTCGTAACCCTCGATCGGTACAGTGCCAAAATCGGTTTGCACTAAGATGCCGCCATAGCCGCCGTCTTTGGAATAAAAAGACGACACGTAATCGGGTTGTGCCATAGCTCGTGCTTTAAAACTATTAAGGTCTTCGGCAGTTTCTGGTAGCGCCTTTGGCAGTAACCTGCCCGACAGAAGTGCATCGCCAACGCTCTCTTGCAGGCGAATATTAGCCAGTGATTTAACACGACGAATGTGAATCAGTTGATCTAAATCTACACCGGGAAATTTCGTGCGATCAAGGCTTTGCCAGTTCTCTAAATCCAAGGTGAGCTGTTGCATAGCAGCAAGAGACTGGGTTGAGAAAACATCGCCATCGGTTGGTTTGTAAATGATAAAAACTGACCGGTCGCTACCAAACTGGCGCCTAAATTCATCTAACGCGATCTGTGCTGGACTCTCATCTTGCATAAAAGACTCAGACGAAAGATCAAATACTGTACGCGTGGCCATGGCATAAAACATGCCGATGGACACTAACGTCAATACGATGAGGACGAGTCGTTTAGACCGCAGCACCCTATCGGGCATTTTTGCAAAAACGGCAGTTAAACCAAAAAGAAATTTGTCCATTGACGAACCTTTGTAGAAGACCCTTTAAATCTGAATGTCTTGTCTAATTTATAGGTATAAGTATACAGAATAGGCACCCTTCAACGCTAGGCTATAAAGATAGGTCTGTAGTTCTGCGTTAGTCAGAAATATTGAATAACTTGAATCTAAAGAGCCAACGAGCGTCGTCTTACAGATGGAACCCCTAGTGAGTTACCCCTTTTTAGGAAATCCACCTTTATCTACCGATAAAGAACCTCATAAACAAGGACGTTTATGAGACCTAACACCACAGGATGCTTTTGACCGATCGTACAGGCACAAAAAGCACCGCTGCCATATCTATACATCAATGACTAGACTCGCTATGATCAGGCAAGCCCTTTTAGTAGGTCTAACCCAAAACATCTAATTCTGGAGAGTTTTATGAACAAAATACTATTAAGTATCAGCATACTGCTACTAGCCCAGTTTTCTTTTGCCGGACATCATGAGGCCGGTGAAAAACCCAGTAAAACCATTATCGGCTATGACACTACTGAAGGTGTTAAAAAGCCGCTGTATGCAGGCTCTGTGGACAATATTAAAATTTGGGACGACTATATTGCGGCCCATACAGCTCGCGACCTAAAGGCCATACGTGCGGCTAATGCCGATGACTTTATGGCCTGGGTACCCAATGGCCAAGTTATCGACGGATCGGATGCACAGGCTGCCTTCCTTACCGAGTGGTTTGCCACCTCTGACCCACAGTGGACCCATATGTACTCGATTGCCAATAACTTCATAGACGAAGACGGCAAGCTGCAAGAGTGGATCACCACAGAGTGGGCGGTTAAAGATGTAATTGATGGCAGAGAAGTAAACAGCCAAGAGGTATTTGATGTGTTGTTAAAAGACGGCAAAATCAAATGGATTTACATTACAGCCAGAGCCACCCAGCCGGCAGAATAAAGCGATTAAACAGCTATAAACAAAAAAGCCCCTTCAGTGAGGGGCTTTTTGCTTATCTGCCTTTCATAGGGAATAGTTATATCAAAATGCTGGTGATGTGGTGATTAACAACCGTCAAATATTACATGCCTCATTGGCATAGCGATAGAGGCTAGAAAGCAACGTTTTCTTATGAGCAGCCCTCCGAGTATGCGCCCGATGCCAACGCCAAAGACCAACCGGTATGGAACGACGCAGCAAAGGCCTCGCTCAAGAACTATAACTTAATGGATTTGAGTATTTGAGTATTTAAGCAAGTATGACCCTGCGATAGGTTGTGTGCGCTATCGTAGTATTTCCAGCGCGTCTGCCCCACTCATGCCTACTTTGATGCCCAGTGCCACTGCCGCAGCAGAAACGTCACTTATAGTGGCCTCAAATGGTTGCGTGGCTCGTCACTCACGTCGGTCAGTTGGCCGCGGCGTTCAATATGCCGATTATAAAAGTTAAGCAGGAACTGAAAAACTAGTGCAGGGAAGCCTTTCAACCATTTTCATCAGACTTTAACCTAATTCGCTTCATAACCTCAGGCACTTTAAAGGGCCCGAGTTCTTTCGCCATGCGCCATAGGTAGAAAAACAGGTTGGTCTTGTGGTACCAGGCAAGTTTTGCTAGCGCTTTATTGGCGCTGTCATAGCCTATGGCGAACAGTTCGTCATAGCGCTCGGTGTTGTCGCGCAGGCTGAAATCGCTTAGGTCCATGCCGATTAGCAGGTCTGCGTCGGCAACCTGGTCTTGAGTGTGGTGGCTAACGGCAATTTCAAAGGCGTTGCGCATGACATCAAGAACATGGCTTGGTTCTGAATAGTGGCTCACGCTGTTCAGATGGCTGGCAATAGTCACCCCTGCCCCCATGGCTTTGACAGCTTCGATAGGGACGTTTTGCACCAAGCCACCGTCAACCAGAGTTCTGTTACCAATAACCACGGGGATATAGATGCCCGGAATAGCAGCCGAGGCACAGACCGCGTCAGCCAAAGACCCACTAGTGAGAATCACTTCTTCACCGCTGTTGATGTCGGTCGCAACGATAGCCAGTGGAATCTTTGCATCTTCAATGTTCACATCGCCCAGATACTCAAGCATGAGTTCTTTGAGAGAGTGGGTAGAGAAAAAACCAGTCTTGTTAAGCTTAAAGGTGGTTACCTTTGACAGGGTTAGGCGCCGAGAGAGTTCACCAATAGTGTCGATGTTGACATTAAAGGCGTAAAGAGCTGCTAGCATCGCCCCAACACTGGTGCCAGCAATATACTCAATGTCGACGTTAGCGTCTTCTAATGCCTTTAAAACGCCCACATGGGCAACGCCTTTTGCTGCGCCGCCGCCAAGCGCTAGACCGATTGTGGTGTTAAACAGTTTAATTGCCATAACTACGATATTAACCTGTGTCAGCGGTTGAAACTACCGCAGATCACACCTTTTTAGCTGAGAAACACGGGGTATAAAAAAACCCGACACAGCGGCCGGGTTTTTATTGATGCTAAAGCGACAATTACATGTTTTCGATCATCGCGTCACCAAACTCTGAGCACGACATTAAGATGGCGTCGTCCATGAGGCGTTCGAAGTCATAAGTGACTTTCTTTTCAGTAATAGCGCCTTCAATGCCTTTAATCACTAAGTCTGCGGCGTCGCCCCAGCCAAGGTGACGTAACATCATCTCAGCAGAGAGTATTAATGAGCCTGGGTTGACCTTGTCTTGTCCAGCATACTTAGGTGCAGTTCCGTGTGTGGCTTCAAAGATAGCAATGTCGTCTGACAAGTTTGCACCTGGCGCAATACCAATGCCGCCAACCTGCGCTGCTAGTGCGTCTGAAATATAGTCGCCGTTTAGGTTCAGTGTGGCTAGCACGCTGTACTCATCGGGACGTAATATAATCTGCTGCAACATAGCGTCAGCGATAACGTCTTTGATGACAATGTCGTCGCCGGTGTTTGGGTTCTTCACGGTGTGCCATGGGCCGCCATCAAGTAGCTCGCCGCCAAAGGATTCGCGAGCGACTTCATAGCCCCAGTCGCAGAATGCACCTTCGGTGAATTTCATGATGTTGCCCTTGTGGACAAGTGTTACTGATGGTTTGTTATGGTCAATAGCGTACTGAATAGCCTTAGTGACCAAGCGCTTGGTGCCCTCTTCTGATACTGGCTTAACGCCGATACCACAGTTGGTGTCAAAACGAATTTTGGTAACCTTCATTTCGTCTTGTAAAAACTTGATAACTTTAGCAGCTTCGTCGCTGCCTGCTTTCCATTCGATACCGGCATAGATGTCTTCAGAGTTCTCACGGAAGATACACATGTCGACTTTGTTAGGCTCTTTAACCGGAGAAGGAACACCGGCAAACCAACGTACTGGGCGCTGACAGACAAAAAGGTCAAGCTCTTGACGCAGTGCCACGTTTAATGAACGGAAGCCACCACCGACGGGTGTCGTCAATGGGCCTTTAATAGAAACTATGTACTCTTTAACTGCTTCAAGTGTCTCTGCGGGGAACCAATCGCCTTGATAAAGCTCTGCCGCTTTTTCGCCACAAAATACTTCCATCCAAGAGATTTTCTTTTGGCCGTCGTAGGCTTTTGCAACAGCAGCGTCGATCACTTTAACCATGACTGGCGTGATATCAATGCCAATGCCGTCGCCTTCAATAAAGGGGATAATGGGATTATTGGGAACGTTGATCGAAAAGTCAGCGTTTACGGTGATTTTTTCGCCAGATGCTGGCACTTGAATATGTTTGTATCCCATTTTTAGCTCCATTAAAGTTCTGTGTTATTGATGCGGTCTAAATTCTTTTGTAAAAAATTTACCTAATCCAGCTATTTTAGCATGATATAGGTTCTTTTTTGTAACTCTGTTTCATTTATAATGGCAATATACGGAGGCAATATTGTCTAAATTGATCATTTTTAACAAACCCTTTCAGGTGCTCTGCCAATTTACGGATGAAGCCGGCCGAAAAACGTTGGGTGATTACGTGGATGTAAAAGAGGTGTACCCTGCTGGCCGCCTAGATTTCGACTCTGAGGGACTATTGCTACTAACCGATGACGGTAAATTGCAGGCTAAAATAAGTCATCCTAAAAACAAATTACCTAAAACATACTGGGCTCAAGTGGAAGGTATAGCCTCTCAAGACGACTGTGACGCCTTGATAGCCGGTGTGCAATTAAAGGATGGTATCGCCAAGGCTATATCTTGTAAAATTCTGTCAGAACCAGATCTTTGGGAGCGTATTCCACCGATTCGGGTGCGTAAAAGTATCCCCGACAGCTGGATTGAGCTTGTCATTGATGAGGGCCGAAACCGTCAAGTACGGCGCATGACCGCTGCTGTAAACTTGCCGACCCTACGGCTAGTGCGGGTGGCGATTGGTAAATGGTCATTGGGCGACCTGCAGCCAGGTCAAACTAATACGATTGGTCCTTGACCCCTTGAGCAGTAACCACTTTAAAGGAATGACTTGTGCCAAATAAAATACATCTCACCGTCGCTACTGTTGTTGTCAAAGATGACACGTTTTTGATGGTGCGTGAAACCCAAGAAGGCGTCAAAGTCATTAACCAACCAGCAGGTCACGTCGAGCCAGGTGAAGACGTAATCGCTGCCGCTATTAGAGAAACCCTAGAAGAGACCTGCTGGAATGTACAGATCACCGGTTATTTAGGCTTTTCAAATGTGAAGTCAGCAACCACCGATATTACTTACTACCGTCATACTTTTCTTGCAGAGCCGGTCTCTTTTGATGCAACCGCAGACCTTGACCCAGACATTGACAGCGCTCAGTGGATGTCTGCCGCCGAGATTAGAGATCCTAGCAACGTTCCACGCAGCGATATGGTGGTAAAGGTCCTTGAGGACTATGAAGCCGGACGTGTTTTCTCTTTGGAAATGTTTAGTAACGGCTTATAGTAACCACATTATTTACGTCATAAAAATTAGTTCGGTGTTCAATGAGTAAAACCCAAAAAGTTATTGTAGGCATGTCTGGCGGCGTTGATTCGTCTGTGGCGGCGCTTTTGTTGCTGCAACAGGGCTATCACGTTGAAGGCCTGTTTATGAAAAACTGGGACGAAGACGATGGGTCAGAATATTGCACTGCCATGGCTGACCTTGCCGATGCACAGCAGGTGTCCGATAAGCTAGGTATTACCCTGCACACGGCTAACTTTGCAGCAGATTACTGGGACAACGTGTTTGAGCATTTTTTGGCAGAGTACCGCGCCGGTCGAACGCCCAACCCTGATATTTTGTGTAACCGAGAGATCAAATTTAAAGTGTTCCTTGATTACGCTCAAATTCTTGGGGCTGATTTTATCGCCACCGGTCACTACACCCGTACCGACTTACATCAAGGTCACTCTCGATTACTTAAAGGCTTAGACGGCAATAAAGATCAGAGTTATTTTTTGCACGCGGTGCAAGAGCATGCCTTTGCTAAGTCACTATTTCCGGTGGGTGAGCTTGATAAATCTGAGGTGCGAAAGATTGCCGACGAGCATGGGTTTGTTACCTCAGACAAAAAAGATAGCACTGGCATCTGTTTTATCGGTGAGCGACGATTTAAGGACTTTTTAGAGCAGTATATACCTGCGCAACCTGGTGCCATGGAAACCCCTGAGGGTGTTGCCATGGGTGAGCATCAAGGTTTGATGTTTTATACCCTTGGTCAGCGTCAGGGACTGGGTATTGGTGGCGTTAAAAATAGCAGTGAAGAGCCTTGGTATACCTTAGAAAAAGATCTTGAGCGCAACGTGCTCATTGTGGGTCAGGGGACTAACCACCCTCTTTTGTTCACTAATCATTTGGCCGCATCTGAAATAAATTGGATTAATGGCATGCCTGAGGGCCCTTTAGAATGCATGGCTAAAACGCGTTATCGGCAACCAGATCAACCCTGTGTAGTCACACCCGATGCTGATGGCGGTTGCGAAGTGGTCTTTACAGATGCACAACGGGCTGTAACGCCGGGACAGTCCGTGGTTTTTTACCAGCATGACTGCTGTCTTGGTGGTGGTGTGATTGAGCGTACATGGAATGTTGCTGCGTGATCTTTAGTCGTCCCACTGCTGACCAGGCACTAGCCTTAGCGGGTGTTTTCCATGCAGCTGCGTTGGTTGACGAAATTGCTAATCACGGCGATATCGGCCCTAACCAATTGGCTAACGCCATGTCGGTGCTGCTTAATCAAAACCCCGACTCTGTTTCTAGTCTTTATGGCTCGCCAGATAACATTCAATTAGGTGTTAGCGCAATGCGTACTTTACTCACTGACCGCTCGGCCGGGTCGGCCAATGTGTTGCGTTACGCTATTGGCATTATGTATCTGGCCAGAAAGCTGACCAATGACAAGGCTAAGCTTGATGAGGTGGGCAACGGAATCGCCAATGCCCAGCGTCAGGCTGAGCATTTCTCTGAAACCCATGACAATGTGATCGCTAACGTCGCAGGGTTGTACCAAGACTCTGTCAGTACAATGCGCATGCGTATTCAGGTGTCGGGTAATCCGGCTTATCTTCGCCAGACGGGCATAGCACAGCGAGTTCGCTGTTTATTGTTTGCCGGCATTCGCAGTGCGTTTCTTTGGCACCAGGTTGGCGGTAAGCGCAATCATTTGCTGCTTCGGCGTGACGCTCTGCTTATGGTATTACCTAAATAAGCTACGAACCCAATGTTATTGTTTAACCGAATTGCCACCTGAAATTGTGCCATTATTGGGGTATAATCGCGGCCTGTTTATTACTTCTATCTAGGAATAACCATGACAAAGGTTTCATTGTCCCCTCTCACTGCAGTTTCTCCCATCGATGGACGCTATGGTGCAAAAACCGACATGTTGAGAACCGTGTTTAGTGAGTACGGCTTAATTCGCTATCGTGTTCTGGTTGAGGTCCGTTGGTTGCAACATTTGGCGGCTAACCCTGCCATTGTTGAGGTTGCTCCCTTTTCGAAAGACGCGACTGCCCTGCTTAACGGTTTGGTCGATAATTTTACGATAGAGCATGCCGAGCGTGTTAAAGAGATAGAGCGAACCACCAACCACGATGTCAAAGCCGTGGAATACCTGATTAAAGAAACCATTGCCGACAACGCAGAGCTACTGGCGGTGAGTGAGTTTGTACACTTTGCCTGTACGTCTGAAGACATTAACAATCTGTCTCATGCGCTAATGCTTAAAGAAGGTCGCGATGACATTGTGGTACCGGCATTGCAGGCTATTCATAGCCAGTTGACGGCCATGGCGGTAGAGTTTGCTGATGTTGCGATGTTGGCTAGAACGCACGGCCAAACGGCTTCTCCGACGACAGTGGGTAAAGAAATGGCCAACGTTGCCTATCGTTTACAGCGCCAACTAGTGTCGATTACTGCGGTTCCTCTATTGGGCAAAATTAACGGTGCTGTTGGTAACTACAACGCACATATTTCGGCCTATCCCGATCTAGACTGGCCGGCGATATCTCAAGCGTTTATTGAGAGTCTGGGCCTAGAGTTTAACCCTTATACCACGCAAATTGAGCCCCATGACTATATGGCGGAGTTATTTGACGGTCTGGCGAGATCAAACACCATTTTGATCGACTTTGCGCGCGACATCTGGGGTTATATTTCACTGGGTTACTTCAAGCAAA
>CAWKZU010000017.1:0-42656 GCA_963854585.1 Gammaproteobacteria bacterium | reverse complement strand
TATTACCGAGGTAAACGCAACGGCATCGTTTGAAGAACAACCTGTTCGTCCTTGGGCTGGAGGAAATTACCCAAACCCATTTAATCCTGAGGAGTGGTATACCTGTCAGAACTTGGTTGATGAGTTCTCTGGTGCCGAGGGAATAACCTTTGAAGTAGGAGCTGGACCCATCGTTCAAACCTTTGATGGTAGCTGGGGTGCAGGGGCTGTTGTCGCAAGTGATGGGAACTTTGCCATCATAAAGCTAAGTAAGGGTAGCAAGAATAAGAATATATTCGTGGAGAATTGGTCGTCCTGGGATTCAATTGAAAAGGAAACATCGGTTTTACAGTTGGCCCCAGCAGATATCTCGCGTGAATCAAGCATCGTAACACTGCACCATCCTGACTTCGCAAGAGACGCCGGGGGTTGGCATGCCACCACCGCGGAAATTATTAATAATTGTGACGAATATTTCTATTTTGGTGATATTGGTGGCGATGGAGCTGATGTTTACGCAGTAGACTTTTGGTCTGATGTAGGGAGTATCGGAGCGCCTCTTCTTAATCACAATGGTTATGTTGTTGGTATGATCAAGGAAGAGTATTACGACACGCCCGATAACTGTTATGGAATTGCCCATCCTGGGAAAAATTCTCTTGGTGTTTTAAGTACGTTTTTTGCTGACCCTAATCAATCAACGGTTGCTTTGGGTAGTGCAGATATGCGAGCGTTTGTCGAGAGTTATGATGCTCAACAAGCTTCGATTCTCAATGCTGATGCACCTGTGATTACGAACAACCCTAATTGGCCTGCCAGCGGGAATACGTTAGCGACAACAAATTATGAAGTGATAGATTATGGTGATGCATTTACCGTATCCGGCTTTCCACGAAGTGAATTAAATAGCTCTGCATTTGATACGGCCAAGCAAGGAACTGTAATGTATGTTAAAGCTAATGGATGCACTAACTGCGCTGCCGGAGATCTTACCGAGGATTTCAGTGACTCCTGTATCTGTACCGGATTTGCTGTCAGTAAGAACTTGATCGTCGTTAATGATCACTGCGTTACCTTTATGTCAGTGGGCGATGAAAATACCTTTAAAACATTCCAAGGACAAATTGTTAATGCCAAACTGGTGAATCGGACAGGGCTGGATGTGGGTGACATTTATAAAGCATTGTTAACAGACACAACCTGGAATGATGTTGAGGGCGCCCATCGTGGCGATGTTGCGCTCTTACGGACAGATCAAGAGATGAATCTTGAGCCTATTCAGTTTGCTGACTCTAGTCTGCTTGTGCGTCGTGAGCCATTAATTACAGTGGGGCATCCAGCGTTGATGCTGAGATCAGGGCCCTATGTGACAAGTGGAGGTGCATTTATAGGTCTCAACATGGATGAGCGTTCCACACTGCATTACACGTTGCCTGCAGCACCTGGAGCTAGTGGGTCTGGCGTCTTTGATCTCAACGGTCGTTTGGTTGGGCAACTAGCATATGGGAGTACGGGCTATGACGCAGCTCAAGAAACTTGGATGAAATCAGAATTTAATAAGCTAGCAACAGAAATAGACCCTTCGGCAACACTTTATGATCTGCAACCTCGGCCTTTTTTAATTGGGCCGCGCGTCCAAGTAGGGCTTGGCGCCTCTACGTCGGGTGCTTCCAGCAATTACATTAAAGATCTGATCAACTACTGGGCGCCAGGCGAATTGCCAGAGCAATAAAATGATTAGATATAACAGGAAAAAGGCGACTTGGGAAAGTCGCCTTTTTTACAGCAATGGGTTATGGCGCATGAGTGAAAAGAGCCTTATGATAACGTACTAATGCACCTTGATTCCCCCAATTATAGCTTGAGTATCTAACACCTATTTATGAAAATATTGAGGCGAGAATTGCGTGACCAATAATAAAACACAAGAGCTCAATACACAGTTTGTCCGATCTAATGGCATACGCATGGCCTACGAAGAGTTTGGTCATGCTGATGCTCCGGTAGTCTTGCTCGTTGCGGGTCTTTATAACCAGTTGATTCGGTGGCCCTTGGAATTTTGCGATTTATTGGTGGAGCGGGGTTTTAGAGTTATCCGTTTTGATAATAGAGACATTGGGCTCACTGATAAAATGGAAGGTGAAGTTGCCCCGAGTTTTCTCAGGTTAGGGCTGAAATCGTTGTTGGGTATTCCAGTGAAAGTACCTTATACCCTGGATGATATGGCCGCTGATACGGTTGGCTTGCTCGATGCACTTGATATTAAATCGGCGCATATTGTCGGTATATCTATGGGTGGAATGATCAGTCAGTTGGTGGCTGGACTATATCCGGATAGGGTACTTTCCCTAACTTCTATTATGTCTAAAACAGGGGCTTTTGGTAAAGGTGGGGCCTCTCTTGCGGTGGCTAGGCAAATGGTAAAGCCTATTCCCAAAGGCACCTCCGCTTTGGATAACTCGGTGATGACGCGGCAGATGTTCGCTAGCCCAGCCTACCTAGAATCAGATGAGGCGGTTGCCATAGCGGTTAAGTCTGAGTTTAAACGGTCTAATAACCCAGCCGGTTACCTTCGACAGATGGCTGCTATCCGTTCAGCGCCTAATCGCAATAAGTTGCTTAATGCGCTCAAAATGCCGGTACTGATAATTCATGGTAAACAAGACACGCTAGTCGATGTGAGCGGGGGCATAGAGACTAAAAAGCAGATATCTCATGCAAAGTTAGTACTTTTCGAGGGTATGGGGCACACATTGCCACAGCCTTTGTTGGTGCAATTTGCGGATCTCATAAAGCAGACTGCAGACTCTGCACTTGCTATTACTTCGTGAATCGGCGTTTATGGAAATGACTAGATGCCGCCAAATTTAGGTTTTAACCCTAGTTTGGCGGCGCTTAGTTTGACTAATCTTGACTGATGGAGATCGAGATTTTACCGAAGTGTTTGTTGTCTATTTGATGTTGAAATGCGTCTGCCAGTTGGGCCAGATCAAACGTGTCACTGATAATAGGTCGAATAGACGTGGAGTCTAAATAGTCGAGCATAGCCAGTTGCGTTTGCTGATTAGCCATAGCAACACCACTCAGACGAATCTGTTTCATAAAGATGCGTGGAAGAATAATTTCACTTACCGATGGCCCACTCAAAACACCGATGAGTGCAATGTGCCCACCGAGCTTTACGGCACGAACTGATTCTCCAAATGTACCGCCGCCGCCAACTTCAATAACGTGGTCAACGCCTAATCCGCCGGTCTTAGCAAGCACTGCTTTGCCCCACTGTGGCTCATCTTTGTAGTTAATGACTTCATCGGCACCCAACGCCAGTAATTTCTTAAGTTTCTCATCAGACGAGGAGGTGGCAATAACTTTTGCACCCATAGACTTTGCTAGTTGCAGTGCGAAGATCGAAACGCCACCAGTACCTTGCACTAGGACCGTTTCGCCGGATTGCAGTTTGCCATCGTTAACTAATGCGCGCCATGCGGTTAATCCCGCACAGGGTAATGTGGCGGCCTCAGCCATAGTCCAGTCTTTTGGGGTGTGGGTTATAGACTTTTCAGATATGGCAATATATTCGGTTGAGTATCCGTCTTCGTTGTCGCCAATGAAACTTAATAATTGATATTGTGGTGGCCCCTCAATCCAGTTTGGGTAACAGCAACTCATGACTGAATCACCGACTTTCCATCGCGTTACACCATCACCGACTGCGACGATTTCTCCAGCACAGTCGGATAGAACTACGCGCCCGTCATCGGTTGGAATTTGGCCAAGAGCAACTAATAGATCATGATAATTAAGGCTACTTGCAGCCACTTTGATAACCACTTGATTGGGCTTAGCGATAGGCTTATCGGCCTCAACTAAGGTTAGGTTTTTTAGTCCGCCAGGGCTGGCTAATTTAATTTGTCTCATGGGCGTAATCCTTTAAGTACGTGATTATTTGGCTCGGACCAAATTCTCACATTTTATGACTAAGGATACAAAGTAATAATCTATGTAATTAGGATATTTTAGATGTGATGGCGGTTTTATAAGGCCATACAGGAGCAAACCAGTAGATAATGGATAAAGACTACCTCGCCGAACAATCAGTCATTAAGGATATGGCGCCAAAAGCATCGCGACTAGCATGTCAGAGTGAGTTTCTATGACGTTGTCTTGGCGACAGTCGAAGCCAAACAAGAGTGAGCACTCGGGTTCAAATGAAAACATGGTGGCGCAGCTACTCACCATTATGTAGTACCAGTGTGCGAACTCTCTAGGTGTGAGGTTGAGAGCTTTAGACACGTACTTTTCCATGTAGACACTACCGGGTTTTATATGTTGTTTGACTAGGTACTGGATACGCCAAGATTTTTGACAAGCTTCTTGTGCTAGTAGCCGACTTATTTCAGGATGTTGGGCTGCAGCGCGGACATGAAAACGGATTATCATCGCTATACCTTCTCGCTCTGCCATGTCTGGTAGGACAGAAATTCGGGCTTTTCGCTGGTCTGTAATGAGATTAAAGATATTATCGGCGACGGCTTTCCAAAAGTCTTCTTTAGTTCCAAAGTGATAAACTAGCATGCCACGCTTGACGGCAGCTGCAATTTCTATCTCACGCACAGAAGTAGCATCATAGCCATTCTGAGAGAACATTGGTGTTGCTGCAGCCACCATTTTAGCTCGAGCTAATTCAGTCCTGACTTGAGTTTTTTTCGCTGGTTCGCTGGGGGTATTCACCGGTGCGCCAGTAAACTCTGATTTCATTTTTTTATCCGTGTATTTTTCTGATATTTAAGCCCAAATTTGGACCAATGGCCGATATTCTATGCTAATTCTATGCTAAAACGCAATAAAAGGCGCTGGCTTTTGATTTAGGCTCAAAAAAATGACTTAGACTAATTGTTAAAGCCTCGGAACGGATACGGGACGATAGCACTTGAATCTTTAATTTCATGTTTAAATGAAACTAAAACTCTTAGTGTAGTGTTTTAGACTAGACAAAATGACTTGAACATATGCTATAAAGTTGCGGTAGGGAGAGGTCAGGCTAGAACTTCAACCCTTCTAGCCTAGAGCCTCTCTTTAGCGGCCGACACTATTATTGAACCGAGGCGCCAAAGTGACTGCAGAACCCATTAAGCGTAACTTTTTTGGGATTGTCATCTACCTCTCAATTATAGCCGTGACACCCTGACCACCCGCGGCACAGATAGAAATCAGGCCTCGCCCAGATCCTTTTTGCTCCAACAACTTTGCGAGTGTTGCAATTATTCTAGGGCCCGTTGCGGCAAAGGGATGCCCGGTGGCAACACTAGAACCATTAACATTGAGCTTTGTTCTATCAATACTACCCAAAGGATTATCTAAGCCAAGTTTGTTTTTACAAAAGTCTGGATCCTCCCATGCCTTCATCGTGCATAGTGCTTGAGCGGCAAATGCTTCATGAATTTCATAGAAATCAAAGTCTTGCAACATTAGGCCAGCCCTTGCCAGCAAACGTGGAACAGCATAGGCGGGTGCCATCAGCAAGCCTTCGCTCTTTTCTCCTTGACTGTAAAAGTCTACAGCGGCTACCTCACTGTGGGTTAGGTAAGCCTGTATAGGAAGATTACGTTCTTTTGCCCAGTCTTCGCTAGCAAGGAGCACCGCAGCTGCTCCATCAGTTAGTGTGGTGGAGTTGGCTGCAGTTAAGGTGCCATTTTCGCGATCGTAGGCCGGCTTTAGTGCCGCTAGTTTTTCAAGAGGTGTGTTACGCATTATGCCGTCGCGTTCAACGCCACAAAAGGGCCTGACAAGATCGGCAAAGAAGCCTCGGTTGTATGCGGCGATAAGATTTTGATGACTGTTGAATGTCAGCTGATCTTGATCTTCGCGGCTAATGCCCCACTGTTTAACCATTCGTTCACAGTGTTGACCCATGGATAGACCAGTGCGGGGTTCAGCATTAGCTGGAAGCAAGGGGATCATAAAACTGGGCCGAATACTGGCAAAAAGTTTTAGTCGCTGTCCCAGAGTTTTAGCGCGGTTCAGGCTCAAAATCATGTGGCGATATTTTTCATTGAGCGCAATTGGCGCATCGCTGGCGGTATCTGTGCCACCGGCAATGCCAGAATCTATTTGTCCCAAGGCAATCTTATTTGCGACCAATATAGCGGCTTCCAAGCCTGTCCCACAAGCCTGCTGAATGTCATAGGCCGGTGTTTGCAGAGATAGCCCCGAATCTAGAGTGGCCTCGCGAGCCAAGTTAAAATCACGTGAGTGTTTCATCACTGCGCCGGCGACTACCTCACCTAATCGTTCACCGTCTAGATCGAAACGTTGCACTAAACCCTGCAGGGCGGCTGTTAGCATATCCATATTACTGGCATGACTGTAGGTGGTATTGCTGCGCACAAATGGAATCCTACTTCCGCCAACAATGGCTACGTTACGAATCTCGGTCATCATTTTTGTCCCGTAATTTTAATTGGTTAAGACCTAAGGATAGGTGATTTGGGGCTTGAAGCCAATGACTTCAGTAATACTCAAATTGTCATTTAGGTCAATCTTATTTTAGGGCTGGAGAGTAAAATGTTGTTTATCGCATTTAAAGAGGATAACGCGGAGTGTCAGACACGTATTTAGAATTAGCTAATTCAAACTTAGGTAAAAAACTATTTTCTGCCATGGGGTTACCCGAGCCTGTGAGTCTGGTTCGAGAAGATCCAAAAGAACCTCACAAATTAAGTGGCCAGGTACTTTGGGGTAATAGTCATGGCGCCGCTTTTGAGGATGCCATTGGACAATGCCTAAAAGAAAACAAACTAATCGTCTGTGGCACTCCTATGGACGTTAAGGGGCATCTAATTTATGACGCCTCGGGTATTGCTAGTGCCGAGCAAAGTAGTCAGCTCCATACTTTTTTTCAGCAAAGTTTAAAAGCATTAGCCCCCAATGGACGCGTCATCATTATTGGCTTGAAGTCCAGTGCCACGAATGATGTTGAGCAGGGCACGGTGCAAAGAGGATTGCATGGGTTTATCAAATCTTTAGCCAAAGAAATTGGTCGAAATGGTGCCACAGCGAATCTCATTTTAGTCGATAAGGGTGGTGAGGTCTCGCTACAGGCTCCGCTTCGGTTCCTTCTGTCAGCGGGGTCAGCCTTTTTGAATGCGCAAATCTTGACTGCCGCTACCCCAGTAGCTTCTATGACTGCGGATTGGCAACGGCCATTAATGGGGAAGACAGTTGTAGTGACGGGTGCTGCCAGAGGTATAGGGCTCGCTATAGCTAAGGTCTTATCAAGGGATGGCGCTAGGGTTATCGGCGTGGATGTGCCTCAGTCAGAAGCGGACCTAATATCAGTTATGAGCAGTCTAGGTGGGATGGCATTACCCTTGGATATTACTGACGATGGGGCAGCGGTGCATCTGCGCGACTATTGTATAGCTGAGGGTGCAGAGCTGCACGCTATTATCCATAATGCGGGCATAACACGAGATAAGATGTTGTCGCGCATGAGTGACCATCAGTGGAATATGTTGATGCAAGTTAATTTGGGTAGCGTGCAGCGGATCAATAGCGCGCTCTTAGATACTGACCTTTTAGATAATGGCGGCAAAATTATAGGTGTTGCCTCCATTAGTGGTATTGCTGGTAACGTTGGGCAAACTAATTATGCTTTTTCTAAATCAGCGGTAATAGGCATGGTTGAGACGTTAGCCAATCCATGCGCCGCCAGAGGCATTACCATTAACGCTGTAGCACCCGGCTTCATTGAAACTCAGATGACCGCAGCGATACCCTTTTTGACGCGACAAATGGGTCGAAGATTGTCATCACTTGGACAGGGTGGATTGCCGATCGATGTGGCTGAAGTTATTGGTTTTTTTGTTAGCCCTCAGGCAGCGGGTATTAATGGCAACATTGTTAGGGTCTGCGGCCAGAGCCTTTTAGGTGCCTAAACTCGTCAATGTCTATTAGTTAGACGAGTGCAGAGCTTCGTTTAGCTCCACAGCAGTCTGATTTGTCAGACATTCAACCGCGCCCGATATTGAATTTCGTCGAAACAGTAAGTCACTATGTCCTGAAAGCTCTCTAGCCTTGGCTTTACCGCTGGGCTTATTTTGATCGTCCAACAGGGTTACTATTGTGCCAGCCGTAATATAAAGCCCAGCTTCAATAGTGCAGCAATCTCCGAGGGAAATACCCGCTCCTGAGTTAGCACCTAGTAGACATTTCTCGCCAAGGGCAATGACCATACTACCTCCACCAGAGAGGGTGCCCATAATTGAAGCGCCGCCACCAACATCTGAGCCAGCGCCACAAAAAACGCCAGCAGAGACACGTCCTTCAATCATGTTTGGTCCCTCTGTGCCGGCGTTAAAGTTGATGAATCCTTCGTGCATCACTGTAGTCCCCTCGCCGACATAGGCGCCTAGCCGCACGCGCCTTGTGTCTGCAATGCGTATACCACTAGGAACAACGTAGTCAACCATCTTAGGGAACTTGTCCACCGAGTCGACGGTCAATGGCTGCCCATCGACTCTAGCTTGTAATAATCTATCTGGAAGTTCTTCCACGTCGATGGCCCCCGCGCTGGTCCAAGCGACATTTTTTAACACCCCAAAAATGCCTGCAAGCTCAGTTTCGTGAGGTTTTACCAAGCGATGTGAGAGTAGATGCAACTTCAGGTAACCCTGTGGTACTGAAGTGGGTGGGATATCGGCGATTAGCAAGGTCGCAGACACTGGGCGACTAGACTCAATCAATGCCTTAATAGATGAGGCAAGCTCAGAATACCCGTTGTGGTTAAGTGCAGAGTGAAGTGCTGAAAGTTGGTCGGTGGTGGGTTCCATATCACCTGAGTTAGCACCTAAACTTGAGGTGATGACACTGACTAGATCTTTAGGCGGATTTAACAGCGGGGTGGGGTAAAAAACCTCTAACCACTCTCCGCGACTGTTCTTAGTGCCGATGCCAATGCCAAAACTATAAAGACTACTCATTAGGTTACTCTTAATTTTATTTAATTAAATATTGAATGATAGAGTTCGGGCTTAAAGCCAACGCTTATAACGCCGTTAACATCCAATATGGGGCGTTTTATCATTGCAGGGTTCGCTAGTAAAAGCTCTGCTATATTGCTTCTAGTGACAGTTTCCTGAGTGCTAGGATCTAATTTTCGCCACGTTGTTCCGCGCCGATTTAGAACGATCTCCCAATCTGTTTTTGCGATCCACTCTTCAATTTCCTCAAGCTTGAGCCCGTCAGTTCGAACATCATGAAAGCGATGTTCAATCTTATGCTCAGACAGCCATAGGCGAGCTTTTTTCACGGTATCGCAGTTCTTGATGCCAAAAAGGATGATCACAGGTTAAATAACTCTCGACAAGTGTGGCGTCATGATACCAAAT
Source organism: Gammaproteobacteria bacterium (assembly GCA_963854585.1). Taxonomy (GTDB): domain Bacteria; phylum Pseudomonadota; class Gammaproteobacteria; order Pseudomonadales; family Porticoccaceae; genus HTCC2207. The sequence goes on along the minus strand of CAWKZU010000017.1, from coordinate 33,288 downwards.
ATAGTTTTGAAAACCTTTGTTTCATTAAGGTTTCTTTGCGACGAACGGATTTTTGCGATTGGGGTAGCAGGTGGTACAGATATCACAGATTGTGCCATCACAGCCTCGAGCCGAGCAGAACTCTCGGCCATAGAAAATTATTTGTAAGTGCAGGCTATTCCAGTGTTCTCGCTTGAAGAGTCTTTTTAAATCACGCTCAGTTTGCGTTACATTTTTGCCTTTGGTCAGTCCCCAGCGTTGGGCTAGGCGGTGAATATGGGTATCCACGGGAAAGGCAGGATGACCGAAACCTTGAGACATGACTACGCTGGCTGTCTTGTGGCCAACACCCGGTAAAGTTTCCAAAATGTTGATATCTTCCGGTACTTGACCATTGTGTTGGGCGACTAATATTTTAGATAAACCTGAAATCGCTTTAGATTTTTGCGGGGCAAGACCGCAGGGACGCACTATGTTATAGATAGTATCTAAAGGCACTTCTTGCATGTCAAAGGGGTTATCTGCCTCTGCAAACAATGCTGGAGTGACCTTGTTAACCCGTTCGTCAGTGCATTGCGCACTTAATAATACGGCCACTAAAAGCGTAAAGTTGTCTTTGTGCATCAGTGGAGTCGGTGTTTCAGGGTAGAGCTCAGTTAACCGCTCAAAAATGAACTCAGCACGTGCTTTTTTTAGCATGCTAAGTACCTCGTGTACTGTCGATAGAGATAATGAATTCTTTTATGCGATGAGCTGCCTCTATGCACTCTTCAATTTCAGCCACCAAAGCTATTCGAACACGATTTAATCCTGGATTTTCTTTAGGCGTTGGGCGGGATAGAAATTGACCTGGTAGTAAGGTTACGTTTTGCTGGGAATAGAGCTGTTTGGCAAACTGTTGATCATCAATTGGAGTCTCTGCCCAAAGATAGAAGCTGGCCTGGGGTTCTGGGAACGTCATGCAGTCCCTCAATATATCTGTAACCGCTAAAAATTTTTGCCGGTAAAGAGTTCTGTTTTCGATGGTATGAGCCTCGTCTTTCCACGCTGCGGTGGAGGCAATTTGTACAGGTAAAGACATACTGCAACCGTGGTAGGTTCTATAGTTAAAAAATTGGCTCAAAATGGATTTATCTCCAGCAACGAAACCTGATCTTAGGCCCGGTAAATTTGAGCGTTTTGAAAGACTATGGAAAACCACACAACGATCATAATCGTGACGACCCATTGCCTTACAAGCCTCAAGCAAACCTGGCGGGGGCTTACTCTCATCAAGATAAATGTCCGAGTAACATTCATCACTGGCAATGAGGAAGTCATATTGATCTGCCAGATGAACTGCGTGCTGCATTTGTGCGATCGTCATTACTGCCCCCGTCGGATTACCTGGAGAGCATAGTTGTAATAGCTGGCAGCGTTCCCATATCGCTTGTGGCACGGCATCTAGGTCCGGGATAAATCCATTGTCAGCATTGCAGTTTAAGAGGTAAGGCTCTGCGCCGGCCAGAATGGCTGAACCTTCATAAATTTGATAAAACGGATTTGGTGTAATCACTACGGGTTTAGCCGAGCCGTCATTTGGACTTACGGTCGCTTGAGTGAAGGCGAAGATTGCTTCCCGTGTGCCGCAGACCGGCAAAACGTTAGATTCTGGATCTAGACTATCTTTACGTAGATGAAATCGTTGTTCTAACCACTGACTTATTGATGTTCTAAGCTCAATTGAGCCTCGAGTCGAGGGGTAGTGCGATAATTTATCAATTGATGCCGTTAAAGCCTGCTTGACAAATTCAGGGGCAGGATGTCTCGGTTCACCAATAGAGAGTGAAATGTGAGTTAGATGTGCTGGCGGAGTAATGCCTGCTTTGAGTTCATTGAGTCGCTGAAAAGGATAGGCCTGCAATAGGCCAAGATTAGCATTCATTGGCTAATGCCATCTTTCTGGTTGCTGCATCTAAGCGCCATTGGTCTCTTCTCTATTTCGTTGATCAAGTTCTTCGCAGATAGTTTGTTGGATTATCAGATTAAAGTCGGGGTCAGTGAGTGGGAAATGGTTTCGGTCAGTGAGATAAAACACGTCTTCAACTCGCTCTCCTAGGGTCGCAATCTTAGCGTTGCACAGATTTAGCTCATAGCGCAGGAATATACGACCCAAATGAGCAAGTAGTCCAGGACGATCAGGCGTTATAACTTCGAGTACTGTGGTGTTGCTCTCAGGATCATTTTGCAGTGAAGTTGTGGTTTTCATGGTCAGCTGTTTTAGTTGGCGAGATGTTCGCCGCCGAACAGGAGGGTTCACATTTTTAGGATTCTTAATGCCTTTTTTCAATGCTTTAATGATTTTCTCACAAAGTTCGGCATTTTGCCCTACGGGCCGGTCTTCATCATCCAGTACGTAAAATACATCAAAAGCTTGATTGTGACTGTTAGTTTGAAGTCGTGCGTCTTGAATGGTGAGCTGAAGTTGTTCAAGAATTGTTGCAATCACTGAAAAGATTTGCTCTCGGTCTCCGGCGTAAACAAAGATTTGAGTGGCGATAGGTATCTCTACTCCCACATCGCGTAATAGGACTAATGGTTCATCAGGATCTTTATTGGCAATAATAGCAGCTGTAAAGGCGGCAATATCTGAGGCACGCTCCCGTAGGAAGAACTCGTCATCAACATCATGCCAGACCTCCTTAGCTTGAGATTGAGTGACATCCATACCCTCTAATCGTTCAAGGACGGCTCTTTTTGCTGAAGCTACCCAAGTCGAGCGTTTTTCAGGAGATCCAAGACCAGTTTGCAAGGCTCGTTTAGTTTCAAAGTAAAGGTTATGCATCAGTGAACCTTTCCAGTCGGTCCATAACCTTGGATTAGTGGCGTTAATGTCGGCGACGGTGAGTAAATACAAATGCTCAAGATGCATTAAATCACCAACCAGACAGGCGAATTTGTAGATCACATCGGGATCGGACGTATCCTCTTTTTGAGACACCGTGGACATCAAAAGGTGGCTTTCCACCAACCACTTTAAAAGATCGATTTCTTCTGGTTGCAGCCCATGACTTAGGCCAAATGCAATGACATCAGCAGCACCTAGTTTTGAGTGGTCACCACCTCGGCCTTTGGCTATATCATGATACAAGGCAGCAATGATAATTAATTCAGGTTTACCTAGATTTTTATAGATATGTGAAGCGATTGGAAATAGTTTCGTCATTTCTGGCCGCACAAATCGGCGTAAATTCCTCACCACTTGAAGAGTGTGCACGTCCACTGGATATATATGAAATAAATCATGCTGGGTTTGGCCGACTATCTTACCAAATTCAGGGAGATATTTGCCCAGAATACCGTAACGATTCATCCGCTGGAGTTGTTCTGAGAGTTTAAATGGAACTTTTAATAGACGCATAAAGAGTTCTTTATTTTTTGCGCTGTTTCTGAACTCGTCATCAATTAAATTCCGATGCAGCCTGATTTGCCTGATCGCCGTTGCTCTTATTCCAAGAATACTATCGTTCTCTCCTAGAATGACAAACAGTTCCAATAAAGCCGACGGATACCTGACAAAAACAAAGGCATCAATGGTGTCTAGATAATTATCACGAATGAGAAATCGATCATTGATCTCGACAACACACTTGGTCTTACCTTCTCGGTATATTGCCTCATCGAGGTGTTGAAGCAGTACATCTGTCAGTTCACGAATTGAAATTACAACCTGATAATAACGTTGCATGAATTTTTCAACGCCAAGCCTGCCATCACTATCGGTATAACCGAACATTTCTGAAAGTTTTCGCTGGTAATCAAAAAGAAGCCGTTCTTCTGCGCGACCGGCAATAAGATGCAAGCCATAACGGACCTTCCACAAAAACTCTTCGTCTCGACGCAGTGTTCTGTATTCCTCCTCAGAAAGAAAACCTTTTTCCACTAAGTGTGATCTGCGATGAACTTGAAAGTGACGTTTAGCTGTCCAGTTGATTAGCTGGATGTCGCGCAAGCCTCCGGGAGCTTCCTTTATATTGGGTTCAAGGTTATATTCAGTATCATCGTGTTTTTGATGCCGGGCTCGTTGCTCTTCAACCTTTCCGCTGTAGAATTTAGACGATGCCCAAATCCTATCGGGCCCTGTTTTTTTAAGCATGCTTTGGAGTAGTTTTCCATTGCCGCACAATAAACGAGTTTCCATAAGATTGGTCGCGATGGTGATATCTGCTTTTGCTTCGTCTACGCATTGAGATAGAGACCGTACGCTATGACCAATGACAAGCTTTATGTCCCACAAAAAAGTCAGAAATTGCTCGATACTTTGTTGGTATCTTTTCCCTCGATCACGGCGCATTAAAATGAGTAAGTCGATGTCAGAGAAGGGATGTAGTTCCCCTCTGCCGTAGCCGCCAACGGCAATTAAACTGATATCGTTGTCCCATTCGTATCGTTCCCAGGCGAGCCGTAATATTAGGTCGGCAAACCTAGCGGTTTCATTGACCAGAGTATGAACGTCTTCACCTTCGTGAAACCGGTTGTTGAAATGGGCCTTGGCCGCGCTTAACGCATTGCGAAAAACAAAGATCGGATCACCCGCTTCCAGATCAAGAAGAAATCGTTTTTGGTCAAAGAACAGGGGTGCATTTAAGAGCGCTTTTTTGAGCGAGCCTGTTCTTTCTGAAGACTTGAGCAGCACTATACGGGGCCCCGGGTTAAAATGATTCTTCCTGCCGAGCAGTGAAAACCTCACAGCCGGTCGCGGTTACAGCCATGGTGTGCTCCCACTGGGATGAGAGTCGTCCATCTCGGGTTTCTACGGTCCACCCATCTGACTTTAACTTACCGGCATATTTGCCCGCATTGATCATCGGTTCAATGGTAAAGGTCATTCCTTCTTGAAGCTCGAGACCAGTTCCGGGTTTACCGTAATGAAGCACTTGTGGCTCTTCATGAAATATGTCGCCAATACCATGACCACAGTAGTCTCGAACCACGGAGTAATAATTTTTCTCTGCATGACTTTGAATGATGTGTCCAATGTCGCCAAGACGAATTCCAGGACGAACGATATCCATCGCGATGTATAGACATTCCTGACTTATCTTAATCAGTCGCTGCGCATGAGGTGCCACCTGGCCCACACAATACATTTTACTGGTGTCACCAAACCAACCATCTTTGATGACGGTAACATCAATGTTAATAATGTCACCATTTTTAAGCACCTTTTTGTCAGAGGGTATGCCGTGGCAGATGACTTGGTTAATGGACGTGCATATGGACTTAGGGAACCCATTGTATCCAAGGCAAGCTGGGATGGCATTTTGAACCTGCACGATGTGGTCATGACAGATTTTGTCGAGGGCTTCAGTCGTCACTCCCGGCACGACAAAAGGCTCTATAAGTTCAAGAACCTCAGCAGCAAGTCGGCCGGCAATGCGCATTTTAGCCAGTTGTTCGGCGCTTCTTATTTTTACAGTCATGATCGGTCCAAAGAGATAAGATTACATGGCTATTGTACGCATCAAATTTGCTCAGGGGGAGTGTTGGATAAACTTTTCCTGCAGAAACAGCCGATCTAGCAGGCGTAATGATAAGGGACGACAGACTGCCACTAAAGTTTGTCAGTATTTTTCTTTAATTGACTGTCTTGTTATGGTATAAAGCGCGCCGTTGTGGGAATGTTCCTGCGGCATTTTTTTTAAACTAAACGACACACACATTCCGACACAATAGTCTGGGTGCCTTTTAGGTCGAAATTTGACTTGATGGGTTGATTATTGGGGGATGTGGAGGCTTAACCCCTAAAAGGAAAATTTATGTCTATTGTTAGTATGCGCGATATGTTGCAGGCTGGTGTTCATTTTGGTCACCAAACTCGCTTCTGGAATCCTAAAATGAGTCAGTTTATCTTTGGCTCTCGTAACAAAGTTCATGTTATTAACCTCGAGCACACAGTTCCTGCTTTTAACGAAGCCTTGGAAATTTTGCGCATTGAAGCGGCTAAAGGTAATCAGATACTTTTCGTCGGCACTAAACGAGCAGCTCAAAAAATAATTAAAGAGCAAGCCGAGCGTTCTGGCATGCCTTATGTTAGTCACCGCTGGCTTGGTGGAATGTTGACTAACTACAAAACGATTAGGGCTTCTATCCGGCGTTTTAGAGAGCTAGAAACTCAGGAAAGCGATGGTACTTTTGACAAGCTCAACAAGAAAGAAGTGCTGATGCGGACTCGAATGAAAGACAAGCTTGAAAATTCTATCGGTGGCATCAAGGATATGAATGGGTTGCCAGACATCCTGTTTGTTGTTGACGTTGACCACGAGCGTATTGCAATTAATGAAGCTAACAAACTGGGTATACCCGTTGTTGGCATCGTTGACACAAATAGCAATCCAGATGGCGTCGATTATATAATTCCGGGCAACGATGATTCTATCCGTGCGATAAAGCTTTACGCTGCGTCGATAGCTGATTCTATTCTAGAAGGTAAAGATCAGGCTTCAGCTATAACGAGTAAGGATGAATTCGTCGAAGTTGCAGAAGCTGAAGCACCTGCGGTTGAAGCTCCAGCGGCAGAAGAAGTTGTTGCTGCAGAGGCTGCGCCTGTAGCTGAGGAAGTTGTTGCTGCAGAGACTGCGCCTATAGCTGAGGAAGTTGTTGCTAAGGCAGAGCCTGTAGCTGAGGAAGTTGCTGCGAAAGAGGCTCCTGCTGATACTGCTGCAGAGTAAACTACAAAACATTGTGTAATAAATAAAGGGGGTTCTAGCCCCCTTTATTTTAACTGAAATTATGATTTAGAGAGGATTGGTATGGCACAGGTAACAGCTTCTTTGGTGAAAGAACTGCGAGAGCGAACTGGTTTGGGCATGATGGAATGCAAGAGGGCGCTTGCTGAGGCGGGTGCGGATATCGACAAAGCAATTGAAGAACTTCGTAAATCCAGTGGTATGAAGGCGGCTAAGAAAGCGGGACGGACTGCTGCGGACGGACTTGTATCTGTAAAGGTAGAGGCTGGTTACGGGGTTGTTGTAGAGGTCAATAGCGAAACTGATTTCGTGACGAAAGATGAAGGATTTCAAGGGTTTGTGGCGACTGTTTTGGAGTCGGCATTTGTCAATAAAAAAACAGATATGGCCGCAATAATGGCTGGTGAATTAGAGTCTGCGCGCGAGGCTTTGGTACAAAAAACGGGTGAAAATATATCTCCACGTCGAGCTGGGAGTATCGAAGCGCCGGTAGTAGGCGGCTACGTCCATAGTAATAATAGAATTGCGGTTTTGGTTGGTCTAAGCGGTGGCTCTGAGGAACTTGCAAGAGATGTTGCCATGCACGTTGCGGCCGTTAATCCAGCGGTGGTAAGCTCTGATCAAATGCCAGCAGAAGTGGTTGCAGCTGAGAAGGAAATATTTGCGGCGCAAGCACGCGAGAGCGGTAAGCCAGAAGAAATTATCGAAAAAATGATTATTGGCCGAGTGAGTAAGTTCTTAAAAGAGAGCAGCCTGGTAGATCAGTCATTTGTCAAAGACCCTGATGTTACTGTAGGGAAACTAGTCAAAGAGGCCGGAGCTGAGGTGCTGTCATTTGTTCGATTTGAAGTAGGTGAGGGCATAGAGGTTGCGCAAGTTGATTTTGCGACTGAAGTTGCCGCTCAAGTTAAAGGTGCCAGTTAGCCGTCAAAATTAGGAGTTGTTATGCCACTATCCGTCAAAGAGAAAAAGTATAAGCGTATTCTTCTTAAGTTGAGTGGTGAAGAACTTATGGGTAGTGAGGGCTTTGGGATTGACCCTAAAGTCCTTGACCGTATGGCTTTAGAAATAGGCCAGCTAGTAGGCATAGGCGTTCAAGTCGGTTTGGTGATAGGTGGTGGTAATCTTTTCCGTGGTGCGGCACTTAATGCTGCAGGTATGGATCGGGTCACTGGTGATCACATGGGCATGCTTGCGACGGTCATGAATGCTCTAGCGATGCGTGATGCTCTTGAACGGACCAATATTTCCTCTCATGTAATGTCAGCCATTCCGATGAGCGGTGTCGTTGAACACTATGATCGTCGTCGTGCGATTCGTTACTTAAAAGATGGCGATGTTGTTATCTTTGCGGCAGGTACTGGCAATCCATTTTTTACTACTGATTCAGCTGCCTGTCTTAGAGGTATAGAAATCGATGCTGATGTTGTTTTGAAAGCGACTAAGGTTGACGGGGTCTATAGTGCGGATCCAATGTTAAATGCCGATGCAGAATTATATACTCACCTGACCTATGATCAGGTGTTGGATAAAAAGCTTGGTGTGATGGACCTTACTGCTATTTGCCTCTGCCGAGAGCATAATATGCCACTGAGGGTTTTTCGGATGTCAAAGCAGGGCGCCTTGCTTAATTTGGTGGTTGGCGGCGATGAGGGCACTCTGATAGAAGAGAGTTAAGGGGATAGACTATGATAAATGAATTAAAAATAGATGCTGAACAGCGAATGTCCAAATCAATTGATGCTCTGGGCAATGCGTTTAATAAAATCCGCACCGGTCGTGCCCATTCGAGCCTTTTGAATGGCATTTCCGTTGATTATTACGGTGTAGATACCCCTCTTTCACAGGCTGCATCTATTGTTGTTGAAGATTCTCGAACCTTATCGGTCACTCCTTGGGAGAAGTTTTTGGTTCCTGAGATTGAAAAAGCCATCATGAAATCTGATTTGGGGCTTAATCCTTCCACTGCGGGTTCAGTAATTCGGCTTCCACTGCCAGCATTGACTGAAGAAACGCGTAGGACCTATGGGAAGCAAGCAAAAGCTGAAGCTGAGAACTCTAGAATTTCAATTAGAAACATTCGTCGTGATATCCTGACCGATGTCAAAGATCTTTTGAAAGAGAAAGATATCAGTGAAGATGAAGAGCGAAAAGCTCACGACGACGTTCAGAAAATAACTGATCGATTTATTGCCCGTGTTGACGAAGCGTTGGTCATTAAAGAAAGGGATTTGATGGAGATCTGATCTCTTCACTGATTCTCGTAGTAACGTTTTGGCCTAAGGAAAGACTTTTGGCAGATCACAGTGTTAATTATGTAGAGCAGTCTAATGCTTAGATTACGAATCATCACAGCACTATGCATGATAGCGATTTTTTTGCCTGCGCTCTTTCTCATGCCTCCAATGCTGTTTTCTATTGCGACAGTGCCACTGGTCCTGATCGCTGGATGGGAGTGGAGTAGGTTGGTGAAAATACGCTCAGTAATAGCTAGAATCGGTTATTTACTGCTTATTGTCATGACTCTTTTTGCGGCTTCGCTCTGGCTCGGGCTTCCTGATGCGTTTGACCCTCAAAGAGCTCAGCAATTATTGCTTGTGGCCGTTGGTGTCTGGGCTTTTATTTTTCTTTGGATTCAGGGTTACCCATCTAGCGCTATTCTATGGTCTGCACGTCCTATTCTGGGTTTGTTGGGTCTTATACTTTTAGTCTTCACCTGGATTGCCATTGTGACAATTCTAAATTATCAGTCTGGACAATGGCTGTTGCTGCTAGCTATTGTCATCATAGTCTTAGCAGATGTCGGTGGTTTTTTCGCTGGGAAATATTTTGGCAAGCATAAGTTGGCGCCGATAATTAGCCCAGGAAAAACGTGGGAAGGATTTGTAGGCGGTTTACTGCTGGAGGGCGTGTTGGTCGGTTCGCTGGTTTGGTATTTGTCTGATCACGTTACTGTATTAGGCCTTTCGCTACTTGTTATCCCTGTGGCGCTTTATTCAGTACTTGGTGATTTATTTGAGAGCATGATCAAACGGCATAGTGGCGTCAAAGACAGTGGTCGGCTATTACCTGGCCACGGTGGTGTACTTGATCGTATTGACGGAGTTATGGCCGCGCTACCTATGTTTGGTTTAATTTTACCCTTTACGCATACATTCTGATGCGGCAACAAATAACTATTCTTGGTGCAACCGGGTCTATTGGTGTTAGTACGCTCGATGTCATCTCCCAGCATCCCGATAAATATTGCATTTTTGCCTTAACAGGAAATCAAAAAATTGACCTCCTTGCGGAGCAGTGTATACAGCATAGTGCGAGATACGCCGTTGTCATAGATCCTCAGTCCGCTAGTATTCTTAGAGCCAAGCTTAAGAGCGCAGGTGCAGAGACTGAAGTACTTTGCGGTATTGAAGCCTTGAGCGAAGTATCCAGCCATGGTGATGTTGATATTGTCATGGCGGCTATTGTTGGTGCAGTTGGTTTAGTGCCAACACTCTCAGCGGTACATGCGGGTAAAAAAATTCTGCTGGCTAATAAAGAAGCACTTGTGATGGCGGGTGGTCTTTTCATGGAGGCGGTAAAAGCTTCCGGAGCTTTGTTATTGCCCGTAGATAGCGAGCACAATGCAATTTTTCAGTGCTTGCCTCCAACGTCCAGAGGTCTCTCGGGATCTGGGGTCTTAAGGCTTCTGTTATCTGCATCTGGTGGGCCATTTAGAGGTTTAACCACAGAGCAGATGCTCGATGTAACGGTGGAGCAGGCTGTTGCCCACCCGAATTGGAGTATGGGCCACAAGATATCGGTGGATTCGGCCACACTCATGAATAAGGGGCTGGAGTTAATCGAGGCTTGCTGGTTGTTTGACGCAACCCCAGATCAGATTGAGGTCATTGTGCATCCTCAGAGTATCGTTCATTCGCTAGTTCAATATGCAGACGGCTCGGTGATTGCTCAGCTTGGCAATCCTGATATGCGTACTCCTATTGCTCATGCATTAGCCTGGCCTGAGCGTATCGCTTCTGGAGTGGCTGAATTGGATCTGTTTGATATCGCGCGATTGGATTTCACCAGACCAGATCTAGACAGCTTTCCTTGTCTTACGTTAGCATCTGAAGCGGCTCGGACGGGGAAGGATGCGCCAGCAGTACTCAATGCATCTAATGAGATTGCCGTTCAAGCATTCCTTGACAGGCGAATTGGTTTCACCCAAATCGCAGATGTCGTCAAAGAAACGCTTTCTGGGTCTATATTTAATGAACCAGAATCACTTACTGCAGTCCAAGAGTCTGATCGCAGGGCGCGCAGTTATGCTACGTCCTATATTTTAGAAATAGAGCGCTAAACCATGGATATTTTGGTCACTATCTTTTATACATTTTTGGCCCTTGGGGTCTTAGTTACTTTCCATGAATTTGGTCATTTTTGGGTGGCACGGCGTTGCGGTGTTCGTGTTGAGCAGTTCTCCATCGGTTTTGGGCCTGCTTTGTTTAAGTGGCGAGACAAGCACAGTACTGAATTTATTCTTGCAGCTTTGCCTCTTGGCGGATACGTGCGGATGCTTGATGAGCGCTCTGGCGACGTTTTGCCCGAAGATTTACCCTATTCGTTTCCCTCGAAAAGTCTTTTGCAGCGGATGGCGATCGTTGCGGCAGGCCCGTTGGCTAACTTTTTGCTAGCAAGTATCATTTTTTGGTTTATGTTTCTGGGTGGAGAGCGAGGTTTGGCTCCTGTTTTAGGGGACGTGAAGATAGCCTCCATGGCCGAGCAGGCTGGTTTTGAACGGGATATGGAGATTGTTGCTGTTGGCGGACGATCGGTTAATTCATGGACTGAATTGTCGCGTAGGTTATTTGATTATATCGGTCATAGTGGGAGTATCCCGTTTACCGTGGTTTATCCTGATTCAGATATTCGCTATGACTTAGGAATTCCTGTTGAGGATTGGTTAACAGACGTGGAAGAGCCGTCTGTACTTCGGGATTTGGGGTTGACGCCTCCGTTGGTTCTGAAAGAACTAAGTGTTGCCGATGTTGGGCAAGATGGGGCTGGATTTGATGCTGGGTTGCGCTCTGGCGATCGATTAATATCTTTTAATGGGATGCCAATAGTCGCAGTGGAGGAGTTTGTTCAGAACGTTTCTGACAGTGCGGGGCAAGATGTGTTGTTGACGGTGGAGCGTGATAAGGTAGGTTCTGAAGATCAACTCCTTGATATTTACGCGAGACCTAGATTAGTCATCAGATCTGGGGAGCAGATAGGGCAACTAGGCATCCAGTTGTCATCGAGAGTGGAGTATCCCGAGGATTTGGTGAGGACGATAAACTACAATGTTTTTACCGCTGTTCCTCGCGGCATTGAAGAAACGATTAGCACCAGTTTTTTTGTCTTGAAATCAATTGGTAAGTTAATCACTGGAGATTTAAGTCCAAAGAATCTTAGTGGGCCTATCAGTATTGCAAAAGTCGCTGGTGAGTCAGCTCGATCAGGGTTTGATAATTTTATTCGCTTCATTGCTATTCTAAGTATAATGCTCGGCGTAATGAACTTGTTGCCCATTCCTGTTTTGGATGGCGGACATTTGTTGTTTATGATGTTTGAGTTGGTTAAAGGTTCACCGGTATCTGAACGGACTCAGTTATTAGGTTATAAGGCCGGTTTTGCGATGCTCGTCGGTTTAATGGTCTTTGCCACATTTAATGATTTGATGCGAACGTTTTGAATTTCCTTACAATAATTAATAATTAGGTTTGAATATTTTCATGAAGCAACTGCTAACAGGTTTATTTCTAGCGCTAATGATCCATTCTGTCGCATCATATGCTGATGAGTTTCAGGTTACGGATATTCGCATTGAAGGTCTTCAAAGGGTGTCTGCGGGCACTGTTTTTGCTTCATTACCCTTGAGTGTCGGGGATATTGTCGATGAAACCTCTGTACGTGAGGCGACACGTTCTTTATTTCGAACGGGTTACTTTGCCGATGTTATTATCGCCCGGGAGAATGGCATTTTAGTCGTTGGCTTAGTTGAACGGCCAGCAGTTACCGAGATTAATCTTGACGGCAATAAGGCAATTGAAACGGATCAGCTTTTAGAGGCTTTGCGTGATAATGGATTAGCTGAGGGGCAGATTTTTCGCCAGGTGATACTAGAGGGAATGACTCAAGAACTTCAGCGGCAGTATGTGTCTCAAGGCCGGTACGGTGCGTTGGTTAAAACAGAAGTAAAACAGTTGCCGCGAAATCGCGTGGCGGTGAATATTGATATCGATGAAGGTGATGTAGCAAAAATCCGACATATCAATATTGTGGGCAATGCAGACTTCTCTGAGGAAGACTTACTGGATCAATTCGAGCAAAATAAAACCGGCTGGCTGTCATTTATAACCAGTGATGATAAGTATTCTAGAGAAAAATTATCGGGCGATTTGGAGACATTGGAAACCTGGTATTTAGACAGAGGCTATCTGCAGTTTGAAGTGTCTAGCACTCAAGTTTCTATTAGCCCGGACAAAGAGTCAGTTTTTATTACCATTAATATTGATGAGGGTGATGTTTATACCGTTAGTGATGTTGAGCTTGCAGGGGATTTGATGATTCCTGAGGATGACATCAAAGCGTTAATATTAATGAAAGAGGGGATAACTTTTTCGCAAGTGTTAATGACTACCTCTAGTGAATACATTACGCGTCGTCTAGGAAATGAAGGCTACACTTTTGCGGAAGTTGAAGGATTCCCTGATCTAGATGTGGACGAAAAGACAGCGAAGATCACCTTTTTAGTTAAACCCGGCATGCGTGCTTATGTCCGAAGGATAGAATTTCGAGGTAATACCAAGACAGCAGATCCCGTGTTACGCAGAGAAATGCGCCAGATGGAAGGGGGCTCAGCTAACAATGCGTTGATTGAGTTATCTAAAGTTCGTCTTGAGCGGTTAGGCTTTTTTAAAGAAGTGAACGTAGAGAATCTTCCCGTTGCGGGCACTAATGATCAAATAGACGTAGTCTATTCGGTTGAAGAGCAGCCTTCAGGATCTATAGGGGCTAACTTGGGATACTCGCAGGGATATGGATTAATGCTTGGCGCCAATCTTAGCGAAAATAATTTTCTGGGCAGCGGGAAGCAGGTTGGTGTGGGTATAAATCGCAGCACCTATTCAAGCTCGTTGAACTTTAGTTATACCGAGCCATATTTTACGGCTGATGGCGTTGCCGCGGGCTATAGTATTTATGCGAGTGAAACAGATTATAGTAAGCTTCGTCTGCAGCCATTTTCGCAAGATACCTACGGGGTTCGAGTGAACTGGAGTTATCCAGTGTCAGAAATTCAGCGAATAGGTTTTGGTTTTGGTTATGAAAATTTAGCTTTAACACAAGGAGACTACACGACTTCCTATGAAATCGATGACTTTATTGAAGCTAATGGTACAGATTTTGATTCCATTACCTTTAATTTAAATTGGGTTAAGTCGACACTAAACCGCGGCATCTTTGCGACTCGAGGCACATCTCAACGTCTTGGTCTTGAACTTTATCTTCCCGGTTCAGGTCTGGAGTACTACAAGTTAACCTACAAGGGTGAGCGTCTTATGGGACTCACCCGATCCCTGACGTTAAAAATAAGAGCGGATATGGGCTTTGGCGAAAGTTATGGTGGCACCAGTCAGTTACCCTTCTTTAAGAACTTTTATGGTGGAGGTTTTGGTTCAGTGCGAGGCTTTGAGAAACAGAGATTAGGGCCCAGGTCCACGCCTACCTGTGTATTACAAGATCCTCCCTGCGAAGGTAGATATGCCTTAGGTAGGCCCTCAGGGGGCAATGTACAGGTGGAGTTTGGCGCTGAAATTCTGTTCCCACTTCCTTTCATAAAGGACCAGCGGTCGGTGCAATCCTCATTTTTTGTTGATGCGGGTAATATTTTTAATACCAAATGCGGTGGTTCTCAGGTAAATTGTTTTAGCCCTGATGCTGGTGAGCTTAGATATTCCGTTGGATTAGGTGCAACATGGTTGAGTGGCTTTGGACCCATCACGTTTAGTGTGGCGAAGCCTCTTAATGCAAATGAGTTTGACGAAACTGAAGTATTCCAGTTTTCGTTGGGTAATCAATTTTAATTTTAATCTTATGTTTGGAGAAGTATTGTGAGTAATTTGAAAGCGTTAGTTTTAGTGGTAGTCAGCATGGTAGGGTTTGCGTCGGTTGCTATAGCAGCAGAAACAAAAATAGCGGTCATTGACATCCAGCAGGCTATGTTTGCTTCTGATTATGCTCAAAATAGCGTTAAGACCTCGCTAGAGAGTGCGGACTTTGTTGCTCTTAAAGCCAAAGCTGAAGGCTCAGCCGCTGACTTACAAGCTATGGGTAAAGAGGCTGAAACTAAGCGGCTGACTTGGTCTGCAGAGCAGGTGGCAGCGCAGCAAAAGAAGATGTCCTATGCTAAAGCTGACTATGATCTTGCAGTACAAAAAATTCAAGCTGAGCAAAAAGAGTTACAGCAGCAAATCATGCAGGAGCTATCTCCTCAATTTCAGGAGGCGTTGGCTCAAGTTGTCCAAGAAGAAGGTATAACGCTGTTGCTAAGATCAGAATCTGTGATTGTTGCTAGTCCAGAAAATAATTTAACGGCTAAAGTGGTCGATCGTTTGAATCAGAACACTCAACAGCAGTAATGGCGTTTTATGACTCGCGACTATTCTCTTGGTGAAATCGCTGCGTATCTCAAGGCTGAGTTGCGTGGTGATCCAGAAGTAAGAATAACAGGGCTGAATACCCTTCAGGATGCTCTAGAGGGGCAGCTCGCGTTCTTATCGAATACGAAATATTCAAAATACCTTATGGGTTCTCAAGCATCGGCGGTTATTCTCTCGGAGAAAAACGCTGATGGGTATGCGCATGATTGTCTTGTTGTGGCGGATCCTTATCTAGCGTATGCGTTAATTTCATCATGGTTTGATAGCGCTGAGCCTAGGGATTCGTTCGTTCATCCCAGTGCAGTCTTGGATGTTACCGCTAAGGTGGCTGATAATGTGTATGTTGGGCCTAATGTTGTGATCGAAGGGGGCGCCGTTGTTGCTTCGGGTTGCCGTATCGATGCAAATACGGTTATTGGAGCCCGGTCTGAAATAGGCGAAAACTCTCATATATCTTCAAATGTAGCTATTTATCATGATGTTACAATTGGGCACAATGCCAGAGTGCATAGTGGTTCAGTGATCGGCGCTGATGGATTTGGGTTTGCCCCGCTGGCAGCAGGTGGTTGGCAGAAGATATATCAGATAGGCGGAGTGACCATAGGAAATGATGTTGAAGTGGGGGCCTGTACAACGATTGATAGAGGGGCCCTTGGAGACACCTTTGTTGGAAATGGTGTGATTCTTGATAATCACGTCCAGATAGCGCACAACGCAGTGGTTGGAGATAATACGGCGATGGCCGCATACTCCGGGGTGGCTGGTAGTGCCTCGGTTGGACGTAATTGTATTTTAGCCGGGTATGTGGCTATTGTTGGGCATATATCGGTATGTGATAACGTCACTTTTACGGCCAGAACATTGGTGACGAAATCGATTACTGAGTCAGGTTCTTATTCATCAGGTGGGACGCAAGTCTTGAAAACGGCTGATTGGAGAAAGAATTCTGTGCGAATGGCGCAACTAGATGATATGGCTCGAAGGTTAAAAAAACTCGAAGATTAGAACTTTTGGGAAAGACTACTAGCATTGAATATGGCAGATAAAGGCTCTTTATCTGTGTATATTGGTTAATACAAACTACGGAAATTTATGAATATTAATGAAATTATGGCGTTGTTACCGCATCGTTACCCGCTTTTGTTAGTGGATCGAGTGCTCGAGATCGAGCCCAATGAGAGTATTGTAGGCTATAAAAATATTACCGTGAATGAGGAAATATTTAATGGGCATTTTCCCGGGGCGCCAATATTTCCAGGCGTCATGATTATCGAGGCTCTCGCGCAGATATCTGGGATACTGGGCTTTGCTTCGACGGGGACGACGGCAGATGACGGTAAGCTCTATCTTTTTGCTGGTGTTGACAAGGTTCGGTTTAGGCGCCCCGTGGTTCCTGGAGATCAGCTGATGCTGTATTCAGAAGTGCTGGGTGTAAAGCGAAATATTTGGCGATTCAAGACGAGTGCCACTGTGGATGGTGAGGTAGCTTGTGAGGCGACTTTACTTTGCGCCTATAGAGATAGGGAAAGATTTAAATGATTCACCCTAGTGCGATAATTGATTCATCGGCAGTGATTGGAAAGAACGTCACAGTAGGCCCTTGGACGACTATTGGACCGGGTGTGAATATTGGTGATGGATGTCATATCTCCTCGCACGTAGTTATTAAGGGCCCGTCAAACTTAGGTGAAAATAATAAGATTTATCAATTTTCGACCGTTGGTGAAGATACGCCAGATCTTAAGTATAAGGGTGAGCCTACGCGGTTAGTGATCGGAGACAACAATACGATTAGAGAAGGCGTGACGATTCACCGAGGGACTATTCAAGACAAAAACGAAACACGTATTGGCGATAACAATTTATTGATGGCCTATGCTCATGTTGGCCATGATTCTCTGGTTGGTTCTAATATAATTATGGGTAATAACTCAGCTATAGCGGGACATGTAGAGGTTGGCGATTGGGCTATTATCTCCGGTTATTCGCTCATTCATCAGTTTGTAAGTCTTGGTCCTCATTGTTTTATCGGTCCGGCTGCGTTTGTTTATCATGATGTCCCAGCTTATGTTACGGCTTTTGGCAGTCCCGCTGAGCCGCGTACGATAAATCGTGAAGGTCTTAAGCGCCGCGATTTTTCAATAGAGCAGATAGCTTTAGCTAATAAAGCCTATAAGATTCTTTATCGGCGTGGATTGCAGCTGGATGAGGCGTTAAAATTGATCGCTGAGTTAGGTGACGATATTGTGATTAGTATGTTGTTGCAGTCTCTTGAGCGTTCTACTCGCGGCATTATTCGCTAGGCTATGGTGAGTCAATCGCCTGTCTTTGCAATCGTCGCAGGAGAAGCGTCCGGCGATCTACTTGGTGCTGATTTAATCAGGGCGTTAAAAGAACAATTTCCCGATGCTTTGTTTGAGGGTATTGGCGGTCCCAAAATGCAGGCAGAGGGCTTCCAATCTTTGTTTGACATGGATCGATTGTCAGTAATGGGGTTTATTGAGCCGTTAAAACGTTTGCCAGAATTGTTGCGTATCCGCAGGACTATTGTTAAGCGTTACAGTGAAAATAAACCGGCTGTATTTGTTGGAATAGATTCCCCCGATTTCAACTTGACCATAGAAGCTAAATTACACTCGCTGAGTGTGAAAACGGTTCATTATGTGAGTCCGTCGGTCTGGGCATGGCGTCAGGGAAGAATCAAGAAAATCAAAAACTCTGTTGACCTAATGCTGTCTCTTTTTCCATTTGAGGCTGATTTTTATCGCCAGCATGATGTTCCAGTTCGTTATGTCGGGCACCCTCTAGCCAAACAGTTGCCAATGGAACCTGACATCGCCAGAGCAAGGTGTGCCCTTGGATTAGACTCAGAAATTCCGGTTCTTTGCATCATGCCAGGCAGTCGGGCGGGTGAGTTAGAGCTTATGGCCGATCTGTTTCTTGATGTTGCACAGGTTGTTGATAAAGTTTTGCCCGGGTTACAGTTAATTATTCCAGCGGCGAACGAGGCGCGGTATGAGTATCTGGAAAAGCTATTATTAAACCGACACACGTTAAGCGTTACACTAATTCGACAACAGTCTCATGTGGCTATGGAGGCATCGGACGTTGTTCTTTTGGCGTCCGGCACCACTGCACTAGAGGCAATGCTCCTGAAAAAGCCGATGGTAGTCAGCTATCGCTTGGGTGCGCTTACTTACGCTTTAGTATCACCTTTTATCAAAACGCCTTTTGCTTCAATACCCAATTTACTTTCAAACGAAATGTTAGTTCCCGAGTTGATCCAAAGTAAAGCTACGGTCGAGGCTTTGTCCGACGAGGTTCTTAAAGCATTTGGTCCGAGTAGAGCCGCCAGTTTGGGCGTTAAATTCCGAGATCTACACCGGTTACTTGCGATCAGTTCAGGCGAGATAGCCGCAGAGGCCATAGCCAAGTTGATAGCTGAATGAAAGCATGGAGGCCTCCTAAAGGCGTTAAAATTCTCGCAGGTGTAGACGAAGTCGGGCGCGGGCCTTTGGCGGGTGATGTGGTTACTGCCGCAGTTATACTTCCCCAGAACCACGAAATTAGAGGCTTAGCCGATTCTAAGGTACTTTCAGCGAGGCAGAGAGAGAATTTGTACGAAGATATTATTGGCCAAGCGCACTGTTGGTATATTGCAAGGGCTTCAGTTGAAGAGATCGACAGATTTAACATTTTACAGGCGACAATGATGGCAATGCGCAGGGCTGTTATGGGGTTAAATGTAAAACCCGATTATGTTGCCGTAGACGGTAATAGGCTCCCGCAGTGGGAATTTAAGGGAGAGGCTGTTGTTAAGGGTGATGGTCGTGTTGAGGTGATAAGTGCGGCGTCCATTTTGGCCAAGGTAATAAGGGATGCCGAAATGCGGGAGCTGGATGTTAAATATCCCGGTTATGGATTCGCCGCTAATAAAGGCTATGGCACGCCTCAGCATCTTGAAGCGTTGCAAAGAATGGGTCCGACAGACATACATCGACGATCTTTTGCCCCAGTTAGACTTGATCTAGACTTAGAGCAAAGTCCTCTGTTCTAAGAGTTACTGTATAAACCAATCAATTCACTTTCACATAACCTTGGGCGATACGTCTAAAAACAATAGTTTTGTCTTGAGTTACAAGCCTGCAAGCATTACATTCGATGAACGTACAAAAACAATAAAGTCTGGAGACCAAAGCTTGAAATACGCAGAAATTACCGGTTGGGGGAGCTATGTACCACAGCTTGTCATGACCAATGATGATATGAGTAAAGTGGTGGATACCAGTGACGAGTGGATATTTTCGCGCTCAGGTATCAAGCAGCGATATTATAGTCATGTTTCCACGGGTAAGATGGCTTGGCTAGCATGCGATCGCGCGCTAGCGACGGCTGGTGTCGATGCTGAAGATATCGACCTGATTATTCTCGGGTCCACATCAGCTGAAGAGATTTGTCCCAATACCGCGAGTTATATTAAAAATGAACTTGGGGCAACAAAAGCTGCAGCCTTTGACTTGAATTCAGCGTGTACGAGTTGGTTCTATGGCGTTAATGTCGCTACGGACATGATTAAAGCGGGGTCTATAAAAAAAGCTCTTGTCGTAGGCTCTGAGCGAATATCCTTGGCTATGGATTGGAAAAAGCGAGAGTCATGCTTTTTGTTTGGTGACGGGGCCGGAGCGGTCCTGTTGGAAGCGTCCGATAAAAAGGTTGGTTTACTGTCGGCGCATATGGGCTGTGTTCCAGATAGTCGAGAATGCTTGCATTTGCCTACTTGGGGCATGTCACCATTGCATTTTACGGACGATGTCTTTATTTCCCTTAACTTTGAAGGTCAAGAGATCTTCAAGAGTGCAGTGAGAGGGATGGCTGACTCGATTAGCCAAGTACTCGAACAAGAAGGCTTGACCGCCGATGATATTGATTTATTTATCCCTCATCAGGCGAATATTCGTATTATTCAAACCTTGGCCAAACGCCTGAACTTTCCAATGGAAAAGGTTGTTGTTCGGATTGATGAGTACGCTAACACTTCAGCGGCCTCCATCCCCCTTGCTCTTTGCGATGCAATTGCCGATGGCACGGTTAAGCCAGGCATGACTATACTGACAGCGACATTTGGCGCAGGACTAACTTGTGGTGCTGGGATTATAAGATGGGGTGAAAAAGTCACAGCAACCACCATTAGCGAGAGTGAGATTCCTGAGTATGATGGCTCCGTCTTTGATCTTATGGCGGATAGCTTTGTACATTACGGAGTCGATGCCCAGCATCTATTAACGAAAAGCTCATAATGACAGCGACCTTTGTACATTTAAGGCTTCATTCTGAATATTCGCTTGTCGATGGGCTGGTGCGTTTAAAACCGCTTGCCGCCAAAGTAGCCGAAATGGGCATGCCGGCGGTTGCTCTGACTGACTTCAACAATTTCTTTGGCTTGGTGAAGTTTTACAAAACCATGCAATCTAAGGGCGTTAAGCCTATTCTTGGGGCTGACGTCCTGGTGGTGGA
This sequence comes from Gammaproteobacteria bacterium, assembly GCA_963854585.1. GTDB lineage: Bacteria > Pseudomonadota > Gammaproteobacteria > Pseudomonadales > Porticoccaceae > HTCC2207. The sequence continues at coordinate 12,380 of CAWKZU010000017.1, read as the reverse complement.
TGAAAGTGGGGAGGGTGGTACTAGTCAGCTTGTACTTTTAGTCAGCAACAACATTGGTTACCAAAACTTAACTAATTTAATATCCAAGGCTTATCAACAGGGGCAGCGTCAAGGTGTGCCCACCATTAAATATTCTTGGCTACCGGAATTTAGCGAGGGCTTGATCGCATTGTCTGGAGGCCGTCTGGGGAATGTTGGTGTGTCGTTAATCTCTGGCCGAAAAGCTGAGGCCGAGGAATCCCTAAAAGGCTTGATGGATGTTTTTCCTGATCGATTTTATCTGGAAGTCCAGCGTACTGGGCGTGGGGATGAGGAAAGTTATATTCATTCAGTAGTGGAGCTGGCTGTTGGGAGTAACTGCCCAGTCGTTGCTACCAATGATGTGAGGTTTCTAAAATCGGATGAGTTTGAGGCTCACGAAGCTCGAGTTTGCATATATGAGGGTCGCGCATTAGACGATCCGCGCAGGGAGAGGCGGTACTCTCAGGATCAATATCTTCGTAGTCCAGATGAAATGGCAGAGCTTTTTTCTGATATTCCTGAAGCTCTGCAGAATACCGTTGAAATAGCTAAACGTTGTAGTCTCGATTTACGGTTAGGCGAGTACTTTTTGCCTGATTACCCGATTCCTGAAGACATGACCATTAATCAGTTTTTTATCAAGACGTCGGAAGCGGGTCTAGCTGAGCGATTGGCTGATTTATTTGATGTTAAGGCGGACGACTTCCAAGAGAAGCAGCAAATATATGCAAAAAGGTTAAAGTTTGAGCTCGATATTATTATCGGAATGGGCTTTCCCGGTTATTTTTTGATCGTGATGGACTTTATTCGGTGGGCAAGATCAAACGAAATTCCAGTAGGGCCAGGTCGAGGTTCAGGCGCGGGGTCTTTAGTTGCTTATGCCTTAAAGATAACTGATCTTGACCCCATCGAATACGACTTGTTATTTGAACGGTTCCTCAATCCAGAACGAGTGTCAATGCCAGATTTTGATATTGACTTTTGTATGGAAGGCCGTGATCGAGTGATTGCGTACGTCGCCGAACGATATGGTCGTGATGCCGTGTCTCAGATTGTCACGTTCGGAACGATGGCGGCGAAGGCCGTAGTGCGAGATGTCGCTCGTGTGCAAGGAAAGTCATATGGGCTGGCAGATAAGCTATCTAAATTAATACCCTTTGAAGTTGGTATGACATTAGAAAAGGCTGTTAATCAAGAAGAGGAGCTTAGTGAGTTTCTTCAAAATGATGACGAAGCTGCTGAAATTTGGTCAATGGCTTTACAGCTAGAGGGTGTAGCACGTAACTGTGGTAAACATGCTGGCGGGGTAGTGATAGCTCCTACCCAGATAACGGATTTTTCTCCCATCTACTGCGATGAAAGCGGAGCAGGGGTTGTCACTCAATTTGATAAGAATGATGTAGAAGAGGCCGGCTTAGTCAAGTTTGATTTTCTTGGCCTGCGAACGTTGACCATTATTGATTGGGCTCTGCGAATGATTAACAGTTCGCGCGAGGAAGACGCTGAAGAACCGTTGGTAATAGAAAGAATACCCTTAGATGATGCCGACACCTTTGCCTTAATGCAGCGCGCTGAGACAACGGCCGTGTTCCAGCTAGAATCTCGAGGAATGAGAGAGTTGATTCGTAAGCTTGGCCCTGATCGATTTGAAGATATTGTTGCTTTAGTGGCACTGTTTAGGCCAGGGCCACTGCAGTCTGGAATGGTAGATGACTTTATAAATCGTAAAAAGGGCCGTGCGGAAGTGAGCTATCCGCACCCTCAGTATCAGCACGAATGTTTGAAGCAGGCTCTAGAGCCGACTTATGGGATTATCTTGTATCAGGAACAAGTGATGCAGATTGCCCAGGTGATGGGAGGATATACTCTTGGTGGAGCTGATTTACTGCGTCGGGCCATGGGTAAAAAGAATGCAGATGAAATGGCAAAACAGCGTGATTTGTTTATGCAAGGTGCGATTGAAAAGGGCTTTGCAGAAAACTTAGCGTCAAATATTTTTGACCTTATGGAGAAGTTTGCGGGTTACGGTTTTAACAAATCGCACTCAGCAGCCTATGCTCTTATTGCGTATCAGACGGCCTGGCTAAAAACGCATTATCCGGCAGAGTTTATGGCGGCCACAATATCCTCGGACATGGATAAGACCGAAAAAGTAGTGACGTTTATAGACGAATGTCGTGCAATGGATTTAAATTTATTGCCTCCAGACGTTAATCGGGGGAAGTTTCATTTTAGTGTCGATGGCATGGGTGGCGTCATTTATGGCTTGGGCGCAATTAAGGGTTTAGGAGAAGGGCCGATCGAAGCCATTATAGAGGCTCGCGATACTGGAGGTCCGTTCAAGGATATATTCGATTTTTGTGCAAGGGTAGATGGTCGAAAGGTTAATAAAAGATCACTTGATGCGATGATAAAAAGTGGTGCTTTAGATGGAATTGGGCCTGAGGGTGAAATCGGTTATCGTCGCGCTGTAATGCTTGCTTGCATGGATGAAGCTGTGCAGCTTGCAGAGCAACATGTTCGAAATAAGAACAGTGGTATGGGCGATTTATTTGGGGAATCTATCGTGGATAGCGCCTCTGAGATTAATTACAACGCATACTCGAGTGTCCGTGTACTCTCGATTCGGGCGCGACTGACTAGTGAGAAAGAGACTCTTGGTCTTTACCTGACCGGACATCCCATTGACGAGTATGCGCCTGAATTGAAAGAAATGTTACCGAACAGGATCGTTGACTTACGGCCTGGAAAAGACAGCACTACTGTATCGGGAATGGTTGTTGGCATGCGCATCATGAAAAACAAGCGAGGGGAAAGTTTCGCTTTCCTTACGCTAGATGATAAAAGCGGGCGTATCGAATTATCAGTCTGGGCGGATAAATATAACGCCTATCGTGATATTATTGCTAAAGACGCACTGCTCGTCGTAAAGGGAGTTGTCTCTGAGGATGACTTTACGGGTGGATTAAAGATGGTCGCAGACTCTATTCAATCTATCTATCAGGCGCGCTGTAGTAAATTACAGTGCCTAGAGTTACGCATTCCTGATGGCGGTGATGATTGGGTAGAAAAATTTCATTCAGCGGTTAGTGGCTATAAGGATGGTAACTGTGCAGTCGAAGTCGATTATTCGCTGTCTCACGCTAAAGGTCGTTTAAAATTGGGTGATCAATGGAAGATTCAGCCAAGAGACGAACTGATATCTCATCTTCGTGAGGAATTTGGGAAAAATAGTGTGACTTTGCGTTATCATTGATTCTTGACTAGCCGTGGCCTGTAGAGATGTTAAACTGCACTTTACTGACTCCCGCGACGATATGAGACATTAATAACGATGAATTTAGATTATCTATCTTTTGAGCAACCAATTGCCGAATTAGAAGCTAAAATTGAAGAACTGCATTTGGTGGGCAATGACAATGAGCTCAATATCGCAGAGGAAGTGGCAAAGTTACGTGGTAAGTCTCGGAAACTCACAGAAAGTATTTATTCAAAGTTAACCCCATGGCAGGTTGTCCAGGTTGCTAGGCACCCTCATCGCCCTTACACACTTGATTACATTCAGAGAATTTTTACTGATTGGGAAGAGATGCATGGTGATCGTCACTTTGGTGATGATAGCGCCATCGTTGGTGGTGTCGCTCGGCTAGATGGTAAGCCCGTCATGGTGATAGGTCAGGAAAAAGGCCGCGGCGTTACTGACAAGGTGATGCGTAATTTTGGCATGCCTAAGGCTGAGGGGTATCGTAAGGCTCTTCGCTTAATGGAAACGGCTGAACGTTTTAATATGCCTGTTCTGACCCTAATTGACACCCCCGGTGCTTATCCAGGCATTGATTCTGAAGAGAGAAATATTTCCGAAGCTATTGCCAAGAATCTAGCGGTAATGTCTCGTTTGAAAACACCTATTATCTGCACGGTTATCGGCGAAGGAAGCTCGGGAGGAGCATTGGGTATAGGAGTGGGAGACAGGCTTAATATGCTCCAATACAGCACTTACTTCGTCATTTCTCCAGAGGGTTGCGCTAATATTATTTGGAAGACCAGTGAGAAAGCACCAGATGCTGCTGAAGCCATGGGCGTCACCTCATCTGATCTAGAAAAACTAGGTATTGTAGATACCACTATCCCTGAACCGATGGGTGGGGCACACCGTGATATAGAAACGATGAGCACTACCCTCAAACAGCACCTGATCAAACAGCTAGATGAACTCCAATCTGAAGATGTCGAGAGTCTATTGGAAAAGCGTTACCAGCGCTTAATGGGATATGGTAACCCGTAAAACTTGGGCTTTAGACCACCTTAACTTTCTTGAAGTAACAAAATAGCAGCCAAGGCTTCTGGGTCTTGGGACTTTATTTTATTAGCTATGTTGTGCTGGAAAAAGTACCGGAAGTCGGGGTTTTGTTCTGCAGGGTAAAGGCAATCGTCGCCGGGAAGGACAGGCGTGGCCACCATCTTTTCCTCATCGATCAGCATCGCTTCAATAGCGCCGCTATTGAGTAGTCGCCAGCTTACAACCTCTTTTAAGCAAATACTTTGGAACCCATCCTCCGAAAGGACACTATGTGTACCTATACTGTCGGGAATTTCTTGAATTATTTCGGTGTCAGAGTCGCACTGATAATCGTAATATTCGGCCGCAGACTCTAGTTCGATAACTTTATGTAGCGGGGCGGAGAAAAATAATTCATCAATTCCTTGATCATAATAGCCTTGCCATTGACCATTCAAAGGGTCGCTGATTTCATCGCAGGGTGTTAGTTTAGTTAGCCAGGGTACGAGTGCGACAACTTCACCACTAAGGCGCAATCCCCACGCTAGGATCTTAAGAGAAAATAGTTTGTCTGGATTTTCTGGGTTGCTATACAGCATTTCTAAGCCATCAAGCTCGGCTGAAATGCGGACTAAACGGTTGTTGGTGAGTTCGGAGAGAGGTTTGCGAGTGAAGATATCAATCACATTATCATTAGAGGAATCAATCGCCGATTTCGGCATAAATAAAATCTCCTTATGGCAGTGGACAGATGTAACACTAACACTACATAAGGTAACCTAGAAAAAAGAAAAGCACAACAATTAGTGTTTCACGGCAAAAAACTTGGCAAAGGAACATAGCCTTTTTGTGTTGGGCGGTTGATAATAGGGTGCTGCCAAAATACTTTTTTCGCAAGGCGGTCCTAAGCAGATAAGCTACGAAATAGTAGTAATAATAATAGGAATTGGTACTTTATTTTGCCCTGTCAAAAACTACAATTAATCACGTCCTTATTCAGTTCAGAGTTTGAAGTAAGCTTTAATACTATTTTGATCGGAGGGGCGGACGAGCCCTTATACCTGCCAGCCACAGCAGATGGTCAATGCTGTCGTATTTTTTATCGTCAGGATTTTATTTCAAGTGCTCTCCATGAAATTGCGCACTGGTGCCTAGCAGGACGTCGCCGCCGCCTATTGGAAGACTTTGGGTACTGGTACCAGCCTGATGGTCGCACTGTCGATCAGCAGGCGGTTTTTGAGGCGGCTGAGACTAAGCCTCAGGCTTTAGAGTGGATGTTTGCAGTGGCTTGCGGTCATACGTTTCGCGTAAGTGCTGATAATTTGGAGGGTCTTCGTAACGATGGGCCAAGCGACATATTTAGAGAGGGCATAGTTGATCAAGCAAAATCTTGGTGCGAAGCAGAGAAGTTACCGCCACGAGCGGCTGTTTTTTTAGCGAGATTGAGCGGGGCCTTTGGTAGCTTTAACACCCGCTGTGATCAGCATTATCAGCTGGCAAAAATTGTCTAAGGAATTATTATGCAGGCGCTATTGATTGATTCGCCAATTTATATTTTTCGTAGCTACTTTAGTTTGCCAGAAAACTGGCACTCTCTAGAGCCGAAATTCCCCACTAATGCCGTTTATGGATTCACTGGGTTTCTGCTCGATGTATTGCGTCGACAGCAGCCAGAGTATATATTTTGCGCCTTTGATGAGAGCCTTGGTACAGGTTTTCGCCATCAATTGTGTGTAGATTATAAAGCTAACCGTGAATTACCTGATGATGCGCTTGGCTTTCAGTTGAATGCCTGTCGACAGTTATGCAGAGTGCTGGGTGTGGTTGAGATGGCATCAGCAGACTTTGAGGCCGATGATTTGATTGGCAGCATGGCTAGTGTTGTTAGGGGGAATAATGTGCAACCGGTTATTGTTAGCCGCGATAAGGATCTTATGCAGCTTGTTGAGGGTCAGGATCTTTATTGGGATTTTGGAAAATCCAGTGCTAAAGGCCAGTCTGAACTTGAGGCTGAGTTGGACCTAGGTTGTGGGCAGATGGCGGACTATCTTGCTTTAGTAGGGGATACGAGTGACAACATTAAGGGAGTGCCGGGCATAGGGTCAAAGACGGCGAAGCAGCTTCTTTCGCACTTTTCCGACGTAGAAGCAATTATGGGGCATCTTGATCAGTTGCAAGATTTACCGATTCGCGGGGCAAAGAAGTTGGCAGATAAATTAGCCGGGTGTACTGACCAATTAAGGCTCGCTCGAGAGCTGACCACGATTAGGTGTGACGCCAAATCGATGCCCAACCTACAGGGAATTGAATGGAAAGGTATTCATCTGGATGCCTTTGAATTGTTTTGTGAAGAAATGGGGTTTGGCTCGGTATTTTCCAGGCGCACTGTCGATCTAAAGCTGCGAGATACTCACCCATATAGCCCCACTACACTGCTGCCTAAGTGAGATTAGAGTGAAAATTGTTACTGATCAAAACATACCGCTGGCGAATGAATTATTTGGATCCTATGGTGACGTTCAGCTATTGCCTGGCCGAGAAATATCAGCAGCAGACCTTGTCGACGCGGACATCCTTTTAGTGCGGTCCGTAACTCAAGTGGGTCCCGATCTTCTGAAGGATTCAACGGTTAAATTTGTGGGCTCTGCGACTATTGGAACGGACCATGTCGACGTAGATTATCTTCAAGCTGAGGGGGTTCACTTTGCCCATGCTCCAGGCTGTAATGCTCAATCGGTGGTGCAATATGATTTGTCTGTAATGACGAGATTAATACCTGATTGGCAGAACAAAACAGTCGGTATAGTGGGTTGCGGCAATGTGGGCGGCAGGCTGTTAAAGACGCTTTTGTCAATCGGCGTTGACTGTCGGGTCTATGACCCTTATCTGGCAAGCGGTAGTGGAATAATGACCACCGACTTTGAGTCAGTGCTGGGGTGTGACATCGTGTGCCTGCATACGCCTTTGACCGTTTCCGGACTATATCCTACCTACCATTTACTGGATGCCATGGCGCTTTCTAAGCTCAAGTCCGGAGCTCTTTTAATTAACGCCGGTCGCGGTGCTGTAGTCGACAATAAAGCGTTACTCTCCTCGTTAAAGGGAGGCGCAGACTTTGTGGTTGCTCTCGACGTGTGGGAGCCTGAACCTCTAATTGACCTAGAGTTACTCCAGCATGTTTCAATGGCCTCACCTCATATTGCCGGATATAGTCTCGAGGGGAAAGTAAACGGAACGTCAATGATCTTTAACGCGTTTATGTCATGGCATGGGGCTCCTGAGTATCAGAGTAATCTCCGTACGTTAGAAGACATGGAGCCATGCTCTGTTGCTATTGACTGCGTTGCCGATGCTATTTTGGCGAGCTTCGATATTGGTGCAGATGACAACAGAATGCGTTCGATGCTTAAAGGCGTTGAGCTTGGCTCTAATGTTATAGGTGAGCATTTTGACCGGCTGCGCAGAGACTACCCAGTCCGGCGTGAATGGGCTTCAATGGTGTTTGATACTGAGCTGTTAAAGCTGTCTCACAGTGACCGGTTAACGCTAAGGTCTTTAGGCTTTAATCTAGGCTAACCCCTTATAGAGGCAATTAGACTTGGTCTATCTTTCTGTGTTTGGCTGCGTAGGAGACAAGAAAGTTAGAGAGTCTCTCTATCGCTTTGATGAGCGTGTCCTGATCAGGTAGAAATACAACTCTGAAGTGTTGTGTATCTTGACAGGTAAATGCGGAACCCTGAACGATCAACAAGTGTTCTTCTTTTAGTAATTCTAGAACAAAACTTTCGTCGTTATCAATAGGGTAGACCGCAGGGTCTAACTTAAAAAACAAATACATTGCAGACTTTGGCTTTACACAGGTTACGCCTGGAATAGATGTTAAAAGTGTATGTGCTAGATCACGTTGTGCAAGCAGGCGACCGCCGGGTAGTATCAAATCTTCAATGCTTTGACGCCCGCCAAGCGCTGTTTGTACGGCCAGCATCGCGGGAACATTCGCACACAGACGCATCGAGGCTAGCATCTCTAAACCTTCAATGTAACTTGCGGCCATCTGTTTCGCGCCGCTAATCAACATCCAGCCAGACCTGAATCCAGCAAGCCGATAGGTTTTTGATAGCCCGTTGAAGGTCAAGCACAATGTGTTTTTTGTCAAGAGCGCAAGCGGGTGATGTATCGCGTCATCATATAAAATACGGTCATAAATTTCGTCGGCAAATATGATTAACTCATGCCGTTCAGCAAGCTCTACTAATGCGCGCAGCGTATCTTTCGAATAAACCGCACCAGTAGGGTTGTTTGGGTTAATAATAACGATGCCGCGGGTATTTTTAGTAATTTGTCTTTCTATATCATCAAGATTAGGTTGCCAGCCTTCAGATTCTTCGCATTGATAATGTACGGGTTTCCCCCCAGCAATAGATACCGCAGCTGTCCAAAGAGGATAGTCGGGGGAGGGGATGAGGATTTCATCACCCTGGTTGAGCAAACCTTGCATCGACATTACAATCAATTCACTAACGCCATTACCCATAATAACGTCATCTACATGAATGTCCTCAAGGCCTTCAGCTTGGTATCGTTGCATGACGGCTTTTCTAGCGGCAAACAGACCTTTACTGTGCGAGTAACCTTGCGCGTCACGAAGGTTATGTATGACATCGTGCATTATCTCGTCGGGTGCATCAAAACCAAAGGCGCCAGGGTTACCAATATTGAGTTTGAGAATCTGCTGGCCTTCATCTTCTAGCCAATTGGCATAGTCGAGGACGGGCCCACGAATTTCATAATTAACATTATTTAATTTGTCTGATTGTAAAAAATGTTTCATTACCTGAATACTTTTCGATGGTTTTATTTGCGCGCGCGCATTGTACCTAAAAATTTATCTGTTTTGGCTCTGGCCACTATATGAGTTTTGGTTTTCGAGGCTAAGAAGCTATTTAATCGCTCTAGGCGCTTAATAAATAAGCTTTAGAACCTATGCTCTTGGTAGTCTGCTGATAATCCCCTCTAACGACTGAAAACACAGCTTCGGTGGCGTGAAAATAGCCACACCTTTTAACAAAAGAAGAGAAGAAAAATACGACTATTGTTTTTTGGCTTTCTTTTCCTGACGTTTTTCTTTCATCGTTTTTTCAGGCTTCTTTTTAACTGCTTTTTTCGAATCTTGACCCTTAGCCATAAATCTCTCCTTTAGTATTTGTAAGAGTTTAACACATTGGCAGAACTTAGAGAGAAACAAGGGAAGGCAAATTCCATCGCTTTGCCGAACGCTTATAACTTAGTCAGCACAAGCATTTTAATAAAATAGGGAAGGGAGCCGGACTACTTTTTTTATTGTCTTAATTATTTAATTAAAAAGGCTTGAGAATAGAGAATCCAACGGTATAATGCCCGCCTTGCTGAAGTGAAAGACAGCAAGTCAGATTTGATTTTTTGGTATTATTTTGGAATTTAAAATATTACAGCGTCTTGGGTTAGTAGCTACTATTTTTTTATAGTCACCCAAAATCTGATGTTAAGCCTCGTCCCGTTCGTCTAGAGGCCTAGGACACCGCCCTTTCACGGCGGTAACAGGGGTTCGACTCCCCTACGGGACGCCATGTTATAAGATGCCATTATTGGCTTCTGCGGGAATAGCTCAGTGGTAGAGCAGTTCGTTGCCAACGAACAGGTCGGGAGTTCGAGCCTCCTTTCCCGCTCCAATTTAAAAAACGCAAAATTTCGGTTTTGCGTTTTTTTTATGTCTGCAATAAAGTCGTATCAAGGCCTTTTAAGTTCATCTCTTATTTCGGTCAGCAAAGACACGGTCTCTTGCTGGCGCGTTACAAAGAAAAAAAGTGGATACAAACCAAGGGTAATGATGGTTAAAATCAGGAATATGATGAAATTGCCAAGACGCGCCGCCATACAGGTATTTCCTTTATTATTTTTTAGAGACTTGATCATAGCTGAATAACAAAGCGAGGAATATATCGAAGATGTCACTAGCGCGCGAGAGGTCCTGTCGTTTAATTTGAGCTTATCCTCAATTGAAGGGTATTATTCAAGCATCTATTATTTAGAGGGAAAATAACATGCCTGATAAAACTCAAACCGGAAGCTGTTTATGCGGCAAAGTTCATTATAATTTCCTACAAGCAAACGTTATATCTAGCCATCATTGCCATTGCAGTGATTGTCAAAAGTCGACTGGCAGTGGCAAAGCAACTATTGTTATGGTTCCTGATGCAGCTCTTAACGTAGAAGGCAATTTAAAGTTCTTTATGGTAACTGGCACGGCAGGTTCACACATTAGCAGAGGGTTTTGTAGTGATTGTGGCTCTCCTGTAATTAGTTTCGTGGAGGAGAGCTCTGGCATTAAGTTCATTAAAGCAGGCACTTTGGATGATTCGTCTTGGGTGAGTGTTTCGTCAAATTTTTGGGGTTCTAGTGCTGCAGAATGGTCTCCTGCGGATGAAGAAATCCACACGTTTACCCATAACCCAGATTTGGGATAAACCTTTAGGTAAAAAGAGATGGATTTTGCGATCTGTGTGCTCATAGGTCTAGGTGCCACTAGGTCGGGGTAAGAGATTCTACCCGTGCAAATTACTGCCTACTCCAGGGCGGTGGCGATTTTTTAAAAAATACCTAAGGCTAATCCGGCAGCCATACCCTGGCCAAAATCTTCACACTGTTCTTGGTGCTCATTTTTGAAGCCCCCAACGATGATCAGTGGTTCGCACACCTTACGCAACGGATAGCCTTTAACAATACGGTCTACTTCACGAACAGCGCCGGTACCATCATTACCTGAGCTGACAAAAATGCCATAGGGCAGATTCAGTTGAAAAGGTTCAGCGGGATAGAAGGTACGATCAAAAAAGTCTTTCAAAGCGCCGCTCATATAGCCAAAGTTCTCAGGCGTCCCAAGGAGAATGCCATCAGCCCAGCGCAAGTCGCTCAAATCGGCATCAAAAGCCGTTATAAAGCGCGTTTCAATATCTTCCTCACGCTGACACCCCTCATGCACTGCTTCCGCCATACGCATAGTGCCGCCGCTTTGGCTGTGGTAAACAATTAATAGATTTTTCATCACTGCATACGCACCATTAGCTAATGTTTGTTTTACACATTTGACTGCACTAGATCACAGTCCTGTGTATTGTAAGACGGTAACATTATAGACGTTGCCTGAAAACAGGGATTCGTATGATTTATTTACTAGGGATAAGCATTGGTATCTTTTCTGTGATTGATTTTAGGTTGTAGGTCGAAAAACAGTCCGTTCTAAGCAGTGCGGCCTAGTGACTCGGAGCTTGAACTAATTTACATTGTTCACTATAAATATACGGTCAAGTATGACCTGCGGGCCATTGTTATGGTTTAATTGGCGCAGTTATAGCCGTTCTGGTCCGAAGAGGGCGAGTAGTTAAAGATTAATGACCGAGTCCTGAATAATGACAACAGTGTCGTGTAATACTGTGAGAGGGTATGCCCAGAGGCCAGAAGAGGTTCTTTGGGCCTGTTTGACGCCTGCCAATGGCGTATGCCGACCCATGCTGGGAGAGCTATCTCAGCATGTCTGAATCAACTAGTACCTCAGGAACAAAAACTTATCTAAGATTGCTAGGTTACGTGGCTCGCTACTGGTTTCCGTTTTTAATCGCCGTATTTGGTTTGCTACTGCATTCTCTTGCCGAGATCGCCTTTATCGATCTGCTACGCTATATCACAGATACGGTAGCTGTTCTAACTGGTTCTGCGGCTGATTCTACGGTTGCGTCCACGTCGGGGGTTATCGGCGGTATTGCGCAAGGACTATTTGGCGATGAATTAGTTAATGAAAGCTGGTTAGTCATACCGCTATTTTTAATTATGATTAGTGCGGTGAGGGGCGTTGGCTATCTGATTGGTACCTATTTCATTGCCTATGTAGCAAATTACCTAGTGCATGCGTTGCGAACCGACCTGTTTAACCGCTATTTACTGCTGCCATTTAAGTTTTTTGACCAGTCAATGTCCGGAAATTTGGTGTCGGTGGTTACCTTTAATGTGCAGCAGGTGACAGAGGCAGGTACCAAAGCGATTAAGA
>CAWKZU010000016.1:0-51853 GCA_963854585.1 Gammaproteobacteria bacterium | reverse complement strand
GGCAGTCACTGTCAGTATAAAAATATCATCACTTAAAAGTACTTAAAGAATGGATAATGAAATTCTGATCACAGTTGGGCCGGGTGAAACCCGTGTGGCCTTGTTGCATAGCGGGGTTGTTCAGGAGGTCCATATCGAGCGGTCCAAGAATAATACTTTGGTGGGTAATATATATATGGGTAAGGTTGTTCGTATACTTTCTGGGCTTCAAGCAGCATTCATTAATATTGGCCTGGAGCGCAACGGATTCTTACACTTTAGCGATATTATCAAACAACCTTCCAGTCGGGGGAAGAGCGACAGTATTGGAACTACCGATATTCGTCATGTCCTGCATGAGGGTCAGATAATCATGGTTCAGATAACAAAAAACCCTATAAATGATAAAGGTGCTCGATTAACGGCAGAGATTTCTGTGGTGTCCAGGTACTTCGCCTATTTGCCTGCAGGTTTTGGCAATAAGGTCTCGCATCGCATCAGGAAACGAGATGAACGACAGCGCCTGCAGGACAGTATAGAGACAATGTTATCTAACTCTGTGGCAGAAGGAACCCCGCGAATGTCAGCGGGAAGCTATATTATACGCACTGCTGCAGAGGGCGTTGCTCTTCAATATTTAAAATCTGATCTAAGCTTTTTACAACGCTGTTGGAGTGGTGTGGAGTCGGAAAAGGCGACGACAAACAACATTGGCAGAGTGTTTCAAGAAATGAATCTTCAAATGCGAGTTATGCGTGATTTAGTCGACGATAAGACCTCTCGTATATTAGTCGATTGTAACGTCGCTTTTGAGGAGCTCAGTCAAATAATGAACAAGCATCACCCGGATGCCACCAAACTACTCATTAATTATGATGACGAAAAACCACTTTTTCATCACTATAAAGTTAATGATGAGGTCACTATGGCTCTTCAACGGAGAGTTAGTCTTGAGTCTGGAGGTTATGTCGTTTTTGATCAGACTGAGGCGATGACGACTGTCGATGTGAATACGGGGGGCGATGTTGGTCATCGTGATTTAGAGAAAACTATCTTTAATACCAACATGCAGGCAAGTAAGATTATTGCGCGCCAGATAAGACTGCGTAACTTAGGTGGGATAATTGTCATTGATTTTATTGATATGGATGATAATAGCCATCAAAAACAGGTATTAGGCAGTTTGAAAAAAGCGCTACTCGTCGACAAAGTCGCCACATTTATTTCCGACTTCACTGAGTTAGGCCTAGTGCAAGTTAATAGAAAACGTACTAATAAAAGTCTAAACGAGTTGCTGAGTGATAATTGCCCCACTTGTGAAGGCAAGGGTTCAATTAAATCTTTGAGTACTATCAGTTATGAGATCTGGAGAGAAATTTTACGTACTACAAAAACCTATCGTTGCCAGAGCATTACGATTCAAGCAAGTCCCGAGGTCACTGGATATTTGTCAACTGAAGAAAGGTCTGCTCTGAGCGAGATCGAAAAGTCAATTGGCTGTACAATCGAACTTCGCGACGATGAACAATATTCTCGTGAACAGTTTGATATTATCCCGGTTTGAGACCGCAGAATGGTAATTAAAGCAATAAATACAGTGACGTCAATTGGGCGATGGTTTCTTTGGACCACTGCTTTGCTAGTTATTGGTACTCTCGTTCTAGTATTGGTGGGTAGGCAAACGATTAGCGTGGTTGATGGGTTAAGACCCTCTATTGTCAATTTCCTTAATCAGAGCACGGGTATGCAGGTTAACCTCGGCAAGTTGCGGGGTGAATGGCCGAGATTGTTGCCCGTTATCGAGATTGAAAATCTCGATATTATGGATGCTAACCAGGTGTCCGCGATCGTGGTACGTCAAGTAAGAGCTGAACTCGACCTGTTTCAGACGATTAGGCATGGAAATGCTATTTGGCATGAATTAGTGGCTGATAATTTAACGATCAAGTTATCTGAAGACGATGCAGGTCGTTGGAGCTTGAAGGGCATTCCTGGCGACGATAATACTGACTTGGGGGTGCTTTTAGAGCCACTTATTTATAGTCGCTTGATACATTTAGAAAGCGTTCAGTTAGAGTTTGAGTTTTTTTCTGGCAAATTAATTAAAGTTCATGGAAGTTCAGTCAAACTTGAAAATGACCGGGATTTTCATCGCGGCGAGATGACGATCTATCAGTCTGGTCAAGATACGCCTTCTTATTTAGTTCTTGAAGGGGAGGGAGATCCCTTAGACCTTAAGTCCTTTAACGCGGAGGCCTATCTGCAGTTACGAAACCTCTCACTTCCTCAGCCCTTAATAGAATTGGGCAAAACACTAATGCCAGAATTACTGGCCGATGTTTCACAATTTACCGCCGATGCCAGTGGTGATTTGTGGTTTGATATTCATCAAGGTGGAGGAGTGGATTTTGAAGGTTCCGTCTCTGTGACTGAGGTGCCCCTCGATTGGGTGGCGGATGTGCCGGCTATCAAAGATATAACCTCTGAAATAACAGGTTGGTATACACCTGAGTTAGATTGGGGAATACGGTTTCAGGGGCTTGATTTTGCTTGGTCTGACACTGAAATCCAACCCTTAGATCTTGTATTTAATCAGCGCCTAGGTTCGCAATGGCAAGATTTTGACGTATCAGTCAGTCATTTAAACTTGACACTTTTATCTGACTTACTTAAAGAAGCGGAAGTTTTAAATGATCAGTTACTAAAGACGATAGATGACTTAAGTCCTCGTGGACAACTAAATGTACTCACGTTTGGGCAAAAACAGGCAGGTTATTATGCGTCAGCTAATCTAACTAATATTGATGTCTTGCCGTATAAGGGCGTTCCTGGAATTAAAGGGTTAAGTGGTTATCTCGAAATTAAAAATAATGAGGGGCTGTTTCATCTGAGTGACCTTGATGGGTTTGAAGTATTCTTTCCTACCGTCTACAAAGATTATATTAAGGTTCTTGAAGCTCAGGGGACTGTGTATTTAGGCGTTAACCCTAAAAATAACGCTCTTAAGGTGACTAGCTCTGTCATTGAGGCTGAAGTTGAAGCAGGCCTTGCTAATATTGTTTTTTCGGTCGAGCAAAATAGAGCAGTGAAGGGATCTAAGCCAGAGGTCAATCTTATTATCGGGGGACGAAATCTCGACGCAACCTACAAGGACCAACTTCTACCTTATAAAATGCCGGAAAATCTTTCAAATTGGCTAAAAAACTCTATTTTAAAAGCCGATATCAAGCAATTTGGCATGGTTTATCGATCAGCAATATCGTCTGACAAGCCCATTCGAACAAACCAGTTATTGATAGAGATGGAAAATGGCGATATTAACTTTGATCCACAGTGGCTAGGACTCAGTGATGTTAACGCAACTTTTTTAATTGATGATGCCCATGTTGAAGGTGCTGTCAGCTCAGGAACGATGGCTGGCGCTAAGATTCAAGAGGTCAAAGTGGCTTATGGGATTCATCCTAAGGGACATTCAAAAGCAAAAATACTCTTTTTAGATGGCACCCTAACATCTGATGTGTCACAAGCAATCAATATTATTGCCGAATCTCCGCTCCACAAAAATATTGGACCTTTAGCTGATTGGAAATACAGTGGCCAAGCAAAGACCCACTTGGCTCTTGAGATTCCTTTGGTAAAAGCTGTCGGCAATGCGTCTAAGGGAGATTACCGAGTCGACAGCCGACTAACAGATACTAGTTTATCGATTACCGATACGTCAATTAAGCTGACCGATATGGTTGGCGATATCCACTATTCTGTCGAAAAAGGTCTCTACTCAGATGATATTAGTGGTCAGCTATGGGGACAGCCATTTGATGCACAGGTTTTCAAGCGTGGCGATGAGCAACAAATAGCTCTTAGCACAGCGGTGGAACCAAGCAGCCTGAGACAGTTGGTGGACTTTCCTTGGACAAAGGTTATTAAGGGTATTATACCTCTTGACGGATTATTGACGATCAACGCGAGGGGGTCTGTCGCACAAGAAAAAGTCACCCAATTAAATGAAAGTGCGGTTACCTTGCACTTGACCAGCCAGCTAAGAGGGAATGAGATTCTTTTGCCTACGCCCTTAGGTAAGACGGCTGAGACAGATGATCATCTCGCGTTGAAGTTTCATTTTGACTCTGGTTTGGCAAGACTGGAGGGCACTTTGGGGCAAAATTTAGTAACAGATCTCCGTTTTAGCGACCAAGGGTTATCAAGAGGTGTAGTTAGTTTCGACCGCACGGTGTCTCTTCCTTCAGCAAATGAAGTTTTAATCGCGGCGCACTTAGCTACCACCGAGATTGATTGGTGGCCACCGGTTATGAAGTTATTTGATGGGCTATCAAGTCCAGATGATACTAGCTGGAGTCCCATTTTTGATTTTACATTCGATAATCTTGAGCTGGCATCGGTCGAATTAAAAGATCTGGTAGCGGTGATCAAATTGTCTGATAAAGCGACTAATATCGAATTTTCTAGTCATCTTGCCGATGGATATTTGTCGCTGCCTACTGACGAAAAGTTAGTTCCCAAAATGAATTTGGTCCGGTTAGACCTGGAAGATTACCTGCTTGATGAGAAAATAGGAAAGCAGGACCTTGATCCAAGGAATTTTTTAGCTATTGACCTTTCGGTGGAAAAATTATTTATCGGAGATAAGCTCTGGGGTTCTCTGGCTTTTCAGTTGCGGCCTGACGACATAGGGGCCACGTTTCAGCACATTAAAGGTAATTTTTTCGGACTAAAACCAGGTATGTTTGGCGATCAGGAGCCAACGGAGTTTTTCTGGGGTTTCGATGGCGGCACCTACAATAGCAGGCTGACTGGGCCTGTTGGCGTTGAGAACCTCTACGATGTTTTCAATGGATTTGATCTTGCTCCCGTTGCTGATAGTGAGTCAGGGAAGTTTGTATTTGACCTAGCCTGGCAAGATCAGCCATGGAATGTTAGTAAGGAAAACATTACTGGAAATTTTCAAATCGAGCTCAATAATGGCGATTTTTATAGGTCTCCAGGGGGCGCCGGCGCAGCTTTAAAGTTGGTTAGTTTGTTTAACTTTGCGAACTGGCTGAAGAGGCTTCAGTTGGATTTTTCTGACGTGGTTGGACAAAACCTAGCCTATAACAATTTGCAGGGTACTATTTATTTTGATCAAGGCAACGCTGTTTTTCTTGATCCCTTAAAAATGAAAATGCCTTCTGGTCGTATGAGTATGGCAGGAACATTCAATTTAATTGATGAAACGGCAGAAGCCCAGCTTGTTGCGACTCTTCCTGTGGCCACCAATTTACCTTGGGTGGTTGCTTTACTCGGAGGCGTTCCTGCTGCCGCCGGCGTGTATATAACCAGCAAAATTGTTCAGAAACAGGTGGATCGTTTGTCGAGTATTAGTTATGAATTAACGGGACCATGGGATGACATCAATATTACTGTGGATAAGATATTCGCGAGTGAATTAGAGAGTCAGCCGTTGCCTGACGCACTCGCTAATGATCAATAAGACAGAATCATATAGCAACGAAGACTCGCTCACAGCGGCTGCCATTCAAATAAAGCCCGCGGGCTCGGTTGAGAAGAACCTAGATAACGCTAAATCCTTACTAAGGGAAGCAGTTGATCGGGGTGCTAACCTTGCGGTTCTGCCTGAGAACTTTGCTTATTATGGGCAAACCAATATCAGTGCGACCATAAAAAATGAGAACGGTGAAACTGGTTTGGTTAGTGAATTCTTGAGAACTCAGGCTCAAGAGCTAAATATCTGGCTTGTTGGGGGGACTATTCCTGTTTTGGGCTGTACTGAACCAGTCGATGTGAATAGGCCCTATGCGCGTTCTTTTTTACTTAATCCAGAGGGTAAGAGAGAGGCTTATTACGATAAAATTCATCTTTTTGACGCTGATATATCTCTGTCTCAGGATCAGCATAGACAGTATAGAGAATCAGACCGTTATTCTGCCGGAATTAGCGTCTGTGCAGTGCCTACTCGTGCTGCAAATATAGGTTTGACGGTTTGTTATGATTTGAGATTCCCTGAGTTATATCGGAATCTAGCGGACCAGGGAGCCGAAATTATTACAGTTCCATCAGCTTTTACAGCCAATACCGGAGAAGCTCATTGGGAGGTTTTGTTGCGGGCCCGCGCTATTGAGAATCAATTATTTATTGTCGGAGCTAATTTAGTAGATCGTCACCATCCAAAGCGCGGGCTTTGGGGTGGAAGTGCCATTATTGACCCCTGGGGGACGATTCTTGACTCAGTGGCAGGCGACCAGCCAGGCATCGCAATTGCTAATATCAACATGGCGTTAATTCGTGATCAACGCCGCAATATGCCAGTGCAGCAACATCGCAAGTTGTAGGTTTTTACCTCTGGGTCTATTCGGTCAAAGATCTTATATAAGAGAAAATTTTACGGCTGGCCACGGGTGATTTTTTAAGTTCCAATTCTCGATTAGCTTGGCGTTGAAGATTACGAAGTTTCTGTCGCTCCGCCTCTGGATAGGACCCTAAAAACTCATCGATGCCGGCCTGCCCGTCATTGATTAGGCGATCGCGCCAATCTTCCAGTGACTTAAAATGCTGGCGGTAAGTTTGAGATTGATGATCCATTTTTTCTAGTGTGATTTGAATATCATCGATATCAGAGATTCGCATTAACTTGCCAATATATTGTAAATGGCGACGTTTCGCTTCTCGACTTTTTAGTCTACGCGCTTCGTAAATCGCCTCTTTTAGAGACTCGGGAAGAGTAAATTTTTGTAGCTTACCTTCCGGCATTTCCACCAATTGCTTGCCCATTTCCTGGAGAGCATGACTGTCTCGTTTGAGTTGTGATTTGCTTGGCCCGTCATAGCCATTATCGTCCATAGAGTCTTCCATTAGATGAGAAATACTGCGGCTAAGCCTAGAAATGAAACAAAGCCAACCACATCGGTAATGGTGGTTAAAATAACAGATCCCGCCAGCGCAGGATCTATTTTTAGAGATCGCAGTAATACAGGTAAAATTGTCCCTGCAAGCGCAGCTGCCATTAGATTAATGGCCATGGCCAGTCCAATAATTATGCCCATATCCCAATCGTTAAACCAGAGTGAGACTAGACATCCGACTATGACAGCGTAAAGAATGCCATTTAAAGCGCCTACAGCAAATTCTTTGCTCATTAACCAGTTGAGGTTGCTCTGCTCTACTTGACCTAAGGCCATCCCGCGAATGACCACGGTGAGAGTTTGACTTCCTGCGACACCGCCCATGCTAGCGACTATAGGCATCAGTATTGCTAGTGTCACCAGCTTGTCTAGAGTTGCCTCAAATTGACTGATAGCTAATGAGGCGAGAATTGCTGTGATTAAATTAACCCCTAACCAAATAGCGCGCCGCGGGGCAGTTCGGGCAACAGAAGAGAATGTGTCTTCAGTGTCACTAAGTCCCGCCATAGCTAAAAGAGAATGGTCCGCGTCTTCAACGATCACATCCACAACGTCATCAATGGTGATCCGACCTAATAATCTGCCATGCTCATCAATAACGGGAGCAGAAACAAGATCGTATCGCTGAAACCGGTGAGCGACCTCTGAATCAGTAAGATTGACATCGATAGCTTGAACTTCACTGTTCATGACTTCTCGAACAGTCGTGGCGGGTGAGGAGGTCAGCAGTTTACCGATGGATAGATTACCCATAAATATATCGCTGCGGCTCACAACAAAAAGGTTGTCTGTGGTATCAGGAATCTCTTCGAATCGTCTTAGATAGCGAAGCACGACGTCGACGCTAATATCTGGACGCACTGTGACCACTTCTGTGTCCATGAGTCCACCGGCGGTGTCCTCATCATAGGTCAGGATGGTCTCAACTCTCAGCCGATCCTGTGCTGACATCGCTTTAAGCACCTCGGGAATAACGCGATCAGGAAGCTGTTGAAGAATATCAACGATATCGTCAACGTTTAATCCTTCGGTTATTGAGGCAACTTCAGCGCCATCCATTTTTTCCAGGAACTCTAATTGGATTTCATCAGACAGATCCTGCAATACCTCGCCGGAAACATCTGGGTCAACGAGCTCCCATAAGATGTGGCGATATTTGGGTGGTGCGATTTCGAGTTGGTGGGCAATGTCTGGCGGTGATAGATTGTTAAGGGTATGCCTAACCTGATTCAAAGTAATTGAATCAATAGCGTTATCAAGCTTAGCCAGTAAGTTGCTTTCGAGCTTCATACATTGCATTCCTAATCGAGCAGCTACGTGCTGGACGGCTCTCTATTCTAGCTTTGTCTGCTTAAGTGCGATAGAGGGATATTCAAAATAGGGTAAATTTTACGTTAAGATTATTCGCCTTCGCCAAAATAATCAGCAAACAATGCACTGATTGCGTCGCAGGCAAGCTGTTCTTCTGGTCCCTTAAACTCGAAGATAAGGTTTGTATCTTTTGAGGCGGCCAGTAACATCAATGACATGATGCTTTTAGCATCGACAAGGGGTTCTTGTATCCCAGTGTTGACAGAGCACTTGTAGCGTCCAGCGGTAGAGGCTAGTTTCGTCGCCGCACGGGCATGTAAGCCCAGTTTATTGATAACAGTAATTTTTTGGCGAATCATATAGGCTTAATAATCGGTTTCATACGGACAGCTCTTTATGCACAACCTGTACTAAAGAATGTTCTTTTAAAAAATACTCTTGTAATCGGTTAGCGATATAAACTGAACGATGCTGACCGCCCGTACAACCGATAGAAATAGTTAAATAGCTCCGATTATTAGCTTGAAATTTTGGTATCCAGCGGGTTAAAAACCCGATTATGTCCGACAGCATTGCAGCCACGTCAACCTGACTTTCTAAAAATTCAATAACATCCTCGTCATAGCCAGTTAGGCTACGCAATTCTTGTTTCCAATAGGGATTCGGTAGGCAGCGGACATCGAAAATAAAATCAGAGGCGTCTGGTAGGCCTTTTTTGAAGCCAAAGGATTCAAACAGTATCGCCATGTGCCCTGGACTGTTAGGTACGATAGTGTTTTTCACAAGATCCCTTAATTGGTGCAGCGATAGACCGGATGTATCAATGTTGCGATCTGAAATATTGAGTATTGGAGACAGGATCTTTGCCTCTAGATCAATTGCTTCAGGTAGGCTGACAGTTCCGCTACTAAGAGGGTGTTTGCGCCTAGTCTCACTATAACGACGAATTAAATCATTGCGCCGTGCCTGCAGAAAAATAACGCTCACTTCAATGCCACTGGCTTCTAGCCCTGCGAGAATATCCGGTAATTTATTAAGATCGCCAACTAGATTCCTGGCATCGATTCCTACGGCTAATCTCAGATCGTCATTGATCCTTTCTGAATTCAACTGCTTAATCAGATCAGGCAGCAAGCTCGGTGGGAGGTTGTCAATGCAGTCAAATCCGACATCCTCGAGAATATTGAGTGCGGAGGTTTTGCCTGAGCCAGATCTTCCGCTGACAACAACCAGTCGAGGCATTAGTTTGAACGCTCCAATCTGACTGCTGTGTTGTAAAGATCTTCATTATTTTGGCATGCTCGTAACAATTGCCGAGAAGAATCTCTCTGCATTAACGCCGCTATTCTTGCCAAGGTAGCTAAATGCTCGTCATTTTTCTCCTCAGGGACGACTAGGGCAAAGATGAGATCCACAGGCTGATCGTCATAGGCATCAAAATTTATGGGATTTTGGAGCGTTATCAGACAGCCGTGAATGCGCTTAAAGCCCGCTGCGCGACAATGGGGGATCGCGACGCCATCACCTATCGAAGTGCTGCCTAGTTTTTCTCGAGCGACAAAGCTATGGAAGAGGCTATCCGCTTGTTCTGCATCACCGCCTAAATGTTCACTGACTAATGAAGATAGATTCTGGAGCACGCGCTTTTTACTGGGCCATGCCAGATCACACTGGGTCATCGCAGGGATTAGTACATCGGTGATCTTCATTAGAAAAGCTAGTGCCCTCGATTTTTTTCTTTATGCTTAATGAGTTGTCTGTCTAGTTTATCCGCCAAAGCATCTATCGCTGCATACATATCTAGATGTTCTGATATGGCAAATAATTCTGCTCCGCTGACGTGTACCGTTGCTTCGGCTTTATGCTGCAGTTTCTCGATAGTGAGCAAAACGGTAATGCTAGTTATCTGTTCGTAATGTCGCTCTAGTTTAGATAGTTTATTAGTAACGTAGTCTCTCATAGGGTTGGTGATGTCTAAATGATGACCACTTATCGTCATTTGCATTCATTACTCCTTGGCTAGTTAACATTTTCGAATCGTTTTCTTTGGCTCGACGATGGTATACCCATGCCTTCTCTATATTTAGCAACAGTCCTTCGTGCCACGTGAATACCTTGTTCCTCAAGAAGAACCATTAACTTATTATCACTTAATGGTTTTGATGTTTTTTCGGTGCTAATAAGAACCTTTAGGATAGCGCAAACCGCTGTCGATGAACACTCTCCCCCTCCCACTGTACTTACGTGACTGGAAAAAAAATACTTTAGTTCAAAAATTCCCCGCGGCGTTGCTAGATATTTATTGGTAGTAACTCGGGAAATAGTTGACTCATGGAGATCTAGTTTGATGGCGATATCTGATAGAACCATCGGTTTCATTGCTATTGGCCCATGGTCTAAAAACCCTTGCTGTAACTCAACAATAGAAATAGAAACTCGCATTAAGGTGTCATTTCTACTCTCTAGGCTACGTAGAAACCATTTTGCTTCGGCAAGGTTATCTTTTAGAAATTGATTTTGTTTACTATCGTCCGACCGTTTTATTAAATTGGAATAAAGGTCATTGATTTTTAGGCGAGGGGCATTGCCATCGTTAAGCCTGACTCGCCAGCGGCCTGATATTTTTTCTACGTAAGCATCGGGTACAATATATTCAGCCTGGTTTATGGTTAAGGCCTCACCAGGTCTAGGGTTAAGGCTGCGAATTAGCCTCAATCCCCCTTGAAGGTCTTCTTGGCTATAGCGTGTTTTCTTGGCGAGATGGGTTAAATCAATCGACGCAATATCTTGTAAAAATTCAGAGGCTAGTCTAATAGCTTGATTTCTGTAGGCCGTATCTAAGGATAGTTGTTGAAGTTGGATGATTAAACATTCACTTATGTCTCGTGCGAACACCCCCGGAGGATCAAACTGCTGTAAACGACGCAGTACAGCCACCAACTCACCTTCCTCGACAGGATCTTGTGCGTTTCCACTTATAGCAGAAGAGGCGATATCAGCAAGGTCCCCACTAATGAACCCAGAGGGGCTAATAGAGTCGATATATGCTTCAGCAATCTCCCGGTCACGATCCGAGAAGGGAGTAAGGTTGAGTTGCCACTTTAAGTGATCTTGGAATGACTCGGTTACCGTGTAAATCTGCTCCCAATCACTTTCAGAGGCACCACTGGAGAACTGTATAGTAGGGCTATAGACCTCGTCCCAATTAGCATCGACGGGTAAATTTTGAGATTTTTCAGTCTGCCAAGTGTCATCTAATTCGGATTCGGTAACAGCTTTATCGGTGGCATCAACTGCAGTTTGACGCAGATTGCCGTCGTCTGCGTTCAAGTCAACGGCAGCAGTATCATTTGGGGCTGATGAATCCTGGCGTTGCTCAGTATTAGTTGCGCTATTATTGTCGTCGTCTATTTCAAGCAAAGGATTGCTATAGACCTGCTCTATGATTTCTTGATGTAATTCAATCGTGGATAGTTGCAGTAGCTTGATGGCCTGTTGCAGTTGCGGGGTCATAGTCAGCTGCTGACTAATCTTTAATTGCAGGCCTGGACGCATAGAAAGGGTATCTAAAATATATTCTGATATGCAATTTTAGTGCCGAAAGGCAGTGCATGGCAATCACTTAATCCTAAATATGCTGCCTCTACAGTGTAAAATGTTCTCCAAGATAGGTTTTTCTTACTTTGTCGTCGTTTAGTATGTGATCAGTGGTACCTTCTGCAATGATATTACCTTCACCGACGATATAAGCATGCTCACAAATATCAAGTGTTTCCCTAACATTATGGTCGGTTATTAGCACACCAATACCTTTATCCCGGAGATGACGAATTATGTTTTTAATATCATTTACAGAAATAGGATCGACACCGGCAAAGGGCTCATCCAGAAGAATAAATTGAGGGTCAGCTGCTAAAGCTCTGGCAATCTCGACCCTTCGACGCTCGCCACCAGACAAGCTCATGCCGGTATGATCAGAAAGATGTGAAATATGGAACTCATTAAGTAATTCTTCAAGGATATTATTGCGCTGATGTCGTGTGAGTGTTTTGCGGGTTTCCAGGATTGCCAAGATATTGTCTTTGACGCTTAAGGATCTAAAAATTGATGGTTCTTGGGGTAGATATCCTAAGCCCTTTCGAGCTCGACCATGCATGGGCAGATTTGTAATATCTTGCTGATCGATACTGATCGTCCCACCATCTTGGGATACCAAGCCTATAATCATATAAAAACAAGTGGTTTTGCCCGCACCGTTTGGTCCAAGTAGCCCCACTATTTCACCTTGTGTTACTGATAGCGAAATATCTTTAACCACGGGTCTTTTACCGTAAAATTTGGCCAAATTTCGAGCTTCTAAAACAGCCATTATTAAACTTCCTCCAACTGTTGGCCTGTCTTTCCTTGAGGCTCGAAAGCGGGAGGCTCAGGCCGAGTGCTTTGGGTGAACGGAGGGATCAGCAGTTGAATACGTTTTTGTCCGCCTAAATCATCACCTTTAGCTTTCCATGTCCCATCCCTCAGATCATAGTTAATGGAGTCACCCTTAATAAATGTACCATTGCGCATTAGCGAGGCATTAGTTTTTAAGTAAATGATATCTTCAGCAAGCTGATATTCAATGGTCTCGGCGCGGGCGAACATACTGGTTTGATCCGTAGCGGATTCCTGTGTATAGCTTGCAGGTAAACCCGTGCAAAAAATTCGACTTACCTTATTGTTTTGATAATAAATAGTGACTTCGTCGGCAGCAATAATGATTGAGCCCTGTTTAATAATCACATTCCCTTGATACTTTGTTAGCCCCGACGCTTCAATGAATTCGGCAGAATCGGCATCAATTTCGATGGACTCGTTATGATCAGGCGAAATAGCGAATGATAAGCAGGAATGTGCAAATAACAGCGCCGCACAAAGTCGTTTAAATAGCATCGTGAACTCCATGCACCTTAGATTTAATGGTAAATAAGTCTTTATTGAGATCGCCCACTAAGCCTTTACCTATGAGGGATGATTGCACAGTTTTGAGGGTAAAGTTGTCTTCTGTTGAGATAATCATTTTCGTCGGCTGATATTCTAAACTGGTTGATGTTAGGATCTTTTCTTGTTCAGTTCCGGTAATCACCGCCTTTACATTGCCTATCAAAGATAGCCGGTCTCCAGTGCCAGACAGGGTGCCAAAGTCAGCTAGAAAAGCGACGCCCTTGCCCTGATTATTTGCGCCCTTGGATAGGGCAATAAACCGAGGTTGAGTCAATTCAAGCCGAGAGTCGCCTGAGAATAATTGCATTTTTGGCGAGGTAAGTAAAAATAATTGCTCTCCCGCAGCCGAGAATCGTTGGCTGGTAATGGACGCCATATAGCTGTCCACTTGTCTTTGTTGGACGCGTTCGGCGTTATTGTTACGCATAAAGGATTCCGGTGGAGAGTCCCAAACGAGTAAAAACCAGCCAATAATTATCAGCAAGGCCGTGCCTATAAACGATTGGCGAATCATTGAAACTGTTCCAGAAGGCGGGCAAGATTGTTTTGGTAGGACAGTAGCATTTCTGCAACTTCCCGCACTGCCCCTTCACCACCTTTTTTGGTGGTTTGCCAGTCAGCGGCAGATTTTAATGTAGCACTACCGTTAGCTACAGTGATGCCTAAACCTACTTTTTTGATGACCGCAAGATCGGGTAGATCATCTCCGACAAAAGCAATTTCATCCAAACTCAAGTCTACAGTAAGCAATAGTTCGTTGAGCGCAGTTAGCTTATCTTCTCTGCCCTGTATTACGGGGTTTATACCTAATTCGGTTGCTCGTCGTTGCAGTAACTCAGATACTCGGCCTGTGATAATGCCGACTTGTATTCCGCCCTGTTGGAGCAACTTGATACCTAGACCATCCTGAATATTAAAGGCCTTCATTTCTTCGCCGCTATTACCATAATAGAGCCGCCCATCGGTTAGAACGCCATCTACATCTAATAGTAATAGTTTTATTTTTTTTGCAGCAGAGCTTATTGATTCAGTCGGTAGATTAGGCACTAGACGACTCCTGCGCGAAGAATGTCATGCAGATGCAGCACGCCTGTAGGACGACCCTTTTCGTCTTCGACGATAAGTGCGGTTATGGATGTCGACTCCATAATGGTCAGCGCTTCAACAGCCAGCATATCTTTATTGATTGTTTTTGGGTGTGGGGACATTACCGTGGCCATGGTGGTTGTCGATATATTGACTTTTTGGTCAATTGCGCGACGCAGATCACCGTCTGTAAAAACGCCTATAAGCGTTTTATCTTTTGAAATAATGGTAGTCATTCCAAACCCTTTTTGAGTCATTTCAATCAGCGCATCTTGTAAAGGCTGATCAATCATTACTTTAGGTACGTCCTCATCCTTGTGCATAATGTCACAGACTCGCAACAATAGTTTTCTCCCCAATGCCCCGCCGGGGTGAGAAAATGCAAAATCTTCCGCACTAAATCCTCTAGCTTCCAGTAGAGCTATTGCCAAGGCATCACCCATAACTAAGGTAACTGTAGTACTCGTCGTTGGCGCCAGATTTAGGGGGCACGCCTCACTAGCGACAGAAACGTCAAGATGTGCGCAGGCCGCTTGGGATAGCTGAGAGTTAGCGTCCCCAGTCATACTAATTAGTGGGATGCCTAGACGAATAATTAACGGCAGTAATCTAGTAACTTCACTGGTACTACCAGAGTTTGAAATAGCAATCACAACATCGGCTTTGGTAATCATGCCTAGGTCACCATGACTGGCTTCTCCAGGATGAACAAAAAACGCAGGCGTCCCGGTACTTGCGAGAGTCGAAGCAATTTTATTACCAATATGGCCTGACTTGCCCATGCCAGTTACGACCACTCTACCTTGGCAAGCCAAAATAGTTTCACAGGCAAGCACAAAATTTTGATTGATCCGTGGAGTTAATTGACTAACCGCTTTGGCTTCCAGCTCAACAGTACGAAGGCCTGAGGTAATAAAATCTGTCATCAAAGAGTCCGATAGTTATCGTTTTATTAATCTATGTTACGTCATTATAGGCCGAAACAGCTTCCTCAAGTAAGCATTAGCTAACGGTCAGTGACGACCATAACACTACATAGTAGAGGGCATAGCTGGTTAATAGAATAACACCAACAAATTTGGACAGGCGCGCAACGCTTTCTATATGACGATTTTTTCGCACTGTCCAACCGACCAAACCAATCATTAATAGCGTCATCACTAGCAATGACAAATAGTCACGGCTAAATACATCACTGGGAAGTGCTATTGGTGCGATAGCTCCAGCAGTTGTCATAACAAGTAAAAGATTAAAAAGATTTGAGCCGAATATATTACCTACGGCGATATCATGATGTCCCTTTGTTGCACTTACTATTGAGGCTGCCAGCTCTGGAAGACTAGTGCCGATGGCCACTATTGTTAAACCTACAATTAGATCACTAATACCGAAAAAATGGGCAATGGAAGTTGCGCCCCAAACCGTTACTTCCGCACTTAGCAGCAGGATTGCTAACCCTAGCAACAACCATAAGCTAGATGTTTTCATTGAGCCATCAGTTGCAGTGCCAACATCATCTGCCACTTCCGGGCTTGGATGATTCTTTTTGTACTTCACCATAATGGCTATTACAGGTATCACCATTAAACCAAGAGCAATGCTTTCTCCACGATTTAGCTGCCCGTCATAGAGGCATAGTCCTGCTAAGACGGTAATTAATAGCAACACGGGACTTTCTTCTTTGAGCAGGTGAGTTTGCACAGGAAGTGGTGCAACTAGTGTGGTGATACCCAACACAAGACCCATATTAGCAAGGTTAGAGCCTAAGGCATTACCTACAGCAAGACCACCGGCATCACTAAGGGCAGCGTTAATGGAGACGATAATTTCTGGCGCTGAAGTCCCAATAGAGACCACGGTTAAGCCGATGATCATGGAGGAAATACCAAAATTACGGGCCACCCCTACACTACCCGTAACGAATTTGTCAGCACCCCAAACTAAGCCTAAGAGGCCAGCTAAAAGTGCAATTATCGGGAGGTAGATGGTTGACATGGAGTCTCCAAAGGATGCATGCATTGTGTTTATTCAACAGTTGGAGAATGGTATAGTGCGCGACTGTAAAAGTCAGTAACGATTAATAAGAATATTTTTTCATTAAATTTATAAAGGAAGAACCTGGTAAAGGATTATTAAGGTGGGCAGCATTATGACAAAATTTAAAAAAATCATAGGTAGTTTGTGGCTGTGCTTTAGCATTTTAGGTGCGAGCCATGCTGTAAATGCTGAGAGTATGCAGCAAAGCTCAAAGCTGGAGCAAAACCCTTTTGACAATATCGAACAGATGACTACGGAAGTCATAGGTATTATTGCTCAATACAAGGACCAATATCCTAGCAATGAAGCTGATTATTTTGATGCTTTAGACAGATTAATGGGAAAGTATGTCGATTTTGATCGGATTGCTGGCAGAGTCATGGGAGATTACCGTAAAACGTCCTCTGCAGCGCAGCGTGCTCGGTTTATAGCATTATTCCGCGAAGGATTGGTGGAGACTTATGGTCGAGGACTCATGAGTTATGGAGACGAAAAAATTGTTCTGGTTAACCGAAAGGCTTTAAAGCCTTCAGTCAGGGTGATTAAGGTTAAACAGCAAATTCGCAGCGCAACGGCGGTTTATCCGTTGGAGTATTGGGTGGCTCGCAAAAAGACAGGCGAGTGGAAGGTGATCAATGTGGTTTTAAATGGCATTAATTTGGAATCAATTTTTAAAAGTCAATTTAAAAAGGCGGCGCAAAGGTCATCTGGTAAGCTCGATGAGGTTGTCGATAACTGGCTGAAGAGTGCTGATTAAAGTAGTGTCGCTAGACACTACGTGTGTTTTATATGAGTAAAAAAATGAATTCTGAAGATGTTACAACGCTATTAGAAAAGACGCTCTCTGACTGTCAAATTGAAGTAGACAGCCAGGGCAGTCATTTCAATGTTCTTGTGGTGGGTGATTTATTTGAAGGCAAGCGTGCGGTTCAGCGACAGCAGTTAATTTACGCTGTTTTAAATGAGTCTATTTCCTCTGGCGCGATTCACGCGGTCAATATGAAACTGTTCACTCCCCAAGAATGGCGGCATCGAACCTAATAGAAGCAGGGTGTGATGTAGGCGTTTTTTTTGGTGTAGTGTGAGTTCTCTATTTTGAGGTGATTCAATGGATAAATTAATTATTCAAGGCGGTAAGCCGCTTAACGGTGAAATATGGATTTCTGGATCCAAAAATGCTGCGCTACCTATTTTGTCAGCGTCACTGCTTTGTGATGGCCTGGTCTCGATCGCTAATTTGCCTCACCTGCAAGATGTAACGACCACCATAGAGTTACTCGGTACCCTAGGGGTTACCCTTAGTGTCGACGAGAAGATGTCCGTCGAGATAGATACTTCGACCCTCAACAGTTTGACGGCACCCTATGAATTAGTAAAAACCATGCGAGCCTCTATATTAGTGCTTGGTCCTATGCTGAGTCGTTATGGCGAGGCAAATGTTTCATTCCCTGGTGGTTGCGCCATTGGCAGTCGACCTGTTGATCTGCATTTGCGCGGTCTCGAGGCAATGGGAGCGACCATAGAAATTGAGAAAGGTTATATTAAAGCTCGCAGTAGTGGGCGCCTTAAAGGCACTCGCATTCTTATGGATTTGGTGTCGGTTGGCGCTACGGAAAATTTAATGATGGCGGCGGCTTTGGCTGAGGGCACGACTATTATAGAAAATGCTGCCAGAGAGCCAGAAATTGTTGATCTAGCTAACTGCATGAATGGGTGGGGTGCTAAAGTCAAAGGCGCCGGATCAAACACGCTAGTGATTGAGGGTGTTGAAAAAATGTCAGGTGGTTCGTTTCGGGTGATGCCCGACCGAATTGAAACAGGAACCTATCTTGCGGCCGCTGCAGCGACTGGTGGGAAAATAAAGGTAACTAAGACCGATCCCTCAATGCTGGAGGCTGTATTACTTAAATTAGAAGAAACCGGCGGTATTATTACCTTTGGCGATGATTGGATAGAACTTGATATGCAAGGGCGGAGAGCGAAAGGGGTCAGCCTGAAAACCGCCCCCTATCCAGCTTTTCCCACAGATATGCAGGCTCAGTTAACCGCAGTCAATGCAGTCGCTGAGGGCTCCAGTATCGTAACGGAAACGATTTTTGAAAACCGACTAATGCAAGTTCAAGAGTTAAACCGCATGGGGGCTAAAATTATTGTGGAAGGTAATTCGGCGATTATTACGGGTGTTGAGACATTAACCGGGGCGCAGGTAATGGCCTCGGATTTGCGCGCATCTGCAGCTCTCGTTATTGCAGGTTTGGCCGCGGAAGGAGAAACTATAGTTGAGCGGATATATCATATAGACCGAGGTTACGAGTGCATAGAAGAGAAATTACAACAGGTAGGCGCTGATATAAAACGGGTGCCTAATTAGATGAAAATCGATAAAACTCATTATTTGGCTGAAGAATCATCATGACACAGATCACATTGGCGTTGACTAAAGGGCGCCTTTTAAAGGAAACACTTCCCTTGCTAGCGGCGGCGGGGATTATTCCAGCGGAAGATGTTTTTTCTAGTCGAAAATTAGTCTTTCAGACAAATCATCAAGGCGTAAGATTATTAATCTTGCGCGGTTCAGATGTACCCACTTATATTCAGTTTGGGGCGGCAGATATTGGGGTCGCTGGGAAAGATATGCTTTTAGAGCATCAGGGTGACGGTTATTACGAGCCCTTAGATCTTGGGATTGCGCGTTGTAAAATTATGACTGCGGTTACAAAAGGCGCATCTGAGCAAAAGGGTCGACTAAGAGTCGCAACTAAATATATCAATGTGGCTCGCCAATTTTATGCAGAGCAGGGTAGGCAAGCAGATCTTATTAAGCTTTATGGTGCTATGGAACTCGCGCCTATTTTAGATTTGGCCCATGAAATCGTAGATATAGTCGACACTGGTAACACACTGAAAGCTAATGGTTTAGAAGCTCGAGACGAGATAGCTGATATTAGTGCTCGATTGATTGTGAATAAGGCCGCTATGAAAACTAAGTTTTCTGAGATTCAGGCTATTGTAGATGCCCTTGCAGAGGTCGTTGAAAAATGACTGCTCCGCAAGCGTTTTGTCAGATTGCCAAGTTAAATGCAAATGACGACGGATTTTTGTCTGCTCTGGAGGCTCTCACCTCGTGGAATGAGGCGAGCAATAGCGGTATTGAAAAGATTGTTGCTGACATAGTGAACGATGTTCGTATTAATGGTGATAAAGCACTCATAGAGTACACCAACCGTTTTGATCGTCGTGAATGCAAGGGCGTGAATGAGTTGTGTGTGGCTTCAGGTGAGTTCCATAAAGCCTTAGTTTCAATCAACAGCAAGACTCGCCTTGCCTTGGAGCAGGCCGCGCAGCGGATCAAAGATTACCATGCTCACCAGTTTCAGGAGTCATGGCAATACCAAGAGCAAAACGGCACTATGCTCGGTCAGCAGATAACGCCTTTGGAACGTGTTGGTATCTATGTGCCTGGCGGCAAAGCTAGCTATCCATCATCGGTACTGATGAACGCCATTCCGGCCCGGGTTGCCGGTGTTGAAGAGATAATCATGATGGTCCCAGCTCCTGATGGGGAGCTTAGTCCAATTGTGTTAGCGGCAGCAGCGATTGCTGGTGTTGATCGGGTTTATACGGTTGGTGGGGCTCAAGCAATAGCGGCTTTAGCTTATGGTACGGAAACGGTCTCAAAGGTTGATAAAATTGTAGGGCCAGGTAATAGCTACGTGGCGGCCGCTAAGCGTTTTGTTTTTGGGGCAGTGGGACTAGACATGATCGCAGGGCCCAGTGAAATATTAGTTATCTGTGATGGCGAGACAGACCCTGACTGGATTGCGATGGATCTATTTTCTCAAGCTGAACATGATGAAGAGGCACAGTCAATCCTCATCGCGTGGGACTCAGGCTTTATCGATGCGGTGCATGCGAGTATGAGCAAATTATTACCGACTATGGAGCGCAGAGACATTATAGCTAAATCTTTGGCAAGTCGAGGGGCGTTGATTCAGGTTGCTGATGCGAAACAGGCAGTGGAAATATCCAATTATATTGCGCCAGAGCATCTAGAGTTGTCGGTAGAAAACCCAAAATCTTGGTTGTCAGATATCCGCAATGCGGGCGCCATTTTTATGGGCCGCTATACGGCGGAGGCCTTGGGAGATTATTGTGCTGGACCAAATCATGTGCTTCCTACTTCAGCGACATCTCGTTTTTCTTCGCCATTAGGGGTGTATGATTTCCAGAAACGTAGCTCGCTCATTTATTGTTCTAAACAGGGCGCGTCTGAACTGGGAAAGATCGCCTCCACGTTAGCACGCGGTGAATCATTGAGTGCCCATGCCCAATCGGCCGAATATCGTATTAAAGATTGATCTTTTAGTTTAGCGTCATAGAGAGACCAGCTAATGAGTAAGTATTGGAGTGACCTTGTAAGCCAGCTTAAGCCCTATATCCCTGGGGAGCAGCCGGATATCGCCAACATCACTAAATTAAACACTAATGAGAACCCTTACGGTCCTTCGCCGCAAGTAGCCTCAGCCATTCAAAAGCTTTTAAATGACGATTTGCGCCTCTACCCGACACCCAATGCGGACGGATTAAGGCAGGTTATTGCCAATTACTATCAACTCGCTCCAAAGCAGGTCTTTCTTGGTAATGGTTCAGACGAAGTTTTGGCTCATATTTTTAACGGATTACTGCAAAAGTCAGAGCCTCTATTATTTCCTGATATCAGTTATAGCTTTTATCCCGTTTTTTGTCAGCTGTATGGCATATCCTTTGAGCAGATTCCTCTAGCTGAAGATTTATCCTTAGCCGTTGAAGATTACAGTCGACCAAATGGCGGAATTATTTTCCCTAATCCTAACGCACCAACGGGTCGATTACTCGGATTGGATGCGATTGAAGAGCTATTAAAAGATAACCCCGATTCGGTTGTTGTGGTAGATGAGGCTTATATCGATTTTGGTGGTGAGACAGCGGTGCCATTAATCGAGTTGTACGCCAATCTTCTCATTGTTCAAACTATGTCTAAATCTCGCTCTCTAGCTGGTATGCGCATTGGTTATGCCATGGGTTCTGCCGATCTAATAGAGGGCTTAGAGCGCGTTAAAAATAGCTTTAATTCATATCCACTGGGGCATCTACCTATCGCTGCTGGCATTGCAGCCTTTAAGGACCAAGAATATTTTGAGGACACCTGTCAGCGTGTCATTGATAGCAGGGATAGGCTGACAAATAACTTACATAATCTTGGGTTTGAAGTTGTGCCATCAGCGGGTAATTTTATCTTTGTTCGCCACGTTGAGAGACCAGCAGAAGAGCTTGCGTTAAGTTTGCGACAGAATGGCATCATTGTTAGGCACTTCAAACAGTCTCGTATTGAGCAGTTTTTGCGCATTACCATCGGTACTGAAAAGCAAAATGAGCGTTTAGTTAGGGTCTTAACCTCCCAGCTGGAGAGCTAGGATTAATTAGTGTAAAGGGCGGTTGCCTGCGATCACAGTGAACTCAATGACCGTGTCTTGGCGAATGATGCTCAGTTTGACAGGTTGCCCTGGGGTGACATTGGTTATTTGGTTGATGCTGGTATGTGGGTCAATGACAGGTAAACCATCAATTTTAAAAATGATATCCCCCGGCTTAAGGCCAGCTTTTTCTGTTGGGCCACCGGGTGCTACCGAGCTCACTCTAAAAATTTTGGTGGCGCCCAGTTCATTTGAAACTTCGGGTGATACTAGCCCAAGGTCAGCGCTAATACCGAGCCAGCCACGCACAACGTGGCCATATTGGGAGATGTCAGCTAAGACTTTTGCAGCAGCATCGGCAGGGATCGCAAAGCTTATACCTGTTGAACCGACATTGTTGAGTGTGGCGGTATTAATGCCGAGCAAATTTCCATAGGCATCGATAAGTGCACCGCCGGAGCTACCAGAATTAATGGCGGCATCTGTTTGAATAAAGTTTTCAAAAATATTTAAGCGCAGGCCATTACGACCTTTGGCGCTAATAATCCCCTGAGTGACTGACTGGCCGATCCCAGATGGGTTTCCGATAGCTAGGACAATATCGCCAATTCTTGCTTGAGAAGGTTCTCCCAGAGCGATTGGACTTAAATTATCGGCCTCGATTTTTAAAACTGCTAGGTCTATCTCGGGATCAGTACCCACAACAGTTGCCGGCACCTCGCGTCCGTCATAGAGAAGCACCAATATCTTTACGGCACCTTCGATAACGTGATGGTTGGTTAATAGCAAGCCATCCGATTGCATGATGACCCCAGACCCGAGCGATATCCTGTTGGCGGCGTCACTTCTTGATCGGGCTGCTTGAAGAGTATAAATATTAACCACAGACGGAGCGGCTCGAGAGACTGCGTTTGCGTAGGAAACAGGACCGATCCAATCCGCACCAAGGTTTGATTGACTAAGTGTCATCAAGTCAGTGACGTCATCATCCGTTTGTGGTCGAAATTGAGGGAAAGCTAAAACAAGAATAGCTGCCACAAGCAAGCCAAGTAACACTGGCTTAGCGATGTATTCGATGAAAAGCTTTTTGTTTTTGGTGTCCTTCACGCATACCTCTTAGCTAATTCGCCAATTATGTCACAACCAGGCACCAGAGAAAGATCCTTTTTGCTGAAAACATTCAACCTACTGACGGAGTAAATTGGATAATTTTGGATTTGGGTTTTTTGATTTTTTGAAGATAAGCAAGATATGCCCGATAGATTGCACTAACTGAGCGCTATAAGACGTACAGATTTCATCGCACAGTAACTTTTTAGCGGCTCGGTCACCCACAGATAGTTTAATCTTGATCAGTTCGTGATCATTTAGAGCACGATCAATCTCCGCACCGACATTTTCTGTTAGTCCTTTACTCGCGATGGTCACTATTGGTTTAAGATTGTGACCTAAGCGACGTAAATGTTTTTTTTCTGCAGCGGAACTTGTCATAATATAATGCTCAATTTTTAAGGTCGCTATTTTAGCGGAGATTAGACCATCGTGAAATCTAAAAATCGTAGTTGGATAAAACAACATGTTAACGACCCTTATGTGAAGCAATCTCAGCGTGATGGTTATCGGTCTCGCGCTAGTTATAAGTTGCTGGAGATCGTTGAGAAAGATCGTCTAATCCGATCCGGCATGACCGTCGTAGATCTAGGTTCTGCTCCGGGGGGCTGGTCTCAGGTGGCGTCTCGGTTAGTCGGCCACGACGGCAGAGTACATGCTCTGGATATACTGCCGATGGACCCGATTGCTGGCGTGGACTTTATTCAGGGTGATTTTACCGAGGATGCGATTTTTACACAGCTGATAGATTTAATTGGAAGCCGAGCGGTAGACCTTGTAATTTCGGATATAGCCCCCAATTTAAGTGGTAACAAAGCAGTTGATCAGCCAGCGATGATTTATCTGGCTGAATTAGGCGTAGATCTGGCTAATCGCGTTTTATCGAAAAATGGTGTGTTTATCGCCAAGCTTTTTCAGGGACAAGGGTTTGATCCATTTGTGCAACAAGTTAGAACATTGTTTAATGGAGTGTCTATTATCAAACCAGATGCTTCGAGATCTCGATCTAGGGAAGTATATCTGGTCGCCAAAGGCTTAAAAGCTAAAATATGAGGAACAGAACTTGAACGATCTGGCAAAAAATTTAATTGTATGGTTGATTTTAGCAGCCATATTAATGTCTGTATTTAATAGCTTTTCACCGAAGCCTGAAGATAACAGTATCGATTACTCGGCCTTTGTTAGTGAGGTCAGAAATGATCGTGTTAGTGAGGTTGTGATCGCGGACCTAATTATTTACGGTGAGCGAAATGACGGATCGAAATTCAAATCAATCCGCCCAAATATTCAAGACCCAAAATTAATGGATGACCTCGTTAATCACAATGTCAAAGTGGCAGGCAAGGAACGAGAAGAACCAAGCCTGATTTCTCAATTATTTGTCGCAGCTTTCCCTATTCTATTAATTTTAGGCATCTTCGTGTTTTTCATGCGCCAAATGCAGGGTGGTGGCGGTAAAGGTGGCCCAATGAGCTTTGGCAAAAGTAAAGCTAAGTTGTTGACGGGCGATCAGATTAACACCACATTTGCTGACGTTGCAGGTGTTGATGAAGCAAAAGAAGATGTCGCTGAGTTGGTTGAATTTTTAAGTGAGCCGAGTAAATTCCAACGTCTTGGCGGTCGCATTCCGAAGGGTGTGCTGATGGTTGGTCCTCCAGGCACAGGTAAAACGTTGCTTGCTAAGGCCATTTCAGGCGAGGCTAAGGTGCCATTCTTTTCTATCTCTGGCTCAGATTTTGTCGAAATGTTTGTCGGCGTAGGTGCTTCGCGAGTTCGTGATATGTTTGAGCAAGCAAAGAAACAAGCGCCTTGTATTATTTTTATCGATGAGATTGATGCTGTAGGCCGTCATCGTGGCGGTGGCCATGGTGGTGGTAATGACGAGCGAGAGCAAACATTAAACCAGCTGCTGGTTGAGATGGACGGTTTTGAAGGTAACGAGGGCGTTATCGTTATAGCTGCTACTAACCGACCTGATGTTTTGGATAAGGCGCTATTGCGGCCTGGCCGATTTGATCGGCAAGTTTATGTCAGCTTGCCTGATATTCGTGGTCGTGAGCAAATTCTTAAAGTTCATGCTCGCAAGGTACCTCTTGAAGACACTGTAGATTTATCAATTTTAGCGCGTGGGACGCCTGGGTTCTCTGGTGCTGATTTAGCCAATTTGGTCAATGAGGCAGCCTTATTTTCAGCGCGAGGTAATCGTCGCGTGGTGACTATGGAAGAATTTGAAAAAGCACGAGATAAGATCATGATGGGTGCTGAACGTCGTTCCATGGTGATGTCTGAGAAAGAAAAAACCAATACGGCTTATCATGAAGCGGGACACGCCATTATTGGGCGGCTGGTGCCAGAGCATGATCCGGTGCACAAGGTTACTATTATCCCTCGAGGTCGTGCTCTAGGGGTCACCCAGTACTTGCCGGAAGAAGATCGTTACAGCATGAATCGACGGCAACTCTTTAGTCAACTTTGCAGTTTGTTTGGTGGTCGTATTGCAGAGGAACTGATCGGCGGCTTTGACGGTGTTACTACTGGCGCATCGAATGATATAGAGCGAGCCACTCAAATGGCGCGCAATATGGTTACTAAATGGGGTCTTAATGAAAAAATGGGTCCGATTTTATATGGTGAAGACGACTCCCAGGTACCCGGCAGTGGAAATGCTCATTATTCTGAGGATACCTCTCGAGAGATCGACCAGGAGGTCAAGCTAATATTGACCGAGGCTTATACCAAAGCTACAAAATTGCTTGAAGAGCATCGCGATGTCCTTGAGGCGATGAAAGATGCGTTGATGGAATATGAAACTATCGATGCTGATCAGGTGGATGATCTCATGAATCGTCGACAAGTTCGTCGTCCACGAGATTGGGATAAAAAGGACTCTGATAATCATTCCGATGGTAATACTGAGGATGGGGCAAAGAGTTCAGCCGAGAAAGAGTCTCCTATTGGCGGGCCTGTTGAGGACGCTTAATTATAATGGATTAGTAGAAACCCTGAGCGTTCTTTTTGGTCTCAGGGTTTTTTGTTTTAAGAGGAAGCACATTTGCCGGACTTGAGATTGCGGTGCAGAGATAAGGTGCTGGACCTGTCGTACCCGGCGATCATGGGTATTGTTAATCTGACACCTGACTCTTTTTCTGATGGCGGCCAACTTTATGCAGGTAATAGGCTAAACCAGAGTAAAACGCTGGCTGCGATTGAAAAGATGTTGAATAATGGCGCCGATATCATTGATTTGGGTGGAGAATCAACGCGACCAGGGGCGGCAGAAGTACCAGAGCAACAAGAACTTGAACGTGTCCTGCCAATACTTGAGTTAGTCTTAGACCGTTTTGATGCATTAGTGTCAGTAGATACCAGCACAGCTATAGTGATTAGAGAAGCGTCAGTTAAAGGAGCTCACCTAATTAACGATGTGCGCGCCTTGACTCGTGATGGCGCATTAGAAGCCGCCGCCCAATCTGGGTTGCCTGTCTGCTTGATGCACATGCAGAATCAACCGCAGACCATGCAAATTGAACCGGTTTACCAAGACGTAGCGGCTCAAGTTCTTGCTTTTTTGATGACTCGCAAACAGGATTGTATAAAGGCTGGTATACCGGCAGAGCAAATAGTGCTTGATCCCGGATTTGGATTTGGCAAGAGCTTGGCTCATAATCTCACTTTGTTTAACGCAATTGATCAGTTTGTTGCTAGTGGTCATCCGGTATTAGTGGGGGTATCGCGAAAAGCAATGATTGGACAGATACTGGGAATAGAGCAGACTGACCAGCGCGTAATTGGCAGTGTGATGATGGCGGTGTTGGCGGCTCAGCGTGGTGCGACGATTTTGCGAGTACATGATGTACTTGAAACTAGGCAAGCCATCGATATATGGCGCGCTATAACGATTAAGGAAGAAGACTAAACCATGGGCAAAAAATATTTTGGTACAGATGGTATTCGAGGCACGGTTGGTGAGCATCCGATTACTGCAGATTTTATGCTTAAACTTGGTTGGGCAGCCGGCAAGGTTTTAACTCGGCACACAAAGGTTAAAAATCGAGTGTTGATCGGGAAAGACACTCGCGTATCCGGTTATATGTTCGAGTCTGCTCTTGAGGCGGGTTTGATTGCTGCAGGCGTTAATGTCGATATGCTTGGACCAATGCCGACCCCCGCAATTGCCTACTTAACACGCGCATTTCGAGCATCTGCAGGCATTGTTATTAGTGCATCCCATAATCCGGTAGGGGACAACGGAATAAAGTTTTTTTCCGCCGACGGCTACAAGTTGCCGGATGAAATAGAATTAGAAATTGAATCCTTGATGGACCAGCCGTTAGTGACTAACGGCTCCTTCAGTCTTGGTAAAGCACGCCGAATTGATGATGCTACTGGTCGTTATGTGGAGTTTTGCAAGGGATCGTTGCCAGCAGGGTATAGTTTGGCTGGGTTGAAAATAGTACTAGATTGCGCCAATGGCGCAACCTATAACGCGGCGCCTAAGGTATTTAAAGAGCTTGGAGCTCAGGTAATTACCATGGCTAATACGCCAAATGGGTTCAATATTAATGAGCAATGCGGATCAACTCATATGGATGCAGTTCGCGCCAGGGTGGTTGAGGAAAAGGCAGATATTGGCATCGCATTGGATGGAGATGGCGATAGGGTTTTGCTAGTTGACGCTAATGGTGAAATCGTCGATGGTGATGAGATTGTTTATATTATTGCGCGATATCGTCAACAGACCGGCCAGGGTTGCAATGGAGTGGCTGGAACCCAAATGAGCAACCTTGGGTTAGAGATTGCATTGCGAGACCTAGGTATTCCTTTTCAGCGCACCAAAGTGGGTGATCGTTACGTTGTCGAAGCTTTAAAAGAAAATGGTTGGATCTTAGGCGGTGAGGCCTCAGGCCATATTCTTTGTAGCGACCTCAATACCACTGGTGATGGCCTTGTGAGTGCGCTTCAAGTGATTCTTGCCTTGCGTGAGAGCGGCATACCTCTTTCAGAGCTTAAGGCGGGAATGCAAAAATTTCCCCAGACTATGATTAATGTGCGGCTGTCGGAGAAGGTCACTATTGACGATAACAAAGCCATTAATTTGGCAGTAGCTGCGGCTGAGAAGGAGTTGGGCGACCGAGGCCGCGTGTTGTTGCGGCCATCGGGGACAGAGCCTTTGATTCGAGTTATGGTAGAAGGAGAAGATCAAGACTTGGTTAGACGGCAGGTGGAAGCGATAGCAAAAATCGTGGAGCAGCAAGTCGGCTAATATATAGTAGAGGAAAAGACTTTTTCTCAGTTGTAAAATAATCGTTTGTCGGGTAGGCTTTGCGCCCTTTTGCAAGGCACCTCAAAAAGGATGTACCGAGATGGCTAAACCGCTCATAGCGGGCAATTGGAAGATGCATGGCACTGCAGTGGAAGCGGCGGCATTAGCGAGGCAGTTGGTTGAAAATGAGTACAGTTGTACGGCAGTACAGCTAGCTATTTTCCCTCCAATTTTGCACGTAGGGTTGGTTGCCTTAGAATTATCGGGAAGCTCAATAGCCTTGGGTGCCCAGAATATGTCTGAGCATGAATCCGGCGCATTCACTGGAGAAGTTTCAGCTGATATGCTGAAAGAGGCTGGTTGTACCTACACGCTCGTCGGTCATTCAGAAAGACGGACATTGTTCGGCGAAGTTGATGGTACGGTGGCAGACAAATTTGAAATTGCGCAGAGATCGGGTTTAGTGCCTATTCTTTGCGTTGGAGAGACACTGCAACAAAGGCAGCAGGGTTTCACCCTAGAGGTGATTGCCGAGCAGATTAATACAGTAAGAGAAAAAGTAGGTTTAAAGAATATTTGCCGTGGAGTTGTAGCCTATGAACCCGTTTGGGCAATAGGTACGGGTGAAGTGGCTAGTCCAGAGCAGGCTCAATTAGTCCATAGAACCATTAGAGAGCTATTGGGTCCTGGTGGCGTAAGTACTTCACTGCTCTATGGTGGTAGCGTAAAAGCAAGTAATGCGGCAGAGTTGTTTGCGCAACCCGATATAGATGGTGGGTTGGTTGGTGGCGCCTCATTAGAGGCTGATGAGTTTTTAAAAATTGCACAGTTAATGACATAAGGGTACGGCAGATCTAATGGAACAATATATTTTATTTTTTCACTTCTTAATTGCAGTGGCGCTAATAGGGCTGATTTTAATTCAACAAGGTAAGGGCGCAGAAGCGGGGGCATCATTTGGTTCTGGTGCTTCTCAAACCGTTTTTGGTAGTGGTGGTAGCTGGAATTTTTTCAGTAAAATGACAGCTGTCTTAGCGACTGTATTTTTTGTAACTAGCGTTAGTTTGGCGTTGATAGCAAAAAACAAAGTTGTTATTGAAGACGATTTTCTACCTGAACTGCAATCAGTCCCATTGCAGGAAGCTCCAGAAACTGAACTTCCTAGTTTGGATGCCGTAAGACCAGATACTGGTATGAATGATTCTGAAATTCCTCAGTAAATCTATAAATTGTAGTTAAGCCCAGGTGAGATAATGGTTAAATACATTGTCTTGAAGGGCTTTAGAGTCTGCAAATTAAGTGAGCTAATTAACCTCAATATTAGCAAGATAACTTACAAAAATAGAAAGATTAAATTTAGTAATGCGGATGTGGCGGAATTGGTAGACGCGTCAGCTTGAGGGGCTGGTGACTTAGGTCGTGGGGGTTCAAGTCCCCCCATCCGCACCACTGAATTTAATTATTTTACCTTTTAAATGTGTTACAGACGTCAGAGGATACTAACCTTTGAAGCTTGAATCCCATCCGGCAGGTTTAAATGCTGCTACTCTCAGATCTGAACAATGCATCTTCAATACTGGCTTGAATGCCCAGCTCTTAAGCAGCCCCCCAAAGTAAGCTTCATTATCGTAGATAGTTAATGAATCGGTGGCTTCGTCCCAGGGCGAAAAATACATGGTCGCGGCAAAAGCTTGGTTATAACGCGTCTGTTTGGAGACAAAGCTTGCCTTTACTGCGTTTTGTCTCGGAGTGATACAAGAGCCTTGCGGGGATAGCAGATCTAAGTCGACAACAACATGCCCTCCGCTATTCTCAGGGCGTTTAACGCGAAGAGAGATTACTTTTTGACCCTGATGTGAGCCTTCGAACACGACAGTTTCGGCATCTGGATACTCAAAGCTTAGATCGGCTAAACCGGGGTGTTTTGGGAAGCCCCATACTTCGCGACCACCAGCAATTGCTGCAAGGGCGCCTAGAGCATAACCGTCTTTGGCTGGCCCACAGAGAACGCGATGGCACCACGTTAATGTATCTGGAGCACTTACGTTAAAAGAGAATGGGCTCTCATATGGAAGATCTAGTGGTGCTGATTTAGCTGTCACTGGAAACGAATACCAAATCTCCACATACGGGTTAATCCGATCGCTTGGGCCACAATCGGTATCAATAAAGTTGTTGCACCATAACTGCACGGGGACATGACCTCCAACGGTTACTGGGCGGTGATCTTCATGCTCAAATTCTTTAAGCACCTCAGATAAACTTGCGCTGCCATAGACGAC
The DNA here is from genome assembly GCA_963854585.1 of Gammaproteobacteria bacterium. GTDB lineage: Bacteria > Pseudomonadota > Gammaproteobacteria > Pseudomonadales > Porticoccaceae > HTCC2207. The sequence continues at coordinate 21,432 of CAWKZU010000016.1, read as the reverse complement.
CACATTAGTACTAGCTAGACGCAGTGGAATGCGATTTATGTGGCCGTCGGATGCCAAATAGGACTCGGTTTGAGTCCATTGATCAAACCACTTATCGGATAGTTTTTTCTCCTTCACGCTCATGGTTCTTATATTCCTGTATTGGGTGTTGAGTGAGGCGACTACAAAAAGCGCCATTGTAAATATGAAAAGTTTAAGCTTGCTTAGAAAGCATAGCTGACACTTGCACGATTACTTTGGGCTGACTCATAGTGCCGTTTGAAATCCTTACTGTTTCTTTACCGCCGATTGACCATTAAATAGAAAGTCATCTATGGGATCAAGACCAGTGAAGTGCTCTTCTTCGATTTACTGAAAGATTCGAACTCTATGTCACCAGAAATACAAAAAGTAGCCGGCATTGTAGGTACAGTGGAGAATGATTGGCGCACTAATATGTTTTGCTCTTTCTAGACTATAGCCATACGCGAGAGAAGGGATAAAGGTTGCCACAGCCCAGATCGGAGGGTGGTTGATAAGGTGCGTTAAAGCAAATACTAGGCTAGTTAAGAGGTTAGCCAAGGTAATCACAGACCAACTATGATTTAAATGTTTTGCCAGGATCGGGTGCAAGAACCCCCTAAAGATAATTTCTTCTAATATTGGGTAGACCAACACTAGCGTTAAGAAAATCTTGATTTCGATACTGTCCAAGAACCCAGTTTGAAAATATAAAAAAATCCATACTGGAACAGGGCACAGCAGCATGAGATAAAATATCGGGTCTAAATAGAAGCGGCGCATGATTAGAATAATTCCATATGATATCTTTTACAGGTTATTTTTGTGGAACCCATCGGCCTATATAAAATACCTTTTTTCGAGCGATACGTAGGCTTGAATGGCTATATATTAGCGTGTATATCTAATTTCTCAATGCTGACGTTTCACTCCCACGTTTATTAAGCGCCTATATTTTTGATATTACGCGTATTTTATCTGTTTATTTACTTGTCCAAAGCGACTTTTGGTATTAGAATAGCGGTTCATTTAGCCATCTAAACATCTAGACATATGAACAGTGCACTTTTAAACGCAGACTTCGCGCCTTTACCAAACTTGGCTGAGCCAAAATGGTGGACAGGAACGCCTGCATTACCACCCAAATCATTCACGATTGACGGCCATGAATTCCGCGTGAACGGCGCGCCACTTCAGCCGAGTAAAGCGTTGGCTGAACGGATGCAGAAAACCTTTAACAATGTTGGTCTTGTCCATGTCATTAACACAGGCCTGGATAAGCTTCAGTCAATGCGGTTGATAGCTACCCAAGTGATTAAAACCCAACGTGACTATGAGGGTGGGGCTAATCCGCGAAAAAGTTTAGAGGCTAATGTTTACGAAGTGGGCGCTCCTCTTGAGGCTTGGTTGCATTACCATCATGAAATGGCATATATAGGGTCTAGCACGACGATGTTAGGATTTTTGTGTCATAAAATGCCTAGCGAAGGTGGCTATACGTTTGTTTCAGATAATATTCAGGCTACAAACGCGATATTGGCAACACCCTTTGGTCAAAAACTAAAAGATCTTGGTATTTGTTATCACCGTAACCTGACTGACCGCAGGGAGTTTGTGGGCGTTCCTGAAATTGGTGTTTACAACCATTGGCAGCAGTCGATGATGACGGAAGACCCTGATGAGGCTATAGCAGAAGCGCGTAAGCGTGGCTTAGATGCTGAGTGGGGGCATAACGGATTACTAAAAACGCGTTATACCGTTTCAGCTTTTGAGTATTTCCCTCAATTAGATAAAAATTTGCTCTATAGTAGTATGGCGGATGATAGTGCTTGGTTTGATACTTGGCCTCTGGTTCAACATCTGCCGGTCGGTGAGCGTCCATTGAAGATGACGTTTGGTGATGGTTCTGAAATGACCTACGACGAAAAGCAGCAATTCCTTGATGTCTATGATGACTATGGTATTCCGATTGAGTGGAAAGTGGGTGATGTGGCACTTATTTGTAATTATCGTTTCGCCCATGGCCGCCCAGCTGTTAATGTTAAAGAAGGTGAGGAGCGTGAATTAGGCGTGCTTATCGGTGACGCTTTTGATAGATTACAAACCTTTAATGATAAATGGTAACTGGCGACGGTTATAGATCGTGCCAGCTTTTTAATGAGTTGGTGATGAGACTTGAATGCGTGCTTTAATTGATGAACTTTCTGCCCTTCTTGGTACATCCCACCTTTTTTTAGGCGATGACATTAGTGAAAAATACTATGCTGATTGGAGTGGCGCAGAGCCGCGCGCTCCAGCGGCATTAGTTAAGCCAAATACTACTGACCAGTTATCCAAAGTTATGGTCCTGTGCCATCAGCATGATCAGCCTGTGGTTGTTCAAGGCGGGTTAACGGGCTTGGCCGGAGGCGCCACACCCTTCGATGGAGAGCTTGCCATTTCTCTTGAGAGAATGCAGGGTATTGAAGAGATAGATCCCATTGGTATGACCTTAACTGCTCTTGCCGGAACCCCTTTACAGGTTCTGCAAGAAGCTGCTGCCGAGCATGATTTGTTTTTGCCCTTAGATTTGGGGGCTCGTGGTAGTTGTCAGATAGGTGGCAATGTTTCGACTAATGCAGGTGGGACGGAAGTCATTCGTTATGGCATGACAAGATCTTTGGTATTAGGCCTAGAAGCTGTTCTGGCTGATGGCACAGTGATCGACGCAACTAATAAAATGATTAAGAATAACTCCGGTTATGACCTCAAGCATTTATTTATCGGTTCTGAAGGGACCCTAGGTATAGTGACACGGGTTGTTCTTCAGTTGCAGCCCAAAGCAGGCAGTTCCCATACGGCACTCTGTGGGCTTAATAGTTATGAATCTGCAACTCAATTGCTTGTTGAGCTAAAGCGAAGTCTTGGATCAGGACTTACTGGTTTTGAGTTAATGTGGGACAACTATTACAACAAGGTGCTGGAAACAATTGCTAGCTTGACTGACCCATTAGAGGGTGCATTTCCCTTTTACCTGTTGGTCGAATATAAAGACAATGATGCTGAATTGGGATCAGAGCGTTTTGAATCGGCTCTCTTTGAGCAGCTGGAGTCAGGAGTAATTACAAATGCAGTGATTGCAAAATCACATCAAGACGCGGCCATTTTTTGGCAAATACGTGATGGTATAGGCGAGCTTCTTCAGGTTTTGGGTCCCGTATCAAATCAGGATGTTAGTCTGCCAATTAGCGAAATTGGTATTTTTGCTAAGGACTTAAAGGAGCGCTTGGTCGCTAAGTACCCTAATATTAGTTTATTGTTGTTTGGGCATATTGGCGATAACAATATGCATGCCGTTGCCTACACCGGATTTGAAGAAGATAAATTTAAAATTAATCATGACATTATGCTCATGATAGGAGAGTATTCTGGCGCTATTACCGCAGAGCATGGGATAGGCGTGTTGAAACGAGATTATTTATCGCAGTCTCGCTCTGAAAGTGAAATTACCCTCATGAAAACACTCAAGTCCGCGATGGATCCCAAAGGAATTTTAAACCCTGGCCGAGTGATTAAATAAGCAGACTATTTCTGTCATACCCGCATTAGTAGAATTCAAATTTCTAGAGCAAAGTGTACCTAGTGATCCAGCCTAAAATTTCCTACTTATATTGAATGCAATTGACTGAGAACTATTTACAATAGTATTTCAGGTAAAACGCTTTTTAGGATATTTCGATGATGTTAGGGAAACTAATTGCCGGTAGTCTTGGGTTTATGGTGGCGGGACCTTTTGGTGCAGTATTGGGGCTATATGTCGGCCATCAATTTGATCGTGGGGCGGGAGGTTTTGCTCGTCCGGTTTCTGCGGCCGATCAGGCCCGCATTCGTACTGTTTTTTTTGAAACGGTATTCAGCTTGTTGGGTCATGTTGCTAAAGCTGACGGTCGCGTTTCAACTGTTGAGGTCTCTCAAGCGGAAAGCCTAATGGTTAAAATGAATTTAGACGCGGTTGCTAGGCGTCGGGCCATTGACTTATTTAAAGAAGGATCCGGTACGAATTTTTCGGCAGACGATGCCATGCAACGGTTTATGGACGTCTGTGGCAGAAACAATAATCTAAAACAACAACTTCTGAACTGTCTCATATCTTTAGCTATGGCAGATGGTGATTTACACTCAGGTGAGCAGGATGTGCTGCGGAAAGTGGCAAGTCATTTAGGATTCTCTTCGGCATTATTTAATCAATTTATCCAGATGATCAAAGCTCAGTCTCAGTTTGGGGGCGCAGGGTCTGGCGCAGGCGGTCAAAGTCGACCATCACGAAATCAGTTAGCCGATGCCTATCAGGCGCTAGGTGTCTCAGATAAAAGCTCAATGGGGGAGGTTAAAAAGGCTTATCGAACGCTAATTAGCCAGAATCATCCCGATAAATTAATTGGTCAAGGAATGCCTGAAGATATGGTTAGTCTAGCGACTCAGAAGACTCAAGAAATCCAAGGAGCCTATGATTTAATCGTTAAACACCTCAAAGAATCTTAGTGATGGGGCTATAAGAAGGAAGAGTCTCATTTGAAGAGAAATAAAAAGTACTATTATTAATAATGGTTTGTTGACCTCACTGCAGTGCCTACCTATAATGCTCGACCTCTTAAGGAGGGTGGTTTTATGTTTAAACCACGGTGTCGGTGCGGGATGGAGCAGTCTGGTAGCTCGTCGGGCTCATAACCCGAAGGTCGTTGGTTCAAATCCAGCTCCCGCTACCAATTTTTTATTAAATTGACACCACAAGTAGTGTGCATTTCATGATTTATTGTCTATGCTTGCATTACGTCAGTAGAAAAAGGGGTCTCGCTTGTTAAGCATGACATTTTCTACGCTGAACATCCGCGTCAGGTCTGACGCAAATCGAGGAGCCCCATATTGGGGCTTTTCTTTAGCATAAGATAAATGGGCCACGGCCCATTTTTTGTTTGTCAGGAGAGTGCGATGGCTGTGGCCGACGTTAAGATAAAAGAGTTACTGCAGCCTGTGATTGAGGCCTTGGGATGTCAGCTTTGGGGTGTTGAGTTGCAATCTGGTGCTAAGACTAAATTGTTAAGAATTTTCATTGATCGACAAGATGACTTAATCGGTATCGAAGATTGCGAGAAAGTCAGTCGTCAATGCAGCAGTATACTTGATGTTGAAGATGTTATTAATGGTGAATATATTTTAGAGGTATCTTCTCCAGGTATGGATCGTCCGTTATACGAGATCGGACATTACCAAAAGTTTGTTGGTGAGGATATTTCACTTAAATTGCGATTCCCATACGAGGGTAGGCGCAACTTTAAGGGCCGTTTAACTGCAGTTGATGGCGATGAAATTATTATGGTGGTGACAGATCATGAATTTCTGTTTCCGGTTGAAGCGATAGAAAAGGCTAACGTGGTTCCTCGATTTTGAGGCATGTGGAGTTTATTAAATGAGTAAAGAAATTTTAATGGTTGCAGAGGCCGTATCCAATGAAAAGGGTGTGGACCAAGAGATAATTTTTGAAGCGATTGAGCAGGCATTGGCAACAGCAACAAAAAAACGCTACGAAGAGGGTGCTAATATTCGCGTAGTGATCGATAGAGAGACAGGCGATTATGATTCTTTCCGTTGGTGGGACGTTGTTGCAGACGATGTTATGGCTGAACTTGGTACTCAGTTTACGACTGAAGAGGCGATCGAAAAAGATCCGACTTTGAAAGTAGGTGATACGTTCGAAGAAAGCGTTGAGAATATTGTGTTTGGTCGTATAGCGGCACAAACGGCTAAGCAAGTTATTGTTCAGCGTGTAAAGGATGCTGAACGTGAGTTGGTTGTCAATCGATTTAAGCATCGTGTTGGTGAGCTATTTAACGGAACTGTTAAAAAGGTAACACGAGATCATATTGTGGTAGATTTCGGTGAGAATGCCGAAGGTATGCTGCCTCGTGAAGAGCTTGTTGGACGAGAAATATTTCGTATTAATGACCGAACTCGAGTTATTTTGCTGGGTATTAGAGAAGAGACTCGTGGTCCGCAGCTTTTAGTGTCTCGCGCTACACCTGAAATGTTAGTTAAATTATTTGAAATTGAAGTGCCTGAAATTTCAGAAGGAATTATCGAAATCAAGGGTGCGGCTCGGGATCCCGGTCAGCGCGCTAAGATTGCTGTTAAAAGCAAGGATGCGCGGATTGATCCAGTTGGCGCTTGCGTCGGCATGCGTGGAGCTCGGGTCCAGGCGGTTTCAAATGACTTAGATGATGAGCGAGTTGATATTATCTTGTGGGATGATAATCCTGCACAGTTAGTGATTAACGCAATGGCGCCAGCAGAAGTTGAGTCATTGATTGTTGATGAAGACACTCATTCTATGGATGTTGCGGTGCAAGCTGATAACTTAGCTCAGGCTATTGGGAAGGGCGGTCAAAATGTTCGCCTTGCCTCTGAGTTGACTGGTTGGGCCATTAACGTAATGACTGTTGAAGACGCGTTAGAAAAGCAAGAGGCTGAATCATCAAACTTTATTGAAAGCTTAATGAAGGCACTGGATGTTGACGAAGACGTTGCGGTGGTGTTGGTCGAGGAAGGCTTTACTAGTGTTGAAGAGGTGGCCTATGTACCCCTCGAAGAGATGAGCGCTATTGAAGGTTTTGATGAAGATATTGCAGAAGAACTCCGTGCTAGAGCAAAAGACGCTTTACTGACTAGAGCTCTGACCAGTGAAGAAGAGTTGTCGAACTCTGAACCAGCAGATGATTTGTTGGAAATGGAAGGCATGGATAAAGCATTAGCCTATAAATTAGCGGCAAAAAATATTATCACCATGGAAGATCTCGCTGAGCAAGCTGTTGACGAGCTTATGGATGTTGAAGATATGGACGAAGAAAAAGCCGCAGCATTAATTATGACTGCACGTGCACCTTGGTTTGCTGAAGAGCAAGGTGAGTAATTAATCCGGCGGTAATAGAGGATAACTGATGGCTGAAGTTACAGTAACTGAATTAGCAAAAACAGTGGGCGCATCTGTCGATCGTTTGCTTATGCAAATGAAAGAGGCGGGACTTAACCATAGTTCTGCAGATGCTAATGTCTCTGATGAAGAAAAGCAGACCTTATTGGTTTACTTGAAAGGGCTTCATGGCGAAAATACAGGTGAGCCTAAGAAGATCACTTTGCGCCGTAAAACTGTTAGTACGCTGAGATCCGCAAATCGCAAGACGGTCAACATCGAAGTGCGTAAAAAGCGGACCTATATTAAACGCAGCGATGAAGAATTGCAGGCACAGGCAGATATAGAGCTCGAAGTCAAAGCGAGAGAAGCAGCAGAAGCAGAAGCTGCTGCTGCACAGGCAGCAGTAGAAGAGCCAACAGTGAAGAAGGGCTCTGGAACAGATGATGTTGAAGAGAAGCGTCTTGCTGCCATTACTAATCGACGTAAAATTGAAAGCGATGCCCTAGTTGCTGTAGAGCAAGCGGCTAAAGGAAAGCTTGACGATGAGGCCCGCAAAGCTACAGAAGCGGCGTCAGCTCTTGAAAGTGATGAGGCGAAAAAAGCTGGGAAAACAACTAAGCATGTTGCTACACCAGCCTCTGAACCTGTTCAAGACAAGGCGCGCAGGCATGGTAAGCCGATAGACGACGATGAAGATAAATTAGCTAAAAAAGCGAAAAAACCTCTTGGTAAGCCAGGTAAAAAGAAAGGTCGTTTGCAGCTAGATGACGGTGGCGACGATAAGAAAAGAGGGAGTCGTCTTAGAACAACAGCCGCGGTGTTAAAAATAGATAACAAGCATACGTTTAAAAGGCCTGTTGACAAAAAGATTCTGGACGTTGTAGTTCCAGAGGAATTAACGGTCTCTGATCTTGCGCTGAAAATGTCGATTAAGGCGAGGTTAGTTATTAAGGAATTGATGAAATTAGGTGTTATGGCTGATATGGAACAGGTGATTGACCAGGAGACGGCCTTTCTGGTTGTCGAAGAGCTGGGTCATCGTCCGATTGCTGCCGTTGAAGATACCGTCGAAGACGAATTAAACAAACAGTTTAATGTCGTTGAGAGTCAAACTAATGCTGAGCCGAGAGCGCCTATCGTTACCGTGATGGGTCATGTTGATCATGGTAAAACATCATTACTAGATCGTATTAAAAAAACCCATGTAGCCTCCGGCGAAGCGGGCGGTATTACGCAGCATATTGGTGCCTACCATGTTAATACACCTAAAGGGATGGTGACTTTCTTAGACACTCCAGGTCACGCAGCCTTTACAGCAATGCGAGCTCGAGGGGCGCAGGCCACTGATGTGGTTATTTTGGTGGTTGCCGCTGATGATGGTGTTATGCCGCAAACTGAAGAAGCTATCCAACATGCGCGTGCTGCTGGAGTACCTCTAGTGGTTGCCATTAATAAAATGGATAAAGAAGGCGCTGATCCAGAGAGGGTTACTAGTGAATTGGGTGCCAAAGATGTTATCCCTGAAGAGTGGGGCGGCGATACTCAGTTTATTAAAGTCTCTGCAGAGACTGGTGACGGCATTGAAGAATTACTTGAAGCGGTGCTTCTGCAAGCGGAGTTACTTGAGTTAACAGCACCTGTCGACGTACCAGCTCGTGGTGTGATTGTTGAAGCTCGGGTGGACAAAGGCAAAGGTGTTGTCGCAACAGCGCTGGTTCAGCAAGGCACTTTGCGTAAGGGTGACTTTATCTTGGCCGGTGAGAGCGTTGGTAAGATTCGAGCGATGACTGATGAAATGAAAAAGCCGATCCGTGATGCTGGTCCGTCGATACCTGTTGAGATATTAGGTTTGGATGAGGCCCCTAACGCGGGTGATGAGTTTTTTGTCGTTGAAGATGAGCGCAAAGCGAAAGAAATTGCCGATTTGCGGGTGACTAAGTCTCGCCATGACCGTATGTCTAGGCAGCAGGCCGCTAAACTAGAAAATATGTTTACGGATATGGGCGCTGATCAAGTAAGCAAGTTAAATCTCATTGTAAAAACTGATGTTCGTGGATCTTTGGAAGCGATTAATAGTGCACTGAACGATTTTGCCACAGATGAAGTAGCTGTTGATATTGTAGCGTCGGGTGTAGGTGGTATCACCGAATCGGATATTAATCTCGCGATTACAACGGGGGCCATCGTTTTAGGCTTCAACGTAAGAGCTGGTGGCGCTGCAAGAGGGCTGGCAGAAAAAGAAGAAGTGGAAGTGCGCTATTACAGTATTATTTATAACCTTCTAGACGAGGTAAAGTTAGCCCTTTCAGGCATGTTAGCACCAGAGACTCGTGAAGAGATTGTAGGCATAGCTGAGGTTCGCGATGTTTTCCGCTCGCCTAAGTTTGGCGCTATTGCTGGTTGTATGGTTATTGAAGGTACAGTGTTCCGAAGCAAACCAATACGTGTTCTACGCGATGATGTGGTCATCTATCAAGGTGAGTTGGAATCCTTGCGTCGATTTAAAGATGAAGCTACTGAAGTCCGTAACGGTATGGAGTGTGGTGTTGGAGTCAAGGACTACAATGATGTTAAGGCTGGCGATCTCATTGAGGTATACGACGTTACTCAAGTGAAGCGCTCTCTTTAAGTGATGCTTTGCAAACGACATTCAATCAGGTGTAATTAAAGACTGCTATGCCAAGAGAATTTACCCGAGCAGAACGTGTTTCAGACGCCGTCCAACAAGAGTTGGCGGTATTGATTCGAGATGAAGTTCGTGATCCGCGAGTGGGCATGGTCAGCGTTACTGATGTTGATGTTAGTCGAGATTTAGCGTACGCCAAGATTCATGTCACCTTTGTAGGCGATCATTCCCAAAAAGAAATAGACGAGGCCATGGGGGCATTAAATGGTGCGTCAGGTTATTTGCGTAAATTGCTTGCTGGCAGTATAAAGTTACGCATCACGCCCAAACTCACTTTTTTGTTCGATGAAAGTGGTCGCCGCGGGCAGCATCTATCTGCATTGATTGATTATGCTATATCAACGCAACCTGATGCAGAGCCAGAGGGTAAGTAAGCTTGTCTCGTCGGCGTAATCGTGGTCGATCGATCAATGGTATATTTTTACTGAATAAACCTCTGGGATTATCCTCAAACCAAGCTCTGCAAAGAGTAAAAAATTTATTTGACGCAAATAAGGCTGGGCATACTGGCAGTCTTGATCCTTTGGCGACGGGTGTTCTACCCATTTGCTTGGGAGAGGCGACGAAGTTTAGTCAGTTTCTGTTAGATTCAGATAAGCATTATCTAAGTACTTTCACCTTGGGCGTCAGTACCGAAACAGGTGACTCTGATGGTGCGATTCGCGGAGAGCAGGACGCCTCGTTGATCACTCTTAAGAAAATCGAAAAAGGGGTTGAGGCGTTTAGGGGAGAAATTAAGCAAATACCCTCTATGTATTCGGCGTTAAAGCATAATGGGCAGCCGCTTTATAAACTTGCCCGGCAGGGTATTGTGGTGGAGCGAGAAGCTAGGGCAATAAACGTTTTCAGCTATAAAATACTCGCCTTTCGACCCGGAAAAATAGCTCAAATTGATGTAGAAGTACATGTTAGTAAGGGAACCTATGTTCGAAGTTTGGCGGAAGATTTGGGAGAGCTGTTGGGCTGTGGGGCTCACGTTAGCGCGCTACACCGACATATTGCTGGACCATTTGCCGATGATCAGACGGTAACTCTTGATGAGTTGGAGATACTAAGGAAGAACATAGAGCCTTGTGGGCTAGATCACCTACTAAAGCCGATGGAAATTGCTGTTGCAGATAGAATGACGGTTGAATTATCACCAATTGTGGCCAGCTATTTCCAGCTAGGACAGGCAGTAATGTCGCCACAGGCCTTTCGTAATGGCCAAGAAGGGGATATAGTGCGCGTCTTTCGCGAAGGCGGGGACTTTTTGGGTGTTGGTGAAGTGACGGATGATGGCAAGGTAGCGCCAAAACGTTTGGTGGTTGAGGGAGCTTAGAGCTCTGCAGTAAGACTCTTGAAGTTAGTAATTGAAGAATTTAGGTAGTATTTAATTTATTACCTTATTAAGGCTGACGCAGTAGCGTCAGAAATCAAGTTAGGTTGTCTGTAAATATGCGCGGGCAAGCCTGAATTTTTTTAATTCGCATATTGGAGAAAATCATCATGGCACTAAGTGCAGAAGAAAAAGCAGCAATCGTAGCGGAACATGCTACCTGTGAAAATGATACAGGTTCACCTGAAGTTCAGGTTGCATTGCTAACCGTAAATATCAATAAGCTACAGGGCCATTTTGGCGATCATAAGAAAGATCACCATTCACGGCGTGGTTTAATTCGTATGGTTAATCAGCGTCGTAAATTACTCGATTATTTGAAGAGTAAAAATATCGAGCGTTATAGTCAGCTAATTAAGAAGCTAGGTTTACGACGATAAGTGTTCATGGTGCGGCTCCTTCAATCGGGGCCGCACTGTTAATGAGCGCATAATTTAATCGTCTGAAAAGGATGTCTGTGTCTATGCTGATCGAGTTACTTATGACTGTCATTTTCTGGTCGTTATAAGTAACCCGAGCAGCGCACTATCAGAACCTCAGTAAGGCGCCATTAGGTAAATAAACAAAGGTAAAATTATGAATCCTTTAATTAAGAAGTTTCAATACGGTAATCATACCGTTACTTTAGAGACTGGTCGGATTGCTCGACAGGCAACCGGTGCAGTTCTATGTTCAATCGATAATACCTCAGTGCTTTGCACTGTTGTTGGTGCAAGAGAAGCTAAGGCGGGTATGGATTTTTTCCCGCTGGGTGTTCACTATATTGAGAAGGCTTACGCTGCAGGGAAAATTCCCGGCGGTTTCTTTAAGCGTGAAGGTCGCCCAAATGAGAAAGAAACGTTAACCTCTCGTCTTATTGATCGGCCTATCCGTCCTCTTTTCCCAAACGGCTTTAAGAATGAAGTGCAGGTTGTCTGTACTGTAATGTCTGCTGAGAAAAATATCGATCCAGATATTGCGGCAATGATTGGTACTTCAGCTGCGCTCTCTATATCGGGTATTCCTTTTAATGGTCCCATTGGCGGCGCTCGAGTAGGATATACCGAAGAGCAAGGCTATCTGCTCAATCCAACCTATAGTGAGCTTGCTGAATCTTCACTGGATATGATTGTAGCGGGTACTAAAGACGCAGTTCTAATGGTTGAATCTGAAGCTAGCGAGTTATCTGAAGATACAATGTTGGGTGGAGTATTGTTCGCACATCAAGAAATGCAGACAGTGATTAGTGTCATCGAAGAACTGGTTGCTGAAGCCGGTAAGCCACGTTGGGATTGGCAAGTAGAAGAAGAGAATACTGATCTAAAGGCGGCATTGACTGCTACTGTAGGCGCCGAATTGGACGCTGCCTATCAGGTGGTTGATAAGCAGGCTCGCGTGGTTAGTGTGAATGCTCTTCGTGATCGTGCGACAGCTGAATTAGCTTCAGATGATGGCCATTCAGCTGATGATTTAAAAGACGCGTTTAAAAAGCTCGAGAAAAACATTGTTCGTGGCCGAATCATTCGTGGTGAGCCACGCATTGATGGACGTGACACTAAAACAGTTCGTGGGATTAACGTTGAGGTAGGTATCCTTGACCGAGTTCATGGTTCGTCGCTATTTACTCGTGGCGAGACTCAGGCGATTGTTGCTGCGACACTTGGTTCTACTCGTGATTCTCAGATGATTGATGCTCTTGAGGGTCGTCGCGATGATCCTTTCATGCTGCACTATAACTTTCCTCCTTATTCAGTAGGTGAGTGTGGACGTATCGGTTTTACTAGTCGTCGGGAAGTAGGTCATGGTCGTTTGGCTCGACGTGGCATTAATGCGGTATTGCCTAACCCTGAAGAGTTTCCTTACGCCATTCGTGTAGTGTCAGAGATTACTGAGTCTAACGGCTCTAGCTCTATGGCATCTGTGTGCGGTTCAAGTTTGGCACTAATGGATGCGGGTGTACCTTTAAAAGCACCTGTTGCTGGTATTGCTATGGGTCTAGTTAAAGAAGACGCAGGGTTCGCCGTGCTGACTGATATTTTAGGTGATGAAGATCATCTTGGTGATATGGACTTTAAAGTCGCCGGAACTGCTGCTGGCATAACTGCATTGCAGATGGATATCAAAATTGAAGGTATCACTGAAGAGATTATGGAAATTGCTCTTGATCAGGCTAAGGAAGCTCGCCTTTATATTCTTGGAGAGATGAACAAAGTACTTAGTTCTGGTCGTGATGAAGTTGCAGAAACAGCGCCACGTATGGGTATGTTGCAAATTGATTCAGATAAGATCCGTGATGTTATTGGTAAGGGTGGAGCGACTATTCGTGGTCTATGTGAAGAGCACAATTCAACCATCGACATTAATGACGATGGTGCAGTGAAAATTTATTCAGAAGATACTGACAGTTTGAATGCTGCAATGGATGCGATCAGAGCTATTGTTGCTGATCCTGAGCCGGGTACTATCTATGACGGCAAAGTTGTTCGTATCGTAGACTTCGGTGCCTTTGTTAACTTTATGCCGGGTACTGATGGTCTGGTTCATATTTCTCAGATCGCTCAGGAACGTGTTGCTAAGGTGACTGATTATCTGACTGAAGGACAAGACGTTCGTGTTAAGGTTACAGAAATCGATAATCGTGGTCGCGTCAAGCTATCCATCAAGGAAGCGCAGATTGAAGAGGGCACAGTGCCTGAAGCAGCACCAGCTGAAACTGTAGAGACGGAGCAAAAGCCGGACGCATAGGTTTTTGTTATTAAAAACCCCCAGTGTTTAGCTGGGGGTTTTTTTGCTTAGAATTTGGCATTTTGGTCGAACTAGCTCGATGCTAGGCTCAGCAACTCAGAAGCATGGGAGACCGTTTGATCAGTGATTTTAGCGCCTCCTAGCATGCGTGCTAGCTCCGCCACTCGCTGTTGATGATCAAGGGGCGACATAAGGGATTCTGCATTATTGTCTTCAATGACTTTGCTCGCTCGATAGTGGTGATGAGCATGCGCCGCCACTTGGGGCTGGTGAGTAACACTGATAACCTGGCCTCGCTCACCTAACTGCTTGAGTAATTGACCAACAATATCTGCCGTACTTCCGCCAATCCCGACATCCACCTCATCAAATACAAGGGTAGGGATTTTCGAGTGACTGGCGGCAACCACCTGAATGGCCAGACTTACACGAGATAGCTCTCCCCCGGAGGCTATTTTGGCCAACATTTTATGCGGTTGACCTGGGTTTGTTGCTAACAGAAACTCGATTTCTTCCATGCCACTTGACCGATATTCTTCGCGATTAACTGGGGTAAGTTGTATTGATAACTCAGCGCCTTCCATAGACAGTCGATGCAACTGCTCATTTATCTCTGCCGCCATTGTTGCTGCAGCTTTTATTCTAGCGGCACTAAGTTTGTTGGCCGCTCTGTCATAGTTGGCAGCTAATTCGGCGAGTTTCTGTTGCAATGATTCAATATTATCACTGCCACCCATTAGACTACTCAGTTCGATTTCTAGTGTCTTAAGGGTGTCTGCTAATTGGTCAGGGTTAACTCTATGCTTGCGGCCTAATTGGAAAATAACAGATAGCTGATCTTCTACCAACTGCAGCCGCAGGGGGTTTGCCTCAAAGCGGTCAATATGATGTTCGATTCCATTGATGGCCTCTTCAACTTGTATAAGGCCGCTCTGTAGTAATTCTTCAGCTCCCATTAATGCTTCAGGCTTGTGCTTGAGTCCCGTTAAAATAGAGATGGCTCTGTTAAGTCCATCACGTATGTTAAAACCTTCAGTTTGGTCGCAGATTGCCAATAGACTATGACTGTCTTGCAGTATCTGTTCGGCATTTGCCAGAGTTTGCTGCTCGGTTTCTAACTTTTCCAATACCATAGGATCGAGATCGAGCTGTTGCAGTTCATTGACCTGAAAGCTAAGTAAATCTTTACGTGCGAGTAATTCATCAGAGCGATTCATTAATTCTGACAGCTTTCTTTCTACTTTGTGCCATTCACGAAAATGGTGGCTGACTTGTGAGGCAAGATCTCCTGCAGAAGCATACTCATCGACTAGCTTGCGGTGAGTCTCTTTGCGCAATAGCGACTGATGCTCGTGTTGGCTGTGAATATCCGCGACCATATCACCCAATTGTTGGAGCTGCTGCATGGTGCAAGGCTGGCCATTGATATAACCCTTTGATCGGCCTTCTGAGGTGTAAATGCGGCGTAGAATGCAGCTTTCATCGATCTCAAAGTCGTGTAATTCCATCCACTGTTGAGCATCCTCTATTGAGCTGATATCAAAGGTTGCTGAGATCTCCGCACGTTTTTTGCCGTGGCGAATGGTGCCACTGTCTGCGCGATCTCCCAGTGCCATGCTCAATGCGTCAAGCACCAATGATTTTCCAGCACCGGTTTCCCCGGTAATAGCTGTTGTGCCCTTAGAGAACTCTATTTCAAGAGATTCCACTAGAGTGTAATTACTGATATTAATTGAAAGAAGCAAAGTTTTATCACCAAACAGTTAACAGATGCCCCATCAGAGCAGATTAATCATAGGTTATCGCTTGAAACTTGGAAGTTTGTCCCCATATGTAGCCATAGGGTAATGGTAACTAACCATCTAATCAATAATCTTGAGCATTAGTGCATTAAGAGACACTAAAATTGAGGAAGAAAACATGCAAGATGAAGTAAATAGTGGTGAAGAAAATACGGTCGACTCTGCAGAAACTCCTATTGAGGATGCTGCAGTCCAGGCTGAAAAAATTAACGCAGAGATTATTGAAGAACTTCTGGGTGATGACCAGTTGACTGAGGCTGAGAATCTGCAGGAGCAAGTTAGTAGCGCTAATGATCAGGTATTACGGATTCAGGCCGAGATGCAAAACATGAGACGCAGAGCCGAGCGCGATGTAGAAAATGCACACAAATTTGCATTAGATAAATTCAGCGCTGAGCTGCTGCCAGTGGTTGATAACCTAGAGCGTGCTCTCGGTACGATTGACGCTTCCGATGAGGCTCAGCAGCCAGTGTCTAAAGGTTTGGAGTTAACGCTCAAGTCATTTTTTGATGTCCTTGCTCGCTTCAAGATTGAAGCAATAGACCCTGCCGGGCAGCCATTTGATGCAGACCTTCACCAAGCGGTGAGTATGGTTCCTAATGCTGATTTGGAACCTAACACGGTGATGGATGTGTTTCAGAAAGGTTATACATTGAATGGTCGGTTAGTTAGACCGGCCATGGTGGTGGTATCCAAAGCGAGCTAATGGAATTATTGGTTGGGGGCCCTTGAATTTACTAAAAATGCACCCACATAAAGACCAAGAAACAACTTTTTAAAGACAACGCCTTAAATAGGCTTTATGACAAGTAACGGAGAGAGAAGTGATGGGAAAGATTATCGGAATTGATTTGGGAACGACCAACTCATGTGTTGCGGTGCTCGAAGGCGATAAACCCAAGGTAATTGAAAATGCGGAGGGTGCGCGCACCACTCCATCTGTGGTTGCCTATGTTGACGATGGAGAAATATTAGTTGGTCAGTCAGCTAAACGACAGGCTGTGACGAACCCAGAGAATACGGTTTACGCGGTCAAGCGTCTGATTGGCCGTCGCTTTGAAGATAAAGTGGTTAAAAAAGATATTAAAATGGTGCCCTATAAAATTGTAAAAGCCGATAACGGCGATGCATGGGTTGAAATTAAGGGCGACAGTAAAGCTGCACCGCAGATTTCTGCGGAAATTCTCAAAAAGATGAAAAAAACGGCTGAAGACTATCTGGGTGAAAAGGTAACCGAGGCGGTCATTACCGTTCCTGCTTACTTTAATGATTCACAACGTCAAGCAACTAAAGATGCTGGACGTATAGCGGGATTAGACGTGAAGCGTATTATCAATGAGCCTACGGCTGCGGCGCTCGCTTATGGTATTGATAAGAGTGCTGGCGATAGTGTTGTGGCTGTTTATGATCTCGGTGGTGGTACCTTTGATATCTCGATTATTGAAATCGCAGATGTCGACGGTGAAAAACAATTTGAAGTCTTAGCGACCAATGGCGATACATTCTTGGGTGGCGAAGACTTCGATATGCGTTTGATCGAGTATTTTTCAGCTGAATTCAAGAAAGATAGTGGGATTGACTTGCATGGTGATCCACTGGCAATGCAGCGTCTAAAAGAGTCTGCTGAGAAGGCAAAAATTGAGCTATCTTCGAGCCAGCAGACGGAAGTCAATTTACCTTATATTACAGCTGATGCTACAGGCCCTAAACACCTTGTTGTGAAACTGACGCGCGCCAAACTTGAGTCACTAGTTGAAGATTTGGTTGAGCGTTCATTAGAGCCATTAAAGGTTGCTTTGAAAGATGCCGGCAAGTCGACTTCAGACATTGATGAGATTATCTTAGTGGGCGGCCAGACACGTATGCCTTTGGTGCAGGAAAAAGTGACCGCATTCTTTGGTAAAGAGCCACGTAAAGATGTTAATCCAGATGAGGCTGTTGCCGTCGGCGCTGCTCTGCAGGGCGCGGTATTGGCTGGTGATGTAACAGACGTATTGCTACTTGATGTTACGCCCTTAAGCTTAGGTATTGAGACTATGGGTGGTGTGGCAACTCCGGTGATTGAAAAAAATACTACGATTCCGACAAAGAAGTCTCAGATTTTCTCTACTGCTGATGATAACCAGACAGCGGTGACTATCCACGTAGTGCAGGGAGAGCGCAAGCAGGCGACCGGCAATAAATCGCTGGGTCGTTTTGATCTGGCAGATATTCCACCGTCTCCTCGCGGCATGCCTCAAATTGAAGTGACCTTTGATATTGATGCCAACGGTATATTGCATGTTGGTGCTAAAGATAAGGCTACCGGCAAAGAGCAGTCAATCATTATCAAAGCGTCCTCAGGTCTGTCTGATGAAGAAATTGATGCAATGGTTAAGGATGCCGAAGCTAATGCCGCTGAAGATCAAAAGTTTGAAGCCTTAGTTCAGGCTCGCAATACTGCAGATGGATTGGCTCATGCGGCCAAGAAAACACTCGAAGAAGCTGGTGAAAAAGCCTCAGATGAAGAGAAAGTTGCTATCGAGGCTGGTATTAAGCAGGTTGAAGAAGCTGTGAAAAGTGATGATAAAGATGCTATCGACGAGGCCGCTAAAGTACTTTCTGAGGCATCGGCGGCTCTTGCTCAGAAGATGTATGCAGAGCAGGCTGAAGCGGGCGAGCAAGCACCTGGCGACGAGCCGGCAGGTGATGATGCGATGGATGCTGAGTTTGAAGAAGTTAAAGATGAGAAAGAAGAGGATGTGAAAGAAGATAGTAAGTAATTACTATAGGTAAATATTTTTACCCTGTGCTCTTATTAGGCGCGAAAAGAATTTCGAAGAGGGTTTCGAGAGGGCTTTCGCGCTTATTTTTTTAAGGATTTATAGTCAGCTACTACGGGTTGGCGATTAAGGTTGGGAAGACGTTTAAATTATGGCAAAACGCGATTATTACGAAGTGCTAGGGGTTGATAAGAGTGCCACTGATCAGGAAGTGAAAAAGGCATTTCGTCGTATAGCGATGAAATTTCATCCCGACCGGAATTCTGAAGACAAAGACTCAGACGAGAAATTCAAAGAGGCGCAGGAAGCCTATGAAGTTCTGGGTGATGCAGAAAAAAAATCTGCTTATGACCGTTTTGGTCATGCCGGTGTCGATCAAAATGGTGGCGGTCGTGGTGCTGATGGATTCAGCGATGTCTTTGGTGACGTTTTTGGCGATATTTTCGGTGGTGGTGGCGGACGTGGTCGCGGTGGGCCTGCTCGCGGGTCAGATCTTCGCTATGACCTTCAGCTAGATCTAGAGGATGCGGTCAAAGGTAAGACTGTTCAGATTGACATTCCAACGATGACTCACTGTGATCCCTGCGGTGGTTCAGGAGCAAGAAAAGGCACTTCACCCATCACCTGTGATACCTGCGGCGGTGCCGGTCAGGTTCGTATGTCCCAGGGATTCTTTTCGGTTCAGCAGGCATGCCCAAAATGTCGAGGCCGCGGAAAGATGATTTCCGATCCTTGTGGAAGTTGTCATGGACAGGGCGTGAAGGAAGAGCGCAAGACGCTATCTGTTAAAATCCCTGCTGGCGTTGATACGGGTGATCGTATTCGACTTGCAGGGAAGGGTGAGGCTGGACCTCAAGGTGGGCCTGAAGGTGACCTCTATGTTGAGATGCATGTTCGTGAGCATGCTATCTTTGTTCGTGATGGCAGTCATTTACATTGTGAGGTTCCAATTAGCTTTGCTCAGGCTGCTTTGGGTGGTGACCTTGAAGTTCCAACCCTTTCGGGGAAAGTGAAACTAAAGATTCCAACGGAAACCCAAAGTAGTAAATTATTTCGCTTGCGGGGTAAGGGAGTTGCGCCGGTAAGAGGCGGGGCTCAGGGTGACCTATTATGTCGAGTGGTCGTTGAGACGCCAGTCAATTTGAGTGCAGAACAGAGTGAACTCTTGAAAACGTTTAATGATAGTCTAGCTGGAAATAGTAAGCATTCGCCTCGCAGCACAAGTTGGTTCGATGGGGTGAAAAGTTTTTTCGATAATCTAACTAAATGAGGGTAAAGTATTAGATTGGGTAAATATCTAATGTCTTTTCACATCTCATTGGGGGCTTTGTTGTGAAGAATATCGCCATTACAGGTGCCGGTGGCCGAATGGGTAAAGCCTTGATTGAGGCTATTGCTAGCACCCATGGAATTCAGCTAACTGTTGCTATTGAGTATCCTGGTAGTCCACTCATTGGTGCTGACGCGGGCGAGATTGCTGGTCTGGGGCGTAATAATATTGCAGTGGTTGGCTCGTTGGATGAGCTTGCTGATTCGTTTGATACCCTAATAGATTTTAGTGTCCCAGCAGCCACGGTTAGAAATGCCGAGTTTTGCCGGCGGCACGGGAAAAAAATGGTGGTAGGTACTACTGGCCTGTCTACTGATCAAGTCGAGGCCGTCCAACAAGCTAGTGAATATACGAGTATCTGCATGGCTTCAAATTATGCCACTGGCGTAAATTTGTGTTTCAAACTAGCTGAACTAGCGGCATCAGTGCTTGGTAATGACGTTGATATTGAAATTAGTGAAGCCCATCACCGGAACAAAGTTGATGCTCCGTCCGGCACAGCATTATCTCTAGGTGAGGCTGTGGCTGGTGCGCTGGGTCGAGATTTAAATGAGGTTGCCGTTTATGACCGCCAAGGTCTAACGGGTGAGCGAGGTAGCGAATCCATTGGATTTTCAGTTGTTAGAGCTGGAGATATCGTTGGTGATCATACTGTGTTGTTTGCCTCCGAAGGTGAGCGCATTGAGATTACACATAAAGCGTCGAGTAGAATGGCATTTGCTCTTGGTGCAATTCGCGCATCAAAATGGATAAATAAACAGTCAGTTGGACTCTTTGATATGCAGGACGTCTTGGGTCTGAAATAGAAAAATCGATGAGACTATTCATCTTAATTTAAGAGTGAATTTTTCATACAGATAAATAGACAATATATGTCCCTTTCCCTATACTGTTCGGCTAACACCGCAGCACTAAAAAGCGGTCTCGTTCTGAGAGGTTAGCGTACAGCAGAATATTTTAATTAAGCGAGATGAGACAAATTGTTTCATCTCGCTTTTTTGCAAACCTAGGTATAACTCTGCTACCACTTTCGGATTTGTTTATATAGCTTTGGCTAAGATAAACGAAACATCTACTATTTAGGAGGTTGTGTGAATTCCCAGACTCGCCGGGAAGCCGTACTTGCGCTTGCAGACGGAACAATTTTTAGAGGGGTAGCTATTGGTGCAGATGGCCTTTCTATTGGTGAAGTTGTTTTTAATACCGCCCTTACCGGTTACCAAGAAATCCTTACTGACCCCTCTTATGCTCGTCAGATTGTAACCCTTACTTATCCTCATATTGGTAATGTAGGTGTTAATCAACAAGATCAAGAATCTGATTCTATTTGGGCAGCAGGCTTGGTCATTCGTGACCTTCCTTTACTTGCATCAAATTTCCGCAGCGAACAAAATTTAGACCAATATCTAAAGGGAAAAGGGATTCTAGGTATTGCCGATATTGATACACGTAAATTGACTCGCATACTGCGTGAAACTGGCGCTCAGAGTGGCTGTATTATGGCTGGTAATGTCAGTGATGAGCAGGCACTGGCTGCCGCTAAAGAATTTTCTGGCCTCAAAGGTATGGACTTGGCAAAAGAGGTGACTACCGCGACTAGCTATCAGTGGTCTGAACACAGTTGGGAATTAGGTGTTGGGCATAAAAGCCAAGAGCCTAGTAGTATCAAGTTTAAGGTTGTGGCTTATGATTATGGTGTTAAGCGCAACATTCTGCGTATGCTCGTTGATCGAGGCTGTGAACTGATTGTTGTGCCTGCACAGACGCCAGCGGCGGATGTTATAGCAATGAATCCAGATGGTAT
>CAWKZU010000015.1:0-52656 GCA_963854585.1 Gammaproteobacteria bacterium | reverse complement strand
ATAGTGCCGTAATATCCTTGACCAATAAAACTTCGAAAAACCTTATTATGGTTCGCAATCTCACGTAACTCAGCGAGCGCTTTGGCTTCTGTGCAACCATCAACAATATCTAAACGCTCGGTCATTGCAATAGCGGCTGGAACCACTTCCGTGGTCAACTGCTCTAAACTATTACAGCCCAGCGCCTTGAGCATAGCCTGCTGGTCTTCATCTGAGGGACCCACATGACGTGCAATAAATTCGGCAGAATTTTGCAAATCGGCAAGTGTTCTTGTCTTCTTCAACATCAAGGTGTCTCCAGTTAAGCTTCAGATTTAAGCGTTTACAGCAATATAGTCTTGGTACTCTGCTTTGTTCATTAATTCAGAAATATCGTAGTCTTCATCTAAGGTTACCTTAAACATCCACCCATCCTCTTCTGGTGAACTATTCAGTAACTCAGGCTCATCAGCCAAGATTTCGTTGACCCCTACCACTGTCCCGTTAATAGGTGCGTTAATCTCTCCAGCAGCTTTTACCGACTCAATCACCGCAACTTCGTCCCCTTCAGTAAGTAGGGCGCCAATGTCAGGTAACTCGACAAAAACAACATCGCCAAGCTGCTCTTGAGCAAAGTCAGTAACGCCTATAGTTGCAACCCCATCGAAAATAACCAACCACTCATGATCTTTTGTGTAGACTGTCTCGCCCATAATGGACTCCTATTAGTGTTTATTAGCCTCGAAAATAGCGCTGAGGAATCATTGGCATTTTTACCACAGTCATTGGCCTATTTTTACCGCGTACTAAGGCGTCTAGCGTGGTGCCCACCGCACAAAACTCGGCATCCACATAACCCATGGCAATAGGCATTTGCAGGGTCGGACCAAACCCACCACTGGTGACCATCCCAATAACATTGCCCTGATTGTCAACAATCTCAGCACCCTCCCGCACAGGGACACGGCCCTCGATCAAAAATCCAACTCTTTTCTTAGTAACCCCATTAGCTAGTTGTTGCAGTATTTGGTCAGACCCCAAGAAACCTCCGGGCCTGGAACCGCCCTCTCGTCGTGACCGACTAACACTCCAGTTCAGCCCTGCCTCTATAGGTGATTTACTCATGTCCATATCATGACCATAGAGACACAATCCGGCTTCCAGCCGCAATGAGTCACGGGCTCCAAGGCCAATCCATTGAACTTCATCGTACGCCAACAGCTGGCCAGCAAGAGCAAGCGCATTTTCATCTTTCACCGAGATTTCAAAGCCATCTTCACCGGTATAGCCCGAACGAGTCACATAGCACTCAATGCCACCAATAGCTGTGTGGAAGCCATTCATGAATAAAAGCTCATTCGCCTCAGGGGTTAATTCACCGATAACATCTTTTGCTTTTGGCCCCTGAAGGGCCAATAAACTCTGCCCGCTTAGGTAAGTAACCTCTAGATCGCCTAGGTACTTCCTAAGATGCTTGATGTCTTGATCTTTGCAGGCAGCGTTGACGACCAAAAAGAAACAATGCTCTGACCATCGCGTAATAATTAAATCGTCTAAAATACCACCGGTTTCTGACGTGAACGTAGCATAGGTTTGTTGACCGATCGCCAAGGATTCCAAATCAACAGGTACAAGTCTCTCTAAAGCCGCCGCCGCACCCTCTCCGTCGACAACCACCTGGCCCATGTGGGACACATCAAATAGTCCGGCTTTGTCTCGGGTATGAAGATGCTCTTGCATAATCCCGCCAGCGTACTGCACAGGCATTAGATACCCTGCAAAGGGCACCATTTTGCCGCCCGCTTCAACGTGGTAATCGTAAAATTTAGTGTGCTTGACGTCAGGTGCGTTAGACATAGAAATGTTAGCCCTTAGTGCAAATGACTTATTGATTAGTCACCATAATAAGGCTCCAATGCCAATATGTTAAATTAATACTTATAATGTTATTATTTATAATATAAATACTTAATGAGCACTTAAGGTTAAATATGAAGAACCTACCCATGGACTTACTGCGATCATTTGTATCCGTAGCCCAACTCAACAGTATCACTAAGGCAGGTGAGTTATTAGGCCGATCACAACCTGCCATAACCCTTCAAATGCAGCGGCTTGAGGAGCTTGTTGATGAAACCTTGCTGGTTCGAAACGGTAAAAACATGGACTTATCTGAAGCCGGAGATAGACTTTATGAGTACGCCAATCAAATACTTTCGCTCAACGACTTGGCCGTCAGTGAGTTCTCCAAAAGTGCAGTCACAGGCAAGATACGGCTCGGCATACCCAGTGAATTTGCCACCGTATTATTACCCAAAATAGTAAGCCGCTTTGCCAAGGCATACCCTAATGTCACCCTAGAGGTAAACTGCGAACTGAGCAAGAACCTGTTAACCAAGTCTGGCAAAGCCAGTCACGATTTGATACTAGCGCTGCAAGATGACCCCAACGCAAAAGACTCGGCTTTAGTTAAAACAGACCCTCTAGTGTGGGTGGCCGGCTCAGACATGACATCTCAGAAGGTGTCGGTAGTACCCTTAATAGTCGCGTCTCAAGGTTGTATTTATCGGAACAGAGCTATCAGAATGCTCGACAAGTCTAAACAGCCCTGGCAAATCGTCTACACCAATCCAGATCTAACCGGAATTCAATATGCTATACAAGAAGGGCTGGGTGTCACCGTGCTAGCGAAAAGCACCGTCCCCGATAATTTAAAAATACTACGCCCATCACCTCGCTTTCCCGAGCTCGGTTATGTCGGTATTAGCCTTCTTTTTACGGGGAGACATCGGAAAAATGAAGCCTTGCAACTGCTGGCAGAATATCTAAAGACAGGCCTCGCCTAATGCCTTTGAGTCCGGAGTTGGATCCTTCACTTTAGAACCCGCCAAACTTTCTAGCTGACTTTTTTGTAAAGCATCATCAAGATCTTTGATTAGATCGTTAACATCTTCTATACCAACCGACAGACGCAATAGATTCGGCCCCACCCCTGCTTTTTCAAGCGCCTCTGGACTCATAGCCGCGTGTGTCATCGTTGCAGGA
This sequence comes from Gammaproteobacteria bacterium, assembly GCA_963854585.1. Taxonomy (GTDB): domain Bacteria; phylum Pseudomonadota; class Gammaproteobacteria; order Pseudomonadales; family Porticoccaceae; genus HTCC2207. The sequence goes on along the minus strand of CAWKZU010000015.1, from coordinate 49,632 downwards.
TGGCATATGAGGCTCTCAACGCCTCCCAATGACTCGGCCAAAGAGAAATATTCAAGGTTATTAACAAAGCCTTTTAGGCATGCCTTGTCTAGATTCAAACAAAACGAAAACATCGCTCCAAATCCATTTTGCTGTTTTGCTGCTATATCATGTGTTGGGTGATCTTTAAGGCCAGGATAAAAAACTCTTTCAATCAGTGGATGTTGATTAAGATAACCAACTACCTGTTCGGCGTTCTCGACATGCTGTCGCATTCTAATGCCGAGCGTCCTTAAACCTCGAGTAGTAATAAAACTATCAAAAGGAGATCCTGTTATACCTGTGCAATTGGCCCACCAAGCCAATTGTTCATATAAAGTCTGAGTTTTAGCAATTACCGCCCCGCCAACAACATCACTGTGTCCATTAATATATTTAGTGGTTGAATGAACAACAATATCTGCACCTAAGTCTAGGGGTTGCTGAATCATAGGCGAGAGAAAGGTATTATCGGTGACTTTGATGACATCACTGCCGGCCTGTTGACATATTTTAGCGATATCCACGACTCTCAACAAAGGATTACTCGGGGTTTCTATCCAAACTAATTTCGGCTTTAATGCGAGTGCCGCCGCCAGAGCAGAAGCGTCGCCCTGGTCGACAAAAACAACCTTAAAAAGACCCTTTTCTTTTAGTGAATCAAACAACCTATAGCTGCCACCATAACAATCATGTGGAGCGACTATGAGGTCCCCCTTACTAAGAAGGTGTGTCACTAAGTAAATCGCTGACATACCACTGGACGTGATAACCCCATCATAACCATTCTCTAATTCTGCCAAGGCCTTTCCCAGCATGTCACGCGTAGGATTACCTGAGCGAGAATAATCATATATTCTTGGCTTAGCGACATCTTCAAATGTAAAATTGCTTGATAAATACAGTGGGGGCGTTACAGCGCCATACTGACTATCGGTGTCTATGCCCGCTCTAACGGACAAGGTGGTCTTGTTGGTTGGCATTGAAATTCCCTTAATTAACTTGTTATTGTTTATCTTAAATAATAAAGACGTATAGACGGCTAAGCTTCCAAAGTATCTTAGCGCCTGAGTTTTACAAGTCAAGATGTAGAGATGGCTAAACTAAGCTACAATAACTAAAACGAATAAGGTTGAGGTATACATGGCTAAGACGTGGAACGGTGATTTCATCAATCCCTACATTGAACATGGCGAAAAGAAAGACAAAGTCAAAAAGATTACTGTGTCCATTCCCTTCAGTGTGTTGAAAATACTGACCGACGAGCGCACACGTCGCCAGATCAGTAATCTACGGCACGCGACTAACAGCGAACTTTTATGTGAAGCCTTCTTGCATGCATATACCGGCCAACCATTGCCGGCCGACGATGATTTGCGCAAAACTAACACTGACTACGCTCAAGAAATGGAGGACAAAGGTAATATCACTAGAAGCTAAAAGTACAGCCTTCCTAAGCGATATCTAGTTTAACCGACCTAACGGCTGCCTCGCTAAATAAATGTCGAAATTTCACCTAGCGAAAAGCGCTCAATATCGGGCACTAACGCGCCCTCAGCGGGATAACCCACCACCAACAATAGAAAGGCCCTCTCATGAGCGGGCCGGTCCAGAATTTTAGTTAGAAACTTCATCGGACTGGGTGTATGAGTCAGTGTACCCAAACCGGCCTGATGCAAAGCTGTAATTAATACACCTGTGGCAATACCTACCGATTCAGAAGGGTAATAATTTTTGTGTTTCAGGCCAGCCTCGTCAATCGTCACTTTTTTAAGAAAGACCGCGATCAAAGCAGGTGCTCTTTCCAGAAATGGTTTATTCGCGTCTGTCCCCAAAGGAGCCAGCGCTTTCAGCCATTCATCAGGCGCTCGGTGGCTATAAAGTTCTCTCTCCTCTATTTCTGCTGCATCACGAATCTGTTTTTTTATTGCGGGGTCCTGAACGACAACAAAATGCCATGGTTGCATATTGGCACCACTGGGTGCTGAGCCGGCAGCTAATATGGCGTGTTCGAGAACGGACCGAGGAATTGGCCGCTCACAAAAGTCACGGACTGATCGGCGCCTGGACATTTGCTGGTAGAATAAGGCCGCCGAAGCCTCCATCGCCTGCTCGTCCTGAACAGGGAATGCTAAGGGGATAAACGGATCTGATTTGGCCATAGGATCTACCTTAAGGGCGAGAGGCATTGTCGTCATACATGCGCATTAGGTTACCTCATACGCTAGCCCCTAGACAACTCAGTGAGCTATCACTGGGTCTTCAGCTGTTAAGGGTTGCCAAAATATCCTCATCAGAGCCTTCTTCGATATCCTCAAACAAAAAAGTACTTAAATAACGTTCTCCGGTGTCAGGCAACATCGCTAAAATAGAAGAGCCTTTTACTGCTGTTTCAGCCACTTTTAGAGCCGCTGCAAAGGTAGCTCCGGCCGATATCCCACAGAAAATCCCTTCGTTTCGTGCTAGTGACAACGCTGTGTCTCTCGCCAAGGTATCACTCACGGGAAGAACTTCATCGCAAATAGCTTGATTCATCACGTCAGGTATAAAATCAGGCGTCCAGCCTTGAATCTTGTGAGGTTGCCAGTCATTACCACTGAGCAAGGCGGCGCCTTCTGGTTCGGTGCCTATAATTTTGATGTTCGGTCGAGCGACTTTTAGAACCTCGCCAACGCCTGTGACTGTTCCACCAGTGCCATAGCCACTGACAAAGTAGTCTAGAGGTCGTCCCGCAAAGGTACGTAATATCTCGGGTGCTGTCGTGTTACGGTGATATTCGGGGTTGGCTTGATTATCAAACTGGCTGGCTAAAAACCATCCGTTTTTGTCAGCAAGTTCTTTTGCAATTCTGACCATACCCGTTCCGCGTTCAGCTGCCGGAGTCAACACTAATCTAGCGCCAAGGGCGCGCATGATTTTCCGCCGCTCTATTGAAAATGTTTCTGTCATCACCGCGACAAAGGGGTAGCCCTTAACGGCACAAACCATAGCCAGGGCGATGCCTGTATTGCCTGAGGTAGCTTCTATCACGGTTTGCCCAGCCTCTAAATGGCCCTTTTGCTCCGCATCATTAATGATTGCAAAGGCAAGACGATCTTTAACTGATCCCAGAGGGTTGAAATACTCAATCTTGACGTACAAATCAACGTGCTTTGGACCAAGTCGGTTGATCTTTACCACTGGAGTATTGCCGATGGTGTCTAATATAGAATCATAAATCTGTGTCATAACACTAAACTGCCTCTCTTAGTTCATAAAGTGGTTGTGCGCTGCCAACATGTTGGATCAATTGATTATGGGGATACCAATCAAGTTGGCCGGCCAGTGCAACGACCTCCCCGATGATCATTAACGCGGGAGATATAATCTCATGCTCTTTAACCATTTCAGGCAGACACCCTAGCGTACCGGTAATGACTCGTTGCAAGCTAGTTGTGCCATTTTCAACAACAGCCACCGGCGTATCAGGGCAACGACCATAGGAAATTAATCGCTGCGAAAGAACATCATTTTTTAACAAGCCCATATACACCACAACAGTCTGATTCTGCCTAGCAATACTCGCCCAGTCTAGGTTCTCCTCTGAATTTCTGCACTGGGCTGTAACAAACATGACTGTTTGGGAATAATCCCGATGAGTAAGGGGAATTCCTGCGTAGCTTGCACAGCCAGAAGCTGCGGTAATACCTGGTACAACTTCAAAGTCAATTCCGGCAGCGGCCAAAGCTTGAAGTTCTTCACCACCGCGTCCGTAAATAAATGGATCACCACCTTTTAAGCGGACCACTGACTTTTTTTGCTTGCCGTACTTAACTAGTAACTGGTTTATCTCTTGCTGTTTCTTACTGTGATTGTTGGCTCGCTTACCCACGCGAATCAAGAGCGCCTTTAGATTAACCAACTTAAGTATTTCTGGGCTAATTAAAGCGTCATATAAAACCACGTCTGCTTTTTGAAGTAACTTAAGTGCCTTAATGGTCAACAAATCGGGATCACCGGGTCCACCGCCAACTAAATAGACCTTTTCTCTAACTGACGCATTTAGGTCAGAATCATGCCCCCACCGCGCTACAAAGAACTCCACGGCCAAAAGGCATTTTCTAATAAATAGCTTTGGTGTAACCATATAGTATTTCATATACGCTACTATGAACATCTAGACGGCTAAAATTAAATAAGTAAAAGCACTACGTTATAACCGTAGGGAATCATCTTTTTTAGAGATTCCGCCTAAAAATAATGGCGCTCTCATGTTTCATGTGTTAAATTGAACGTCTTTCCATGTAGACGTCTATACGGCCATGAAGCTTCACCAATTAAAATACCTAATTGCCATCGCTGACAATAATTTAAGCATCACTGCCGCGGCGGCAAAAATCTATACATCTCAACCGGGCATCAGCAAGCAGCTGAGGCTCTTAGAAGATGAATTACAAATAAAGATATTTGAGCGCAATGGCAAACAGTTAGTGGGGATAACGGCTTTGGGTGAAGAGATTCTTAATCGTTCCCGAAAAGTCTTACAAGAAATTAATAACATCAAACGCCTGACGTCCGATATCAATCCCTCGGCCCACGGCAACTTCACTATTGGTACCACTCAAACTCAGGCCCAGTATGTATTACCTCAGGTATTTTTGAATTTTCACAAGCAATATCCGAACCTGAGAATTGATCTCCAGCAGGGGTCGACCGACCACATTATAGAATTACTCAACAAGCAAAGTATCGACTTCGCCATTGCATCGGGGAGTGACGAATTGGGGCCCGACATTGTAAAAATACCCTGCTACCAATGGGATCGGATTCTGTTATTCCCTCAGGATCACCCATTAGGTGACTTAGTCAGACCGACGTTAGAGGATATTACTCAATACCCCATAGTGACCTATCATGTAGGTGACAAAGGAAAATCGTCATTTATTAATAGCTGTCGAGCAGAAAACCTAGAGCCAAATATTGTATTCACCGCTCGAAATGCAGACATCATTAAGACCTATGTTAAACGTGGGTTTGGAGTGGGAATTATTGCCAGCATGGCATTTGAAGCTAAATCGGACCGTGATCTTATTGGTTATTCTACAAAGGAGATATTGCCCCGTTGTACGACTTGGTTAGCGTTTAACAAGAATCTTTTTTTACGTAAATACATGAAAGATTTCATACAATTGTTTGCCCCTCATATCTCTGAACAAGACTATACTCGCTATTTATTTCAGGATAATTTGTTACCTTTAAACAATGAAATTCATCCAGAAGTATCAAGACTCCCAATGCATGAAATGTGGCATATATAGACTTAACCGAGAGCTTATAATCCGCCTAGGGTGTCGACATGCAAGCCACATTCACGCTGCGATCCACCGAACCTTGTGTCTTCTTCGGATAATCCTAACGTCAAAGGTTTAGTACTGTGCTTATCTCCAATTGAGACATAACCTTTTTCCCATAAGGGATTATAAGGCAAGTGATGCTTCTGCAGATACTGGTGAATATCTCGATTAGACCAGTCAATAATTGGATGGACTTTTACTCTGTCTTTAAAGGTCTGAACAATAGGCAACTCATGGCGTGATTTTGATTGCTCTCGCCTAAGACCTGCAAACCAAGTGCCTACCTCTAGCTCGTTTAAGGCCCTGTCCATTGGCTCTACTTTGTTACGTTGATTGTATTCATTTAAAGCGCGAGTATCCTTTTCCCAGAGCTTTCCATAGCGCGCCTCTTGCCACGCGGGACTCATTGTACTTTGATAAACATGCACATCTAAGTCCAGGGCCTCTGCCAACTGGTCTACAAATTGATACGTTTCTGGAAATAAATACCCTGTATCGATGAGTATCACCGGAATCTTTGGCATAACCTGCGTGATCATATGCAAACTGACTGCCGATTGAGCTCCAAAACTCGATGCAATCGAGTAATTGCTAGGTAAATTCTCAGCTGCAAATTCGATTCGCTCAAGTGCCGTTTTTTTCTCTAGACTTTCATTTATATCCGTTAGCCAGCTTTGACTGTTATCCATGAAAATCTAACCCATTAACAACCGACCTGATATACCCTTGGCGAATCACAAAATCACCAAAATACTCACCCTTATTGCGTTGACCGGCATAATCTTTAAGTAACGGGGCCAACTCATCGAGAATTTGCTGCTCGTTGATGTTTTCTTTGTACAACTTATTCAGTCGATCACCTTTGAAGCTAGCGCCCAAATACAGATTGTATTTGCCCGGTGCTTTACCCACAAAACCGATTTCACCTAAAAATGGTCTGGCGCAACCATTTGGACAACCCGTCATGCGAATATTAATTGGCTGCTCCGACAAATCGTAGTGCTCCAGAATTACCTCAATTTTACTTATTAGGTCTGGCAAGTAGCGCTCGGCTTCAGCCATCGCCAAAGAACAGGTTGGAAAAGCGACACAGGCTACAGAATTCAAACGTGTCGGCGTCTCTTTGTCGCCAAAACTGATACCATGTTTGTCAATTAGATCCTGAATCTGCTGCTTTGTCTTAGGGGCAATATTACTAATAATTAAATTCTGATTGCCGGTAATTCTGAATTCACCTTGGTGAATCTTGGCAATCGCCAATAAACCGGAAAATAAGGTTGAATGAGGGCTATCTATGATGCGTCCACTATGGATGTAGAGAGTTAAATGCCATTTCCCGTTCTCAGTTTGTAGCCAACCATAGCGATCGCCATTGCCCGCAAAGTCAAAAGACTTAGTCTTATCTAACGACCACCCCAAATACTCACTTAAGATGGACTTGAATACATCAATACCCAGACGATCAATGGTGTACTTCAAACGAGCTAATTTACGGACCTCTCGATTACCATAATCCCGCTGAACCCTAACCACACTTTCAGCAACCGCTAATAATTGATCTGGGGTACAGAAACCAATGACATCAGCTACCCTTGGGTATGTTTGACTGTCGTTGTGAGCACTACCCATACCGCCGCCAACCAGCACATTAAACCCAATGAGTTTATGTTGCTCAACAATCGCAATAAACCCTAAATCGTTAGCGTAAACGTCAACATCATTATGGGGCGGGATTGCTATTGCCGTTTTAAATTTTCGGGGTAAATAAGTTTTCCCGTAAATAGGTTCTTCGGTGGTTTCTATCTTTTCTCCGTCCAGCCATATTTCGTGAAAAGCATTACTCTTTGGCAATAGATGCTCACTAAGCTTTTTCGCCCACTGATAAATCTCTTGATGAATTTCAGACGTTTCAGGCAAAGACGTAGCCATCACATTTCGATTTACATCACCACAGGCGGCAACCGTATCGAGTAACGTTGAATTTATGCCGGCTATAGTTTGCTTAAGATTTCTCTTAAACACACCATGCCACTGAAACGCCTGACGCGTGGTCAAACGTAAACTTCCATTGGAATAGTTTTTTGCTAATTCGGCTAGCACTAAATATTGAGCAGAACTTGCCACGCCCCCAGGCACGCGTGCACGGATCATAAAAGAATACAAAGGCTCCAGCTTTGATTTTCGTCGATCATTGCGTAGATCTCGATCATCTTGCTGATAAATACCATGGAATTTAATCAATACTTGATCATCATCACAAATAGATCCTGTCACGGGGTCAACTAATCCATCTTTTATAGTTCCACGCAAATACTCGCTCTGAACCTTAATTCTCTCAACGTCGTTATGAGTGAAGCCGTCATATTGGGTTGGTACAATTTTCGTATCACTCATTAGTAAACATCTCTTTGATATCTCGCTTGTTGCTTCAACTGTTTTAAATAATCTTTTGCCTGATCTTGGGTTTTATTACCCTGCTGTTCAATAACCTGCAGTAACACTAGCTCCACCTCTTTAGCCATACGAGACATATCGCCACAGACATAAAAACAAGCACCCTGCTCTAACCACTGCCAAACCTGCTCCGCGTTCTGGCGTAGCCTGTCTTGAACATAGATTTTCTTTTGTTGGTCACGGGAAAATGCCACATCAAGCTGCGTCAGAAGTCCTGATTTAAGATATTTTTGCAGCTCTGTTTGGTACAAAAAATCAGTATTAAAGTTGGGGTTACCAAAAAATAACCAATTACGCCCTTTAGCCTCCGCCGCCTCTCGTTGCTGCAGAAATGAGCGAAAAGGAGCTATACCCGTTCCGGGGCCGATCATAATTATGGCTTTATCTGCGGGCGGTAATTTGAAGTTTTTATTATGGTCAACATAGACATTAACCTTATCGCCTTCATTGAGCTGACACGTTAAAAAGTGGGAAGCTTGTCCATAACGAATTCCATCTTGGTTCTCATTCTCTAGGTGATTCAGCGTGATATGAACCTCCTCGGGATTCTCATCGATACTCGATGAGATAGAATAAAGTCGAGGCTTAAGCGGCTTTACTATTCCAACTAACTGCTGGGCCTCTAAGGTGATATTGGCAAGCTTTAGAACATCGATTAGCTGATGATTTTGGATGTACTCAGAGTAGCCTGTATCTGCAATATTGAATAATTTCTGGGAGCCGCTTAAGGTTGCTAGCTCTCTAATAAGGCCTTTGTTTAGAAGCGTGATTTCTAGCTTTTGACGCAATAAGTTCTCAATACTGCACTCTTCTTCTTTAAAGGTTACGCTAGCCTGTGGGTCAATACTCAGCTGGGATAAAATCTCCCCAACCAAAGTTTGGTCGTTATCGGCCCAAACGCCTAAAGCATCACCTGGGCGATAGCTGAGTCCTGAACCTGCTAAATCTATTTCAAGATGATAGGTATCTTTAATGGATCCCGGTGCCGTTAGTTTTTGAATAATGGAAACAGTCGCTGAGAAAGGTTTTTCTTTAGAATAAGGGAACTGAATAATGTTTTCGGCTAGAGCCGGAGTCTTTAATGCCGGTGGTTGCAGCTCAGTAATAGCGGCGACAAGCTGAGTTATCCAACTAACAGCCTCCTGCTGATAATCGACATCGCAATCCAACCGCTCAATTAGGGGCACAGAACCCAAGCTTGATAGTGCCGAATCAAAATCTTTAGCTGTTTGACAAAAAAATTCATAACTTGAATCACCCAAGCCTAGTACAGCGTGTTTCACTCCATTAAGACCGGGGGCTTTCTTAGATAAAACTGCTTCATAAAAGTCTATGGCATCATCTGGCGGTTCGCCCTCCCCATGAGTGGATGCGATCACTACTATTAACGCATAATCGTTCAGCTTGGCAAGTTTAATATCCAGAGTAGATTCAAGGGCGGTGTTATAACCACTAGATTCAAGACTCTCCTGCAAATTTTCAGCAATTGTCTGAGCATTACCAGTTTGTGATGCATAGAGGATTAAAGCCTTAAGTCCACTGTCTTTAGATGCTTCATGCGCCGTGTCTAGAGTACCCACTGCATTCAGTTGGGCCGGAGAGGTTTCTGCCAGACCCGCGCAGTAGCCTGCCAGCAAAAGTAGCTCGCTAGGCCCTAAATCGGACACTTTCTGCAGTAGATCACCGTCTATGTTGGTAAATCTTGCCGTAGCACGTTGTAGGGATGTTTGGTCTTTCACGATCACTCTCAGCCATATTAAGTCGTTAATGCGGCGAGATTATTGCCGTTTAGACGGCTAAATAACATTGACTATTGATCATACCGACATAACCAAAAAGAATAGCTAAAAAATATTAGACACTTATTGGCAAATATCTGACCTTTTTTTGACTGAAAACAGAATATCTCTACACAAGACTTTATTGGCGAACTTGCCTTATCGATTGTGGGCGCTCAAAGGTGGTACTGCGATAAGGATTAATATCCAAACCACCACGACGCATATAACGTGCATAGACGCTCAATTCTGAAGGTTGGCAGAACGCCATTAGATCGTTAAAAATTTGCTCTACGCACTGCTCATGAAAATCTTGGTGCATGCGATACGAGACAATATATTTGAGAAGTCCTTCGCGGCATATTTTCGGCCCATGATAGGTGATATAAACAGACGCCCAATCTGGCTGATCAGTTACCGGACAGTTTGTCTTTAACAGATGCGAGTAAAGCGTTTCTGTCATCACCTCATCTCTATCGGCAGTTAATAAAAAAGCATCTGGCTGATAGGTGTCAATGACAACTGACTGTTGGTCAACACAGATACCCTCTGGCTCCAAGATTGGATTAAATCCGGCATACTCAGAAAGCTCATACAATACTATTTCAATATGAGACCCTGAGGCCGCAGACAAATCCTTCACCAGAACATTGTGCAACACTTGCATCGATTCATAACGAGTTTGAATCACTGAATTGAGATACAGTTTAAAAGACTTAGACTCAATAATAGACTCGCTAGTACAAGGAAAGAAAAACTCACCAATAGCCACTTGAGGAAGGCCATCTGGGTTTAGCCATGAAATTTCAAACGCGGTCCAGATATCGGTGCCCATAAAGGCTAAAGCACCCTGTTCTGTCTGCTGACGTGCTTTTGCCCGAGGGATGGGGCTGAGCAACAATGGGTCGTACTCATCGCTATAGCGCGTCTCTTGGCCTAATTGGGTGTCAGAGTAATCTACCATTAGCTACGCAACCGAGAGCCTGTCTCGAGCAACCTCAAGGCTAAAAAGAACAATACTAAAGAAAATAGTCCTACCATCGAAAATGCCCACACAATAGGGATATCAGTAATGCCAGCAATGCCGTAGCGAAACGCATTAACCATATAGAGCACAGGATTAATCATAGACAGATTACGCCAAAATTCACTCAAGAGATCCATAGAGTAAAAAACGCCACCTAAATAGGTGAGTGGCGTCAAAACAAATGTAGGAATGATTGAAATATCATCAAAATTTGCTGCATATATTGCGTTAATAAGTCCCGCGAGAGAGAACATCAAAGAGGTCATCAATACAATAGCGATAGTCACGGGTAAACTATGGATACTAAAGTCAGCAAAATATAATGACAGCAGAGTAACAATAAACCCCACCCCCAAACCACGGCTCATACCTCCGGCTACATATCCCAATAAAATGATCCAGTTAGGCGTTGGCGACACGAGTAACTCTTCAATATTACGCTGGAACTTAGAGCCAAAAAATGAAGACACCACGTTGGAATAAGAATTGGTAATCACCGACATCATAATCAGCCCCGGCGCCACAAACTGAATATAAGGCAACCCAGACATGGTGCCTATTCGAGACCCGATCAACTGCCCAAATATGACGAAATATAACACTATCGTTATGATTGGTGGTAACAAAGTTTGCGGCCAAATTCTTAGGAATCGGCGAATTTCACGGCGCAGTATAGTGTCAAAGGCGATCCATTTTTGGCTACTATTCATTAGTTTGGCCTCCGGCTGCATCAATTAAATTCTTTTCAACCATATCAAAAAATAACTCCTCTAAACGGTTAGCCTTATTTCTCATGCTAATCACGTGGATATTCTGACGGCTAAGCTCTATAAAAATTTCATTAATTGACTGCCCCTTGGTGACATCAACTTCAATACTGTGACCATCAACTAAGGTCAGCGGATAACCCTCCAATGTGGGGCACTCTGCAAGCTCTTCTCGAACATCAAGAATAAAGGTTTCTCGATCTAACTGTTTGAGCAACGCTTTCATGCTAGTGTTTTTGACGATGGTGCCATGATCTATAATCGCTATGTTACGACACAGACTCTCAGCCTCTTCAAGATAATGGGTGGTGAGAATGATCGTCGTGCCCTGATCATTAATCTCTTTTAAGAACTCCCACATAGATCGACGCAACTCAATATCAACACCGGCAGTAGGCTCATCAAGCACCAGTAGCTGAGGTTCATGAATCAATGCTCGAGCAATCATCAAACGGCGTTTCATACCTCCAGACAATGTTCTCGATATTTCGTTACGACGCTCCCATAAACCAAGCTGCTTAAGATATTTTTCGGCCCGCTCTAGGGCAATGTTGGCTTTGATACCGTAATAACCAGCCTGAGCGACTAATATATCTATAGGCTTTTCAAACTGGTTAAAGTTAAATTCTTGAGGCACTACGCCAACAAACTGTTTTGCGATAGAAAAATCTCTATCAATATCATGTCCGAAGATTGTCACTACTCCCTCTGTTTTTCTGACCAGAGAGCAAATGATGCCTATCGTGGTTGATTTACCAGCGCCATTGGGGCCTAGAAGAGCGAAAAAATCACCCTTAGCAACATCCAGATCTATGCCTTTTAGGGCCTCGAACTGATTATCATAGGTTTTACGAAGGTTTTTGATGGATAAGGCAGGCTGCATAGTATTCAACTAATAGGTTCCAATTGACGTTTATAAAGACAGGTTTATAAACGCTTATTGTATCCTGCATCCACAAATAAGTCCTCGTTTAGATGTTGTTTTCCCTAGTTACCCATACCCGTTAGAGGCATAATAGAGAACCGAGTTTGATCTAACGAGAGCAGCATGCCACGCAAAACAATTCGTCGTTTTTTGCCGGACATAAAAGGGATACTTGATCGCCCGTCGTTACGCTGGATTAGTGACTTACCCCAAGATCCAAATCTGTTGCATCTCAACCGCCATTCTGTGTCCTTAGCGGTATTTATCGGTATTTTTTGCGCCTTTATTCCTATTCCTATTCAAACCCTGCTGGTGATAGGCATGTGTTTTTGGTGGGGTGCCAATCTGCCCATTTCCATGATGATCATATGGCTTAGCAACCCAATAACCATTCCGCCAATGTTCTATCTAACCTATAAGTTGGGCAACTATCTAATGGGTACTGAGGTTGGAGAGTTTTCGGTCACTCTAAGCTGGCAGTGGTTCTCTCAACTTGGTTCAGAAATATTACTGCCGCTGTTTGTCGGCAGCCTGCTTTGCGGTACTCTTCTGGCATCTATCGGCTACTTTTTCATTCTCTATTTATGGCGCTGGAAAGTGATTAGAAATTGGGAGAAGCGTAAAGACTTACGCAATACCCCATAGATAAGTTAGGGCCCCAATGACTCAGTTTAAAATTCTACTCGTACCGTAATTCATCAGCTGGAACCGTCCGACTGGCGCGCAACGCAGGATAAATAGTGGCGAGCACATTCAGCACTAAGGCAGAGACTGCAATCAAGGTGACGTCTGACCAGCGCATATCAACGGGAACGTAATCAATCGGGTACACCGAGGTATCAAGGAATTTAGCGCCTAACACTGACTCGAGCCAAACGACCATATCAGCGGTCCAATAACAACCGGCCACACCTAAAGCGACACCGATTGAAATGCCGAACAATCCTATCATTGAACCCTGCATTAGAAACAAACTTACGATATTAGATCTCGACAAACCCAAGGTCTGTAAAACTGCGATATCTTTGCGCTTATCCATGACAGTCATCATCAACATGGAAATGACATTAAAGGCGGCTATAGCAACAATCAAAAAAATCAGTAACCCAACCATATTGCGTGATAGCTGGATCGCCTTATAGAGGTTGCCATGAGTCTGAAACCAATCTCGAAAACCATAACCATAGGGCAACTGATTAACAATCTCGAAACCAATATTGCGCGCATTAAATTGTTCGTCTATCTGTAATCGGAATCCTTGCACTCTATTGAACATACCCCCAATCGTCGACGCCTGTTCTAGTGAAACTAGGGCCAAAGCCTGATCTATTTCAGTGTGCGTAGAAAAAACACCTGCAACGACAAGTGAGTATGCTTTAGTCGGCAGACCATCGGCGGCGGGAATGATCACCGACACCGATTGCTTGATCGATACGTTTAGTGCCTCGGCAACCACCTCAGACAGCAATATCTGTCCCGCATCAGGCATGATCAACTGGTACTCCTCAAGCATTTTCGCAATACCAATCGGCAGAGCCTGTGAGGAGAGCCCCAGTAATTGAATGGGCCGTGCTTGCAAGCGGCTATTAATGAGACCCTCTACTTGATTGTACGGCGACACTTCAGTGACATGGTTAAAGGTGGCAATACGAGATTGTTCTGCCGGCCAGTCTTCTATGCCTTGCGGATGGATAATCTGCACATGAGGCACAACTGAAAGAATATTCTCACGTAATTCACGATCAAAGCCGTTCATGACCGACAAAACGATGACCAGCAATGCGACACCAAGGACTAAGCCGGTAATGGCCAATAGAGAAATAAAAGAGACTAATAGATTGGAACGCCCACCGGAGAAGAAATAGCGTAGGCCAATAAATATTGGGACTGGCTTAAACAACAGGTTGCTCCATCGCCACTAATTTACCCTCTTCCAAACTGACCGTTCTATCCATTTGAGCGGCAATGGTCCTGTCATGAGTGACTAGTACAAAGGAGATCGCTAATGAATGATTTAGTTCGACCAATAACGCCAGTATCGATGCGGCGGTGTGGGGATCAAGATTTCCGGTAGGTTCATCCATTAGAACAACGGAGGGCTCGGTAACAAGCGCTCGAGCAACGGCGACACGCTGCCGCTCTCCCCCAGAAAGTTCAGCAGGCTGATGACTTAGTCGACTGCCAAGACCTACCCGCTCTAACAATACAGTGGCTCGCTCTCGTGCTTCTGCGACCGAGCAGCCACCAATTAAAAGTGGCATAGCGACATTCTCTAAGGCAGAAAACTCACCGAGCAAGTGATGAAATTGATAAACAAAGCCCACATGTCGGTTGCGCCAACTCGCTCGATCAGACGCCCCCAAGCTACCCCAGTGCTGATCACAGACCAAAACCGTACCAGAACTCGGATCATCAAGACCACCTAGCAGATTCAGCAACGTAGTTTTTCCGGAACCAGAGACACCCACTATAGCTAGCTTCTCACCCCTCTTAATATCAAGATTAACTGCCTTAAGCACCGATAAGTTAAGGTCGCCCTGCTGATAATCACGACTAAGGTCTTTAGCCACGAGTACTGATTCAATGGTCATAACGCAAAGCCTCCGCTGGCAATATTTTTCCTGCACGCCAAGCAGGGTAAAGCGTAGCTAAAAAACTAACTGTCAGCGCAATACCTACAACTGCGGCAACGTCATTAAATACTATTCTTGATGGCAAACTATTGATGAGATAAATGCTTGGATCAAACAGATAAACACCTAACAAGCCCTCAATGATACCAACAATATCACCAATAAAGTACGCCACAAAACACCCCAGTAAAGTACCACTGAGCACACCAATAGCCCCCACCGTCATACCTTGCACTATGAAGATCTTGGCAATCAAGCTGGAGTTTGCACCCATGGTTCTGATCACCGCTATATCTTTGCGCTTGTCAGCCACCATCAACACGAGACTTGCGATAATATTAAAAGCAGCAACAGCAATAATGACTGACAGTAAAAGACTGACCACGAGTTTCTCCATTTGCATAGCCTGAAATAGAGAACTCATAGTGCTAGACCACGAACGCCAATGGTGATTGGGGAGTATGGATGTCGCATTGGATTTCAACCAGCTATCGACTTTATAAGGATCTTCAAATTGCAGCTGAAATCCCTGATAGTTATCCCCTAGCCGCATTAATTTCTGCATATCTTGCTGGTGCATAAAAGCTACCGAAGCATCGACCTGGGCCCCAACTTCAAAAATTCCTGAAACCGTGACTCGCTTTGCCCGTGGAAAAATACCGGCGGGTGTCACGCTAATCATCGGCAGGGTAACCTGTATTTTATCGCCTATAAAGACATTGAGTTTTCGCGCTATTTGACTGCCTAAAATGATACTAAAATCACCGGGCGCTAACTGCTCAACATAACCACTCAGCATATTCTCTTTTAATAGCTCAGCAGTTGGCCAGGCCGCGTCTAAGCCCTGTAAATTAACCCCAACCTGATTGATATCTTTAGACAGCATCACAAACCCCTGCACCATGGGAACGACAGCAGTGACGGCCGTATCACTACTAGACATAATCTGTTGCCTAATCTCGGCGAGTTGATCTGATGTAAAGCTAGGGTGACCTGCGACCGTAGCATGAGGAATGATCCGTAATAAGCGCTGTTTTATTTCTTTATCAAAACCGTTCATCACAGACAGCACCACGATAAGTGCCATCACGCCAAGTGCCATTGCAGCCACAGAGAAGCCTGAAATAAACGACACGAACCCTTCTCTCCGCTTACTACGGGTATAGCGATATCCAATAAAGAATGGGAGATTTTTTAACATGAACAGATTAAACCTGAAAGCCCGATCACAAACAACAAAGAGTCCAGTAGAGGTCAATAATATTGATTATTTTACGGAATGAAAAAAAATCAGGCGTTTAGCTCTGTTTTTCATCAAAATGGCGGTGCTGTCTACTGACCCGATTCAGTCCGTTCATGGACGCAATTCGATAGGCTTCAGCCATGGTTGGATAGTTAAAGGTGGTTCGCAGGAAGTACTTGATCGTATTAGCCTCACCCTCTTGATTCATTATTGCCTGGCCAATATGGATAATCTCAGCGGCCTCAGCACCAAAACAATGGATACCAAGAATTTCGAGGGTGTCTTGATGAAAGAGTATCTTCAGCATGCCAACTTCTTCACCAGATATTTGGGCCCGAGCGGTATCTTTAAAGTACGCCCGCCCAATTTCGTAGGGCACTTTTTGCTCGGTCAATTCTCTCTCGTTTTTTCCCACAAAACTAATTTCAGGAATAGTCCAAATACCCGTGGCAACGTCGTCCACCCGAAACTGATCTGCCATATCGCACATATGAGAAGCCGCGGATCGACCTTGATCATAGGCTGCTCCCGCTAACGCTGGCCACCCAATGACGTCACCTACCGCATAGATATGCGGAATGGCAGTTTGATAATCCTGGTTAACGATCAACTGGCCGCGCTCGTCAGGCTCTAAGCCAATCGCGTTTAAACCAAGACCTTTGGTGTTACCAGAGCGCCCGTTACACCAAAGTAACGCTTCTGCATGAATTCGTTTGCCTGACTTTAACTCTAAGGTAACTCCCGTATCACTGGTCACGACTCGCTCGTACTCTTCGTTGTGACGAACCATCACATTTAGATCACGCAGGTGATAACTCAAGGCATCTGAAATTTCATCATCGAGGAAATTCATTAACCATTCTCGCGTATTGACCAGATCGACCCGAGTATCTAGGCCAGAAAAGATTGAGGCGTACTCACAGCCAATGACGCCAGCACCATAGATAATAATATTACGTGGTGAACTATCCAGCTTCAAAATAGAATCGCTGTCAAAAATAGCAGCATGATTGAAATCGATATCATCAGGGCGATAAGGACTAGAGCCCGTCGCAATAAGAAAAAATTTACTGCCAATAACCACCGAGGTGCCATCATCAGCACGCACTAATACCTCGTGAGCATCGCTAAACGTGGCTCGCCCTACATGCAGGCGGACACGATTGCGGGCATAACCTTTTGTCCGTCCTTCGACCTGTTTAGTAATCACATCCTCGGCGGACTTCATCATTTCCGGAAAAGAGAACCAACGAGGTTCACCAATGGAGCGGAACATAGGCATTTTATTGTATTGCATCATACGCCGCACCGAGTGCCGCAGAGCTTTAGATGGGATGGTACCCAAATGGGTACAGTTACCACCTGGCATTGCTCGATCATCAACGACTGCGACTCGCAACCCTTGCTTAACCGCATTTATAGCTGCCCCTTCGCCCGCTGGGCCACTGCCAATAACAACCAAATCGTAAGAAAAATCTGCCATCTCTAAAAACTCTTTTGTTGGGCGTCCATTGCGTTATAAGACACTGAATCACCGACCTCAACACTTTTCTCGTCACATTTATTGGGGTCATCGCCGCAAATATCGCAGGTATAATCAGTTTCACCTAAAGCCGCGCCGACACCACCGCAAGAACCAGATATAGGCTTGCGCCCCATCAGAACACCAACTGACATGGCTCCGACCAGTAGACCAAACATCACAACTGCTAAAATAATTTCTGCCATGTTACTGGACCTCTATCAGTTCGTTGATTTCCAAGAGAGGCGTAAACGTTTCACTGTAAGAAACGGTATAACCTTTGTCTTGTCGAGTAACAATATAAACCGGAATCTTTAATTCATTAGCTAAATCGACAGCTTGATCACTATTCATGACTATTAATGCTGTTGCCCAAGCATCAGCCTCGGCACAGGTGTCTGCGACCACCGTAACCGAAGCCACGGAATGAGTCGTTGGACGTCCCGAGCGGGGATCAATGGTGTGGGAGTAGCGCACGCCATCTCGCTCAAAATAATTCCTATAATCCCCTGAAGTAGCCACGGCGCCTGCCTCTAAATTAAGCACCTGAGCCACCGCCTCAGTTGGCGATGGTGACTCTATGGCTAATCGCCAAGGATCCCCTTCAGGATTAAGCCCGCTTACTCGCGTCTCCCCACCCACCTCGACCAAGTAATCAGGAAGTGCGTTCATTTCCAAAAGGTCAGCGACCAAATCTACAGCGTAACCCTTAGCTACCGCAGATAAGTCCAACCGCAAAGGGCGACTTTTACTCAGCAAAATTTGCTGATTATTCACCGTCCTATTAATCGCATCAAAACCAATGCTAGCAAGACCTCTCTGAATAGCGCTATCACTTGGCACAACATCACCCGTAAATGTGGGTCCAAAGCCCCAAATATCCACTAATGGGCCGACGGTTGGGTCAAGAGTACCACCGCTTTTTTGCCAAACCTTTCGTGTTATCCGCAACACTTGATCAAAATCATCAGAAATAACTAAACGCTGCCCAACATCCAACTGATTAAACTGACTTATCTCAGAATCAACTTTGTACGTCGACATAGACTGATCAACACGATCAAGAGTCTGTTCAATTTGTTTGGCCAGATCCGCCGGAGCCGGTTGGTCTGCAACAATTGTGACATGATAACTGGTACCCATCTTACTGCCAGATATCTTAATAATTTCTGGGCCACGATTACAACCACCCAATAGTGCTATAAAGGTAAAAAGCAGGACGCAGTTAAACGGAAAAGAGGCTTTTTTAAGCCTCCTTAGCGCACTAATGTTCTGCTTATCCACCAAAGTCATCAAGGAAAATATTCTCTTGTTCTACGCCCAAGTCGGTCAGCATTTTGACTACTGCTGCATTCATCATTGGCGGACCACACATGTAAAATTCGCAATCCTCTGGTGCCTCATGATCTTTCAAATACTGCTCATAAAGCACATTATGAATAAACCCTGTTAGCCCATCCCATTTATCTTCTGGTTGAGGATCGGACAACGCTAGGTGCCAATCGAAATTGTCATTTTCAGATGCTAAGGTGTCATATTCATCGTCATAAAAACATTCACGCAGCGAACGAGCGCCATACCAAAAGCTGATTTTACGGTCTGAATTAACCCGTTTAAGCTGATCAAAAATATGTGACCGCATTGGGGCCATACCCGCGCCACCGCCAATAAAGACCATCTCATTACTAGTCTCTTTCGCAAAGAACTCGCCGAAGGGACCATAAACAGGGATAGTATCACCAGCCTTTAAACCAAACACATAGGAAGACATCACACCAGGTTTGATACCTACCGAACCTGGAGGTGGAGTCGCAATACGAATATTAAACTTAACCACGCCCTTCTCATCAGGGTAGTTAGCCATTGAATAGGCTCGGATAACGGTTTCATCGACTATTGATTCATGGTTGAAAAACCCAAAGCGCTCCCAATCACCACGATATTCCTCTTCAATATCAAAATCAGAGTATTTAATGTGGTGCGGCGGACACTCTAGCTGAACATACCCTCCAGCTCGGAAATTGACATCTATGCCTTCAGGCAGCTTCAGCGTCAGCTCTTTAATAAAGGTTGCCATATTTGGATTTGATACAACTGTACAATCCCAACGTTTAACACCGAACACCTCTTCAGGGACCTGCACCTTCATATCCTGTTTGACGGGGGTCTGACACGACAAACGCCAGCCTTCAGCCGCCTCACGACGAGTGAAATGACCCTCTTCGGTTGGCAACATCGACCCGCCGCCATCGCTAATCACACATTTACATTGGGCACAGCTGCCACCACCACCGCACGCCGAGGGTAAAAATAGTCCCGCGGAAGACAAAGTCTGTAATAGTTTATCGCCAGCCGGCACGGTAATGGTCTTCTCACCATTAATCACGATATTCACACTGCCGGAGGACACAAGCTTGCTTCGAGCAGCCAAGATAAACGCCACGAGTGCGAGAATTACCGCCGTAAACATGCTTACACCAAGAATAATTTCAGTATTCATACTCAGTTACTTCTCCGTTATTACAGATCAATTCCGCCAAAAGACATGAACCCAAGGGAAACTAAACCCACGGTAATGAATACGATACCCAGCCCCTGTAGGCCTTCTGGAATATCACTATATTTCAATTTTTCACGGATACCCGCCAAAACAGCAATAGCCAGCGCCCATGAGGTTCCCGAACCTAGACCATAAACAACACTTTCTGTGAAATTAAACCCGCGTTCGGCCATGAGTAAGGAGCCCCCTAAAATGGCACAATTGACCGTAATAAGAGGCAAGAAAACGCCTAGCGCGTTATAAAGCGCAGGGACATACTTATCTAGCACCATTTCCAGAATTTGCACAATGGCCGCAATAACGCCAATAAAGCATAAATAAACTAAAAAGCTGAGATCAACATCAGGAAGACCGGCCCAGGCAAGCGCACCATCTGACAGAAGATAGGTCAATAATAGATTGTTGACTGGAACAGTGATGGTTTGCACCACAATGACTGCGATTCCCAAGCCTATTGCAGCGTCGATTTTTTTCGACAATGCGATAAATGTGCACATGCCTAAGAACATACTTAGGGCGATATTATCAATAAAGATAGAGCGAACGAGCAAGCTAAGATAATGTTCCATTAGAGTACCTCGCTTGGCTGACTATTATGAGTAATTTTAAAGTCCGCTTTTTCAATCTGAGATTTCTTCCAAGTGCGCAAAACCCAAATGAGTATACCGATCAAGAAAAAGGCACTGGGCGGCATTAACATCATGCCATTTGGCACGTACCAGCCACCGTCACTAACAGGCGTAAATATTTCGTAGCCCCACAATTTACCAGCACCTAAAAGTTCACGCACAAAAGCCACTAGCATAAGTATTGCGCTATAGCCTAATCCATTACCAATACCATCAAGAAAGCTTGGAATAGGCGGATTCTTCATCGCAAAGGCCTCAGCCCGACCCATGACGATACAGTTGGTAATGATCAGTCCGACAAATACTGATAGTTGCTTACTAATATCATAGGCAACCGCCTTGAGCACCTGATCGACAACAATAACCAGTGACGCGATGATCGTCATTTGCACAATAATCCTGATACTGCCGGGAATATGGTGCCTAATCAATGAGACAAAGAAATTAGAAAAAGCGGTGACTATAGTAAGCGCCAGGCACATAACGAAGGCTACCTTCATGCTAGAGGTCACTGCCAGCGCGGAACAAATGCCCAAAATCTGTAAAGCGATAGGATTATTAGCGACAACCGGCTCAAGTAGAGTATCTTTGATATTTGCCATGCTAGACATCTCCTGATTTCAAGTGGCCAATGAGCGGCGCAAAGCCCTCTTCGCCAAGCCAATACTGAATGAGATTATGGACACCGCGCGTGGTGAGAGTCGCCCCAGCTAGTCCATCAATTTGGTATTCTGACCCGTCTCTGGACATATCAGCTTTACCTTTAATCACGCTAATAGCTACCTCGCCCGACTTATAGGCCTGTTTGCCGACCCACCCAGCCTTCCAATTAGGGTTATCCACTTCGCCACCCAAGCCTGGTGTTTCTGTATGTTCGTAAAAACCGATACCTGCAATGGTCTGAAGATCCGACTCTAATGCCAAGAAACCATAGAGCGTGGACCAAAGACCGTAACCTTTGATCGGCAGAATGACTTTCTCTATGCCCTGCTCTCCATCAACAATATAAACAGTCGCAAATTTAGCTCGCCGCTTAATCTTTGCGGGATCATTTTTTGGGTCCAGAGACACTGACATAGAAGGATCTTTCGACGCTTTACGTTGATCATAGATCGACGCATCTACAGCGTCAGTGAAATAGCCCGTATCAAGATCAACAACTCGCGCAGTAATCTGCTCAAACTGCTTCTCAACGTCAATACCTGGTTGTAGCAAGCCTGCTGAAGCAAGGATATTTGTCTTCAAGTCTAGTAACTTATTTTCTTGTTGCTGTGGCCGCAAGATAACAGCCGCACTTGAGACAACAACCGCGCAAACCACACAAAGAACTAGTGCTACACCAAATGTCTTTTGAACTGAATCACTGGCCACGAGCTAATCTCCTTTTAATATTCGCATTAATCACAAAATGGTCCATCAGCGGAGCGAACAAATTTGCAAACAAGATCGCCAACATCATGCCTTCAGGAAATGCAGGATTAACCACACGAATCAGAATGACCATCACGCCAATCAGCATGCCATACCAAAACTTCCCCGTATTCGTCATTGCTGCA
Source organism: Gammaproteobacteria bacterium (assembly GCA_963854585.1). Lineage (GTDB taxonomy): Bacteria > Pseudomonadota > Gammaproteobacteria > Pseudomonadales > Porticoccaceae > HTCC2207. Next base: position 27,187 of record CAWKZU010000015.1, on the reverse strand, counting down.
GAGACGGGATCGGTTGCCATAAAGATGGCGCCAAAGGCAAACCCTCCGATAACCCAATGCCAATAAAAAGGTAGCGCAAACATGGGATTGCTTGAATCAATATTATTAAATAGCGTCGCCAAAAGAGCCGATCCAATCAATACACCGCTGATAATGCGCCAAGAAGCAATTTTGGTGATTAACAATAAGGCTGCACCCATCAGTATGGCTAGGGTTGAGGTTTCACCAATAGACCCCTGTATGGTGCCGATAAACGATTGTGTCCATGTGGCGGTTTGCTCGAGAGCAACAACACCCTGAGCTGATGCAACCGAAAGCATAGTAGCTCCCGTGTAGCCATCAACAGCTGACCATACCGCATCGCCACTCATATATGCTGGATAGGCGAAATATAGAAATGCGCGACCTGTTAAGGCTGGGTTAAGAAAATTCTTGCCTGTGCCGCCGAAGACTTCTTTACCAATGACAATACCAAAACTAATACCCATAGCCACCATCCATAGAGGCAGATCGGGCGGGCAACAGAGTGCAAACAAAACAGAGGTTACGAAAAAGCCTTCATTAACCTCATGGCCACGTACGCTGGCAAATAAAACCTCCCATATCCCACCTACAATAAAAGTGGTCATGTATATGGGTAAGAAATACGCAGCTCCATGAATAATATTGTCCCAAATGCTCGTAGCGTCATAACCCGCAAGTAGGCCTATGAAAAGACCACGCAGACCTTCCTGAGATAGCATGCCCATCTCAGCCATAATGGTGTTAGCTTGAAAACCGATATTCCACATCCCAAAAAACATAGTTGGAAATGTCGCCACCCAAACGGTAATCATTACGCGCTTTAGATCGATTCCGTCGCGCACATGTGAACTATTTTTAGTCACATCTGCAGGCTTAAAAAGACCTGTATCAATTGCTTCATACAAGGCATACCATTTTTCCCACTTACCGCCTTTGTGAAAATGTGGCTCGTATTTGTCGAGAAGATTACGCATCATAGTATTATCCCTCCTTCTCAATTCTGGTCAGATTATCCCGCAGGATTCGTCCGTACTCATATTTTCCAACGCAGACATAGGTGTACAGACCCATATCGTCTTCATCTAGTTCTAGGCAACCGAGCTTTTGAGCCATTTCAGTATCGCCAACAATAAGTGAACGCAAAAGCTGTATAGGCAAGATATCCAGAGCAGTCACTTTTTCATACCCACCTACCGGCACCATTGCTCGTTCACTTCCATTGGTACTGGTGGTCATATTGAATAGCTTTTTGGTGAGTGAAGAGACAAACACTGGCAATGAAGAATGCTTGTCCACTCCAGCTCGAAGATAATGCAGAAATTGTCGCTCACGCCCTTCTTGGATAACAGAGACTTGACTATGATAACGACCCAGGAAAGCAAATTCTGAAACGGCTTGACGCCCCGAAAGAACTGAACCAGAAATCACCCTATTCTCATCATTTTTAAGCTCGCCAATAACTAATTGATTGATATTAGCCCCTAATCGCGTACCTAAAAGCCTCGGCTGTGTCACCTGAGGCCCTGCAATGGCGATGACACGCCTGACATCAAGGCAGCCTGTCGTAAATAAAGCGCCAATGGCAATCACGTCCTGGTAACCAATCGACCACACAGTTTTATCTATGCTGACAGGATCAACAAAATGAATATGAGTCCCAGTAAGTCCCGCAGGATGAGGGCCACTAAATACAATCTCCCTGACACCGTCTATATCATCTCCGGGTATCGTCGAATTCGGAGCTACGCATAAGTTGACCGGCCCGTTGGTCAGTCGCGCGAGTATCTTTAAGCCACTTGTAAAATCTTCCCGTCGCTGACCGACAATCACCGAGGGGTCTGCTGACAAAGGATTAGTGTCCATGGCAGTGACGAAAATAGATGATGCCATAGTGTCAGCGGCAGGCACTTTTGAAAACGGCCTAGTTCGCAACGCAGTCCATTGTCCGGACTTAACCAAATTTTCAATAACATCAGCTCTATCGAGGGTATCCAGCTGCTCCACTGCATATGTTTCAAAAGTTTCACTAGTATCGCCATCGATATCGATAACTAAAGATTGAAAAACTCGTCTTTCACCACGGTTAATGGCCACTACCGTTCCGGCAGCTGGTGCTGTATAGCGTGCAGATGCATTTTTCTTGTCAGTAAACAACAGCTGACCCAGTTTAACTTGGTCGCCTTCGCGCACTGCCATGGTTGGCTTCATGCCCTGATAATCTAGGCCAACCAGGGCGACTTGGCTAATGGTCGGGCCATCATAAACCACCTGCTCTGGAGCACCCGAAATGGGAAGATCCAAACCGCGACGAACTTTAATCATAGAGTTTACCAGTGTTCACATTTGTTTAATGACTGTTAAGCGCACCTCGAATACAGTCAATAAAATATTGAATTTGTAGCGAATCCGCTGTTACTCACCGGGCGATTTTCTGCCCTCACTAGGATAGAGACCTTGAGTGAGAAATTTGTGCGCGAGAGTATAATGGCCTATGACCCCAGACGCCAGCTTATAAGACCTAAAACGCCCTTATCACCGCATAAAATGATACTTTTTGTTCTAAGGACTAAAAACTAGGAAGGCTGCACAATATTCAGACAAAAATAAGCTCGGCTTCCCGAGCTTGTTACGACACTTGAGCAGATTTAGATTAGGCTTCTCTTGGGTATGACGGCCAAACAACGCCTGCAAATTTCTCTAAACATCTGACGACCTGACAGCTGTAGCCAAATTCGTTGTCATACCAGCAATATAGTACGCAGCTACGACCTTCAACAATCGTAGCTTGAGCATCAAGAACGCAAGCCTGCCGAGATCCCACAAAATCAGTTGAAACAGCTTCCGTTGAAATTGTGTAGCCTATTTGCTGCTGAAGATCTGAATGCAAAGCCTTCTGTCGTAAAAATTCGTTCAACTCCTCAACCGTGGTGTCTCGACCCAACTGTAGATTTAGAATAGCCATAGACACATTCGGTGTCGGAACTCTTATAGCATTACCCGTCAACTTGCCTTTTAGCTCAGGTATCACCTTAGCGACCGCTTTAGCCGCACCCGTAGATGTAAGCACCATATTGAGAGCAGCACTTCGGCCACGGCGTCCACCCTTGTGGTAGTTATCGATTAAATTTTGATCATTGGTATAAGCATGGACAGTCTCAACATGGCCACCACTAATACCAAATTCATCTAACAAGCACTTAAGAACTGGGACAATCGCATTGGTTGTGCAAGAGGCTGCAGAGATAATTTCTCTGTCCGGCGTAATCTGATCATGATTAACACCATAAACAATGTTGGGAATATCATCACCAGCAGGCGCCGTTAAGAGCACTTTACTGGCGCCAGGCCGCAGGTGTCCACTAAGTCCTTCCGTATCTTTCCAAACGCCCGTATTGTCGACGATCAACGCATTAGTGATGCCATAATCGTTGTAGTCGATTTCTTCAGGAGAATTAGCATAAATTATTTTAATCGGATTACCATTAACCACCAGAATATTTTTATCTTCTAAAACCCGAACAGTGCCTTTAAAGGGGCCATGAACGGAGTCTCTGCGAAGCAATGCAGCGCGCTTTTCAAGATCATGGTTTAACTTTCCTTTACGGATAACGATAGCGCGCAAGCGCAGCACATCACCACCACCGGCTTTATCAACCAGAATTCGAGCTATTAATCGCCCGATTCGACCAAACCCATAGAGTACAACGTCTTGGGGTTCAGGCAGAGGCTTAACATCAGAACCTATAATCTCATCAAGCTCAGCGGCTAAAAAGTCACTCAGACTCGACCCATTGCCATTACTTTTTTGATACTTAACCACTAATTTACCCACGTCAATATGGGCAGGGCCAAGCTTCAACTTAGAAATACCTTCAAGCATTGGGTAAGTATCAAATTCAGAGAGCTCATTACTCTCAACCTGACGAACAAATCGGTGTTCCTTCATCAAGTCAGTCACTGACTGATTGACCATGCTATTGCCATACATGTACGTATTAATATTGCTCTGACGATACAATTTACCGATTAAGGGAATCATACCCTCTGCCAGTGCTTCTCTTTCTTTCCAGTCTTTGAAAAAATCGTCTGGGAGGGGCCTTTGCTGTTCGTCCACGAATTATGTCCTTATGCAGATGGAGTTATTACAAGATATTATCGAACACGAAACCCAAACAGGCAACTAATCGAGGCTTAAAATAGCAAGATAGGCATTATTTCTATAACTAATAGTCTGAGGTAAGTAGAATAGCCGCCAATAAAGCAGCATAAAATGAGATCAACAGAAGTCCACTATGAATATTTTTAATCAACAACCCGCTGTTAAACCTGGCGATAAATGTGTTTGGGGTGGATTACCATCATCTGGCCGAGCTTTGGCCGTGGTTGAAGCCGCTCTTAAGTATTCGGGTTTAACCCTAATTATTACCGACACTGCACAACAGGCAAGTACTCAAAGTCGTGCCTTAGCGTTTTTCGCCGCACAACGAAACCTATCGATCTTTACATTCCCTGACTGGGAAACACTGCCCTATGATATTTTCTCGCCGCATCAAGATATTATTTCAGCGCGCCTGCAAACCTTAGCAAAACTTCCAAACGCGGACCACGGTGTTCTGATTGTACCTTTGACGACATTAATGCATCGTATTGCGCCTATTGATTTTGTCGCCTCCAGAACGTTCTGCTATAGCATTGGCGAACAACTTGACCGAGGTTTATTGCAAGAGCAGCTCTCGCGAGCAGGCTATAAACGTGTAGATACAGTTTACGAGCATGGTGAATTTGCCTTTCGCGGATCAATCATCGACGTTTTCCCTATGGGCGTTAAAACGCCTTTTCGAATGGATCTTTTGGATGATGATATAGAGTCTCTACGTCTTTTTGATCCAGAATCACAGCGCACATTAGAAAATGTCGAACAAATTGAATTACTTCCCGCAAGAGAGTTTCCGATGGACAAAGAGTCTATCAATCTGTTTTTAAATAACTGGCATGAACGCTTTGATCATAACCCCGCCAAATGTCCAGTCTATCGCGACATTAAAGAGGGTATTGCACCCCAAGGAATAGAGTATTACCTAAGCTTGTTCTTCGAACAAACAGCGACGCTTTTCGACTATTTACCCATCAATTTACAGCTATTTACCAGTAGCGGAATAGAGCAGGCAGCAGAGCAATTTTGGAGCGATATCAACAATCGTTTTCAAGAATATGGAGTGGATCCTGAGCGCCCTCTTTTAAAACCAGAGGAAATATTTCTACCTGTTGATCGCCTTTTTCATGAAATAAAAAAACGACCAAGAACGATTCTTGATCGTCAACCCATCGATCCGGCTGTTCATCGCCAAGACTCAGACATCGTGTCTGTCCCTGACGTGTCGGTAAATGCCAAACAAACAAGTCCTCTGCAAAAATTACATGACTTTTTGAACACCTTTGAGGCTGACAAGGCGGGCTCTCGAGTTCTATTTTGTGCTGAATCTTCAGGCCGTCGTGAGGTATTAACTGACCTACTAAAGACCATTCAAGTTAATCCGGCAGAGGTCGATAGCTGGTTACAATTTGTCGACTCAGATCTACAGTACGGCATAATAACCTACCCCTTAGATCAAGGCATTGTTTGCTCAAATAATGGCCTGTGCCTTATCACGGAAGGCGAGCTATTTGGCCAGCAGGTCATGCAGCGACGGCGGCGCTCCAAGGTATCTGAGTCGCCAGACTACATTTTCAAAAGTCTTGCCGAATTAAAAATTAATGCCCCAGTAGTGCACATAGAACATGGGGTCGGCCGCTATCAAGGCTTGATCACCTTAGATGTAGATAAGACCAAGCAAGAATTCCTGATGCTCTATTACGCCAATGATGCAAAACTCTACGTACCAGTATCGTCTCTACACCTAATCAGCCGCTTCGGAGGCGGCGATCAGGTTGCAGCACCACTCAATCACCTTGGTAGCGACAAGTGGGATAAGGCTAAACAAAAAGCCGCCAAACAGGTGCGGGATACAGCCGTTGAGCTTCTCGATATTTACTCCAGGAGAGCAGCTCGTAAAGGTTTTGCATGCTCAGCTAACGAGCAAGACTATCAGAAATTTAGTGGCGACTTTGCCTTCGAGGAAACAGCCGACCAACAGGCCGCCATCGATGCGGTCAGGAAAGACTTATTAAGCGCCCAACCTATGGATCGACTGGTCTGCGGTGATGTAGGCTTTGGCAAGACAGAAGTTGCCATGCGCGCAGCCTTTACGGCCGTCAGTAGCGGTAAACAGGTAGTTATCCTAGTGCCAACTACCCTGCTCGCGCACCAGCATCTGCAGAATTTTCGAGATCGTTTTGCAAACTGGCCAGTTAATGTTGAAGAGCTATCTCGATTTAGAACCGGGAAAGAACAAACGGCAGTGATTGGTGATACTGAGGCTGGCAAAGTTGATATCTTAATCAGTACCCATAAGCTGCTTCATGCCGAAATCAATTTTAAACAATTAGGCCTTATGATCATCGATGAAGAACATCGCTTTGGCGTGAGACAAAAAGAAAAGATTAAATCTTTGCGCAGTGAGGTGGATATATTGACCATGACAGCTACGCCAATACCCCGCACGTTAAATATGTCGATGCACAGTATTCGGGACCTGTCGATTATTGCTACGCCTCCAGCTAAAAGGTTATCGGTGAAGACCTTTGTCCGTAAACAAGAATCAAGGGTTACCAGAGAGGCCATTCTTCGGGAGATACTGCGGGGGGGTCAAGTCTACTTTTTGCACAATGATGTCAAAAGCATCCAAAGAGTTGCCGATGAGCTAGCTACTCTGGTCCCGGAAGCAAGGATCAATATCGCTCACGGCCAAATGCGTGAGCGTAATCTTGAACAGGTCATGTCAGATTTCTATCACCAGCGCTTTAATGTACTAGTTTGCACCACCATCATTGAGACCGGTATTGATATACCAAGCGCAAATACAATTTTGATTGCCCGTGCCGACAAATTTGGTCTTGCTCAGCTACATCAGTTGCGAGGCCGAGTCGGCAGGTCCCACCACCAAGCCTATGCGTATTTGATGCTTCCACAAGACAAGAAAATTACCTTAGATGCCACCAAAAGGCTCGAAGCTATCTCTGCCGCAGATCAACTGGGGTCTGGCTTCACACTAGCGACTAACGATCTTGAAATCAGAGGGGCTGGAGAACTTTTGGGCGAAGAACAAAGTGGCCATATTCAAGCTATTGGCTTTACCCTTTACCTGGAAATGCTAGATAGAGCTGTTGCAGCCATTAGAAATGGTTCAGAACCTGATTTCGATGCCGCACTAAATCAAGGCCTTGAGGTCAATATGCACGTACCGGCCCTGATTCCAGAAGACTACCTGCCTGATGTGAATATGCGTCTAACCATCTACAAAAGATTAGCTGACTGCCAATCAAAATCAGACTTACATGAACTCCAAGTAGAAATGATAGATCGCTTTGGCCTGCTCCCAGAGCTATCAAAAACCTTATTTAAACTTGCGGAGCTTAGACTGGTAGGTGAGCAACTAGGGCTGAAGAAAATAGAAGCTGGCCTAACCCGTGGTCGTTTACAGTTTAAATCGACCACGATTGTGGAACCGATTACTATTATCAAAATGGTCCAATCAAAACCTTCCACTTACCGCTTGCAAAACAATGATCAACTGAGTTTCACTATGGACATGGAGAATCCCGAGCAGCGCTTCTCCATAGTGCATAATATACTGCAGGGGCTATTGCCACCTGACTGAAGAGAACGAACCGAACAAGCACAGATACCGACCATTAGACGGAATATTAATGAGCAGTAACAAGCGGTTTTTAGATGGCGCGAGGACTTATCTTTTTATGCTAGCAACAGTGGCTGCTAGCAACTTTGCCTCAGCGCAAGAAAATCAACTCCCCATTCCCTTGGTGCCACCTGAAAATTGGTATCAGGTAGAGATAATATTGTTTACGCAACCTGATAATCTTAGCGGCGAAATACCGCCTCTAGACCACAAACTTGAATACCCGGAAAATTTACTCGCTTTGATTGATGAAGAAGTAAGATCTCATCAATTTACCCTCTCCCAAATCCAGGCCGCTCTTCTTTTGGATCCAGGGGCGGAGCCATTGCTGCCCAAAGTTCTAGTCTGGATACCCATCGCGGAAATGAAGGACCCTGCCATTACACTTAATGTATCTGATCAGGAACCCACTACTTTAACCGGCGAAACAGAAACAGAAATAGAAGTAGAAATGCAGATTGTCGAAGACAGCCTCCCTGTCGAGCCTTACATCCCCGAATATGAAGAATCTTTTATTATTTTAGATGCTAAGGTAAGAGATCTTAATGACAGCGCAAGGGCACTTGATCGCCGGAATTATAATGTCGTCTTTCACGAAGCTTGGCGTTTTGAAGCAGACGCTGCTGGTGAGGATCCTTGGATCCATATAAGCGCTGGGAAGAGGCTAGATGACCGATCTGAAATCGAGGGTAGCCTTCGGTTTTATAAATCACGATTTTTACACGTTGAAACTGATCTATGGCGACTCAAGTTCGTCAATGAGAATTCCTTGGTCGATACCTTAACCGTAAAGCTCCCAGATAATCCAAATTTTCAATTGATCATAGAGGACTCACCCAAACAACAATGGGAGATCCCCGTTTTAACAGAGTATCTAAGTGACCTAAATGCCGAATCAGAGCTAGTTAACAGCAACAGTGCTGCTTATGGCGAAGAAGCCATTGATCTAGGCCTATTAGAAGATGAGCACGATCATGGCGCCATCAAACAGTACTCGATTGCAGAGATATGGCCTATCAAGCAATCTAAGCGCATTGAAGAGAACAGCGTCTACTATCTAGATCATCCTGAACTGGGCGTTATGCTGACCATTAAAACCTATAAGCCCGAACCGCTAAATCCACAAGTAATCATTGACGATGAAGGCTTAATAGAGCCCGAAAATCAGGACTAAACTAAGCGCACACTTAACAGATGAACCCCTCATTCCTGCTGAGATTAAAACTATTACCTATGATCGACAAAGATCAGGCTCTCGGTATCAAAACCCAATGTCGCAGACAACTCAATAAAGTGATTAACAAGATCATCACTGACCTCAGGCGATCTCGACAAGAACCACAGATAATCGGTGTCCATGCCGGCCACAAAGGCGTATTGATAGTCCACGCTATCTAGTTCAAATATGATATATGACCCATAAAAAGGACCAAAAAAAGATACTTTTAAATGGCCAATATCAGGCGTTTGTACAAAGTAAGCTTTACCTTCTGCCTGACGCCACTGCTTAGACTCGTCCATAAATCCTGCATTAAGAACCACCACACCCCCATCCTCTCGCATCGAATAGGTAGCGCTAACAGAGCTCATACCGCGTTCAAAAGAATGATCTAATCGAGCAATTTCGTACCACTGGCCAAGATAGCGCTCCAGTTGGAAATTTTGAACAGGATACACACCCTCCGGAGCTCCCAGACAGCCAGCCAGTCCTGACGAAACCAAGACCAAGCAAGCTAACTTTAGCCTAATCGCCAAACGGTTAAGACCCTTCGCAATCATACTTTTGAGGATGCACCAGCACTGATTTCCAATGCTGCTGAGTTTTCAATATGAACAGTTGACGTAGGGAAGGCCATCTCAGCACCTGCACTCTCAATAATAGAGCTCACCTTCAGCAGCACGTCCTGTTTAATCTGGTGGTACGCCACCCAGTCAGTGGTCTTGGTAAAGGTATAAATAAAGAAATCGATAGAGCTAGCAGAAAACGCATTGAAATTGACAATTAGTGTCTGAGTTGCATCTATATCATCATGTTTTTTAAGCATTTCCGTTACCTGATCCACTATAGTTGCCATACAGGAAACATCTGAATAACGAATACCAACCGTCTCGTAAATACGTCTATTGCTCATTCGGGAGGCGTTCTCCACAGAAATAGCTGCAAACACTCCGTTGGGAATATACAGCGGCCGCTTATCAAAGGTACGTATTCGGGTTAGTCGCCAACCAATATCCTCGACGGTTCCCTCGATTTCTTTATCAGGCGATCGAATCCAGTCTCCCACCGAGAATGGGCGATCTAGGTATATCATTAATCCACCAAAGAAATTTGCGAGTAGATCTTTAGCCGCAAAGCCAATCGCGATACCACCTATACCGCCAAAGGCAAGTAATCCTGAAATACTGTAACCAAATAACTGCATGGCAATAAGTAATGCAGTAATCACCACTGATACCCGCAATAATTTAGCCACTGCTCTCACGGTGGTGCTGTCAACGGGCTTGCTAATATAGTCTGGATTAATAAGGTTCTGCTCAGCCCTCTTAATGAAATTAGTCAAAAATAGAGTCGTTAGAAAAATTACAGCTAGGCGGTTAATCGGATCAATCAACTCCAACAAGGGGGAATTCATTTTTTGCGCGGCCACGCCGGCTGCAAAGTTAATTCCAAGTATCCAAATGAACCATATAGCGGGTCTTCGGCAGGCCTCTATTACGGCATCATCCCACACTGTGGCTGTCTTAGAGGTTCGCGCTTCAAGCCTATCGATGATTTTGTTCAAAATGTAACCGAGGCTCAAAACAACCACAACGATGAGAAATAGCTCGGCAACCCAAAGGAACCCAGAGTCACTGAATTCAACCAACCATGTCCGAAAATTATTCATTTAATAATTCCTGCTTTGCTTTATTGTTAATGATATCTCACACCCTATTAAAGTCACTGATTTAATTCAATGCTGCCACTTTTTGGGATATCGCCAGCCGTCGAGGCGAACCTTCAAGATCTGACCAACTAATCGACCGTTTAGCCACCATCGATGCTAATTTGGAGCTTTGCGATATATTGGCAGACTCCATGTACGACAATACCTCAACTGCCCCCTGGGGACAATTGCAGACTAAAATCATATCGCAACCTGCCTTTAGGGCCAGTTTCGCTTTGTCCACATAACCACCGGCAATATCAGCTCCTTTCATTGTTAAGTCATCACTAAAAATAATACCCTCAAAGCCTAACTTTCCCCGAAGCACATCATTCAACCAAAACGATGAGAAGCCAACTGAGTCTGGGTCAACCGACGGAAAAGTGATATGTGCAGGCATAACTGCATCCAGCATCTTTGACAGCTTTGCAAAGGGCTGTATATCGCGGACATACAAAGTATTCCAGCTACGATCATCAACCGGCGCCTCTAGGTGACTGTCTGCAACGATGCCTCCGTGACCAGGGAAATGTTTTCCTGTCACCGCCATCCCTGCATCGTGCATACCTTTAATAAAAGCCTCAGCGGCACTGATTACTATTTCTGGCTGGTCGGAGAACGATCGATCGCCAATGATACTGCTAGTGTCACGGTCAACATCCAAGACTGGAGCAAAACTTAGATCAAGGCCACAAGCAATCACTTCAGATGCCATCAGCCACCCCAAGTCTTTGCTTAAACCCAACCCTTCCTCTGGCGAGCGCGCAATCAAGTTCCCTATTGCCTGCATAGAAGGAATGGCGGTAAACCCCTCGCGGAGTCGCTGAACCCTTCCACCCTCTTGATCAACCGCGACGAGTAAATACTTAGAACAGGCTCTAATCTCAGCAACCAAATCACAAACTTGATCTCTACTCTGAATATTACGACTGAACAGAATGACGCCACCGACTTGGGGATTTTGCAGCTGAAGCCGCTCATCACGATCAAGTGAGACTCCTTTCAAATCGAGCATCAATCGTCCGTATAAATCAACCTCTGAACTATTCAATAGCGTACTCCCAAATAAACGCTTTACACAATATCTAATACCAAACTATTTAAACCCATTTACTCTTGATAGGTAATATCTATTTTGGCTAGTTAAAATCAATCAATTCCTGCTGACCGGTTATCAACAATAGCATCAATACTTGCCATAACCGGGTCGGTTAACAATGGCAATACTTCTATTGATTTTAGGTTATCTTCAAGCTGTGACAATTTAGATGCCCCCAAAATAACAGTACTCACCTGTGGATTTTTAAGACACCAGGCTATCGATAAATGGGTCAAACTCACACCCAAATCTGCCGACAACACGGCAAGTTTTCTGATTTTCTCAATTTTTTGCTTACCGTCGTCCGTCGTCCACATTTTTCGTAGCCATTCATAACCCGGTAGGGCCAGTCGACTGTCAGTGGGAATACCCTCGAGATATTTGCCGGTTAGTAACCCAGAGGCCAAGGGCGACCAAATAGTGGTTCCCATACCATAGTTTTCATACAGAGGACAGTACTCCCCTTCTACCTTGTCCCGATACAGTAAGTTGTACTGAGGTTGTTCCATGGTGGGTGGTGTTAAATATTCTTTTCGGCAAATCTCATGGGCTTCGGTGATCTGTTGAGCCGACCATTCTGACGTGCCCCAATATACCACTTTGCCCTGTTGCACCAAATTGTGCATGGCTCGAGCGGTTTCTTCTATTGGAGTATCTGCATCTGGCCGGTGGCAATAAAATAAATCCAGGTAATCAACGTTTAAACGGATAAGCGCAGCATCGCAGGCATCGCGCACATGTTTGGCGCTGAGACCCATCTGGGTTGGTTTACCTCCGCCCCAGTAGACCTTTGAAGACACAGCATAGGTGTCCCGTGGCAGGCCTAAACTCAATATCGCTGCACCCATAATTTTTTCTGATTCGCCCGCTTCGTAGCCCTCCGCATTATCAAAAAAATTAACGCCATTGTCATAAGCGCTTTGTAATAACTTTTTCGCAGCGCTTATGTCGACCTGTTTACCAAACGTTACCCACGAACCCAAAGACAGCGCGCTAACTTTTAAGCCCGATTTTCCCAGCTTTCGATATTCCATATCAAATCCCCAAATAAATGCTTTACACAATGTCTAATGCCAAGCTATTTAAACCCATTTATTATTTACATATTCCTCGCAGCTATTTTACCCTGTTACTGAAATTCTACCCAAAAAAATAATTACATATTTTTTCGTGAGTTAAATAAAATACCTACAAAACACTTTCACTTTTACCTGCAAGTGACACATCACCCCAAAAATCTGAACCGTGCAACAAGCGCTGGCTAGTGATATTTTAAAAAACCAACTATAAAAAGGAACACTATTATGGCTAGCCAAATACCATCTGTTGGACAGTGGTATAGGGATATGGCAACTAATCAATTCATTGAAATTATCGCGGTCGATGAATATTCCTCCGTCATTAGCATTCAATACGAGAATGCTGAGATCGATGAACTAGATTTGGCCTCATGGAATGCACTGCCCACGACCTGCAGTAACAGCCAGGAAGAACGCTGGGAGTTATCTTTATTAACAGACCAGGACCGCATCTTCTGTGACCACATTACGGTACTTGCCGGGGTAAATAGCACCCCCTCTAAAGTAAAGCCCGATACTGCATTTGGTTGGGATGATCTATAGTCCAGTTTCATCAAGACCCTAAACCGAAAACCCAGTGGTACCTTTCTGCTGATCTAGCAACGACTTGCTAATTGCGTAATACTGTATATAATCACAGTTCAACAAGGCTTGAGGATATATTGTGGAGCGACTAACAGCAAGACAGCAAGAGATACTAGACTTGATTCGTGACAGCCTTGATGAGACTGGCTACCCCCCAACAAGGGCTGAAATCGCTCAGAAACTAGGTTTTCGCTCGCCCAATGCTGCGGAAGATCATCTTAGGGCGCTGGCTCGCAAAGGCGTAATAGAAATGATCCCTGGTGCTTCACGAGGCATCCGAATTGTCGAGCAATACTCTGGCATCCCTATTATCGGCAGGGTCGCTGCTGGTGAGCCAATAATGGCTGAGCAGCATATTGAAGATTACCAAGAAGTCCCCTCCAGTACCTTTCATCCTAGTGCTGACTATTTTTTGCGTGTGCAGGGCCAAAGTATGGTTGACGTGGGCATAATGGACGGAGACTTACTTGCCGTTCATCAGCAGCCAACGGCTGACAACCAGCAAATTGTTGTCGCCAGAGTCGATGGCGAAGTAACCGTAAAAAGACTAAAGAGAACGAAAAGCAAGCATGAGATTCATCTGTTGCCAGAGAACCGCGAGTATTCGCCCATATTAGTTGACTTGAGAGCTCAGGAATTTGCCATCGAGGGACTAGCGGTTGGCGTCGTGAGAGTATCGCTTTAAATTAAATATTAATGCAGAATTTGACGCTTTTCACCCGTTTCAACAGAGGCGGGGGTTCGGTCGTCGTTAATTTCAAAGACTGTTTGGATGCCAGCGTCCATCATGCTTTTGGCAACATCAATATGTTTTCCATCAAGGTACTCTAAAACTGAGTCTGAAAAACTTATTCGAACGAGAGGCTCGTCGGATCCGGCGCGTTGCAATGCAACCTCACCATCATCAAGCATTACAAGTTCGTATTCTGTAAAAGCCATATTATAAACCCCTATTATCTAGCTCATTATAACAGCAAGCTAGAGCACTATTAAACCTTGCCGATTATTAGCTGGCGCCCTTCTGACTAGGCACCCACTTCCCATTTACGTAAAACGCACTCCAACCCGTTGGTTTACCGTCGTTTTCACTGCGAACATACTGTTCTTTAGTCTTGCGACTATAGCGAACCACAGACTCGTTGCCCTCAGGATCTGCACTTGGCGCCATTAAAAGGAATTGGTATTTTTCATCGATGCGTTCTTTATACGGCAACAATTCATTAACCGTTGGTGCGCGAGTTTCTCTATGTCGTGGGAATTGACTAGCGGCTAAGAATATACCTGACGCACCATCACGCAGAATGTAATGATCGTCTACCTTAATGCAACGAAGTTCAGGCATGGCAATAGGGTCTGCCTTTGGCGGCGCTGCTTGCCCACTGCGCAGTAACTTGCGTGTATTTTTACAAGGTTCACCCTCAGAGTTTTCGCCGGTACAGCCAAAGTATTTGCCAAATCGACCCGTTTTAAGCTGCATTTCACTACTACATTTATCACAATCAAGAACTGGTCCTTCATACCCTTTTATCACGTATTGACCAATCTCAATTTCATGGCCAACACAATCTGGATTGTTGCCACAAACATGGAGCTTACGCGTTTCATCTATTAGATAACTGTCCATTGAGGTATTACAGAATTTACATCGATGTTTGTGGAGTAAAGACTTCGATTCAGCCTCATCATCTTCTTCGATATTGACTGCTTCATCACCCGCAGTCAGATTAACCGTGTGCTTACAGCGTTCCTTCGGCGGCAAAGCATATCCAGAACAACTCATAAATACCCCCGTTCCAGCAGTCCGAATCATCATCGGACGATCGCACTGTTTACACTCAATCTCTGTTTCAGATGGTTTGTTAGGGCGCATTCCCCCTTCAGAGTCCTTAGCAGACAACACCTTTGCACTAAAGTCCTTATAAAAGCGATTAAGCAGGCTCTTCCACTTCAATTTTCCTTCGGCAACCTGGTCGAGCTGTTCCTCCATGGACGCTGTAAAGCCATAGTCCATCAAATCGGTAAAACTCTCTGACAAGCGATCCGCCACAATGTCGCCAATTTTTTCTGCAAAAATCCGTTTATTTTCGATCCTGACATAACCACGATCTTGGATAGTCGATATAATCGATGCATAGGTCGAAGGTCTTCCTACGCCGCGCTTTTCTAATTCTCGCACCAATGCTGCCTCAGAAAAACGAGCCGTTGGTTTGGTAAAATGTTGCTGCGGAATCAGCGCTAGCATCTTCATAGGATCGCCTTTCTGGAGATCAGGCAGCTCAATATCATCATCACCTTTTCGATTGGCCGGCATCACCGCAAGGTGACCATCAAACCGTGTAACCCTGCCCTTGACCGTAAGTTCATAGTCTCCCGCACCGACAGTAATTGTCGTTGAGGTGAATTCTGCATTAGTCATCTGGCATGCAACGAATTGTTGCCATATCAACTGATAAAGTCTTTGCGCATCAACATCCATCTCGCTAAGGCTACCCGGCGCTATATCTACGTTCGAAGGGCGAATCGCTTCGTGTGCATCTTGAGCGCCAGATTTACTGCTATAGGTGATCGCCACGTCAGGCAGGTACTTAGCGCCATGACGTAATTCAATATAGTCACGACAAGCAATAACCGCATCTTCACTCAAATTGGCCGAATCTGTACGCATATAAGTAATGTAGCCGCCTTCGTACAAACGCTGGGCCATCATCATGGTTTTCTTAACGCCAAAACCTAACCTGGTACTGGCCGCTTGCTGTAATGTCGACGTGATAAATGGAGCTGAAGGTTTAGATTTTGTAGGCTTATCTTCTCTTTTACTAACGGCATAATCGGCTTCTCTTAACGCGCTCAGAGAGGTGTCGGCCTCGACCTTACTGGTTGGCCGAAAAGCCTTACCTTGATGCCGCTTTACATCGAAACGAATTTTAACATCGTCTTGGTCAACGTCTGAAATGGCACTGCCCTCCAAGTCAGCTTGAACGGTCCAGTATTCTTCAGGAACAAAAGCACGAATCTCGCGCTCACGCTCAACGACTAATTTTAGCGCGACAGACTGCACTCGGCCCGCGGACAATCCGCGCCCTACTTTTTCCCACAGTAATGGAGAAACCATAAAGCCGACAACACGATCTAAAAAACGCCTTGCTTGCTGGGCATCAACGCGGTCTTTATTAAGCTCACCCGGAGCCTCGAACGCTTTTCGTATAGCTTTCTTAGTTATTTCGTTAAATACAACTCGCTTATAACGACTTTCGTCGCCTCCAATCACCTCGGTTAGATGCCATGCTATAGCCTCGCCCTCTCTATCCATATCCGTCGCCAGATAGACAGTGTCGGCATTTTTAGCCAGCTTTTTAAGCTCAGCTACAACTTTTTCTTTACCCGGGAGCGTCGCATAATCTGCCTTCCAGTTATTGTCTGGATCAATACCCATACTTTTGATGAGTTGAGATTTTGCTTTTTTCTCGCGATGTATAATTTTATCTTCAGGAGACATTTTACGGGTCAAAGCCGCCTGCTTTGCACGATCTTTGGGATCACTAGGCACTCTATTTGCACCCGTAGGCAAGTCTCTAATATGACCGACACTCGATTTAACAATAAAATCATCGCCCAAATAGCGATTAATTGTTTTGGCTTTGGCTGGTGACTCTACAATGACTAAAGATTTGCCCATTTGGCGAAAGTTCCCTTATTACGGCATCACTTTATACTAGCAAATGAGCTCGTTTTGATTACGCAACACGTTTAACACGTGTCCAAGGTTCGCATATATACTTGTTCTATTGCCCTTTGGTCAAGCTTCAATGCGAAATATTTTCAATGTGGCGTTTTAATTTACCTAAACTCTCGGCAATTTTTAGCAAGTCATGATGATCCCCGCGCTCGCTCCAAATAGCGCCCACATCTGCCTCTGTTGCAATAATTGCTGTCACGTTTAACGGCAGCTCAGGCAATATTTCTAATAATATTTCATGCCAACTTAAATCGGCCTCACTTTGTACCCACTGCCAACCAGTCCAAGGTGATTCCCACCCTCGCCCACTAAATCGATGGATCACCCAATTTCGCTGGCCACCTGAACCTTCCCACCGCATTTTATAACAAACAGCCTCTAAAGCAGTTTCCGATTCCCTGGCATCGGGCCTTCGATGCAGGCTAACCCGAATATTTACTGCTGCCGCACCACTGCGCAACTCTGCCAATCTCTTTTGGTAGGGCGATTGTTTAAACCACATCAAGGGTGAGACGACGACGGCAATAATAAATATGATTAACAACCACGTCATTAACTACTACTCTTATCGTAAGACTGAGAAAAATTATTGCTTTTAAAAGCCATAGTATTTAATACTACAAGCAAACAACCTAAAGGGTACACCACTATGTCGTCCTACAAGCATATATTGGTCGGATTAGACCTATCGCCAGAATCGCAGCAAGTGATAGACCGAGTCAAATTTCTCTTTTCCAACACCGAGACAAAAATATCGATTTGCCATATTCTTGAACCCTTAGCGTTCACTTACGGGGGAGACATACCCGTAGATCTATCGGACGTGCAGACTCAACTGACAGATCAGGCCAATTTACGCCTCTCAACACTAGGTGCCGAACTAGATGTTGACCCCGCAGATCAGCATGTCATTTTGGGTCATCCTGCCCAAGAGATGCACAGCATGGCTAATGCTGAAGATATTGAATTAATTGTTGTGGGCAGCCATGGCAGACATGGCTTATCGTTAATTTTTGGATCTACCAGCAATTCAGTTCTTCATGGCGCCCAATGTGATGTACTAGCGGTACGAATCAAAAATTAGACGGGCGTTTGAGAATTAAAATATTTTACACGAAGAGGTTATTTTCTAAATAAGCCGTCGTCATCAGTGACATTGCCATTTAAGTATTTACAATACAGTCCTTCTAAATACGAGCTGTATCCGATGTTAATTGATATTGGTGTCAACCTTTCTAACCAACAATTTAAGAATCGCATTTCCGATGTTTTAGAGCGAGCTTTATCAGCTGGCGTTGAAAAGATTATTCTAACCGGCACTTCTGTCAGCGAGAGCCAAGCTGTGGTTGATCTTTGTGATAAATACCAACCTCAATTCCCTAACATGCTCTATGCCACAGCTGGCATTCATCCCCACGAGGCTAAAGCCTGGGATACAGATTCTCGCAGCTGCCTTAAGGAACTATCAAGCCACTCCTCAGTAGTCGCTATTGGCGAGACTGGGCTAGATTTTAATCGTAACTTATCGTTGCAAAAAGACCAAGAAACGGCCTTTGAGGCGCAACTTGAGCTCGCCACAGAGTTAAAAATGCCATTGTTTTTGCACGAGCGAGATGCCGCCAAGCGCCAACTTGAGATCTTAACCTACCATCGTGAATCGATACCCAAGGCTGTCATTCACTGCTTTACAGGTGACAAAAAGACTCTTTTTAAATATTTAGATTTAGATTTGTATATTGGTATTACCGGCTGGGTCTGCGACGAGCGTCGCGGTCAAGAGCTTCAAAAATTAGTAAAGAACATTCCATTAGACCGATTGATGGTAGAAACCGATGCCCCCTATTTACTGCCGAGAAATATGAACCCATTGCCAAAAAATCGACGGAACGAACCCGCTTTTTTAAAGCACATCGTCCAATGTATTTCTGACAACAGAGAAGAACCTGAAGATATTATTAGGCAAATGACCACTAAAACTGCCTTAGATTTCTTTGGGTTAAGCTAACGCCTATCTATAGGTCAAGGCTAAAACCATCCCCTACAGACAAAATGCCGCTACCTCTTACCTGCGCGCGGAGACCTCCCTTGCCAACCAACTCTGGCAGAATACTGACCCCTAGCCGCCGCTGCAGACTAGCGCATGGTTCGCATAGCCTAACACCGTAGAGGCTTATCCCATTGATTGTGAAATACTGACCCTCTAGGTCATTTAAACGCACACCTTTAGTAATTAGATTGCGACGGAAGTCACTCTCATGAAAACTATTACCACTTTCCTTGTTGAAACTTTCAATCACCTCAGATTCAATCAAAGTAAGCTCAAAATCAGGCTGGCCTTTATAGGTTGACCTACTTTTCCCTGTCTCAGAATAATAGCGATCGCCAACAATACCTTTGCCCGGCTTCAAGGCAACTTTTGCGTGGCCCATCATAGAACCCCCCATTGCCGGCGCGGTATAGATTCCTGTTATCGTTTTACTAGACATCCTCAAAGTTTCCTTTAATCGTCGGTTAAAATTTTATAAATACTATTTTTAGGCTGACTAAAAACCCGTCTAAGTATCGGCTCAAATGTGGAGAGAGACAATTCTGGCATGTCCGGATCAAAAGAGGGATCGTCGTATTTAGCGATAAACCGAGCAGTCCGTTTAAAGTGATCAGTTTCCCGGAATTGATCCCGCATATCGCGATCAGCTCCCAGAAAATGAAAGAAATTGTAGCCTTGGAAAATAGCATGATGCTTGACCATCCAATGATTTTCCTCTGACACATAGGGTTGCAAAATAGCCGCGGCCACATCAGCGTGGTTTGCACTGCCTAGAGTATCGCCAATATCGTGCAGAAGAGCGCAGACAATATACTCATCGCCCTCTCCCGCCTCTGCCGCCCTGTGTGCCGTCTGCAGTGAGTGCTGAAGGCGATCCACGGCAAATCCGCCATAGTCCCCGGTTAACAGCTCCATGTGGCTAAGAATGCGATCTGGGAGCTTTTTGAAAAACTTCATTTGCTCTGGCACGATGATTGCCCAGTCTTCAGCCGTACTCTTCGACATTTTGGTAAACGTAGCGTTCATAGGAGTGACTCCGAGGTCTTTTATTGTTTTTGGCCCGCTTTTGATACAGAGGTATTTTAAATGTTATCAGTAAGGACTGTATTTTCCTACCGAATAAATCATACTGATCCCCTTAATAAAATGACCCACCGAGCTTTGGCCGAACAAGGAGTCTTGAATGACTAAATCAACCAATCCTGTAGCAATAATAACCGGCGGCAGCCGAGGTGTTGGCAAGGCAACAGCGCTTTTGTTAGCATCAAAGGGCTGGAATATTACCGTTACCTGCACTAGTTCAATGCGCCAGGCTGAAAAGGTCGTTGCCTTGTGCCAAGATCTTGGCGTTGAAGCGCAAGCTTTGCAGGCCGATGTTTCTGACAACCAGGCATGCCTCAATACCGTTGAACAAACCCTACAAAAATGGAGCCGCCTAGATTGCTTGGTTAATAATGCCGGCACCACCAAGTTTGCGTTTAACCACGGTGATTTAGACGCGCTGGATGGCGATGATTTTTTACATATTTATAACGTTAATGTTGTTGGGCCCTTTCAAATGGTAAAAGCTTGCCGCCAACATTTGATACACAGCGACAACCCCAATGTGATCAACGTGTCATCTATTGCAGGCATTAAAGGTATTGGTAGCTGTTTGGCCTATGCGTCATCAAAAGGAGCCCTTAATACGATGACAAAATCCATGGCTAGAAACTTAGGCCCCATTAGGGTCAATGCGGTGTGTCCAGGCTTTATTCAAGGCGAATGGCTGCGCAAAGGGTTAGGTAGCGATAATTATGATGCGGCTTTGGCTAACATCAAAAAAACAACGCCCTTAGGTCTTGCCGTGACTGCCGATCAGGTTGCCGAATCTATATACAACCTGATGTCGCTATCGACCGTCGTTACTGGCGAGACCATACTGCTCGATGGAGGGTTCCATCTCACCGTTTAAACTTATACAAACAAATAGAGCGCGCCAATAGTAGATTCTCTAACTACAGTTGATCAACGAAGTGTCAGACGCATTTGCTATGACTCTTGCGTCTCTAAAGGTTACCGCAAAAGGCTCGGTACTAAGCAGGACAAGCGGTGTTGTTACCTTTGCAAGGTTTACCCCAAGTTTACGAAAGCAGTTAAGACTGATACCCCTTCGAGTCCACTGACCTTCGGGCAAAGACCGAAAAAATGCAGTCATATCTAATGATCCAGAACAGGGATATCCGCAATCCATTCTTTGCTCCACTCGCCCAAGCGGATGTTTATCAATTTTAAACTCCATCATAAGGGCACCCTCACTGTCGGCCAGTAACGTCAGATCTGCGGGCACTTCGCTCTGCCAGTAAAACTGACTTTCTTCCCCGCCAGTCCAAGTAAGCGCTCTAGAGTCTTCTTGCACGGCTCCATCAACCGTCATGACTGTTAAGGCACCACTAGCCGTTGACGTTTCTATGCCTGTCAATTGCTTCCGCCAATCGTTAACGTCGCCCACATAAGCCTTCCACGGATCACGGCTACTACCACTAAAAATAATATTTTCTTTCACCGAACCCTCAGATGAAGGCTTTTCGTTAAGACTGCCGCTTATCAACGCTATGGATCCATAGCTCATTCCTTGCCCTAAGGATACTAAATTATCAACCACCGCAAGTGACACGTCAGCTGGATTAATCTCTCTATTAGGCCAATTAAAAGACAGGCGTCCGGTAAAATCATAACGAGGCTTATTCTGGCGATCCCCCACTAATACGTCTGCTACCCCTCCACCCTCCGTTCCAGGTAACCACGCAATAACAAATGCGTCAGCGCTATTAATTTCAGCATTCATCCACAGCGGCCGACCCGTTAAGAATACCGCCACGACAGGAATTTTTTTAGCCTGGAATTTTCGCAATAGTTTAAGGTCAGCTGCTAGTCCGTCACGGTAAATCAAGGAATGCACGTCACCCTGACCTTCCGCATAGGGTTCTTCACCAAAGACCACCACAGCAACATCGGGTTTCTTAACCCAACTTCCATCGACACTTAGCTCAGTGGAACCGCCAATATCACCCACTGCATCACGTAAACCGGCGTATATGCTGGTTGCACCCGGAAAATCACTATTTTTGTTCTCGGTACCTTGCCAGGTTATCGTCCAGCCTCCATTTTGCTTTCCAATATCATCCGCACCATCACCGGCAACAACCACGTGCTGTTTCGCTTTCAGTGGTAAGACTTGGTTCTTATTTTTGAGCAATACCAATGACTTTCGCACGGCCTCACGGGCAACTGCGCGATGTTCTGGTGCTCCAATTAGGGACTCTTGTCCAGCAATTTCTCTGGATGATGGTAGGCCTTTTTCAAAAAGACCTGCACGTACCTTTACTCTTAATATTCGAGTAACCGCATCATCAATGCGGTCTATAGAAATCTCGCCTGCTTTCACCTGCGCTAAGGTATTTTGCAGAAAGGCCTTCCATTTTTTGGGTACCATGACCATATCAACCCCGGCATTAATAGCCAGAGCACAACTCTCATTGACACAACCATCTACCTGACCAATGCCATTCCAATCACTAATAACAAATCCATCAAACCCCAATTTATCTTTTAAGATGTCGGTTAAGAGAAATTTGTGCCCATGAATTTTTATTCCATTCCAACTATTAAATGATGCCATGACAGTCTGTACGCCAGCATCCAAGGCGGTAAGATAACCCTGCCCATGATCATTCAGCAATTGCTCCAAATCAAGTCTGGTATCTCCCTGATCAATACCTCTAAAGGTTCCGCCATCTCCAATAAAATGCTTGGCCGTCGCAATCACTCGCTGCTCATTTGTTCGTAAGTCCCCTGGCTCTCCTTGAAGTCCAGTGACAATTTCTCCCGCATAGGCTTTGATGATTGGTGCCTCACTACTGTAGCCCTCATAGGCTCGCCCCCAACGGCTGTCTTTAACCACTGCGACAGTCGGGGCAAAGACCCAATCAATTCCCGTAACGGCTACCTCCCGGGCTGTAATCTCACCAATCTGTCTCATCAAATTAGGATCATTAGCCGCTCCCAGACCAATATTATGGGGGAACAGTGTCGCGCCGATAACGTTGTTGTGCCCATGAACAGCATCAGTTCCCCACACTACCGGAATACCTGCTCCACCCTGTGATCTATCCAACGACGCCAAGTAATATCGATCAGAAAGGTCCAACCAGTCCCTAACCGTAGAGTTTTTGTGCCTGTTAGGGAAAGAACCGCCACCATTGAGAATAGAGCCCAAATAATATCTAGCGACATCGTCAGGCGTAACTTCCTTAATTTCACCCTGCACCATCTGACCGACTTTTTGCTCTAACGTCATATCCTTCAAAATGCTCGCAACTCTAAACTCAACACCCTCATTAACTACTGATGTTGCCCATGCCATTTGTGACATACAGCAAGCTAAAAACACTAGCACAATAGCTAAACATCGTCTGGTTAATATATGAAGGAGAGGGATATTCAAAAAGCGGCTCTGGTCGGGCATTAACGTCGTTCCTTTTTACTGTAACTTTAACTGTAATTGTAACTCTAACTTCAATACTTTTTTTAATCACTAAGGGTGCAAACTACCACTAAAGAAAACCCTACGCGTCCCAATCAATTACTCGAACCCTAGAAGCACGAAAAGTACAATCAAAAGGGTACAAACCTGACTATTGAACCGAAAACTATAACCAGATTAGTATCTGAGTTGAGCAACTTAAGTTCATAAAGACTATATCATGTTCGAGCGCATAAAAATTTAAATTTATTAATTAGATCTTCGCGGAGGAATAATTTCATGACGCAAAGCCCAGAGGAAGACCCCATGCGACAGCATGCTTCTATAGTGCGATAAAGGGGGCCTATTGATGCTTGAGGGATAGATTTATCTAGCACTACGGCTCGACTTTTAAAACATTCACCTAAATAGATTTCGGATCGATTCTCTATAGTTACGGCTCACTTTAAGCGTTTCACCCTCTGACAATTCCAGCAAGCTACCGCCCTTGGGGAGTGGCGTAATACTGACTACCCGCTGAACATTAACGATCGTGGATCTATGTATTCGAACAAATAGTTTGTCGTCCAACTTTTCCATTAGCTCGCCTAGCGTAATTCTTATGACATGGGTCTCACCTGAGGCATGAACACACATATAATCACCAGCAGCATCCACCCAGTCAATATCGTCAAACGGTATAACTTTTACAACGCCTGAATCACGCACAAGAAGCTTCCCTTTAATGCTACCTGATGCAGGTTCAGGCTCATGAGCATCTGCCTCCACTGGCGTGGCCGCCGAAGCCCTCTCGGCTATCGCGCCAATAGCACCAATCAGTGGCGCTTTATAGCTCTCCGCCCGATTGTCATGCAGTCGATCAATAGCCCGATTTACAGCGCGGGCGACCCTCTCAGGATCAAGGGGCTTTAGAATATAATCCACTGCATGCAGGTCAAATGCATCTAGAGCATACTGATCAAAGGCGGTAACAAAAATAACCATCGGCATAACGTCTGACTGCAACGCTTTAATCACTTCAAATCCATTCATCCCAGGCATCTGAATATCTAAAAACATCAGTTCCGGACTCATTTGAGAGGCCGCTAAAACAGCCTCGCGACCATTACGACATTCTGCAACCACATCGACATCGGAAAACTCCGCCAACATAGAACGTAACAAGTTAAGCGCCAAGGGCTCGTCATCAACAATAATGGTCTTTAACTTAGGCATTTCAGGTACACCTTTTTATCTTGTTTAACCATTAGGAATAATGTTTTCAGAGGTTGTCTCTTTTTTTTCCAGAGGTAACTTCATATACACACTGATTCCATCAGAAGACTTATCTTTAATATTAAAGCTATAACTGTCACCATAAAACCCATGTAATCGATCAATAGTATTACGCAATCCTATACCAGGACTATCACTATCATACTTAAAGGTTGGCATTCCAGGTCCCGTATCATCCAACTCGATAACCACATGATTTCCTGTGCAACGTGCTTTGATCGTTATAGTTCCGCCCGCTTCAATTGGAGCAATCGCATACTTAATTGCATTTTCAGCCAGTGGTTGCAAAATAAGACTTGGGATTCTGATCGCCTCGGCTTTCGGATCAACATCAAAACAAACGTTGAGTCGGTCGCCAAAACGTGTTCTCTCAATATCCAGATAAAGTTTAAGCGCCTCCATCTCAGCCTTTAGGGTAACCCGTCGAACGGGGTCATTATCCAAAGAGTACCTTAAAAAACTACTTAACTGCACGATCATAGCATTTGCTTTGACCGAATCTTTGTCTCTCACTAGTGAAGAAATAGCATTTAAAGTATTGAATAAAAAATGTGGGTTAAGCTGATATCGTAGCATTTTGAGCTGCGCCTCATGAGCAACAATCTCTGCTCTAGAACGCTTCAATTGCTCCTCCTTATTATCCGCTGCAAAACGAAGCAGGCTTGCATGCTCAAACTGCAGCAATTGATAATATTTAATACCGTGGTATAAAGCCGTCCACGAGACAAAAATAAAGATCGAGCCAAACATCCAGCCACCAAAATCTGGCCATAATCCCTCCTCTCCCGTCATATACATAAATGTTGCGAGTCGTAATACCGCCCATATTCCAGAACAAACAAATACACCAACTGAAGTCAAAAAAAACCTTAGCCAGAGTTTCATATCCCACAAATAATGCGCTAAAGACCTTAACGGCCATGACACCGCCATGCCCAGCGCTGATTGCACTAAAGTATGGGCGACATAGGTGAGCTGGGCCTGCTGGTCATACCAGAGAGTCAAACTAAAGAAACTCACCAACGACAGACCAAACCATCCTATTAATTGTAAAAACAAAAACTGGGCGTTAGAGTCTTGATAAAATTTCGCTGCTAAGGGATGAAAATTAGTCTCTTCCATTATAATGGGCACTCTTTTAAACCGGTGGGTTTTTAGCCTGTAAAGGTATCATAGACCAATTTCGGTCGACGCATCTATATTAGACGTTTAATTATCCGCGGCATGAATATACTGGTAAACTCCCGCTTTCTTATGGTGCGTTAACAATGCAGAATCCAGATCAAAAACAACCGACAAACACCTCACACTCTATTGACTACCTAGGTATAGAGGCGCTTCGTTCACGTCACCCTAAAATACGCAAACTTAAACGACAGCAACAGGGCCATAGTGCCCACGGCAACAAGGTCTGGCGTTCAAGCTTTGTACTAATGGACTACCTGACAACATACCCACCGACAGCCTCAAGCAAAATACTCGATGTAGGATGTGGCTGGGGTTTGACAGGAATCTTTCTTGCCAAACAGTATAACGCCGATGTCACCGCTATCGATATTGACCCTAGTGTTGAGCCCTTTTTGAAACTTCATACAACGATCAACCAGTGTGATATTAGCTTTCAGGCTGGGAACTTTGAAAACCTTACCCAATCAGAATTGTCAGCATATGATTTAATTGTCGCTGCCGATATCTGTTTTTGGGATGAAATGGTAGATCCCTTGTATGATTTTATTTGCTGTGCATTAAAATCGGGCGTAAAAAGAATCTTAATAGCCGACCCTGGCCGACCACCGTTTTGGTCGCTCTGCGATCAATGTGTTGAATCCCTCGATGCACAAATTGTAACCCGAAGGATTTATGAGCCCTGGAAAACAGAGAAATTTATTCTCATTATAGAAAGCCAATAAAAAGCCGGGCAATGCCCGGCTTTTTATTGAAGATTAACGAGTGTTTATTTCACACTCACATCATCAATCCAAACCTGACCGCCCTGATCTCCACCCATGTCAAACAAGACACGACTGCTGTCGTCGCCAAAACCAGTACTGGTTTGTGACAGCGTAAATGTCTGCCATGCAGTCGTCAGAGATA
>CAWKZU010000014.1:0-53631 GCA_963854585.1 Gammaproteobacteria bacterium | reverse complement strand
TTGCTTTGGTGTGGGACCTTTATGATCGTACTCTGTTTGACCTTTATACTGCATTTGATTTGCGGCCTTTGATATCTTTACACTTAATAATGTGAAATTGGGTGGGTAAAGCACCATCTTACGTTAACGATGCGTAGGATGACTCATCCTCTATTATACGCGACATCAAATAGATGAGATTGATTTTAATCCTAGACTATTAGTAGCTGACCCAAGACGCTGACAAAGCTATAATGCCGCACTTTTATAGATACGTAAAAAAGCCCATGAGTCACCACGTTTCAGATAGGCGCACATTCGCTATTATTTCGCACCCCGATGCAGGTAAAACCACCATTACCGAAAAACTATTGTTGCTCGGTAATCTTATTCAGGTGGCAGGCACAGTCAAAGGGCGTAAAAGCGACCGTCATGCTACTTCCGATTGGATGGCAATGGAAAAAGAGCGTGGTATTTCTGTGACATCATCGGTCATGCAATTTCCCTATCAAGGCTGCATGGTTAATTTACTGGATACCCCTGGGCACGAAGACTTCTCTGAAGATACCTATCGCACCCTCACCGCGGTGGATTCATCTCTCATGGTTATCGATGGGGCTAAGGGTGTAGAGGCCCGCACCATTAAACTAATGGACGTCTGTCGTTTGCGTGACACGCCGATCTTAACCTTTGTAAACAAGATGGACCGTGATATTCGAGACCCCATTGATTTATTGGACGAAATTGAAGCAGTGCTTAAAATTAAAGCTGCGCCGATTAATTGGCCGATTGGGATGGGCCGCGAATTCCGTGGCGTATACAATTTTTACACTGACACTATCCATGTTTATGTGCAGGGGAAAGGTCATACATTGACCGATGACGTTCAGGTGCATGGGCTAGACTCCCCCGAGGCGCGTGAGGCCTTGGGCGCCTATGCCGATGATGTTTTGGAGGAGCTAGAACTGGTTAAAGGCGCGACAAACCTTTTTGATATGGATGAATTCTTATCTGGCCGGCTCGCTCCGGTATTCTTTGGCACTGCCCTGGGTAACTTCGGCATTCGTGAAATGCTTGACTATTTTGTGCGTTGGGCGCCGTCTCCTCAACCGCGACAGGCCGCAGAGCGAGAAGTTGTGGCCGATGAAGAAAAATTCAGTGGGTTTGTTTTTAAAATTCAAGCCAATATGGACCCAAAGCACCGAGATCGAATTGCTTTTTTACGAATCTGCTCAGGTAAATATACTAAAGGTATGAAAATGAAACATGTTCGTACCGGTAAAGATGTGCGTATTG
The DNA here is from genome assembly GCA_963854585.1 of Gammaproteobacteria bacterium. Lineage (GTDB taxonomy): Bacteria > Pseudomonadota > Gammaproteobacteria > Pseudomonadales > Porticoccaceae > HTCC2207. The sequence continues at coordinate 52,356 of CAWKZU010000014.1, read as the reverse complement.
CAGATGCCTTTAGCTTTAAAGCGGGTGAGAGAATTTCTGTTGACGAAGCAGTAGCAGGCGACATTATTGGGTTGCATAATCATGGGTCAATACAGATTGGTGACACTTTTACTGAAGGGGAAACACTCAAATTCAGTGGCATTCCCCATTTTGCGCCCGAATTATTTAAGCGCATTCGCCTTAGAGACCCATTAAGAGCCAAGCAGTTGCAAAATGGCATTCGGCAACTATCGGAAGAGGGTAGTACTCAGGTTTTCTTTCCCTTTCGCAACAATGATGTCATCGTTGGAGCGGTTGGCCAGCTGCAATTTGATGTGGTAGCTTATCGGCTTCGAGAAGAATATGGCGTAGAAGCCGTGTATGAGTCAGTTAATGTGCATACAGCTCGATGGACTGAATCTGATGATCACAAGACCCTAGAGGCCTTTCGCAATAAAGCAGAAGATAACCTAGCCGTTGATGGGGGTGGGCATCTGACTTATTTGGCACCCACCAGGGTCAATCTAGCTCTGGCAGAAGAGCGTCATCCAGATATTGCATTTCGAGCCACTCGTGAACACTAACTTGATTTGCGTGTAAATTTATCTTAGCTAGTTGAGGTCAATTATGGGTATCAAGACACCTACGGTCCACCAAGACCAAACGCCGGTGCATTTGCGAGCCAATCGTGGCGCAGTGTCCCGTTGGTTGGGTCGTACCGTTCTAAGTATTTTGGGTTGGAGGGTTGAGGGTCAGATACCAGACTTGAAGCGCTTGTTAGTGATCGGAGCGCCTCATACCTCAAACTGGGATTTTGTCTTAGCTATGGCAACCATCTTGGGTCTTAACCTGCGAATGCGTTGGTTGGCCAAGCATACTATTTTCAAGCGAGGCGTTGTTTGGTTCATGGAGTGGTTAGGTGGAATTCCAACTGATCGGACCCAGCCTCAAGCAATAGTTGAAAGTGTTGCGCGGCTGGCAAGAAAAGGCAAAGGTGTTGTCATTGGAATAACGCCAGAGGGGACTCGTAAAAAAGCGCTTAAATGGAAGACAGGCTTTCTGAGGCTTGCTAAGGCGTTAGATTGCCCTATTCTTATGGTAGCTATTAACTTCCCTACCAAGACAATTGTGATCGGTGATCTTTATCATCCCAGTGGGGATAATAATTACGATTTAGTCGCTATTAAGCAATACTACGACCAATTTCAAGGGATACATAAGGATCAGTTTTAATCATCAGAGTAAAATCCTGAAAATAAAAGTAAGCGTTCACTTATACACTTAAATCAAAAGTTACTTTCTGACGATAAATGTGAAAAGTCTTGGTCAGCGAGAATGGCATTGCTAAGGAGATTTAATGTCAGGTCTTGGTGGAATGGTCTGCTTTTATTATCATCCGTACAAAAACCGATAAGATACGCTAAGTTAATAAAAATAATAAAAATAATAAAAATAATAAAACCTCAAAGGTTAGCATAATGAAGCAACATCAATACCGAGTGCAACCAGATCAAATACCTGAGCATCTTCGAGGAAACCGAAGTGTTTTTAGTCGCTGGTTTGGCCGGACCGTCCTCGGTCTTTTTGGTTGGCGTGTTGAGGGTGTTATTCCCGATGTTAAGCGTGTTTTGATTATCGCAGCTCCTCATACATCTAACTGGGATTTTGTCTTCGCTATGGCTGCAGTTTTGGCATTGAACCTTCGTATACGCTGGCTTGGCAAGCACACTATCTTTAAACCTGGCGTTGTCTGGTTTATGGAATGGCTGGGCGGTATACCTATAAATCGCGCTGACCCCAAGGGTATTGTTGAGAAGGTGGTAGCCTTGTCGAAAAAAGAAGGTGGAGTCGCCATCGGGTTGGCACCTGAAGGAACGCGTAAGAAGGTAGTTAAATGGAAAACAGGCTTCTTGCGTTTAGCTCATGACCTAGATTGTGAGATCTTGCTGTTTGGCTTTGATTTTGCCGGCAAGCGACTGGTTCTTGGTGATCTCTTTCAGCCAACGGGCGATAATGAGGCGGATTTGGCATTTATTAGAACGCACTATAAACAATATACCGGCAAGCACCCCAGCAAAGCATAACTGGTAATATAATGGTAAGTAAGCATTCACTTCATTTAGAAATTTGAATGGGTTTGAGTGTCTTAACGCAGATGGTATTAGTCGCTGTTGTCATTTTGTTGTGTTGATTTGCTCTATTGCAGGTTCAGGTGGAGTACTAACATTGCGAGCATTATTGTGGGTCGGGCTGGCACCTTTAACTGCTTTGGCGGCAAACAAGGTCCAAAGTTCAGTGGGTACTCTGTCTTCAACGTGGAATTTGTCCGCAAAGGACATCTCGAGATAAAACCTCTCCTAGTGTCTTTTTTAATGGCGGTTTTGGGTTTAATAGTGAGGACTACTATTTTGAAGCACTTGATTAGCTGATATTACTCAGGGCTTTTAATGTGTTTGCGCAAGCCTGTGCTACCTCTTGCCCCTTTTCGAGGAAATGCTTTTTAAAATAAGCGGTGTGCTCTTCGCCTCCATCAAAGTTCTGGGGTGTTAAAACCGCAGAAAATACGGGCATCGCCGTATCCATCTGAACTCGCATAAGATTATCTATGACCGTGGATGCAACAAATTCGTGACGATAAATCCCTCCATCCACGACTAGGCCAGCAGCTACAACAGCCGCGTATTTTCCAGTTTCAGCGAGTGCTTTTGCAAAAACAGGAATTTCGTATGCGCCAGGTACTTCGAAGAATGTCATCTTCTTGTCGCTTAGTGTCGAAAACTCATGTCTAAACGAATCTCGCAGCTGATCCACGATGTCTTTGTGCCAGGTGGCTTGAACGAAAGCAATGTGACCGCGAGCTACTATTTCTTGACTAGTTTTATTCATAAAAGGCTCAAATCAATTTTAATGTAGGGGCTATCAAGGCCACCAATAAATTGGGTTGAGGGCAAACAAGGGAAGACGCGCATTATCCAGCCAAGCTAAGGCGAATTACTCTAAAGATCCGAGTGCTTACTCGACTAAAGTCTATACCTCATTCTCATAACCAGACTTTAACTGTCGGCTTTGGAATCGCACCAAATCTGCTTGTCCTTTAAGTACAAAGAGTACCTAAAGCGCCCGCGGGCTACCTTAACGCAAAGGATTACCGCCGGTGGGGACTTGCACCCCGCCCTGAGAATTCCCATCTAACAATGGAAGCGCGGAGTATAGTCAAAACCTAGATTACTGTATACATAACGCCAGTAGAAAGATCTAGCCTTGATGTATTGATTAGCTCAAACTCGATACTGGATATCAATTACCGAGATTTATAATTAAGATTGACGTTATGATTATACAAAGCCAATGGTTGGTAATGTTATAGTCGCAGGCGAATATTGGTTGTAACGCTTTAACTTTCTTATTAGCTGGAGTTGCCTGATGGATGAAAAGACACCCCCGTTTTCCCGATTTCTAGTCGTTGCCGCTGCATTTGTCATAGTAGTGTCGGGGCTGAAGATGGCAGGGCCCCTTTTAGTGCCGTTCTTATTGGCGGTGTTCATTGCCATGATCGTGTCGCCTGTTTTAGGCTGGCTGAAAAGCTTCCGTATCCCCTCAGGCATAGCAATTTTCTTGGTTATTAGTTTAGTGTTAGCCGTGGGCCTTATCTTAGCCGCGGTGATAGGTTCATCAGTTGACAACTTTCGCCAAGATAGCCCTGTATACGCGGCTAAACTATCAGTTATGAGTGAGGATATTCAGCAATGGCTGAGTGCGCGCGGCATCGCCATTGGCGCAGAACAATGGAGCAGTAGTTTCGATCCTGGTGCGGTGATGGGTATAGTCGGGAGCACACTGGCATCTTTTGGCAATGTCATGACTAACACTCTTATGATTCTATTAACAGTGATCTTCATTCTTGCTGAAAATGTTAGTTTTAGTGAAAAACTTCGCAGTGCCAGGGGCAGTGCTGATTCTCATGAATGGTTGAGCAAATTTTCAGACAGCGTGCACAGCTACCTAGCGATCAAAGCTGCCATCAGCTTTTTAACAGGTCTCATCATCTTTATCTGGTTGAGTATACTGGGCGTCGATTACGCTGTGCTATGGGGCCTTATAGCCTTTTTACTGAACTTCATACCCACCGTTGGATCGTTTATCGCCGCAGTGCCAGCTGTGTTACTTGCTTTGGTTCAGCTTGGACTGTTTGAGGCAGGACTAACCTTGATAGGTTTTGTAACGGTGAACCTTATTATGGGTAATGGGGTTGAACCGCGCTGGATGGGCCGAGGTCTTAACCTTTCGCCTCTGGTGGTATTTGTCTCACTGGTACTTTGGGGTTGGGTGCTGGGCCCAGTAGGTATGTTGCTATCTATTCCGCTCACTATTATGTTAAAAATTGCCTTAGAAAATCAAACTGAGACCCGGTGGATAGGTATTATGCTGGGAGCGGGTAAGCGGATAGAGGCAGACCCAGCTGCTGGGACACAAGCAATATCAGAGCTTGATGTTTGAGTAAGAAAACATAAGAAATACTAAAGGAACGAGCTCATGAAGAGTGTGGGTTTAAGGTGTAAGTCACAGCTTTTATTTTCCTTGGCCTCTGTTCTTTGGTTGGTCGGTTGTGACGGTCAACAACAATTGCCGATTACAAACACTGACAATACAGCAGGCGTTATTTATCATGGCGGTGATATTATCACCATGGCCGGCGAATCCTTCAGCCAAGTCGAGGCTGTAGCTGAGCAAGACGGAAATATTGTTTTTACCGGCACCCTCACTGAGGCAAGGCAAGGGTTTGCTAAAGCCAGACAGTTCGACCTAAAAGGTAAAACACTAATGCCTGGGTTTATCGAACCCCACGTACATCCATCGATTGCAGCACTAGTGCTGCCCAGTGAAATCATAGCTCCCTATGACTGGGTGTTTCCAAACGGCATCAAAAAAGGGGTTAGAGACCCTGCGGGTTACAAAAAGCGTCTAGAGCAAAGTATTAATAGCAGCCAAATTGACAGCAAAAATCTATTTATGATTTGGGGCTATCACCAATTGTGGCACGGTGATCTCAGCCGCCAACTTCTAAATCAGTTGGCACCAGACAAGCCGGTGGCGGTTATACATCGATCATTTCATGAGATTTTCTTTAACGACAGGGCTATTGAACTGATAGGCCTCCAGGAAGAAAGTTTTAAAGGCAACCCTCAGGTCAACTGGAGGAAAGGCCATTTCTTCGAAAATGGCTGGATGACCATTGCGCCTAGAGTGGCACCCTTTTTGGTGGGCCCGAAAAAATACATGATAGGGCTTGATCTAATGTCGCAGCTCATCCAAAAAAATGGCATCACAACGATTGCCGAACCTGGCTTTCCTGGAACAGACTTTAAAACAGAATATGGGCTTTTAAGTCATTATATGACCCAGCAGCCCCCCTTTAATGTTTATCTTATAGCCAACGGCACTAAACTTTATCGTGGTTTTAGCGATAACCAAAAAGCCATGGACTGGATCGATAAACTGCCAACCCAATATAATACCGACAACATTGAGTTTCTGCCAAAGCAAGTTAAATTATTTGCCGACGGCGCTATTTACTCTCAGTTAATGCAAATGAAAGAGGGTTATCTAGATGGTCATCATGGCGAGTGGATGACCCCGCTTGAGGACCTAACTCAACAGATTACAGATTACTGGCGCGGCGATTACAAACTGCACATTCATGCTAATGGCGACAAAGGCATTCAACAGGTTATTGATACGGTGGCCGCCTTGCAGAAAAGCGACCCACGTCAAGACCACCGACTGACATTGCATCACATGGGTTATTTTGACGACCAACAGGCAGGTCAAATTGCCAGCCTAGGCATTGAGGCTTCGGTAAATCCTTTTTATCTATGGGCTCTGGCAGATAAATATGGTGAATTTGGTTTAGGTCATGAGCGAGCACATAATTTAGTGCGCATTAAATCGCTAACAGATCGCAACGTGCCGGTCTCCTTTCATTCAGACTTCTCCATGGCGCCTATCGAACCACTCACTTTAGTTTGGACCGCCGTGAACCGTATTGCTTCAGAAGGCTTAGCTTATTCGGCCGATCAGAAAATAGACGTGTATACAGCGTTAAAAGCAATCACTATTGGCGCCGCTAGAACCATAAACCAAGAACATAAGATTGGTTCCATCACCGTTGGAAAAAAAGCTAATTTCGTTATTTTGGACAAAAATCCAATGCGGATAGAGCCTCAAACAATTAAAGATATAAAGGTTTATGGTACCGTTTTCTCCGGCAAGCTCAGCATACCTATTAGCCATTAAGTCTAATGGCTGACTCAATAAAAACACCATAAAGTAAAAAGCCCCAGCACTTACTGAGGCTTTTTCAATATGGTGCCCAGACCTGGATTGTAATGCTACTAATCATAGGCGCGCTGTAGGCCCCATATATACTATGTTTTAGCTGTTTAGTCTTTAGCCATGCGGACACTAATGCGGACAGTTTAAAGGCGCTTTCAGAGCACTTATAGTTTTGGTTTTTGCGAGAATTGTCAGATGACCCCAATTAGAATCACCAAAGAGCGTCTAGCTAGCCTTTCGCAATTGTGTGCATATTTTTGGTGCGGCAGAAAACAAACATGAATAGTGTGATAAACCTTGCATCGCCTCAAGCTTAGTCTCACCGGGTATAGATTTTTTGAGTGTGGTCGCCATGGAGAATGGCGACCAATTATCGTCGGTGCCGTGCCATATCTGCACATTGCTTGTGTACGCATCAAAATAACCTGGCCAAGTGACATACTGCTTTATATCGCGCATGTAACCCGCAGTGCCAGCTTGAAAGCAGTGTTTTATGACAGAGGTGATGTAGCTTATAAATTCAGGCTGTTTAATAAGTTCACGATCTTGTCCAGTAGCACTTGCGAAGAGTAGGCGTACAAGCAACGACGGTGCTAGCATCGCCATTACTTTTTGACAGAAGGTTAATAACTTGAAAACAACGGGACTTTCCTTGGCCAATGTAAAGACCGATCCACCTGCCATATGATCTATAAAGTCTCCCTTGTGCAGGGGAGCAACAGATGAAATCAAGTGGATATTACGAACCTGATTCCGCAAAATTGCGCCAACCTCAAGGGCCACATGAGTGCCTATGGAAAAGCCAATGATATCTAATGGCTCATCGCCAACAATACGCTTAATCTGGCTTGCTATTTGCTGGTAATAACAATCCTGATCCACTGCGTCTTTTACCGCAAATCTATCTAAGCTGACAATTCTAAGGTTGTTTTCTTGTGCATGTTTATCAAACACTGCGCACTCTTTAATAGCACCAGGAGCGCCATGAAAATATACAACTAATGCACCCGTCTTAGTGCCGTATTCGACAGTCTTCACTAAATACTCCACATACATTTACGATTTTTAGGCGATTCGACATCGCTAAGATTGTCAAATAGTAAGTCCGAAGCAGAATGGTTACAAGAGAAACAAAAAAGCCCCAGCAGTTGCTGAGGCTTTGTTGATAATGGTGCCCAGACCTGGAATCGAACCAGGGACACAAGGATTTTCAATCCTTTGCTCTACCAACTGAGCTATCTGGGCATTGCAACACTTCTGACGCTTGCGCGAGAGGCGCGTATTAAAGCGTTTGATCTGCTGTTCGTCAAGGAATTATTCGGTCGGTGGGACGTATCCTTCGGCTTGATCTACTTCTTCGCCATTAAAGAACTTTTCTCGTTGTTCTGATAGGTAGTTTCGTGCCGATACGTCCATCATATTAAGGCGTAATTCATTGATCAGGGTTGTCTGATGAGTCATCCACTCAGCCCAAGCCTCTTTAGATATGGTGTTAAATATTTCCTCACCCTTGGGACCAGGGAAGGGGGGCATGTCTAGCCCCGGGAGTTCTTTTTTTAGTTTGCGACATAAAATAGTGCGCGCCATAACAACCTCATTTGATGATCTTGATATGCCTACAGATTAAGGCCGTTGAGCAGAGCTTTAATAGGTGCAGGCATGCCTAATGATATAGGCTTTTGCGGGTTATACCAAACCTGATTATCATTGTTACCGATTCTATCTTGGGACATCTGTGCTGCGCCTGCATTTACCACAACGGGTTGATAATCAAGATGAAAATGGCTAAAAGTATGACGTTTTGCATCTAGTACCCTGTAATCTTGGATATTAACGCCTAGCTCCTCCAATGCCTGGTCAATACAGCCTGTCGTATCACACTGGGGAAATATCCAGAGCCCACCCCAAAGGCCAATTGGCGGATTTTGTTGCAGTAAGAGTTCACCTCTAGCATTGCTAATCATCAGGAAGCATGTATTTCTAATCGGGATGGTCTTCTTAGGCTTTTTGCCGGGATAGTCTTGGTAATTACCTTGCTTATAGGCAATACACTTTTTAGTAAGTGGGCAGGCTGGGCAATTAGGGGATGATCTTGTGCAGAGCGTGGCCCCAAGGTCCATCATTGCCTGAGTATAATCCGCAATCCTCTGGTCTGGAGTGTTTCTTTCGGCTAGGGTCCAGAGCGTATCCATCACGTCGGTTTTACCGGGCCATCCACTAATGGCAGCAAAGCGTGCAAGTACGCGCTTTACATTACCATCTAATATGGCAGCTTGTTGATGAAACGCGATGGCGCTAATGGCGCCTGCAGTGGAGCGACCAATGCCGGGCAGCTTACATAGTTGGTCAACCGTATTGGGGAATTCACCGTTTAAGTCGCTACTAACCTGCTGAGCGGTTTTGTGCAGGTTACGGGCGCGAGCGTAATAACCCAGACCTGTCCAATGATGCAGTATTTCGTCTAGCGGTGCTACAGCTAGATCTTGAACGCTGGGGAAACTTTTCATAAATCGCAAATAATAGGGAATGACTGTATTTACCTGCGTTTGTTGTAACATGATTTCAGATACCCATACTCGGTAAGCAGAGATGTCCTGCTGCCAAGGTAGATGTGTGCGGCCATGTTGGTCGAACCAATTAAGAACCGCTGTCTGAAACTCACTAGGACTCACGAGTCGCCTAATTTTTTCTTAAAGACGCCTTTTAACGCGTTTTGGATAGAGTCACCATTAATGGGCACCCCATTGTTGGGCGTTGTGAAATACTTTTCACCGAGCTGCTGTATTAGGGTATTTTTTAATAATCCACTAATGACTTTCTGATCTGGGGCGCAGCTAGATTGTGTTGAGCTATTGTTAGCACCGAAGCTACCCTTACAGGAAAACGGAATAACTTGATTTTGTAAGCGCTTGTTGACCGAACATCCGTTATTGCTGCTAGTAGCACTTGTTAGCACAGCTTTGGCGTTTAGAGTGTAGCTTTGTTCCACCATCTGAACTTGACTTTGGCCGGTCATGTTTAGATTGCCGGTGCCGGTTGTCAAATTAGTGAGCATTATTTTTCCGTTAGTAAATCCTAAGACACCGTCAATATCATTTAGCTGTGTTCCTTTAGGCCATTGTTGAGGTGAATTGCTGCCGTTACCGAACAAGGCAGTGGCCTGGCAAATAGTTTCCTCGATGTTTACACCGCCATAGGAGGGCGTTACCACCTTAAATTGACCATTACCTACCAAAGAATTTTGAATCGCATAAATATTCATTCCCGAACCTTCCAAGGACACGTCCATATTGAAATAGCCAGCGAAGTCCTGGGTGTCTGACAGTGATTGAAACGCTTGAGCTAGATCAATATCGTATATCGCAGATTCTAGTCTGAAGCTTGGTGTGGAGGCATTTAGATCAAGCGTTGCAACAGCATTAACGTTGCCACCAAACAGATCGGCATTAAAGGAAGTTATTTCTAGTACCTTAAGGTAACCGGATGCATTGGCATAGAGATTACTGACCGTGAAGGAATCTAACTGAATACTATTAATGGCCAGTTCTATATTGCTTTCACCGCGCCACAACATAAATGGCACCGCCAGAGGGGCAAAAATAGCCACTGGTGCTTGGTTGATGTCCTCAGGGTTTTGAGACGATTTTGGCAGATAGTCAGCTAAACTAAGGCTATCACCCTTGAGAGACATAGACATCTTGTTAGTGCTTTGATCGGCAGTAATATCGATAGTAAATGTTTGTCCATCCAGCACCAGTTTATGCACATAGCGGGAGTAACCCCAAGGGTTAACATTGAATTCACTATTAAAACTAACATCACTGAAGGCCTTGTCGCTGGACATTGAAGGCACCTTAAAAATGGGCAGACGCTTTTGAATTCTAGAGATCTGTTGCCGCAGGTTTATTGAAGAGCTGGCGAGGCTGCCTTTAATTTCTTGAGTCGTAAGGTCAGCATCAACGTCGCCTTTTAGCGTCATTTGATCGACTATAAACGTGAAGTTACGACCCGCTATACGGCTTAATTTTTGGTCCTGAATATTAACTTGAGCAGTTGTTCTAAGTGACAGGTTTAAGCCGTTTAGCGCTTGGGCTGACAGATTGATTTGAAAATCATTACCGTTAAGCGAAAGATCATTAATACTCAATTCGATCTGGTCAAACTGAACTGGCATGGGGGTGTCAGGGGAATATTGTAAGGTCCCCTTTGCAAGACTGATGGAATCAATGGGCAGGTTTGTTTCGCTGATATTGCCGCCCAATAAAGCCAACCAACCAAACGTGACGTCTAATTTGGGTATTTTCCCTGCGATACTTTGGCCGTCTGAGAAGTTAATGCTCTCAACAGTAACCCCTAATTTTGGGAAAACGTTAAGTACTATATTTCCCTCAATGGACAGGGTAATGCCGTTTTGTTTGGCAGTATTCTCGATATCAGATTTATAGTCGTTGGGGTCAATTAAGCTGTTTAACACCAGCGTTAACAAGGCTGCTACAACAGCCAATGTCAGGCCCGCGGCCAAGAACCATTTAGTCAGTTTAGGCAAGCTAGATTTCTCCATGCAGTGGTATCTTCCGCGATAGTAAATACAGGCGGTATGGTACCTTAATGCGATGTTTGTGTCCCGACTGCTGATCAGCCTAGAAGCCCTAAAAGGTACTAATAGGTCGAAAAAAGAGGTTCCTTTGGGGTATACTGCGCGCCTTAAAACATCAAACTGGAGTATTAGATGACTCAGCGTACTGCTACTGTGACGCGTAATACACTGGAATCACAGATTACCATTAGTGTTAATTTGGATGGCACGGGCAAAGCAAACCTTGAAACACCAGTGCCATTTTTAAATCATATGCTCGATCAGATTGCTCGCCATGGTTTGATAGATCTAGATATTCAAGCTACCGGTGATACCCACATCGATGATCATCACACGGTAGAAGATATTGGCATTACGTTGGGTATGGCCATCGCCGAGGCCATTGGTGATAAAAAAGGATTGACGCGTTATGGACACGCTTATGTCCCTTTAGATGAAGCCTTATCGAGAGTTGTCTTGGATTTTTCAGGCCGTCCCGGTCTAATCATGAAAGCTGATTTTGTGCGTAGCCAAGTCGGCGGTTTCGATGTTGATTTAACCCGTGAATTTTTTCAAGGGTTTGTTAATCATGCCCTAGTCACTTTGCATATCGACAACCTTAGGGGTGCCAATGCTCACCATCAGGTTGAGACTATCTTTAAGGCCTTTGGTCGAGCCATACGTATGGCTGCTTCTGCGGATGAGCGCATGGCGGGAGTGTTGCCTTCAACCAAGGGACACCTATAAGCTAACAGCTTAAGGTTGTTTACTGTAACCACAGTGTTGAGATACTTATGAGCACATCGTCTAATCATATCGCTGTCATTGACTACGGAATGGGTAATCTTCATTCCGTTGCCAAAGCTCTAGAGCACGTGTGTCCCAAAGCGCAGGTGTCTGTCACATCAGATGCTAGTGTCGTATCCAGAGCCGATAGGGTGGTGTTTCCAGGTGTCGGGGCAATTCGTGACTGTATGTCTGAGATACAACGGCTAAAGGTTGGTGATGTCGTCAGAGAGGCAGCTAAAGAGAAGCCAGTGTTAGGTATCTGCGTAGGGATGCAGGCATTGCTGCAGCACAGTGAAGAAAACAAAGGCGTTGATTGTCTCGGGCTATTACCAGGCAATGTTAAGTTCTTCGGTCAGAATCATAAAGATACGCAAGGCGATAGACTTAAGGTGCCGCACATGGGTTGGAATAATGTGCAACAATCTATTGACCATCCGCTATGGCAGGATATAAAGCAGGACAGTCAATTTTATTTTGTGCACAGCTACTACGCAGCCTTAGCTGATAATCCTCATGTAGCGGGAACTTGCACTTACGGTGTGGACTTTGCCGCGGCTTTAAGCCTCAACAACTTGTTCGCCGTGCAATTCCATCCTGAAAAAAGTGCTGACGCGGGCTTACAACTGTTACGAAATTTTGTTAACTGGGCTGTCTAAGTCCGAACGATCGGCAGTTGATATATCACCCTCAGGGCTTTACGCTAGACGCTCTAAAACATGTTCGAACGATAACTATGCCGACACAATCCTTAAACAAAAAAGACGCCTTAGTGCAGCGACTCAATGCAGAGACGGCCAAGATCAATTGGCATGATTTGCAAAAGCACTACGCTGCGGGCAACCTATTGGCAGTTACTGAAACCGCAGACTTGATTAAGGTAGCTGTGGCTTTTCATCAAGACGACACCGCTAAGGTACAGGCCTGGTTGGCTGACAAGACACTATTCGAAATTAATGACGAGCAAGCGCTAGACTGGTATGAGAGTAAGACTGAACACTGGGCAGTGGTGATTCCGCCCTTTGTTTTAGTGCAAAAATCAACATAATAGGTAGCATAGGAAAAATTATGAATCTACAAGATAAAGTGGCAGTAGTGACCGGAGGAGCCTCTGGCCTTGGACGTGCAGCGACTCAGTTGCTCGTCGATGCCGGCGCGCAGGTCGTGATATTTGACATGAACGCGAGTGCCGGACAACAGGCAGTTGATGAATTAGGAGCCAAGTCTGCGCGATACATGCAGCTTGACGTATCCAATGGGCCTGACGTTGAGAGTGCCTTTGAGGTGATTCTTGCAGATCTTGGCCGAGTTGATGTCTGCATTAATTGTGCGGGTATTGGCATTGCGGCCAAGACCGTCAATCGTGAAGGACAGCCCCACGATCTTGACTTGTATCGTAAAGTCATTGAGGTCAATTTAATTGGTACCTTTAACGTGTCTCGCTGTGCTGCGGCTGCTATGTCGAAAAATGAGCCAGACGAGAAAACTGAACGAGGCGTTATTGTGAACACGGCCTCTATTGCCGCATTCGATGGACAGATGGGTCAGGTTGCATACTCTGCGACTAAAGGTGGCATCGTCGGTATGACTTTACCCATGGCCAGAGACTTGTCTAAATCGGGTATTCGCGTTAATACCATTGCGCCGGGCGTCATGGCGACGCCGCTTATGCTAGCGGCGCCACAAAAGGTTCAAGACGGCATTGTTGCCAATATCCCCTTCCCGCAGCGCTTGGGAGCACCTTCTGAATTTGGTCAGTTGGTTGTCCACATTATTGAAAATAGCTACCTGAACGGCGAGACTATCCGCCTTGATGGTGGAGTAAGAATGCAACCACGCTAGACATTATGGCTTTTCATGCAGCCATTGAATAACGTCTTGGTGGTTGCCCCGAAAGGCAATGCGTTGGTTACGCTTATCTAATTGATAAAGGTACATAGGGTCATAATAATCTGCAGTAATGGCTTCTAGCCAACCGCGATGACTGGCAAACTGATCATTATGCTGTTGTTTAATAGCGCCTTCCATGAGGGCGAGTATTTCTTTAGTGCGCTGTCCACCAAGCCGTTTTTTAACGCGCAACAAACTATCAATTAAGTAATCGGCAAAGGCTTGCTCACCATTTTCTAAATGGTAGGCCATGGTTTGTTGATATCGCTGGACAACATATTCCTGCCAAAGTTTATCAATCCGGTCTTCAAAAGGTAGCTCAATGACCGCCATAGGACTTTCTGCCATAGCAACGGTTAGAGGCCTCAAAATGTGGCGACCACCAATGTTGCGACTCTCATCTTCTAAAATAATACGGCGCCCTGGATATTTATGCTGAACCTGCATTAGGTCCAGCATTATTTGGTTTTCAAAATCAATTTGGGCGGGCTGTTCATCTAAGGGCCGGCCAAAACTAGAACCCTTGTGATTCGCCGCACCTTCCAAATCGATACTAGTGTTCAGGGTTTTTATAATGTCTGTTTTCCCCGTACCCGTCATACCAGACAGCAGAACAAAGCTTTGCGTTTCACAAGCGTCGGCCAAATACTGCAACATAAACTGTCGTAGTGACTTATAGCCACCCTCGATACGTGGGCAGCTAATACCTACATCGGTCAACCACTGCTGGCTTAACTGAGAGCGCAAACCGCCGCGGGCACAATACAACACCGCCGTTGGGTTAGTGACAAGAAATACCCTCCAAGCATCAACACGCGCCTCTTTACTAGCGCCACAGACCAACTCGTGGCCTAGAGCTATGGCCTCTTTCTGACCCTTCTCTTTGTAGCAAATGCCCACCTGATGACGTTCATCATCGACCATTAAGGGTAAGTTGGTGGCAAACGGCAGGGCGCCTGCTTGAAACTCAATAGGTGCGCGTACATCAATCATTGGTACACGATCTAACAGCAAACGTTGATAATCGTTGGTCAATGGTAGCGCCGCGGCGGTCAAGTCTTCACCTCAATAGTAGGTTGGCTAGGGTCATAATCCGCTAGTGTACCAATTGACTGGCAATAACAGCCTGCCTCTTGTAAAAGGCTAGAAACTTCGTCTGCGGCCACTGGATTGACGGCAATCAGCAGGCCACCGCTAGTCTGCGGATCACACAGTAGCGCCTGGCTCTCAACGCTAATGGTGCTAATATGTTGCGCAATACTTTGCCAGTTGCGCTGGCTACCACCAGGTACACAACCCGCCTCAATGTAGTCAGTCACAGCTGCATCTAAGACCGGCACTGCAGATGCATCAATCGAGGCACTAAGATTACTGCCCTGACACATTTCTAACAGGTGACCTAATAGGCCGAAACCGGTTACATCGGTCATGGCGCTAACACCCGGGACAGCACCCAAAATAGCGCCAATGGTATTCAAGCGCATCATATTCTCCACCGCCAAACGGCTGTGTTGAGGTTTCAGTTTACCCTGCTTTTCAGCGGTGGTTAGCACGCCCACACCGATGGGTTTAGTCAAAAATAGTTTATCGCCACTTTGCGCTGTGCTGTTTTGCTTAAGGTTACACAAATCAACTCTGCCAGAAACGGCCAAGCCAAAAATAGGTTCTTGGGTGTCAATAGAGTGGCCACCTGCAAGATGAATACCCGCATCTTTACAGGCATGGCGGCCGCCTTCTAAAACCTGTTGTGCTACCTCAGGACCCAATTTGTCAACGGGCCAACCGAGTATTGCAATCGCCATCATAGGGGTTCCACCCATGGCATAGACATCACTAATCGCATTGGCAGCAGCAACACGACCAAATTCAAAAGCATCATCCACAATGGGCATAAAAAAGTCAGTGGTGCTAATTATCCCAGAGCCATCCCCCAGGTCATAAACCGCAGCATCATCTTTAGTGCTATTGCCTACCAAAAGGTTGTCATCCTGTGGTGCAACAAAGTCAGTCTTTAAAAATTGTTCAAGCAGGCTAGGAGCAATTTTGCAACCGCAGCCAGCGCCGTGGCTAAATTGGGTGAGTCTAATTTTAGAAGTCATTGCATGCCGCTATTGGTTGACGATTTTACAGGGTACTTGGTTTGCTCGGTAAGGTCATGAGTTTTGCTTGCAATATTCTCGTGGCGGCAGCCCCGTCCAATGCTTAAAGGCTCGAGTAAAGGAGCGGGATTCACTAAAGCCAACGGCCTCAGAGACTTTTTCAACGGATAATTTTTCGTGAATTAATTTATGTATCGCGACTTTTCTGCGCAAATTATCTTTTATTTTTTGATAACTGGTAGCGCTCTCTTTTAGCCGCCGATGTAGAGTTTGAGGGCTCATTCCGAGTTCCTTCGCCAACATATGAATGCTGGCAAAAACTAAGCGGTCGGGGTGTCTCTGAGTAATAATACGTTCTATTTTCGCCTCTAAAATAGTATCGGACCCTGGAATGGTCATTACATCTGCGGGGGCATTTTCAACATAGTTAGCCAATTCTTGATCTGATCTTACTAGTGGTTTATCTAGGTAGTGACGATCAAAAACGAGGCGATTAGAAAAACTATTAAAATGCAGTTGAGAGGGAAACATGATCTGCAACTCATCTCTGTGCTGTGGTGGACTAAAGGTGAAATGCGTTTCCCGCAGTCTTATCGGTTCGCCAATATACCAACTAGGGAACCTATGCCAGATGACCAACCAAAACTCTGTCATAAAGTTCTCGGGGTCTAGATGGGGCTGGTCCATGTTAAAGCCCAGTATTGCGCTTCCATCCGATTCTGTTAACTGCATGGGGATATCACTGCTGATTAGATTGTAAAAATCGACAGCTTTCTCCAATAGCTCACCCAAGGTTGCGCAGCGGCTAACCAATTCCCCCATAGTAGCGAATAAACCGACCTTACAGCCGTTCTGAGTAAAACCCATGAACTCGTCATCTAGGCATTCTTGGACGCCTTTGAATAATCGAGCCACCTGCTCGGTATGCACACGTTGTCCCTCTCGGGATAGGACCTTGGGATTGATCCCTGCGCGCTCCAAAATTGGACGCTGTGCAAGGCGATGCTCACGGATCCCATGTAGGCAGGCAACAACATGATGTTGGCAAATAGTCGCCATATAAATAACCTAGTCGATTAGAGCGGGTTAGAAATAAATAAATTGTGAGTTTAATTCCATATTATTACAAAAAATCAATAAAATACCAAACTATTTGGCAATAAATGTGAGTTTTTGTGTTGCAAATAGACCTACTATTTGCCTCTAGGCTACGGCATAGTGCAGTTTAGAAAGTTAACTGTACTCTAGCGGTAACCAATAGATTTAAAGGATGGACAGAGCGATGACCGATAAAAAAGGTCCTACAGTCAAAGACTGGGAAAATTTAGTCGAAAAAGAGACCAAAGGTCGCTCGGCTGATGACATGATTTGGCAGACCCCAGAAGGTATTAAGGTAAAAACCCTTTATACGGCTGAAGATACCGCTGGCCTTGCCTATATGGATAATTTACCCGGTTTTGCGCCGTATAAGCGTGGCCCCAAGGCGACGATGTATACAGGGCGGCCTTGGACTGTGCGTCAATATGCTGGGTTTTCCACGGCAGAAGAATCTAATATTTTTTATCGAAAAAACCTAGAGGCTGGGCAGCAGGGTTTGTCGGTGGCTTTTGATCTAGCGACTCATCGTGGATATGACTCTGATCATGCTCGCGTAGAGGGTGACGTGGGTAAAGCTGGTGTTGCTATTGACTCTGTTGAAGATATGAAAATACTTTTCGATAGTATCCCGCTTGATAAGGTATCTGTGTCCATGACAATGAATGGCGCAGTGCTCCCAGTGATGGCAAGCTTTATCGTTGCGGCTCAGGAGCAGGGTGTTGCCCCTGAACAGCTCGCCGGCACCTTGCAGAATGATATTTTGAAAGAGTTTATGGTGCGTAATACCTATATCTATCCACCTGAACCCTCCATGCGAATCGTATCCGACATCATCAGTTACAGTGCTGAATTAATGCCTAAGTTCAACTCTATTTCTATTTCTGGTTACCATATGCAAGAGGCTGGTGCGACTAATGTTCAAGAGTTGGCGTATACGATTGCCGACGGTATTGAATATGTCCGCACCGCGATCGATAGCGGTATGGACGTGGATAAGTTTGCGCCACGGCTTTCCTTTTTCTTTGCTATTGGTATGAATTTCTTTATGGAGATTGCAAAGCTTAGGGCGGCTCGTATTTTGTGGTCAACCTTAATGGAGGAGAAGTTCTCACCGAAAGATCAGCGCTCATTACTATTGCGTACCCACTGTCAAACATCCGGGGTTAGCTTGACCAGTAAAGACCCTTACAACAATATTATGCGTACCACGATTGAGGGTATGTCTGCAGTCTTGGGTGGCACTCAGTCGTTGCATACCAACTCTTTTGATGAGGCGCTTGGGTTACCCACTGAGTTTGCCGCACGCATCGCTCGAAATACGCAATTAGTGATTCAAGAAGAAACGGGCATCACCAATGTGGTCGATCCACTAGCGGGTTCTTATTATATCGAAAGCCTTACTAATGAATTAGTGGAAGCAGCTCTTGTTCTTATCAATGAAGTTGAAGATTTGGGTGGGATGACTAAGGCGGTTGAGTCGGGGATGCCTAAATTACGTATTGAAGAGGCCGCGGCATTGCGTCAAGTGGCTATTGATCGTGGAAACGAAGTGATTGTTGGGGTTAATAAATATCAACTGAGCGAAGAGCCTGAGATTGATGTGCGGGATATAGATAATTCATCTGTGCGCGCTGCTCAAATTGAGCGACTTAATCGCTTGCGCGCTGATCGAAATGCAGCTTCTTGCAATGAGAGACTTGCAGCGCTTACTGAGTCGGCAAAAACAGGCAAAGGGAACTTATTAACTCTAGCGGTTGAGGCGGCTAGAGAAAGGGCGACCGTTGGAGAAATAAGTGACGCACTAGAGGAGGTATGGGGCCGACACAGAGCCCAAACACGATCGATTAGTGGTGTTTATAATTCTGCCTATGAAGGTGATGAGGGGTTTATGAAAATCAAACAAAAAGTAGAAGACTTTGCTGAGCAACAGGGACGACGACCCAGAATGTTGGTGGTAAAAATGGGGCAGGATGGTCATGACCGGGGTGCAAAAGTGATAGCAACGGCCTTTGCAGATTTAGGTTTTGACGTGGATGTCGGGCCCATGTTTCAGACGCCAGAGGAAGCCGCTAGGCAAGCTATTGAAAATGATGTTCATGTGGTGGGGGTCTCATCTCAAGCGGCTGGACATAAAACATTAGTACCACAAATGATTGAATCGCTTAAAAGCCAGGGTGCAGGAGAAATTATAGTGGTTTGTGGCGGGGTGATACCCCCCAAGGACTATGACGAACTGACAGCGATTGGTGTGGCTGCGATCTTTGGTCCGGGAACTAATATTCCTGAGGCAGCTGAAAAAGTATTAGACCTTATTTAATAATTGACGTCTGCGAGGCAGAAAAAATGCATGAGATTCTCGAAGAATTGGAAGAAAAACGACGCCTTGCTCGCTTGGGTGGGGGGCAAAAACGTATTGATGCTCAGCATGCTAAGGGCAAGCTGACAGCTCGTGAGCGACTAGATCTATTACTTGATGATAATAGTTTTGAAGAATGGGATATGTTTGTTGAGCACCGATGCACTGACTTTGATATGGACAAACAGCATGTTCCGGGCGATGGAGTGATTATTGGTTATGGCACTATCAATGGCAGGTTAGTCTTCGTTTTTAGCCAAGACTTTACGGTCTTTGGCGGCGCACTCTCTGAAGCCCATGCGGAAAAAATATGTAAGTTAATGGATCAAGCTATGAAAGTAGGCGCTCCCATTATAGGTCTCAATGACTCAGGAGGCGCCCGTATCCAAGAGGGAGTGGCTTCTCTGGGCGGCTATGCTGAGGTGTTTCAGCGAAATGTTATGGCATCGGGGGTCATACCTCAAATATCAATGGTTATGGGCCCCTGCGCTGGTGGTGCGGTTTATTCTCCAGCGATAACTGACTTTATCTTCATGGTACAAGATAGCTCATATATGTTTGTCACCGGTCCGGATGTTGTTAAAACAGTGACTCATGAAACGGTTACAGCTGAAGAGTTGGGCGGGGCGCTTACCCATTCCAGCAAGTCAGGTGTAGCCGATCTTGCCTTTGCAAATGATGTAGAGGCTCTTGCCAAACTACGCCATTTTTTCAATTACCTGCCAGCCAATAACAAAGAGAAACCACCGGTCTGGCCAACGGTAGACCCGGCCGAGAGAATCGAAATGTCTTTGGATACCATTATTCCAAGTGATCCCAATAAACCCTATGACATGAAAGAGGTCATTTTAAAGGTGGCTGATGAAGGTGTTTTCTTTGAAACACAGGTTAACTATGCGAAAAATATTATCACAGGATTTATTCGCATCGAAGGCTCAAGTGTTGGTGTAGTGGCTAATCAGCCCCTAGTGTTGGCGGGTTGTTTGGACATAGATGCATCAAAAAAAGCGGCGCGGTTCATCCGCTTCTGTGATGCCTTCAACATCCCTGTGCTAACGTTTGTGGACGTCCCAGGCTTTATGCCGGGCACTAGTCAGGAATATGGTGGCATTATTAAGCATGGTGCCAAGTTACTTTACGCTTACGCCGAATGCACCGTGCCCAAAGTAACGGTTATTACTCGTAAAGCTTACGGCGGCGCTTATGACGTAATGTCTTCTAAGCATTTACGCGGCGATGTTAATTTGGCATGGCCTACGGCAGAAATCGCCGTCATGGGCCCCAAGGGTGCGGTAGAAATTATCTTTCGTAAAGATATCGGTGATGAGAAAAAGATCGCTGCACGTACGGAAGAATATCGAAAGAAATTTGCTAACCCGTTTATTGCAGGTAAACGCGGTTATATCGATGATGTCATTATGCCTCACAGCACTCGAAAGCGAGTGGCACGCTCTCTGGCAATGCTTAGAAATAAAAGCGTCGAAAACCCTTGGCGAAAGCACGGCAATATTCCGCTATAAAACCTCATTGATGAGAACAAAGCTATGTTGAAAAAAATTCTAGTGGCGAATAGAGGTGAAATTGCCTGTCGTGTTTTTGCCACGGCTAAAAAAATGGGTATTGCGACGGTCGCGGTCTACTCTGATGCGGATCGTGATGCGCTGCATGTGCAAATGGCTGATGAGGCCGCCTATATAGGGCCTTCCGTCTCTGCGGAAAGCTACCTTGTGATCGAAAAAATCATTCAGGCCTGCTTAGATACCGGCGCCGATGCAGTACACCCAGGGTACGGTTTTCTATCTGAGAACAGCAAATTCCGCGATGCATTAGATACTGCGGGGATCATCTTTATTGGCCCGGGGAAAAAGGCCATTGAATCTATGGGCGACAAGATCACCTCGAAGCTTATAGCGCAAAAGGCGGGCGTTACCTGTATTCCTGGTTACACAGATGTTGTTCGAGATGCTGACCATGCGCTTGAGGTCTGTGCTGAAATAGGCTATCCAGTAATGCTTAAGGCCTCCGCCGGCGGTGGTGGAAAAGGTATGCGCGTAGCGATGAATGAAGATGAATGCCGCGATGGGTTTGAGCGTGCTACCAACGAAGCGCGTTCTAGTTTTGGTGATACGCGTATCTTTATCGAAAAGTATATTCAGCAACCTCGACATATTGAGATCCAAGTGATGGCAGATGGCCATGGCAATGTGATTTATTTAGGTGAACGAGAGTGTTCTATTCAGCGGCGACACCAAAAAGTGATAGAAGAGGCTCCTTCTCCATTCCTAAACGAAGCAACAAGGCAAAAGATGGGAGAGCAGAGCTGTGCCTTAGCGCGTGCGGTAGACTATCAGTCTGCGGGAACGGTCGAGTTTATAGCAGATGCTGACATGAACTTCTATTTCTTGGAAATGAATACTAGGCTTCAGGTAGAGCATCCTGTGACCGAGTTAGTCACCGGTCAAGATTTGGTAGAGTTAATGATTAGAGTGGCTGCGGGTGAGGAACTTCCACTGACTCAGCAGGATGTTAGTTTAACTGGCTGGGCGATGGAGTCGCGAGTCTATGCTGAAGACCCGTTCCGCAATTTCTTACCTTCCGTTGGTCGCCTAGTTCGTTATTCTGAGCCTGAAGGCGAGGGTGTTCGAGTTGATAGTGGCGTCTATGAAGGAGGCGAAGTGTCTATATTCTATGACCCAATGATTGCCAAGTTAATCACCTATGGTGAAGACCGCAGTCAGTCAATTGATCGTATGGTGGATGCCCTCGACAATTATTATATTCGTGGTGTGAATCACAATATAAGTTTCTTGAACGCTCTAATGGTGCACCCGCGTTTTATTGCTGGCGACCTGAGCACTAATTTTATTGCCGACGAATTTCCTGATGGTTTTAATGCTGACTTAGTCGCGCAGGCCGACCCGGCTATTGCGTTGGTTGTCCTAGGTGCTGTTAATCAACTGGAAGAGGAACGAGCTAGCTTGCTGTCTAACCAGCTAACAGGTCATGAGCATGTAGCAAACCGAGATTGGGTAGTGATGGTTGGAGATCAACAGTCAACGGTGAGTGTTGAGCTCACAGAGAGTGGATATTTGGTAAGTTTGGGTAATTCAGACTATCAGGTCGAGACAAACTGGAGTTTGGGTGAACCCCTTTTTAAGGCAGATGTTAACGGTAAAGATATTTCAGTACAGGTAGAGCGCAGCGCTAAGGGTTATAGGTTGTTATACCGAGGTGCAGAGATAAACGCTCAGATACTCTCTCCAAAGGCGGCACTACTTTCTGCCCATATGGTTTACAAAGCTCCTGCTGACATGTCGAAATTTTTACTTTCACCAATGCCTGGCTTACTTGTAAAAATGGCCGTTAAAGAGGGGCAAGAAGTGAAAGAGGGTGAGGAGCTAGCCGTCGTTGAAGCCATGAAAATGGAAAATAGCCTTCGTGCTGTCCAAGATGGTATTGTGGGTAAAATATCAGCTGTGGAGGGTGGCAGTTTAATGGTTGATGAAATTATTTTAGAGTTTGAGTAGTGGCTGAATGAGAGATAAATCCCGATCTTTAGCAGAGCAGGTTCGAGCCGGCGATCGCCGTGCCTTAGCAAAAGCGATTACCTTGGTTGAGTCGACAAGAAAAGATCACAGAGAACAGGCGTCCAGCTTACTTGAAGCCCTAATGCCTTATTCGGGTGATTCTATCCGTGTGGGTATCTCTGGGGCGCCAGGGACAGGTAAATCAACGTTTATTGAAGTGTTTGGCAATCATATTATAGAGCAGGGACACAGTGTGGCGGTATTGGCAGTAGATCCCTCGTCTGCGGTCACTGGCGGATCTATTCTTGGTGATAAAACGAGGATGGAGACTTTAGCATTTGCAGAGCAAGCGTTTGTGAGGCCTTCACCTGCAGGAAAAACCTTAGGCGGTGTGACACGGCGAACCCGAGAGTCCATGCTGATCTGTGAAGCAGCCGGATTTGATGTTGTCTTAGTCGAAACTGTTGGGGTCGGACAGTCAGAGACAGCCGTGGCGGATATGACAGATATGTTTTTGTTGCTGTTGTCTCCCTCTGGAGGCGACGAATTACAGGGAATTAAACGCGGTATTATGGAGTTGGCCGATTTAGTGTTAGTTAATAAAGCGGATGGTCACCAAACTGCAGCGGCCGCTCAAACACAATCTGACTATAGGTCTGCCATTCATTTTATGAAATCACGAGTTGACCACTGGCAACCGCCTGTCATGACCTGTTCTGCATTGAAAAATCAAGGGGTTGAGGCTGTTTGGACTAAGGTAACTGAGTTCAGCTTGGCGCTGTCAGAAAAAGGGCAATTAGCGAAACTTCGTGCGCAACAGTCCAAGGCTTGGATGTGGTCTGAAACGGCTGAATCTCTTATCGCAGACTTAAAGGCTAATCCTGAGATTAAAAAGTTAGTCCCTAAATTGGAGACTGCAGTATTAGAAGGAACGTTGCCAGCTACCATTGCGGCCCAAAGACTGGTTGAGTCTTATAAAAAAATAGATTAAATTTATACTTTCTCCAAAATATAATTAAAAGTTGACCCTATGCCTGAAAATACTAGACAGACTGCAAATCTTACTTCAATTATTGAAGCCAACACTCATTACAGCAAGTCATTTAGTCAGTCTGAGTTGCAACCCCAACCAACGCGGCATATATCCATTCTAACCTGCATGGATTCCCGAATGGATCCCTATAAATTTGCAGGCTTACTGGATGGCGAAGCCCATATTATTCGTAATGCCGGCGGCAGGGCTACAGAGGACGCAATTCGTTCGTTGATTATTTCCCATAAGTTTTTAGGCACGCTTGACTGGTTTGTTATCCACCACACTAATTGCGGTATGACGTTAGTGACCGAAGACATTATTGGTGAATTATTAGAGGATGATTTAGAAACCGCGGCGTTTGAAGACGGTGTCTGGGTTAACCCTAAGAGAGATTCAACCGTCAACACAAAGCCGGGTTCTGCGGCGGGTAGAGCTATTGACTGGCACACCTTTACTGACTTAAAAGAAAGTGTATTAAAGGATATGAGCACCATCCGACATCACGAACTTGTCCCTAGCCATATTAATATTTTTGGCTTTATTTTTGACGTCAAAACAGGAAAATTAACCCCCGTTAACTAAAGCATTCGTTGGTGCTAGGCCCCGCGATGTGTTTTTTTTATCCAGACGGGAAACGCGCCAAGTCATAATATTCAGTGCCGCCACATGAATTTTTGGTGCTATTGGGAAAAGCCTGAACAGCTCTACACTAAATAGTTCTAGGTGCGCTAGGGTCACATTTTCGTGACGCGGAATTTTCGGCCCTTGATTTTACCCTCTTGCAAACACGTTAAAGCCTTGTCTGCTAGGTTGCGCTGAATAGCAACAAAAGCGGCGTGATCGTTAATATCGATTTTCCCTACGGCCTTTCCATCAATACCGCCAGGGCCGGTAAGTGCCCCTAGAATATCGCCAGGGCGCACCTTGGCTTTTCGGCCACCAGCAATACATAGGGTTAAAAATTCTGGTGCCGGCAGTCTGGTATCACTCATTGGCAGCGTCTCAAGCGAAACAAATGGAAGATCATACTTCAGGTAGTTAGCGATACGTTCGATCTTAAAACGCTCCGCTTCTGTGAAGAGGGTGAGAGCAAGACCTGATTTTCCAGCGCGTCCTGTTCTGCCGATACGATGCACATAGGTTTCAGTATCGTGAGGCAGTTCGAAATTAATTACTGCGGAGAGATCATCTATATCTAAACCCCGAGCAGCGACATCCGTTGCAACTAATATACGGCAGCTCTGATGCCGGAACTGCACTAAAACGTGATCACGATCGCGTTGTTCGAGATCTCCATGAAGCACGGCAGTATAGATTCCGGATGCATTTAAATGTTCTCCGACATCACGCACCAGTAGTTTTGTGTTGCAAAAAATAACAGCGGTATGCGGTTTAAAGTGGGTTAATAGCTTAACCAGTCCATCTAGACGCTCTTGCTTACTGCAGACAAACATCTTTTGCTCGATAGTATTGTCGTCATCACTGGCTTCAACCGCGATTTGCACCGGCGAATGTTGAAAGCGAGCACTAATAGCTGCAATATCCTTGGGGTATGTGGCCGAAAACAGCAAGGTCTGCCGGTCTGCTGGGGTCTCTTCAAGAATACTCACCATGTCATCGACAAAACCCATCTCAAGCATACGATCTGCCTCGTCTAATACCACCATGTTAGTTCGCGCCAGCGAAAGGGTTTCTTTAGATAAGTGATCTTTGATTCGACCGGGAGTGCCCACCACGATGTGGGCACCGTGCTCTAATGACCCTATCTGAGGGCCGATGGAGACACCTCCGCAAAGGGTGACTACTTTTATATTGGGTTGATAGCGCGCCAGACGACGAATTTCTGTTGCCACCTGTGTGGCCAGTTCACGCGTGGGGCAGAGCACTAATGCTTGCGTACCAAAATCACGAGGGTTCAGTTTAGTGAGTAGTGGCAGTGCAAAAGCAGCGGTCTTACCGCTGCCAGTCTTGGCCTGGGCGATTAAATCTTTTCCAGCTAGTGCCGTGGGTAGGCTCAATGCTTGTATCGGGGTCATATGCAGATAACCCAATGACGCTAGATTGTCGATTTGGGCGGGTGGCAAGCCCACAGAGGAAAATAGAGTATGGGTCACGGGAAATCCAGAGTTATTTGGTGGATGGTTAAAAATTTGGGGTGCGACAGTATAACAGTCTGTCAGCGACGTGGTGGTTTGGAATTGATAAGTCGGCGCTCAATGTAAAAACTGCAGACGCCAATATTAGATATTCGAACAATTACCTGTAGCTAAATTTTTATTTGTGACACCTGTCGTTAAATTAATGCTCATTGTCATAGTTCACAGAAGAGTCTGCATGGTTCTTTTTTTAGGTACATCAATTGCTTTGCAAGGAACAAGCAAGTTAATTAGACTTAATGCCTTCAGGTAACCCCTGCGTAATTAACGGAGACAGTATGAAAGGGTTTGGACCGGGGTTTTTAGTTACCGCGGCCTTTATTGGGCCGGGTAGTATCGCTACTGCCAGTGTGGCAGGGGCAAATTTTGGTTTTGTACTACTTTGGGCCTTGCTGTTTTCTCTTATTGCTACCATCGTCTTGCAAGAAATGGCCGCTAGGCTAGGTTTGGTCTCTGGCTCAGGTCTATCTCAGGCCCTGCGCAGTACCTTTAGCAGCCCCATTATAAGCCGTTGTGCAGTCGTTCTAGTGGTTTCTGCAATTGGTGTTGGCAACGCCGCTTATGAGGCGGGTAATATTTCAGGAGCAGCGCTTGGGTTGGCAACCATCACACCCTTACCGGCCGCTTGGTGTGCTCTTGTTATTGGTACCCTTAGTGCGCTGTTACTCGGTACGGGAGGCTACAAAATATTAGAGCCGGTATTGATTATTTTAGTGCTCACAATGAGTAGCGTCTTTATGGTGACCATGGTGCTAGTAGATGTGGACTATGGTGCGCTATTCCGGGGGTTAGTAACTCCACAAATACCTGAGGGATCAGCACGGACGATTATTGCCCTTATTGGAACTACAGTTGTGCCATACAATCTATTTCTCCACGCCAACGCGGTACAAGAAAAATGGCGCGGTGTGGCTCTGGAAACTGCCCTTGCACAATCTCGTAAAGACACGATGGTTTCGATCGGTCTAGGCGGATTGATTACTCTTGCTGTGATGAGCACAGCAACGGTCGCGTTTTTTCAGACGGACAATACATTCTCGGCCCAGTCTTTGGCGACTCAATTAGAGCCAGTACTGGGTAGTGGAGCTAATTATTTCTTCGCCCTTGGTCTTGTGGCGGCGGGTTTAACGAGCGCTATTACAGCCCCCCTAGCCGCAGCTTATGCTGTCAGTGGAGCATTGGGCTGGCCGTGTGATTTTACAGACCGCCGCTTCCGCGGTATCTGGTTAACGGTGCTTACCACTGGAACTCTGTTTGCCGCTGTGGGAACAAAGCCAATAGCCGCCATACTCTTTGCTCAGGCCGCCAACGGCCTGCTATTGCCTATTATCGCTGTGTTCTTGCTCATTATTATGAATCGAGGCGACTTGCTAGGTGATCACCGCAATAAATGGACTGCTAATATCATTGGTGGTGCAGTGGTGACCACTGTTGCGGCTCTGGGTGTCTTCAATATTGCTAAGATTTTTCTTCCATAGGACCATTATCTAGCCCAGATAAGCGCAGTAAAACTATTTTCGAAGCGACCCTAGTTACGCTTCAGTGATCAGCAAAGCTTTATTTACTTGCGTGTGACAAGCAAGTTTATTAAAATTACCCGCGAAGCAACATTTTTACTAATCACTATGTCCCTTATAACCTAGGAATGCGCCATGTCAGTTACTTCTAAGCGTGATACAACTATACAGACTGTGGGTAAATCAAATCCACAAAAATCAGTGCCTCTTCGGTTCGTTACTGCTGCCAGTCTATTTGATGGTCACGATGCTTCTATTAATATTATGCGCCGTATTCTGCAGGGGGCAGGGGTGGAGGTCATTCACTTAGCTCATAATCGCTCGGTTGCTGAGGTCGTAGCAACGGCTTTGCAGGAAGATGCGCAAGGTATAGCCATTAGTTCCTATCAGGGTGGTCATGTGGAGTACTTTAAGTATGTCGTGGACCTACTTAAAGAAGCGGGTGCTGAGCATATTCGTATTTTTGGTGGTGGTGGTGGTGTGATAGTTCCCTCTGAGATTACGGAGTTACAAAATTATGGTGTTGAGCGTATTTATTCGCCCCACGATGGTCAAAATATAGGCTTAGTTGGCATGATCGAGGATATGATTGAGCGATGCTCTCTCAGTTCAGGGTCACCGATAACAGTTCAATCAAAAGATCTTAACGTCGCCGATGAAGGCCAGCGTAATTTAGCGACTTTAATCACGGCTATTGAGCGTGATGAGTTAAGTGAGAGCGATTTACATTCATTGCGAGAGCAGGCACAATTTTTGACCAACACTGTGCCGGTCCTTGGTATTACCGGTACCGGTGGAGCTGGTAAGTCCTCACTAACTGACGAGTTGATTCGTCGTTTTCGGCAGGACAGTGCAGATCAACTAAAGATTGGAGTGTTGGCTATTGATCCTACTCGGCGTAAAACTGGTGGCGCGCTCTTAGGGGACCGTATTCGTATGAATGCGATCTATCATCCAAACATCTTCATGCGTTCAATAGGCACTCGCGGTGCGGTGGGTGAAGTGCCAGAGTCACTTACCGACATTATTAGCGCAATGCGCCTTAGCGGATTTGATTTGGTAGTTGTTGAAACACCCGGTATAGGACAGGGGGATGCGGGTATTGTTCCCTACGTTGATGTCCCTATTTATGTGATGACCCCAGAGTTTGGTGCCCAGAGCCAGTTAGAAAAAATAGATATGCTGGATTATGCTGAGCTTGTGGTTATCAATAAATTTGACCGTAAAGGCAGTGAAGACGCCTATCGTGATGTGTGCAAGCAGATGCAGCGCAACCGCGAAGCCTGGAGTGAGCTGCCAGATTCTATGCCAGTGTTTGGTTCGATCGCGTCACACTTTAATGATGATGGAGTGACTGCAGCCTACCAAGAATTGCTAAAATTACTGCAGGCCAGAGGCCTCTGTCAATTTGATCAGCACCTTGAGCCTGTCAGTTGCCGTATGTCGTCTGAAAAATCAGCGGTAGTGCCGGCTGACCGTCAGCGTTATTTAGCCGAGATTGCAGATACGGTGCGTAATTATCACCAGCATGTTGAGAAGCAAGCAACCTTGGCACGGCAAAAACAACAATTGGCTGCGACCAAGGGTATGCTTAATGAATCAGGTGCTAAGGCACCTTTAGAAATTGATGAGCTTATTAAGGACCGGGAAAAAACGATGGATGGCCGGGCTGCTGCACTATTAGAGAGTTGGCCTGCTGTGGTTGAAGCTTATTCTGGCGATGAAAAAATAGACACCTTGGCAAATGGTAAGCAAGTGAGGACCGCGTTAAATAGTATATCTCTTTCTGGAAACAAGATTTCTCGAGTTTCATTGCCGCGATTGAAGGACCATGGAGATTTATTAACATGGTTGATGCTGGATAATCTTCCTGGTGAATTTCCTTACACGGCGGGCGTTTTCCCATTTAAGCGTGAGGGAGAAGACCCAGCTCGAATGTTCGCTGGTGAGGGGGATGCGTTTAAAACGAATCGGAGATTTAAAGCCCTTTCTGAACACAGTGAAGCGAAAAGACTGTCTACCGCCTTTGACTCAGTCACACTCTATGGGTGGGATCCAGGTGAGCGTCCTGATATTTATGGCAAAGTTGGCAATGCGGGGGTTTCTATCTGTACCTTGGATGACATGAAGGCACTCTATGATGGGTTTGATCTCTGTGACCCTCGGACATCGGTGTCTATGACTATAAATGGTCCGGCACCAACAGTACTGGCTATGTTTCTTAATACCGCCATTGACCAGCAGGTGGATAAGTTTGCTAGTGAGCATAAGCGTCAGCCCGATGATAACGAATATGAGAGGTTGCGCGCTAATGCTCTGAGCGCTGTCCGAGGGACGGTACAGGCCGATATTCTTAAGGAAGATCAAGGGCAGAACACTTGTATTTTTTCTACCGAGTTTAGTCTGCGTATGATGGGTGATATGCAGCAGTATTTTATCGATAAGGCCATTCGAAATTTCTATTCAGTCTCAATCTCTGGATACCATATTGCAGAAGCAGGGGCTAATCCTATTTCGCAATTGGCCTTCACACTGTCTAACGGTTTTACCTTCGTGGAGGCTTATCTGGCCAGAGGCATGGATATTGATGATTTTGCGCCCAATCTATCATTCTTCTTTTCTAACGGTATGGATCCTGAGTACACGGTGATGGGGCGAGTGGCACGACGTATTTGGTCAACGGCTATGCGAGATCGTTACGCGGCTAACCCACGAAGCCAAAAGCTCAAATATCATATTCAAACGTCAGGTCGTTCTCTTCATGCCCAAGAAATGAATTTCAATGATATTCGCACTACCTTGCAAGCCTTGATCGCCATTTATGATAATTGTAATAGCCTGCATACAAATGCCTATGATGAAGCGATTACCACACCCACAGAGGAGTCGGTGCGCAGAGCCTTGGCTATCCAGTTGATTATTAATCAAGAGTGGGGTCTGGCCAAAAACGAAAATCCAAGTCAAGGAGCTTTTATTATTGACGAACTCACCGCTTTAGTAGAAGAGGCAGTGTTGCAAGAGTTCGAGAAAATCTCTGATCGAGGTGGTGTCTTAGGCGCCATGGAAACAGGTTACCAGAGAGGAAAAATTCAGGAGGAGTCGATGTTCTATGAGCACAAAAAGCACGATGGATCTCTGCCTATTGTGGGCGTTAATACCTTTATTAGTGAAGCGGAAGAACAAGAAGTGGAAATTAAGCTGGCACGATCCACAGATGATGAAAAGCAAAGCCAAATTAGACGTTTGAGAGCATTCCACAGTGAGCACGAGGCGTCATCTGAGCTGGTACTTAAACAACTTCAGGATGCAGTTCGCCGTGGTGATAATGGGTTTGAGTTACTAATGGATGCCGTACGCTGTTGTTCTTTGGGCCAGATTACTAATGCGTTGTTTGATGTCGGCGGCCAATATCGCCGTAACATGTAAATACTGTTAACTCGATACATGTATAGGAAAAGAGCATGACTAAACCGTTGCGCCTAACTCAGGTTGAACGTAAGGAAATATCTGATACTAAGATGTTAGAAGTAGCGATCGACTTAATTGTTGAGCGGGGCACTGCACAGTTAACATTAAAGGATGTGGGTGAGCGGGCTGGTTATTCAAGAGGCTTAGCGGGTTATCGGTTTGGTAACAAGGCGGGGTTATTTGATTTTGTATTACGCTCTGTGGGCGATGAATGGTTAGCTGAATTAACCTCTGTGACCAACCATAAAAGCGGCTACCAGGCTATTGCGGCTGCTCTAGACGCGCACAGTAAATTTTGTGAAGACGCGCCTAAGCATGTTGAGGCCTTTTATCGTTTATGGTTTGAATCTTTGGCGCCAAAATCGCCACTTAGACCGGTGATTATGGGTATTCATGGTCGTCGACACAGGGATGTTATGGGCTGGATAGAACAGGGCATTGAGGAAGGCTTGATAGCTCCATTGGTATCACCAAAATTAATAGCAGATCAGTTTAGCGCGGCGGTCATTGGCATTGTCTACCAGTGGATGAGTGACGCAGAAAATATCGAAGAGATCCGCTCTCTTCATAATGGCTTAAAGAAGATGATGAAAATGATGCTGGTCAAGGCAGGTTAGTTAATTACGGCATATAGTAAAAATTATAGGAAATAAAAAAAGCGACCCTAGGGCCGCTTTTTTTATACTACTAAAGCTAGGGCTTTAGCCACACTTTGATTCGCCGCAGTTCAGACAGGTCATGCAGCCATCCATCAAAATGGTAGCTTTAACGCTACATTTTTTACACACCTCAGCTGTGGGTGGGAAGTCGTTAGCTTCTTGTGGCGCAGCACTAGCCTGTTCAAAGTCAGCGCGCTTTTCATCCATAATTTTCTGCTGATGCTCGGGGATCTCGGGTTTTGTCATCATTCCGATCTTTTGCAAGTGGTCTTCGATTGCCCAGCCTATTTCTGCCACCAGTGATGGCATAAAACGCCCACCCGATTTAAAGTACCCTCCTTGGGGGTCAAAGATGGCTTTCAACTCTTCGACAAGGAAGGTGCAGTCGCCACCTTTACGGAACACAGCAGAAATAACTCTCGTTAAGGCCGCAATCCATTGAAACTGATCCATGTTTTTGGAGTTTAAAAATATCTCAAAAGGTCGACGCAACTCATGGTCGGTACCTTCATTTAAAACAATATCATTGATAGTGAGATACATAGCGTGATCTGACATCGGCGTTTTTATTTTATAAGTGCTGCCCGCCAAGGCTTCGGGGCGTGACACCTTTTCGTGCATCTGAATAATATTACTATCTGCTTCTACGGCAGTCTCTGCCACTACGTCTTGCGCTGTGACGACTTTGTAGCCGACGATCTTTTTCTCAATTTTCTTGTTCATTATTGTCCTCGCAGTGCTCTGCGGATGTAGTTTTAGTTAATTAGAATTTACCGTAGTAACCTTCTTTGAGCGCATCGAATAGATTGGCGGCGGTATGGGTTTCACCGTCGTACTCAACTTCTTCGTTACCTTTAAATTCTACGGTAGAGCCATCTTCAAGGGTAAAGCTGTAAGTGGTATTTTCCAAATCACTTTCCTTTACCAATACACCCTGGAATGCCTCTGGGTTAAAGCGGAAGGTGGTGCAGCCTTTAAGTCCTTTTTCTGCCGCATACAGATAGATGTCTTTAAACGCTTCGTACTCACAATCGGTTGGTACATTAATCGTTTTGGAGATTGAAGAATCAACCCACTTTTGTGCCGCAGCTTGAACATCAACATGCGCCTTAGGTTCAATGTTCTCTGAACTCAGGAAATACTCAGGCAAGGCTTCTTCGGCATCTGTGCTAAAGGGCATGGCCTTAGAGTTCACCAGCGTGCGGTAGGACAGTAGCTCATAGGAAAAAACATCGACTTTTTCTTTAGACTTTTTGCCCTCACGGATAACATTACGAGAATAGTGGTGAGCAAAACTTGGCTCTATGCCATTACTCACGTTGTTCGCCAACGACAGAGATATAGTGCCAGTTGGGGCAATAGATGAATGATGACTAAAGCGACAGCCATCTTCAATAATAGATTCAATAAGTTTGGGATCAGCCTTGGCTACCTGTTGCATATACCGACTGTACTTGCCTATTAGTACCTTACCCTTAATTTTATCGCCCACCTTAATGCCATCCTTTGCTAAGTCCGGTTGTTTAAATAAGAGTGCAGCGGTGACATCAAACTCATCTTCCATAATTGGCGCCGGGCCTTTTTCGCGCGCCAGCTCTAAACCAGCTGAAAGTCCAGCTACGGCCATATCTTGAGCCACACGCTCAGTGAACTCTAATGAGTCTGAATCACCATATTTCATGCGTAGCATAGTCATCGCTGAACCTAATCCTAAAAAGCCCATACCATGACGTCGTTTGTATTCAATTTCTTTGCGCTGCTCTTCAAGGGGTAGACCGTTAATTTCGACTACGTTATCGAGCATCCGCGTGAATACACCGACCACCTCTGCATATTCGTCCCAGTCAAAAAATGCATCTTCGGTAAATGCGTTGCGTACAAACTTGGTCAAATTGATAGATCCTAGCAGACAGCTACCGTAGGGAGGAAGAGGCTGTTCACCACAGGGATTAGTCGCGCGAATATCTTCGCAGAACCAGTTGTTGTTATTCTTGTTGACCTGATCGATAAGAATAAAACCTGGCTCAGCATAGTCATAGGTTGATGACATGATCGCATTCCATAACTTTTGAGCGCGGATTGTTTCGTAAATACGGCAGGCTACTAAGCCTTGTTCATTAGTTACATAACCGTCTGTCGTGGGGAAATGCTTCCAAACGACATTATCCCCTTTCATGTCAATGCCGCCATCGACTTCCTTGGCACTGATAGGGAATGTTAGATCCCAATCGCCGTCTGCACGGACCGCTGCAATAAACTCTTCAGTAATCAATAGAGATAGATTAAATTGGCGCAAACGACCATCTTCACGTTTGGCGCGAACAAAATCGAACACATCGGGATGGCTAACATCAAAGGTCGCCATCTGAGCACCCCTTCTGCCGCCTGCGGAGGATACGGTGAAACACATTTTGTCGTAGATATCCATGAACGATAGCGGCCCAGACGTATAGGCACCAGCGCCAGATACGTAGGCTCCTTTAGGGCGCAACGTAGAGAATTCGTAACCAATACCGCAACCGGCTTTCAAGGTTAAGCCTGCTTCTAGGTTGCGCTCTAAAATACCGAGCATTGAATCAGGCACTGTGCCTGACACTGTACAGTTAATGGTCGAGGTCGCAGGTTTGTAAGCTCGCGCACCTGCATTAGAAATAATACGGCCTGCTGGAATCGCACCATGCTGGAGAGCCCAAACAAAACGTTCTTGCCACTTTTCGCGTTGAGCTTCGTCCTCAACATCCGATAATGCCTTGGCAACTCTCATGTAAGTTGCATCTATATCAGCATCAATGGGATTTGACTGCTTGTCTTTAAGACGATATTTTTTATCCCAAATATCCAAAGATGCATCCTGCATAACGATTTCTTGAGAGTTTTTTAGTGGTTTGATTGTTTTTAGTTTTGGTGCGCTCATTGTGTGCCCTTTAATGCTTGACTAGCTAAAAC
This sequence comes from Gammaproteobacteria bacterium, assembly GCA_963854585.1. Lineage (GTDB taxonomy): Bacteria > Pseudomonadota > Gammaproteobacteria > Pseudomonadales > Porticoccaceae > HTCC2207. The sequence continues at coordinate 17,930 of CAWKZU010000014.1, read as the reverse complement.
CACCTAACAATTATTATTAGGTCAATTTTCTAACCAGATCATCTGAATTTGTGTTAAAAATATTCCAGGTTCATCCTTGAAACTGTTAGGTGAGTTTATCCTACATGGTGTGTCTTGCAAGTATTAATCCACTACATATTGTGTTTATTTGCACTTTTAACCATATTTTTATTTCATAAGTACTTGCAAAAGTTGTGGATAAATCGTCGTAGCAAGGATACATGCTGGGGTTGTTGGGTTTTCTGACTATACTGGGTAAATGAGTCACGATTGGGTTTTTTTACACAACACCTACAAGGAGCATAAGACGTACAACCATCCAGGAGGGTAAAACGTACAATCGTTGTGCGTTGTCCATGACTTGGCTAAAATGGACGCCTGATTAGTTTTCTTTCAAACAGCGGGGATAAAAATAGTCTCCGTGTTCTCTTGAGGTTTTTAATGGATATTTTCGATTTCTCTGATGGCCGCGAAGGCTACTACGGAGAGTATGGTGGCGTTTTTCTTCCGGAAATCCTACATGCAACTATCGAGGAGCTGCTGGCCTGTTTTCGTGAATGCAAAGCTGATCCAAAGTTTTGGCAAGATTATGTTGCCCTGTTGCAAAATTATTCTGGCCGTCCCACACCGATTACTCATCTAGAAAACTTGTCTCGAAAGCTTGGTGGTGCGCAGATTTACGTTAAGCGGGATGACCTTAATCATACGGGTTCCCACAAGATTAATAATGTTATGGGGCAAGGTTTACTGTGCCAAAGATTAGGCAAACGTCGAGTCATCGCTGAGACCGGAGCAGGGCAACATGGTTTTGCCACTGCGACCATGGCTGCCAAATTTGGTTTTGATTGCAAAATCTACATGGGAGCGGTTGATGTCGCGCGACAGCGTCCAAACGTTTTTTGGATGGAAAACCTCGGAGCCGAAGTCATTGCGGTTGAAGATGGCCAGAAGACATTAAAAGACGCTGTTAATGAATGCATGCGAGATTGGGTAACCAATATGGCAGATACTCACTATATTTTGGGTACTGCTTGTGGCCCACATCCTTTTCCAGAAATGGTGAGTTGGTTTCAATCTATTATCGGTATGGAGGCGCGCGAACAGATATTAAAACAAGCGGGAAGATTACCTGACCGTGTCTATGCCTGCGTTGGTGGTGGGTCTAACGCTATGGGTATTTTCCAGGGCTTTTTTGATGACGATAACGTTGAATTAATTGGCTGTGAAGCTGGTGGACATGGCGTTGGTTCTTACATGCATTCAGCAAGATTAGCCTATGATGATGCCTCTGTGGGTGTTGCCCAGGGTTACAAGACATATTTTTTGCAGAATGAGGAAGGCAATATGAATGAAACTCATTCGGTCGCCGCTGGTTTAGATTATATCGGTATCAACCCTATTTTTGCCCATCTCTGGGAGCAAGGTAAGGTGCGCTTTGAGGCGGCCACCGATATTGAGGTCAAAGAGGCTTTAACATTGACCATGCGAACTGAGGGGCTTATACCTGCCCTTGAAAGTACACACGCATTTGTAACCGCCATAAAAGAAGCACCAAGCATGGGTAAGGATGAGATTATTTTGATTAACCAGTCTGGTCGTGGTGATAAGGATATCTTTACGATCGCGGATGCCCTTGATGACTCTAAATGGAAAACATTTATTGCCGGCAAAGCCGATCAGTATCGGGCGGAGAAGAAATAATGGGACTGCAAACCTACATTACTGAGCGTAAGAAAGACAAAGACTTACTAGTGATGGCCCATGTGGTTTGTGGTTACCCCTCTTTTGAAGACAACATGAAAGAGCTAGAAATCATGGCTGAGGCTGGTGTTGATTTGGTGGAGCTTCAGTTTCCTTTTTCTGAGCCCAGCGCAGACGGGCCTCTTTTTGTGAGAGCCAATGAAGCATCTTTGAAATCGGGAACGACGATTGATCAATGTTTTGAATTTATGCATCAGGCTAGTCAACGCTTTCCGTTTAAGATTTTGATGATGGGTTATTACAACACTGCCTTTAAAATGGGCGAAGAGATTTTTGTAAAACGTATTAAAGAGGCAGGTGGAGTGGGTTATATTTTGCCTGATCTGCCTGTAGAGGAGTTTGCTAATCTTCATCGTTTATCTGAACAAGAGGGAATTGAACCTATTGTCTTAATGACTCCGACCAGCACGGATGGGCGTCTTGCAAAACTAGGAGCGGCCAGCCGCGGAATGGTCTATGTGGTAGCACGTAAGGGCGTTACGGGTTCAAAAACGACGATGGGTGATGATGTGCTAAGTCTTATCGCTAGATGTCGCCAACATACCGAGTTGCCTATTGGCGTGGGCTTTGGTGTTAGTTGCAAGGCAGATATGGACTTTTTACGCGGCACTGCAGACCTCGCTATAGTGGGAACCGCTGCCCTTAAAACCTGGGAAGCCTCCGGTGCTGAGGGTCTAAAAGTGTTTTTTGCCGAGCTAATGGCCTGAAGTCATTATTTTGTCAGAAACCATACTCATAGCGATAAACGCCAATCATTGATAACTTCATTTTCAATTTCCGACAATACTGGAGTACGGCCAGGTTGATAAGCCTTTACGCATACCAGATGCGCGCCGGACTTAGAACTAATTGGGCCGGCCCAACAGGGTAAGGCAGTCGCATTACTTAAAGCGTCTAGTTTGTCAGCAAAACCAACACCGAATATCTCATCAATTTCAACAGAGTCAGCGCGTATGTAAACATCTTGGGGTAGCATAGTATCTCGTAAAAGAGGTACACCCTCAGCTATTTTATCGTCAAGGGCCTTTTTTGCAGTGGCAGTGGCTTGGCCGCCATACTTAGCAGTGTAAAAAACGCGGTAAACAAAGGTGAATTGTGCCGTTTCCGTGTAATCAGATTTATGGGCCTCATAGAAGATATTGAGCTGCTTAGCTGTTGGATTTTGATTGGTCGTAATAGCCTTAATAGCGCCTGATAGTTTTGCTTTCATAGATGAGGCCTTTGCTTGAGGGTCGATATCAGGGCCAATATCAGTAGCATCTAAGGTTAGAGTTTTGAGGAACTTGTCAGCAACCTGCTGATTGATTGAGGCAACATTAGGCCTGTACTGTTCACTGTTGTCGCTATCAGTCTCATCAACTTGCTGTGCGGGTATTAGTAGCCAGTAGAACCCAATACCAATCGTGGCAAGTACCAGTAGTAACGATATTTTTTGAATCATGGTTTTCGGTTCGCTCGGCACATGGAATTGCAACAGACATTATTGTTCAAAAATTTTAAGCCAATCACCAGCCGTGGGTTCTCCACTGGGGTAATGCCCATTAATAATACGTAGGGTATCTATATCAGCGACACTGATACCTAATGATTTAGCTAAGACATCATAGGTGGTCGCTTGTGTCGCCCTAACATATTTTACTACTTTTGGTTTTTGTCCGGCTATCTCTGCTCGAGAAATGGGACGAAATGTATTAATGGCGGTCAAGAAAAGCGGATCAAACTCCTCAAAGTCATCTGAATTTAAAACCTCGCCTTTCAAAATATAGGCATTTAATTTGTAATAAATTACCGCTATCCGTGTCGACATTTTTGGATTGTCAGTATTTAGTATTCCGGTAAACCCTTTTAACCGCGCCGGTGATATTGTTTTACCTTCGGCGAGCATAGGCACGCTGAGATAGTTGTACAAATATTCCTCAGGGCTCTGTGACGTTCGAGCTATTGGTTGTAGGCTTAAGGTTGCTTGGCCTCCCTCTGGTGAGGCTGAAACTGACCGTTTGTTATTATCTTCTGTTAATGTCCAGTCTTTGGGAAAATTGAGACGAATCTTTAGGTTCATGTCGGAATATCGTTCAGGTGCAGTAGTTTTTGCGAGGAAGTTAACCCCCCATACCAGCCCATCAGTAAGGCCTCGATAGACGTCTGCCCCATTGTCGCGCTGATTATCGGATTTAAGCGATTTGGCTTTGGTCACAACCGTCCGCAGGCGCGCATCATTTCGAGGGTGTGAAGAAAAAACACCATGATAGGTTGGTTTAGATACGCCTTGGCCCTGTGCGCGCTTTTTTTGTGACGACTCATTATCCTTCATAATCGACAGCATGCTTAACATTTCAGTGGGGTCATAACCGAGCTTTGCCATGTATTCAGCTCCGGTCTCATCAGCCTCCAGTTCATTGCGACGGCCATGGCTTTGAATCATGGAATTGGCATATGCCATAGTAGCCTCGTAAACTTCATTGCTATTGGACAGTACCGCAGCCAAGGTGGAAAGAATTTTCGCGCCGGTCATTCGCTCTTCTTGGCCAGTGACGTGACCGCGGGTTACATGACCGACTTCGTGAGCCAGAACTGACACTAACTGAGCCTCATTGCTGACATAATTGAGAAGTCCACGATTGACATAAATATAGTTATCTCTCGTTGCAAAAGCGTTGAGGGCCTCATCATCAAGTAAGGTAAAGGTGAATTTCTCGCCGGCCATTTCAGACACCGCAACGATTTCTTCTCCCAGCGACTTTATATAAGCTTCGAGTGCTGGATCCTTATAAATGGGAGTGCTTTTTAGGGTTGTTTCATAGATATCAGCTCCAGTCACTTTTGCCTGACTTATCGAGGAATATGTTAAACATAACGCCAGCAGCACAGTGACTAGAATTGTCAGGGGTGGGTGTAACCTGAAGATTAGTTTCATTATTTTATCTATTTAATCGAGAAAAATAACTTAAGCTGATTGCCCAGGCTGCCACAGGCATCATTTTTTACTGGGGTTAACAGTGGTATAGGAGCGACAACACCAATTAAATAGGAGGTGCCTTCAGAATCTACGCGTAATTTTCCTTTCTCAACGAGCTCATCAAGATCCCAGACTGTCGCCTCGTAAACAGAGAGTTTATCCCATTGAGCAAAGCCAAAGCATCCGCCACCGCCAGGCCCAATAGCGCAACTCATAGAGCCTCCTTTACCCGTTGTTTCGGTAGATCCATCCAACCACACCAGATAACGTATAGACAGTGAATCTATTTTAGCCTTGATGTTATTTTGCTGCATTAACCGCTTTAAGCGTGGCAGTCCTTTGGGTGCTGTTCGTGGTTCGAACCATGGATAGATAGCATCAATAAACTGCTGTTCGGGAAGTACCTTAATACCGCCGCTCGTAACCTCATCGCTTACACATTCAATGAATTCTCGATCTGTTTCATAATGGCCTGCATCTCGCCGACCCAGAATAACCACTTTTTCATCGCCACTTAAAACAATAGGTTGATCTGTGGGGCGGTACTCGTCGATTGTTGTGGTCGCTGAGCAACCGCTAAGAAGCATTATAAGGAGCCCTAGTTGGCCGCCAAGCTTACCTATCGTCTTTGTCATAATGACTGCGACTCCTGATTAATATTTTGCCTCGACAACCAGTCGTTTATAGCGGGGATACGATAAAAATCGAGCATCAGTTTGGCCCCGGCATCACGTAATGCGATTATTGTTGCCTGCTCAATGGCCTTCTCTTTGTCTGCCATAAATGAATCTGGAGTTTTCCCATAGGCGGGCATAAACCAATTGGTTATTAGAGCGCCATCTTTTGCTTGAATATCTAGGTTATATTTAATCCATACTTCAAATACGTTGAGATAGTTGTCAGAAGGGGTTGATAACTGAACCTCAATAACAGAGGGTGTAATGATCAGATCGGTTTCTGCTGTGACTTGGTCTAGAGATGTCACAAAATCAACATTGTCGAACAGCCCAGAGAAGGCGCTATTGAGCAAATTAACTTGGCTTGCACCTATATCGATTTGAGTATTTTTGTTAGGTGTGCCGACGTAGGTGGCGAAGCTATCTTCGATAAGAATGGATGCATTGATGGGCTTAGGTTCGGACAAAACTGATGGGAATGAGCTCGTTATTTTTACAGATGCCGACGAACTGCAACCCGCTAAAAGCACGATTAGAATTAGGCCGCCTATTTTCTTCATAGCTAATGCTCCCATATTAAAACAACACCCGTGTTATTTTTAGTTTATTGCAGACTATTTAAACCAATAAAGGTCCCACCATTGTTGTAACTTAATTCTCTCATTAAAGCAGCAAAGCGCATCGCGGAGTTACTAGGTGAAACCCCGGGCCTTAAATGAACTGGAAATCCAATCGCGTGTATACGAACCAGTCTATCACTACCGCGATTGGCTTTATTCAGTCGATCAATTTCTTTGACAACTCTTCTGATCGAGCTTCCCTGAAAGTCGTCACCTAAGGTATAAATACTAATGCGTCTGCCAGGTTTATAAAACACTTTTATGGCACTCTCTATCCCTTCTACGGGACTTGAGTTACTAAAAGGGGCCCAGGTCGCCAGTTTGGTTGTAATATTAGTTCTCATTTTGGGGCTATCTGGAATCCATTGGTTTTTATAGGCGCTAAACATATATTGACCCATATCATTTAAAACTTGAATGCCCTTAACTTCAGGGTACACGTCAAGGATATTGAGCATCTCAATTTGAACTTTCTGCCAGGCAGCACTTTGCATGCTGCCGGAGGTGTCAATCACAAATATAATGTAGTCACTGTCTGCTGGGATGCCGCCTACGAGTTTATTCTTCTTTTGGAATTCAGGCCCAAGAAGTCTTTGCATCTCTTCGGTTAACACCTGCAGCACAAGCTGCAATTGCTCTCTTTCTCTGATTTTGGATTGCGACAGTTGGTCGGACTGTTTAGCCACACTGGCTAGTTTTTCCTTCAATCGGGCAACGCGTTCGGAAAGTTCGGAAAGTTGCTGTTTACGGGATTGTAAACGCTGATCCAAAATAACCGATTCACCCCTTATTTCAAATAAGCGCTCTTGATAACTTTTAACTGACCCGAGTAACTTTTTCTCGGCATCTTCTAGAGCCGAAGGATCACCCACTTTGGCGATGACTAACAACAGCACGATAGCGCCAAAACCACAGCTAATGACATCTAGAAAGGAAATGCTTGCTTCTTGCAACTCTCGACGTTGTTTTTTCATTATGGCCAATCTCTTGATGGTGCTATAAACGCGCCTTCAGTATCTAAAGCTAACTGCCAATAAAGTGCCGCGGCCTCAGGGTCACCTTCCATGGGAAATAAAATAGTATTAACCGAAATACCCGCAGGGATCTTCGTCAACGCAACGTTAAAATGCTTACGCCTTTGCCCGCCAGTAACCATATACTTTTTTGGTGCGGTTTCACTCATTGTGGGCAGACCGTCTGTGAGTAGAAAAATATTATCAGGCTGATTATCAAACTCGGCTAAGACACTAAACGCATTGACTAAACTGGTGCCGGAGTTAGGGGCATGATTGCTAAGGTCGCGCACTGAAGTTTCAAGGGCCAACGAGTCTGCAGCATCAAGCCATATACCATCTGTACCTGGGCTAACTGGAGTTGCTTCAGCATTAAAAATATAGACCTGATACCGACTACTTGGCGGCAACTGTGCCAGTAACCATTCTACCGTGCGCATTGCCCACTGCCATTTCACTGATTGTTGTTTTTGGTCGTCGTCCATATTTCGTCTTCGCAGTACATTTACCACTGTATCGGCTAACATACTGGCAGAGCCGTCCACTAAGATAAGTACCCGCTCGCCGCCTAATTTGAGGCCGGTAAGATATTGCCTGACCCCATCGCCACTAAATTTTCGTACTGTGTCACCAAATTCAATCTCTTCCATCTGAGCAGTTTCTTCCTCTAACTGTTCAACTTGCTGGCGAAGCTTATCCATATTGTTAGGATCTTCTTGGATACTATTCTCTTGCTCCTCCAGTTCTGTAATGACTCTTGCGGACAAACCCTGTGCTTCTACAAGATCTAATTTAATCTTATCTAAACTATTGAGTAATACAGCTCTTTCCTCCGTGGCTTGTCGAATATCCATTTGTAATAGATCAACCTCAGCTGCGAGGCTTTCATCTGGGGTGATTACTTCAGTGGCGTTGTGGCGTAGGATCAAAAACAGGAGTGTCACAGCACCAAAACCGCAGGCCATAATATCGAGAAAGGACAAGCTAAAGGCGATATTGCGCCGTTTTCTAGCCATTTGTGACCTCGATTAATTTAACTTTATGGCCTGCAATGACAATTGAACCACCGGGCTGAGAGCTCCTAGGGAGTAGTACCTCGTTGCCGGGCTGCTGGTAAAGCACACCTAATTCTGAATCTGTAATCATGAGCGCTAGAGCCGCGTCTTTATCTGCCCCAGACTTAAAAGAAAGCTGATCATTCTTTAGATAAATACTAATCGCTGTTGCCAGCGGCCATGCCTGATTGTTATATAGCAAGTGAGTTGCATAGCCTGACTGATGGGTTTGATTGATCGTTATTTTGTCTAATAATAAGCCCGTCTTTAATGATCTAATACGATGCAATTGCTCACTTTCTAAAGCGATTTCCTGTTGGACTGAAAAACAATTTCGGCATCCCTGATCAGCACTAAGTAGCCGCGCAGTTGCAAAGCGAGATACTAGCCGGCCAATAATGGCTCCACTATGCGTAAAAACCACATCATGTTTTTCAGTGCTTTCAAGAATTTCAGTCAGTTTAGCCAACCGACTTTCAATTAATTCTTCTATTTTATGTTTACGTAATACCAAAGGAAGCTCTCCCTTGGGGGAACTTATGCTAATGGTGACCTCCGGCTTAACTGTTAAAGTCGATAGCCAAGTGGGTATTTGGTCATAAATAGTTTGCTCGCCCTCGGAATTGTGCAAGGGGTCATAGCGGTACTCGGTGACTAGGCTGTTACTGACATGCCGGGCAACTGAGTTGTAAATTGTCATGATGCCTAGATCGGGAATAAGCTCTTGTTGCACGACTTCAATTGAACCCTGAGTACCCTTATCTTGAGGTTGGATAAGACTCACAACTGTTTGATGAAGCTGTAATTCTACGATCCAAGTCTGATTCTGACAATGCAATCCAGCGGCTAGAGCACTATCGATTACGGCGTGCAGTTGACTTGAAGATGCGTCAATTAATCCTGTTACTAATGACATTTGTTCGTCGGAGAAACTACCAGGAACACTAAGAATTAATTTTTCCGGCGCAGCGGTAGCATTTAAGAGCTGCTCAATTTGAGCGAATGCGATATCAGCGTTATGTCGTGCCCAGCGTTGGTTGCTAGGCAGTGGAAGTTGATTAAGTTGACGCCAATACTGATTAAAACTCGACTGGGGTGACCGCCACGCTATGCTTCGAGCGACTTCACCGGTTTCAATGCCTTTACTTGTTAATTGGGCAAAACCGGGCTCACTGATGCTTTGGCCCTGCTCAGTATGAATGAGCAGCGCCTGATCGTTGAGTTCTAAAACAGCTAGTGACATCTGTGATCCGGTACTTATTTAGCTTTTAAAAAACGAAGTAAATTGTTTTCGCAATAGGATTGGGAATCTAGCACCAGACGCTCCTGTATCAACTGCAGCTGGTGCATATAGAACATCACAACCATACTGATTAGAAGAGCAATAAACGTTGAGTTAAAGGCCACTCCTAGGCTGCTGGTGACGCCAGCGATATTACCTTGCATAGCCTCATGGGCCTGCCCTAGTGCAGCACCGATTCCACGTACAGTGCCGATGAAGCCGATAGACGGTATGGCCCAGGTGATATAACGAACCATTGATAACTCTGAGTCAAGTCGGTCATTTTCCGTATCACAAACATTGCTGACCGCCTCAGCTGCAAATTGCACACTATCGGTCACTTCAAATCGAGAGAGCGCAGTTTGAAGAGCGCGGGGTAGAAGATAGCCACGCTGTGTTGATGGCAGGGACTGCAGCGGCCGTGCTAGTTGACCTGCATCATCTGGCAATACCCTGGTGCCCTCGGCAATACTCACAAGCGGTAAATTAAGCATCGCTTTTTCTCTAACAGCAGTGCGAGTTTTATAGCCCATAATAGACAGAGCCCAAAACATTAAAATAAAACAGGACTCCTGTTCTAAATCTTTGATCACAATAAAGAAAGACCGTGGCACTTCATACTCTTCTCCCGCTGCCGCCATTTCTGCGTGACGTTGTATCGTGCTCTCAGCATTGGGTCTGACCACGGTAACGAAAATAGTATGGATAATAATAATCGACAACAGCAATGCAATTAGCTGGAAAAACATTTCGTTGGTTGTTTTATCTGTCGGGCTTTTCATTGGCTATTCCCTTATTTCTCGTGGCTGTGAAATTTATCTTCTTGGGGTTAAATATCATAAGGAAGTGGGATTGGGAAATCTTCTGAAATCTCCTCAGTCGGTTTAAAGTCATCAGCTTCCTGGTCTTCTTCTGACGATACCTCTTTATCCGGCACCTCTAGAGTTGTCGCAGCTGAATCGACAACCACCAAGGGGTCGGAGGGCTCAGTGGGTTGCTGGCTAAAACCCAACAAAGGCAACATTAAGAGTGCTAATGCTAGTCTCATGGTGTGACTCCTGGCTGATCAACATAGCGCGCTAATCTAAAGCCTACATCGACTCGCCCATCACTACCAGCCTCACGGAAACTTAAGCGAAGGTCTGTGCGAGAACCCAATGCCCAGCTCGCTCCGCGAATCACGTGTCTGCTCCCTGACTCAGCTCCTCTTGGGTCTACTATAGGCTCTCCTCGATGAAGTCGTACCTCATAATAATCATTCACCCATTCTGCGACATTACCGCTCATATTGTAGAGACTTTTCATATTGGGACTAAAGCTACCAATATTGGCGGATACTGCATAGCTATCATTGTAGTTTGCGATGGTAAAAGGAAGAAAACCCAACGCACTTTTGTCGGCGTAATTAGCGACGGCACTGGTTGGTGGGTAGAGGCCATTTTCCCAAGGAAATACGATAGTGTCGCCCTGATTATTAATCTTGGCGGCCCAAGCCCATTCGGCCTCAGTGGGGAGTCGATAACCGTGGGACTGCCAATTAAAGCCTGTGACTTCTCCGTCTTGAATTTGGTAGAAGCTTGGCAAACCTTCCTTCTTGCTGAGCCAATTACAAAATAAGGCAGCGTCTTCCCAACTTAGTTTGACCGCGGGTTGATCTCGCATATCTAGGCTCATGCCTCTTATGGCACCTGAACTATGTTCCTCCTTCCAGAGGCGAAACTGAGCATTGCTAATCTCTTTAGAACCTAAATAAAAGGGACGCTCTAATCGGACCAACCGTTCAACTTCGTTAGCACGACGCCCTGGTTGTCTGCGGGGGGCGCCAAGAGTAAAGGATTGGTCAGGTTGAAATAACCTTAATTCAGAACCCACCGTACTCTTGATGGCCGAGGGCCGTGATGACCAGTAGGCTTGCTGTAGTGTTAGTAGCTTAATATTTAGGTCTTGCTGTTGGTCTGGGCGTGGAGTGATCTGCACGATCTGCGTTTCGTAACCGGCTATGCTCACTTCTAATGTATGCGGTTTTGCAGGTAAAGAGAGTGTCTGACTGCCTGCCCCTAATGAGCGTCCATTCACTGTTATTTTTGCATTCTCAGGGCTAACCCTCACAGAAATACTGCCAATATTGGGTTTTAACCTAAGATCAATGACCGAGACCTTTTCCGGTTCGGCCTTGACCGTCCTACTGGCTTTTAAATACCCATCAAGGAAAAACTCGAGGATTTGGTTGTTGAAGGGCGGGACATCTACCTTTAATGGCGAAAGCCCTAAAAATATTTTATCTAAGGTGACGGTTGCTCCCGCGGGCATCGTTGCAATCTGGAGTGTGCCATCTGAGACATCTAATACAACTAGGGGGTGTTCAGCGGTAGTACCCGCTTTGAGGGTAACGGCTTTGGTGAAGGTTTTGTAGCCAGGATAATCTAATGTGAGTTCACTGCCGGTTTCTAAAACCTCTGTTGTCATCGGCGTTTTACCTACAATCTCTCCATCTATGCTAACCGCAGCGCCTATCGGTTTGGATGTGAATAGCATCTGCCCCCAGGCTGGCTGCAATACAAGGCTGATCTGTTGCGTGATATCCAATCCTTGAATATCAACTTCTTTGACAAGAGAAAAGTAGCGACGCTTGCTAAACGTAAAACGGTGAAGACCACGATTTATACCCGTGAGTAATCCTGGAACGGTTGCTAGAGTTGCCCCATCCATAGTGACATTTATAGTTGATAGTTCAGAGGTGACCTCTAAATTGCCGGGAAGTGGGCTCAGTGCCAATGCGACCTCTTGATTGTCTTCGTCGCTCACCATCAGTGGGTAATTCAAAGGGTAGTAACCAGGATGAGTCGCCGTAATGGCATAACCACCTTTTAGCAGTAAATAGTTGTCACCAATGTTAAATGATAGCCCTTTAATCTCAATATCTGCATCCATAGGATTAACGTTGAAAATAACCGCTTTGGCTGAGTAAAGGTAGCCCATAATAACAATGGCAGCTGTCATGAGACCCGTTAGGATCTTTATTCCTAAGGAGATAGGAGCAGATTTTTGTTCCAAACCCGTCTCTATCGGACTGAAATCGACACTACTGATAGGCTTATTTTTATTGTCTTGATCCGTCATATATTATTGTTCTTAGTTAGACCAACGTTCCTGTGGAGAGAAGGTCGACTCTTGGTATTTAAAGTATACGCAATAAACAGGATTCACATGCCAGCTTTTGTTTGTAACAGTCACTAAGCCATAGGGGCCGAAGGCTTGCGAGCGCTTTAGTCTTATATTTTCTCTGAGCAAATAACCACGATGGGTCCTGGTGGAGATTGCTCAGAAACTTCAAACTCTACTCGACTATCTCGATAGCCAGTACGTCGTCCTGCAGCAATATAGAGCCCAGGCTTCAATGAAATCGAAGCTTGTTGCAAGGTGCCTAAATTAGCGACTTTATATACGCTAATCTCGGTGAGATTGTCTGATTGAATAATGACGGTTACCGGTATCTGAGAAGCTCGTAGAGCTTTATCTAATTGATCAATTTGGCGTCGCAAGCGTGGCCCCGGATTTGCAAACCCTTTGGCATCAGTAAGTAAATTATTACCTTTATAAAAAGCAGGCGATGCAGTTAACGAAAGTGGCTCGTCGAGAAGGGCGGTAATCTGCCTATCAAGAGAAGCGCGCACTGAGACCGAAATCTTACGAACCTTAGCCTCTGTCAGACTATTGTCGGTTAGCAGTAGTCGCTGATAAATAGCTAAGGCCTCTTGCCATTGTTCTTGCTGGGCAAGCGTGTCAGCTTGGATCATTTGTTGATCTACTAACAACTGTGATTGCTCAGAGGTCACTTGATTTAGAGCTTGTTGTACACTTGGGTGATTAGGGTAAATAACACCAGCGCGATTAAAGGCTGCGAATGCCTGCTCGAAGTCGATTTTATTGAGAGCGACGAAACCATCGCTCATATGGCTCCTAAAGGTTTCTTCAGTGATCGATTTTTTTATGATGAGAAGCTCGGCCGCGGCGGCAATGTGTTGAGGGTCTAGCGTGGCGGCTTTCTCATAGGCAGCTTTAGCAGACTCCAAGTCGTTTTGCTCACTGTGGTATCTGCCCTCAGCCAGTAATGTAATCAACTGGGAGAGCTTACTTGCTCTATTAACCAATATCTGGGCTTCTTTATCATTGGGGGCTATGGCTATTGCCAGTTCAGCCTTATTAATAGCAAGCTCAGCATCAGAAACTACAGTAGCGGATTCGATCGCTGTGAGACTCATTTTTTTAGCCTCGACGAGTTCGTATTGCGCAACAGACTCAAGATTTTTCATTTGATCTAGAGATAATTGATAAGTGTCTATTGCCTTTTCATAGTCGCCATAGCGATATTGTTCATCGCCTTGATCCACACCTTGCAAGGCAACGCGAAATTGTAAGTCTCCCCAACGTGCAACCGCTTGATCTTTTAACCGATCACGAATATTGATGATCTCAGCTAAGAGCGACTGAGCATCTTGACGATACTTGGTTTTTTCGGCAGCAGCAGAGGGACTAACTGCGGGCGCAGGCGGACTAAAATCGGTTTGGCTAGCATCCGCAACCCAAGGTTCAGAAACGTAGTTAGGGAGCACAATGACAACGGCCGCAACTAAGACGATGAGCGTTATGATGACTAACTTTTGAGTCTTATTTTGATTATTCACTGGGGGTTTATTGGTCATTTATTGTCTATCAGGCCTTAGAGGGCGCCTCGTTCCTGTGTGTAGATCTTTTGCATAAGCTCCTGCCATTGCGTGTACTGCGCTTGCACCGTGCCGGTAAGAGTTATGGTGCGATCTTCTAAGGCGATCACTTGAGGCGCAATTTCCGCCTCTAACGATGAGCCCATTTCAGCGACACTTTCATCATAGGCAGCAGACTGTTGTTTTTTCTCTAGGCCTGATTTTAAGATAAAACCACCCGCTGCTGCCGTGGCAGAGCTCGCATAGGCTTCGGTAGATGTTTCAGACTGACTTCGACCGTATATACCCGCTAAAATAGAGCCGATACCTGCAATAATACGTTGATTGCCTTGTCGGTTAAGTTGCCGCGCCTTGACGACCGAATCGTAAGAGGAATTCCTGAACTCTTGGTAGGCAAAGTGCATCTGTTGGGAGAACCCATCGTAATAATCTTGCATCGTATCAATGTACAAGTAATCACGTTCTCTTATTTTTTTTACGCGCTCCAACAAGCTGTCATTTTCTGCGGGTAACCGCTGTACTTCCAAGATACCGTTTGGGCCAGGTGTAATGTATTCATTAAAAGCCTCTGGGGAAAATAGCTGGGCAAAGCGTAGTTCGGAAATAGTCCTCAGCTCAGTCGCTTTTTTGTCAGAAAATTTCTCTCGATAGATCAAGACATCATTCGCTATCTGGATGAAAACATTCTGGAAAGGATCACCCATATTTTTTTTCGCCCTCCTGTCATAAGCCAATTTTCCCACAACCTTTTTATAGGTCTTGGCAAACCACTTTTTACCGCTCGTATCTTTCACCTCAACATCCAACTCTAAAGCCTCGCCATCTGACTGAATAATAGTACCTGTAATATAGACGTCAGTAATGACTTGAGCATTAGGTGTGACTCTAATAGCGCCCCAGGCCCCACTTTTTTCCATAACCTTTGCCAGTTGATTAGAAAAATAAATAGCTTCAGCAAAACGAACTTCAGGGAATACAGTGTCATCTTCGTCGGTTAGGCTAAGGCCGTCATTTAGTGTAGGTATTCCCACATCAAGCAGAGAACTTTCAGCCATAGGGCGCGAAGGCGTTTTAATCGACAGAGGCGTAGAGGAGGTAACTTTATCGATAGCTGCGAAAGTACTTTGGGCGTTAATTATTAATACCAGAGACGCCACTACAGAGACGAGTAACCGGCGAGACGGCAACCGCCTAGATAAATACCAGCATGTAAAAAGGTGAGGCATAAACTTCATTGGTTGTCCCTTAGGTTCCATCTTTGATTCGTCGGTATTCATCCCACAATTTTTCTCGCAATACGGGGTCAGATTCTTGAGTGGCGGCAGCCCTTATTTGGCGCAAAACAATATCGTCTCCTTGGCCGTCATCAATATCATCTGGTAGGGGGTCAACGACGATAGCTTCACCAGATTCTGAGCTATTATTGCCTGAAGATTGTCCGCCACCATCACCACCCCCTTCACCATCACTGTCTGAATCAGGACCTGTTGCCGCTCGTTCCTCGATGTCAGAATCGCCCTCCGCAATACTTTCCGCCGTTTCATACGGGCGTTGGTCGCTATCAGACTCAATACTGCTAGCGCCGCTGGGGCTTAGTATGTCAATTTGCGCGGGTTTGTTGGATGATCCTTGACCGGCGACAGTGCTATCAAAGTCGTCGAGTGAATCATCCAGTGATTGATCGAGATCCCCAATAGAGTCCCCACCGTCAGGCGATCCAGGCGATCCAGGCGATCCAGGCGATCCAGGCGATCCAGGCGATCCAGGCGATCCAGGCGATCCAGGCGATCCAGGCGATCCAGGCGATCCAGGCGATCCAGGTGATCCAGGTGATCCAGGTGATCCAGGTGATCCAGGTGATCCAGGTGATCCAGGTGATCCAGGTGATCCAGGTGATCCAGATGATGGAGGTGACCCAGACGAGCCGCTTGATTGAGGCGGCGAGGGCAGCTGGCAAGATGTAAGTACCGTCAGCACAGCCGCGAAGACAAATGTTTGTAACAAGACTCCTCGGTTAGCAGCCTTCCAAATGCCGATATAATTTGTCTTTTTCAACCTTCAACTCCTTTGGCTGGACGGTCATAATTAACAATATGGGTTGCTTCTTGCGGCTGACGTTCGACAATGCGAGGTCTAAAGCGCTTACCGCTAAAATATTTTTTCAACAGCTTCATTTCATTATCAGTTAAAGATTCTGATTCATTGGACAGATAAAAAGCTGAAGCGACGCCGCCCTCTGAAATAAGCATAGAGACTTGCACACTCATAGACTCATTCTCACTCGGCATAGTGGTAGTGTCCTGATTCTGCTTCTTTATACCGAATTCTATGATTTTTGGGCTACCAAACAAGGATTGACGGGCAGTTTCAGGATTTTCATCCAAATCTAATATTTCATCAGCCAGTTGATAGGTCTTAATAGCAGATAATTTTTGACCAAATAGTAAATGCCAGTCGCCAAGATCGGCAATAACGTTTGCTTGATCATAAGGCGTCGAGTTCTCTTGCTCTATGCTCGCTTGGATCACTTTCTCTAAAGCTGTCTTGCCACGATGAAAGTGACGATACGAGGTTCGAACTTCACTTCTTCTTCTTGAGTCTAAGCCACTAGATACAGTAAACCCTGTCTCCCTAGGCTCACCATGTTTAGTAATATGATTAGCAATCACGAAATGAAGATCCGCGATACGCCGGTAGTAAGTAGGCCCCTCTGGATAATTAAGAGCGATATTTTCATCCAAAATAAAACTCATGTCATCGGCCAGTCTTTCCGACATAACTAGATTGCTATAGCCTACCTTTGGTCGTTGTTGGTGATAGATGTTCATATGCCAGTCGATCAAGGAATTGATCACAGGGACCATGCGTTTGTCCGTACCGCCATAGTTTTTTACACTTATTTGATAGGCCTGGTTAAGTGCTTTCAATGATTTTTCTTGGTTGCCAAGATTACTCTCGGTATCCGCTATAGACGTCAGATAGGGTGTTTGGGATAGGCTGTGTAGACCAAAATTAACTCGTTCTATTTGCATCCCACGCTGAAACGCGGCTAATGCGTCGAAATATTCTGTTTTTGATGCGTAAGATTTTCCAAGGCCTAGATATAAGTCTGACAACTGTGTTGAGTAGGCACCATATTCTGCTTCTAAGTCGTCGATTGCTATTAAATAGCTCTCGATAGTGTCAGTCTGATCCTGCTCGACCTGGCCTCTAGAGATCAAGGAAAACAACATTAACACTAAGAGCAGAAAGCCCTTAATCATAGTGGGACTATGTCTGTACGCTAATAAGTTACTTGTACCCATGTTGTTCATTTACGTCTCCAACGACAACCTTTAAGTATCACTATGATTTAAGTGATAATTCAGTTCTGCGCTATTTAGTCCAAAATACAATACTACCAACTAACACGTTCACCTATAAACATACTACGAAACAAGGCCAAGGGATTCATTTTTTATGATGTAACCGTCTTAAATCATACAGACACTAATATTGGCAGCTCCAAACACCATTAATAATTATGTAAGAACGTTCCCTTAGCCGCTATCTTATAAGACAATTAAGCGAGGCCAACGTTCCCGTTTATTAATCGGCATAAGAGTGTCGATAATTGCTGTCTTTAAGAATGGACAGGATATCTTCGTCTAGTGTTTTTTGGGGATACTCAACAAACCGACCTATCTCCTTTTGATGCCGACTAAAAATAATGGTAGGAGTTCGTTTAATATCAAAATATTGTTCAATCTTTTTAGGTGTGTCTTTGTTAAAAGACAGAGCAATAATATCCAGTTTAGTCTTATTAAAAGAGAGGGCATCGAGTATCTTTAATAGTGCTGGCA
>CAWKZU010000013.1:0-58756 GCA_963854585.1 Gammaproteobacteria bacterium | reverse complement strand
CAATGGTACCCAGATTAGCGATCACCTCATCCCGAGACATACCAATTCCATTATCTGAAATGGTAATCGTTTTCGCTTCCTCGTCGACACCAATACGGATATGGACTTCGCCTTCATCTTCATACAGAGCTGTATTCTCTAAAGCTTCAAAACGAAGCTTGTCAGTCGCATCGGATGCATTTGATATTAATTCTCTTAAAAAAATCTCCTTATTTGAATACAGAGAATGAATCATAAGATGAAGTAGTTGCTTGGCTTCAGTTTGAAAACCTAAGGTCTCCGAGCCTGTCTTTGCTTTAGCTGTCATTCTTTTGTGCTCTCCTAATGGGTACGCAATGAAATTGAATATTAATATGTTTGCCTTCTGCCTCTCGAGATGGGGGCAAAGTAGCCAATTTCAACCTTTACGGATGATATTATGGAAGTAAAAAGTGACAGCGAGCGGTCGCTATGGGCATAGCCGGGTCATCCTGCCAAGCCGTCGCTGACACATTGACAAGTTTTTTGCCCTGACGGAGCACGGTGCAGTTGGCATAAATTGTTTTATAGCGCCCAGGGCGCAAATAATCCAGAGAGAAGTCGACAACTTTAGGGATAACGCTGACGTCTAGGACATAGAGTACCTCTATTGCGGCTGAAAGCTCCAAAAAGCCCCCAATCACACCACCATGGATCGCCGGCAGGGTTGGATTGCCAATGTTGCTCGCCCTTCTCTCAAGCCAGTAAAGAACCCCCTCAGATTCAACCTTAGCTTGTGCGCCAATGAAGCTACTATAAGGGATCAGATCTAGAATCTTTTGTGGGTCATTCGCCCGTCGTGCAGTAATAACCGTTTCTGTTATCTGGCCCTGCCTCAACCTATCATCAATATTTTCAGGGGAGCTAATCTCTTGGGTCATTTGGGCTCCTCCAATACTTCTTTGGAAGGCTTGCTGATTGCGCCAAAGAGGCGATTCACTCGGCGGCGCAGAATATCACTAAAACGCATGCCCTCAGCATCCACTTTCATAAAGGTGGCGACGCAATGAGCAATTGGATTGTCTTCATCGTTTTGCCATGCAGAGCCTCTGCAGAAGATCACGTTAGCAGTATTACGATACACCTTGGCGGAGACAAAAATGGGTTTCTTGGGCTCTGCTGGATGCATATAGTCAAGACGCAGGTCCATTGTGGGTGTTATAGCCCTGCGATCTAATACCGTGATAGCGGCACAGCCACAACAGGTGTCGAGCAGGCTTACGATTACCCCACCATGAACCACGCCAGTCAGTGGATTGCCAATAACCTCTTCTTTGTACGGAAAGGTCATTTCGGCTTGTCCTTGGCCAACGCGCGTGAGTTTAAAACCTAACGCTGCACCATGACCTGCGCGCTCCATCGCGAACTTTAGCGCCGGCTTGAACATAGCCATTTTGAGATTAAATTCCATGTTCTCACCTTAAAGGACAACGCCTAAAATAACACCCTGCTAATCCAGATCAGGCAAGACTATCCTCAGCAACAAAGTATTTTGGATCTTCGATGACATTTACTTCAACAAGATTACCCGCCTTGTTAAGTAACTTTCTGCACTCATCACTAAGATGCACCAAATGCAGGGCCTTACCTGCATTAAGATATCGCTCAGCCAAGGTGTCGATGGCCTCAAGACCCGAGTGATCTGCCACTCTGGATCGCGCGAAATCAATAATAACGTCATCATTATCTTGTCTTGGATCAAAACGTTCCAAAAACGATGTGACCGAGCCGAAAAATAACGGACCCGTAACGGCGTAAACTGTCGAACCCTTGTGGTCTTCTCGAGCATCAATACGAATATGTTTGGCATGCTCCCAAGCAAACACCAAGGCCGACACAATAACACCTACCACAACCGCGACTGCCAAATCGGTCGCTACCGTAACACCTGACACTAGAACCAAAATCAATGCATCACTACGGGGGACCTTACCGACAATCCGGAAACTACTCCACTCAAACGTACCAATCACCACGATAAACATAACCCCAATAAGGGCTGCTAAGGGGATTTGTTCAATGAGCGGTGAGGCAAATAAGATAAAAATGAGTAGGAATATAGCCGCCGTAATACCTGAGGCTCGCCCCCGACCACCGGAGTTAACATTGATCATGCTCTGTCCGATCATAGCGCAACCACCCATGCCTCCAAACAAACCGGTTACGGTATTAGCAACTCCCTGCCCGATACATTCTCGATTACCACGCCCACGGGTCTCAGTTATCTCGTCAATGAGTCGCAATGTGAGTAAAGACTCTATTAATCCAATCGCTGCCAAAATAGTCGCGTAAGGTAATATTATAAACAAGGTATCAAGATTGTAGGGGACTGCAGGAATGCTAAACACAGGAAACCCGCCAGCAATAGATGCTATATCACCGACGACTCGAGTATCAAGGTCAAGCCCTAATACCAATAGAGTAACCACGACAATAGCGACCAGAGATGACGGAACAGACTTGGTTAAGCGAGGCAAGTAATGAATAATTGCCATCGTTAATATGACTAATGCCACTAACATGTAAAGCTGCTCGCCCTTTAACCAGGCTACATCGACGATAGAACCTTGCATAAAAGTTCCATCTAGCCAGCCAGCTTCGCCCGAATTACCAAACTGACCCAATTGAGCCAAAAAGATTACGATAGCAAGCCCGTTCACAAAACCTAGCATGACAGGGTACGGCACCATTCGAATAAACTTACCTAGCTTGAATACCCCTGCACCAATCTGTAACAGACCCATTAACACTACGGTTATAAATAAGTATTCGACACCATGGTCAGCAACCAGTGAAACCATCACCACCGCTAAGGCGCCAGTAGCACCACTAATCATACCCGGCCGCCCGCCAATACAGGCGGTAATCAAACCCACCATGAATGCCGCATATAGCCCCACCAAGGGATCTACACCGGCGACGAAAGCGAAAGCAACAGCCTCTGGCACAAGTGCCAGAGCAACGGTTAAACCGGAAAGGATGTCGTTTCTAAGGGTAGCTACTTTACTAAACTGAAATTCAAACATTAATGCGTTTTCTCTTGATGATGATTATGCCGATGAAACAACAAAATTACTGACCATTAATTAGTGCGTCCGCGACCAGTCCCCCGGTTAGAATTGCCACCTGACGGTCGGTTACGACCCGGTGAGTTGCTGCCAGGTTTTCTGGCGCCTGCGTAGGGAGACGTCCCTTTCGATGCAGGCCTAGACGGACGTTCACCACCAGTACCCTCTGACCTTCTGTTATCCGAATTAGCGTGATCTTTGTTACCTCCGGCACTTTGAGATTGGTTTTGACCACCCCTCTTCAGCTTGTTACCAGGCGTAGGACCTTGGCCATAGACAGAACGGCGCTTAGCGTTAGATGAATTGTTGTTATGTCGTGAATTATCACTAGCATTAGTTTGACTAGATAGCGGTTTACGCGGCTTATTGGCGCGAACTGGCCGATTTAACGTCGTTTCTTTGACCATCTGCTCTGGCTCAAAGCCTTCAATTTCTTTGCGCGGTATTAATTTCTGGGTCAATCTCTCGATATCAGACAGTAAATCGACTTCATCTGCGCTTACCAATGATATGGCTTCACCGGTTGCGCCAGCGCGTCCAGTACGACCAATACGGTGCACGTAGTCTTCAGACACATTAGGTAGGTCAAAATTCACAACGTAGGGCAATTGTTCAATATCAAGACCACGAGCCGCGATGTCTGTAGCCACAAGAATACGGATTTCTCCCGCCTTGAATCCAGCCAAAGCCTTAGTCCGTGCTCCCTGGCTTTTGTTGCCATGGATAGCCGAGGCCACAATACCCTGTGACTCAAGATGCTTTGTTAGCTTGTTAGCGCCATGTTTGGTCTTTGTGAAAACCAGAGCCTGACTCCAGCTACCCTCTTTAATAAGTTTAGTTAAAAGGGGAGCTTTTTGCTTTTTGTCAACGGGGCAAGCCCACTGGGTGACTGTTGGTGCAGCCGCATTACGAGGAGTGACTGATATCTCGATCGGGTTTTTAACCAAACCTTTAGCTAACTTTCTAATGTCATCAGAAAACGTGGCCGAGAACATAAGGTTTTGTCGGCGTCTGGGTAAAAACGCAATGATTTTGGTTATATCGTGGATAAAACCCATGTCCAACATTCGATCTGCTTCGTCTAACACGAGAATTTCTAAATTAGAAAATTTAACTGCATTTTGACTATAGAGATCCATCAAACGGCCGGGGGTTGCCACTAAAATATCGACGCCACGCCGAAGCTTCATCATTTGGGGGTTTATTTTTACCCCACCAAATACGACTGCCGAGGACAAAGACATATGCTTACCATATGTAGCTACACTTTCTCCTACCTGGGCCGCTAGTTCACGGGTTGGAGTCAGAATAAGCGTCCGAACCTCGTTGGCTGGGGCTCGACGCCCTTTAGACAGTATCTGCAGGATTGGCAGCGTAAAACCTGCCGTTTTACCCGTTCCTGTTTGAGCAGCTGCCATAACATCATGACCGGCCAAGACGGCGGGTATGGCCTTCTCTTGAATAGGTGAAGGAGTATCGTAACCTTGGGTGGCAATAGCTTTTAAAAGGGGCGCGGAAAGGCCCAGAGAATTGAACGTCATAATTTTGTCTTTTGTTAGCCGCTAACCTAGGACCGGGGCTGCGACATTGAATAGGAATTCTTAGATGGTCCGAGAATGGCGCGGAGAATACAGATATTAGTGTGTAAAAGCTATTTATAACCAGATTTAACAGCAATTAAGCGCCAAATCACTGGATTAAGCGCCGGCAAGCACCTTGTAGGCTTCGATGACTCGATCTGGCGCCTGCACCAATTCTACGAGGACACCCTCAGCGGACAAAGGAAACTCATCATTCCCTTTCGGGTGAATAAAACAAACGTCATGTCCAGCTGCACCAGGGCGTATACCACCAGGGGTAAAACGAAGCCCCCTAGAAGACAGCCAGCTCACTGCGGCTTCAAGGTCATCGATCCAAAGTCCGATGTGATTAAGCGCGGGTATATCGACCCTAGGCTTTTTATCGACATCAAGGGGCTGCATTAAATCCACCTCCACCGCAAAGTCGCCAGAGCCCATCAAACAGATATCTTCATCAACATTTTCACTTTCACTGACAAAAGTGGTTTTATACTCAAGACCAAGCAGACCTACCCAAAATTCATTTAGCTTAGCCTTACTATCAGACCCAATGGCGACTTGCTGTATGCCTAGAACAGAAAATGGACGAATTTTCTCCAAAACGGACTCCTAAAAAATAATATCGTCAGCCCGTTAAATTAGCAGGACCGATAGGTTTGTTCAAATTTATCGATGAATATACTTAACTGGTCAGCCGCAAGGTCATTGATACCCGCCGCAGCCTCCCTGCCGCCACCCGTAGGGAATTGACGGCAGAGTTTACTCGCGCCATGTTTGTTGCTTAGTGGCGCCCTAACACTCACTAAATAGCCGCCATTTGACTTCTCGGTCAGCACAGCATGAGCACGGTCAGGGTACCTATTGGTCAAGTCATTGCTAAATACCCCGCTTACACGCCTAGCCCATGGAGTATCGGGAAGCATATAGACAGCATTACTCTTATTAACCCTTAACGGAGCCAGGGCTTGAACTGAGGTAAAATCTTGATGGTAACCAGATTCAAGTTTCTCAAAATGCTGATTACTATCAACAATAAAATCGACAGGGTTCTCATACTCATAAACTAGTTTATAAAGCTCTGCTGGCGCAAAGTGCAAATCGCTCAAGTCCGAACCATAACCGTTATAATTCATGTAGATGCCAAGTTTATTGAGCATTTTGACTTGATCAGGTTTGATGTCGCTACCTTTCAGCATTCCTTGAGCGGTATGTTTGAGGTTATCACCAAAGGTGCCCACCGCCCCCCAAGCTAAACGCGCACCACGCAGATATTGATTAACTAAAAGACTTGTTGAGACATTGGGAGATTCATTGATCAGAGATATCAGTGATGATGAAGCTGGGACCTCTCCAGCATCATGGTGGTCAATATAAAGCACTGTTGCTCCGCTTTTAAGAACCCGGTCTAAATCACTACGGTTTTTGGCCATCGAGACATCAAGGACAGTAACTCGATCTCCGTCTTCCGCCTGCACCTGGCTCAATAATACAATATCGCGTTTGACACCAGTAACTAATACCGAAGACCTCGGCTCTAGTTGCCTGAGTTGTACTAAGGCGCATATCCCATCAGCATCACCATTAAAAACGTCAAAATCGGCCATCAGGCTACGGTACCTTAAATTTGATCATAACTCTTTTGAATTTGTGAAGCCTCTAGGCGATTGATCTCACTAGGGCAAAGCATACAGCATATCAAATGTGGCCAAAAGATCCATTTGATGACAAACGTAGTGGGCTAGTGGAGAAAATTGAGGCGCGATTTACTAATAGGTGTCGGCTATCTGAAATAGGGCTAAAAGGATACTCTCGTCCACCGCACTTAACGTCCTTAAAAGAGGTCTTACAATAACCTAAATTTGTGATCCAAAGGAGAGAATCGATGACAAAAAAATCGAATTTTCAATCAAGGCTTGCCACCCATAGGTGAACCAAGCCCCTACCCTAAAAAACGATAACTATTGGCTGTCACGACCGGCAAGCGTGCCCTCAAGCTCGATGCGGTTTTCATCAAGTGCGAGATAAGGATTCTGTTCTTGAATCGCCCCTGGGTGGACAACCGAAATCGTAATTTGGCTATCATTTTCACCACCAAATATGCGTCCAATCCCATCGCTACGCCTTAAGATTTCGATGGTAGCGTGACGACCCTCTTTGGTATAAACCAAAATAATCTCTTCAGCGACCGTAGAGGAGACTAACTCCCAGCCTGACCCTTGAGTAGAGTTACCGTAGAACACCAAATTACTCGCAGGGCTGCGATTAGACATCAAGACAATTCTGCCCGCGATGCCAGTTCCCGTGCCTAAAATAACCGTAGGCTCTTTTTGAATGTCCGCGTCTGGTGGTAATGGCATGTCTGCCAGAAGATAATCAATTATCTTGCGGGACTCTACCTGATAAGCATCATTAAAGAGACTGCAGCCTGAAGCGAACACGACTAATGCTATTAAGCTGTATCGATTTATAATATTTAACACAAACACACTCCCAAATAGTTACTTTGAAACAAAACTCAGGCTTGAAAGAACGGGTGTAATCATGGCCGACAAGGTCTAAACCTATACCTTTACTATAGGCACTTTCTCTATGCTATAACGAATAGTATTTTCATAGAATAATCTCAGAAAACCTACCCAAAACCAACCATTAGACTGATCATATTAATAGGCAATACGCTGCACGCCAACTATCACCATATTTATAAAAAAGGAGTCCCTAGATCTTGCATAATCATCGCCTACTTCTGTGGCTGAGTATTATCCTCAACCCGCAGCCAGTCCACCGTCTTACTCATAAAACCAACCTTAACCTTCATTGTCATGCCATTAGCGCCCGCTAATCTTAAAGTGGCACGGTGTCGTGACTTGGTTTGCGGCACATACATCAAACCCTCCCCTTTGCCCTCGTCTGAACTGGAGGTCAGCTCAGTTAACAAGGGCTTACCTACAGACTCTGGCCTCTTATCGTTTCTGATCACCCGCCCAGTCCCCGCGGCCTGATCAAACTTGATTTCCAACCAAATGTCCTTACCTGATTGCTTCCAAATGCCGGCCAATAAATCGACTTCTGAGGCCATAACGGGTGTCATCACCCAAAATAATATTGTGGTTAAGATACCTGCACAAAACACATTCAACACGGAAAGATTCATTATATCCCCTAGGTTGCAACGATTGGGCACTTAATGACGAGTCTAAGACGCTTTAGTTGCAGTCCATAGACTCGTTCGCAGTCAACACAAACTAGAAGCGTTGCCCTTTATCGGCCAACGACACTAGTAATGGACTAGGCTCCCAGAAATCATCCCCAGTTAAAGCCTGATAGTGACGCAACTTTGCCAGCACCTTATCTAGCCCCAAACTATTGGCATAATGCATCGGACCACCGCGATAAACAGGCCAGCCATAACCATAGACATAAACAACATCAATGTCGCTGGCCCGCATGGCAATGCCCTCCTCAAGAATTTTAGCACCCTCATTGATCATAGGTAGGACACAACGATCGAGGATCTCCTCATCAGAGATATCACGCTGATCAACACCAGAGGTTGCTGCATGGTCTTTGATTAAATCAGCAACCAAGGCAGAAGGAGCGGGTCTTCGCCTTTCATCATAATCATAAAACCCAGCGCTTGTTTTCTGGCCATAGCGCCCAGCTTCGCACAACCGATCCCTTACCGTCGCGCTCGACGAAGCCGCTTTATCCCAACCTAGATCAAGACCCGCAAGATCAGCCATTTGAAAGGCACCCATAGGAAACCCAAAGTCAAACAGCACTTTATCTACATGCTCTACCGACGCACCCTCAAGAGCCACCAAATTCGCCTGGTGTTGACGCATAAACAATATACGGTTACCAACAAAGCCCGGGCAGACGCCCACTAGAGCGGCGACTTTCTTAATTCGCTTAGCAAACGCCATACAGCTTTTTATCACGGAATCTGCGGTCTTTTCACCTCGAACTATTTCTAAAAGCTTCATTACATTGGCCGGCGAAAAAAAATGCAGTCCAATGACAGACTCGGGCCGACCCGTCACGCTAGCTATGTCATTAAGATCAAGCGCAGAGGTATTTGAAGCAAGTATTGCATCTGACTTAGCGATACCATCTAAACGGGTAAATATATCTTTCTTCACCGCCATATTCTCGAAAACTGCCTCTATAATAAGATCACAGTCTGCTAAAGCACCCAAGTCGAGCGCGCCAGTGATCAAACCGCAACGCGTCTCCACATCCTCTGCGCTAATTCGCCCCTTACTGGCTGTATTCTCATAATTCTTTCGGATCGTCCCCAACCCTCTGTCAAGAGCCGCCTGAGTTGTTTCAATAATAG
This sequence comes from Gammaproteobacteria bacterium, assembly GCA_963854585.1. Classification (GTDB taxonomy): domain Bacteria; phylum Pseudomonadota; class Gammaproteobacteria; order Pseudomonadales; family Porticoccaceae; genus HTCC2207. The sequence continues at coordinate 49,751 of CAWKZU010000013.1, read as the reverse complement.
TTACAGGAATCCCTACATTCGCCATGTTCATAGCGATGCCGCCACCCATTAGCCCACCGCCGATAACACCGACCGTATTAATCGGTATCTCAGCGGTATTCTTATCGATGCCGACGACTTTTGACGCCTGGCGCTCGGCAAAGAAGAAATACTGTTGTGCCTTAGATTGGGGGCCTGCCATTAACTCTCTAAATAACGTACCTTCGGTCTTAATCCCTTCATCAAAAGGCTGAGAAACAGCCGCTTCGACACAGCGTATATTGTACTCAGGTGCTAAAAATCCGCGCGTTTTACGCGCTATCATTTTTCGTACTGTTGAAAATATTTCTGGATTGGCAGCGGCACTCTGCAATTTCTTTTGGTTGTCGCGCACTCTTGGATGCAGAATATCTAACGCACACTTACTAAGGGCAAACGCAACGGCATCTGAACGTAAATCTTCACCGGTAATCATATCGATCAAACCGTTCTCTAGAGCCTCGGCAGCGCCAATAGGCTCCCCGGAGGTCACCATTGATAGGGCTTTTTCGACCCCTACAAGACGTGGTAATCTTTGAGTGCCTCCCGCTCCTGGCAACAAGCCAAGATGGACTTCAGGCAATCCGAATTTCGCACCAGATACCGCTACTCTATAGTTACAGCAAAGCGTTGTCTCAAGACCTCCGCCCAGTGCAGTACCGTGAACCGCCGCGACTATTGGCTTAGTTGATTCATCTAAAAGAGAAAGAACGGCTGGAAGATGGGGCTCTTTAGGAGCGCTGCCGAATTCACTAATATCCGCTCCAGCAATAAAGGTTCGTCCTTCACAGAAAATAACCACGCCATTAACCGAGTCATCATCTAAAGCTTTTTTAACGCCATCATAAATCCCTTCGCGGACAGCATGACTCAAGGCATTAACCGGCGGGTTATTTACCGTAATTACTGCAATTCCTTGCTCAACGTCAAAATCTACTCTATCGGTCATTGCTACCATTTAACTTTCTCCTTGATGGTTCTTGTTTTATCAATGAATGCTAATGCAATGTCCACTCGGACTCCATAGCCCGATAACGAACATCTACTTCGCTAATAAGTTCTGAATTTCGCGCTCAAACAGCCACAGCCTGTCCTGCCCCCAGAGCGCAAGAACAACATTTTTATCTGCATCTAATAACCTAAAACTCGGTGCACCCCACAAACCGCTGTCGTACATTGCCAAACGATTATCTTCCAGTATCTCCTGCCAACCATCCTGACCAACAATTTGCTTAGCGGATGCCCAATCTAGCCCGGCATTTTCAACCACCTGCCTTAAACCACGGTCATTATTTGTATTGATACCTTGTGCAAAAGCAGCGCTTAAAAAACTCGACAGCAAGGCATTGCCCTTGCCCTGACTGCAGGCCCAGGGATAAAGCGAGTAACAGCGGCGTGCTGGCTCGCCAATAGGATCATAAAAGTCACCATAGGGAACATTAGAGGCGCGCGCCTCTCTTGCGGCATCAGTAAAAATATAGATACCCTTTTCTCTGGTTGCGGAAACACCTCGCATCACCATTGGCAGTATCGGCCGCACATTTAGGGTAACCCCTGTGGTTTCTGCCAGTGCCAAAACTCGGTCAAAAACAATCGCCGTGTAAGGGCTCCTCACTGACCCAAAGAGCTCTAAGGTCAGACTCCCATTATCCCGCAGCTTCCCTACACTTACGTCCTGCTTGGGCATGATTTTCGGCGTATCTGGATTCCTATCCGCACCCAAAGCGTGAAGACGCTGTTCTAGATGGTAAAGGCGGTCTACACCCCAATACCATTCACCCCCATAGTAAAACATAGCGCCAGAATAATGCTTGAGCGAACCTCGTCGTGCATTACCTAAATCGTGCTTAGCATTAACTTCACTGTCTGATGTCAATCCAAATTGCTCTGCTAGCGCTTGTAGCACAGTCTCACTGCCTGACCAAAGCGCGTTGCCAACAGTGGCCGTGTGAGTAACAAAATCTTGACTACTGAAGCCAGCGAGGATCGATTTGGTCATTTCGAGAAGTTTAGCGCTTGGAGCGTCACGATTTTGGGGGAAGACTAACCCGTAGTAAGGTGCGATTTTTGACGCATCATATCGAGAAAGGTCAATTAAAAGGTCTGGCTCAGGCGCATTTTCACCAATGGACCCGCTCACTAAATGACATTGTAAGTCGATGTTATACCTTTCTGTTAAGGCTCCAAGTGCTTGCGCGGCAAGATGGCTGTAACCATCATCGACCTGATGAAAGTATTCTACAACGTGAGGCTGATTGTTGGCTTGCCTGTGTTTCTCTGCTTTTATACGCTTTTTCTCTAAACGTTTAGTTGACACAACTCGGTTCATAAACATTGAGGTTAACCAGCGCATAAGTGCACTCGGATCCATGGTCGCCGCACCGCCCTGCTCTTTAAACTGTTCACTCATATAATCACCGCAACTTAAGGACCAATATAGCCTAACTCAGCATAGCCTAACTCAGCAAAATCTCACAACCTGTTCCTGCCAACAGGACATCAACTCTCGCTTTATCTCCTACACTCAAGAGCTGGTACTCGCTATTAATCCACTTTAAACACTTTCCTTGGTAGGCAAATGTTTGCTGACTCCACATACCCCCATCGATGGCGGCTTGCCAGGTCTTATCTCCCTTAGCAAGGGCCATGGCGTTGGCCAATAGAGCCGGCGCATAGACCCTGCCTACCTCATTCAACAGTGCAGTTAAACTTTGCGGTGCCTGCTCCAAAGTATTCCAAGCATCAGCAGTCGGATCAAGCCCACACTGATCTTCCATCAAACCAGTCCATGCCACCACGCGAGGAGCAATGTCATGTGCGATAGCTCGAGAAGTGGGATCGAAACCTACCAACTGCGTGAGCTGCCCATACAGTGCGAAATCGCAGGCACCAGGACGATGCCCCAACATAAAAGGTTGCTGCTCAAGATGGGATTCCATCGCCGATAAAAACCGTCTATAACTCGCATCAATAAGAGGTGCTGTAACCTTGCTTGAACCCACAACATGGAGTCGACTCACCTGCCTCTCCGTTACGAAGGGTTTAAATTGTTTAAACATCTCGGCGGACATATCAATCTTTTGAAAGAGTGGCAGCAATGTGCCGGCATTGTCAGCATCCTCTGCTGAGGCCCACCGGTAATGGAACATATATTTAGTACACCACTCATCGGCAAAATCTTCTAGTAAGTAATCGATGAAAGCTAACGCGGGATCTGCAGGAATCACTCTCCGGTCAGTGAATTGAGTATCAAGGCGGCGAATAATGGGAGTAGAATCGCAAACAGCTCGCATCTCTCCCGCCTCATCTGCCATTAAGCAGGTCGGTAATAAGGCCACTTTTGGCAATGCTATTTTCATCCGCTTTAGAACAACCACTGGGTCATCCCAAATAATTCGAAACTTCAAGTGGCGATATCGGAGTAATGCAACCATTTTACGGGTGTATGGCGAGGGAACTGCGCCAATAAGAGTAAGAGTCTTGTCTTGGGACATAAAAGGGTTTCTCCGCTTGAATTAAGTGACGCTAGCACGACTTTTCAATATATTGACATACATACTGCCACCATGTCATCCTTATCTGTATATATTAACCCTACAAGAGAAAAGTATGACTATTAAAAAAACCTACATTTTCCTGTCACTGCTCGTCTTAATCGCTGCTTTGGGTTACGTTAATCGTTCTGCAATAATCATAAAAGTTCTTCCCAATGCTGTAACAAAGGTGATGGCGGGCGATAAAATTGCCGATCTCGGTGATGGTATGCACGTTGCCCTGTGTGGCGCCGGTGGTCCAATGCCAAGTAGTACTCGCTCAGGACCCTGTGTCGCGGTTATTGCGAACAACAAAATGTTTGTAGTCGATGCCGGCAGCGGCGGTTCACGTAATTTAGGTAGAATGGGTTTCAGCACAGGAAGCATAGGAGCTGTATTCCTCACGCATTTTCACTCAGATCACATCGATGGACTGGGTGAGCTATCTATGACGAGATGGGTAACAGGCACGCACAAAGAGGCTTTACCGGTATTCGGCCCAACGGGTGTAGAGTCAGTTGTTGAGGGTTTTAACCACGCCTACGGACAGGATGCGGTCTATCGTCATGCCCATCATGGCGATTCAGTGGCTGCACTCAGCGGTAATGGCATGTCTGCTAAAAGTTTCGACGTGCCCAAAGACGGAACAAAGGTGACGGTGTACGACCAAGGCGGTGTTACCGTAGAGATGTTCTCTGTCGATCATAAGCCTATATCTCCGGCTGTTGGCTACCTTTTTACCTATAAAGGGAGAACTGCCTTAGTCTCAGGCGACACGACAAAGAGTGCAAATGTTGAGCTATTTTCAAAAAATATTGATTTATTGATACACGAGGCTCTTTCACCTCAGCTTTTGACAATAATGAGTGAATCAGCCGACGCTGCAGGAAATTCGTCCGGAAGTAAGATTTTTCATGATGTCCTTGATTATCATACGAGTCCTGTCGAGGCAGCTGAAATTGCCCGTGACGCCCAGGCTCAGCATCTGCTTTATTATCATATTGTGCCACCCCTGGATATTCCTGGTCTTGAGACCTTATGGCTACAGGGCGTCAAAGAGATCTTTGCCAATTACACACTTGGGGAAGATGGTACCCTCATATCGCTCCCGGCTAATTCAACCGATATTATTAATGTTAAATCTGGAATGTAAGTATAAACTATTGTTTTATATAGTATAATCTTTATATTATATGTGCTATTTAAGGTTTTCTAGTGATTGTTTAAACGCCGTAAATATGACAAAATACGTTCAAGATCGCCCTAAAGTGATATTGACAAACTATTTTAAAGGCTTATTACATGGCGCAACCCCAAGAGACTAACCCCGTTGCTCACGAAAAGCTGGACGGAAGATTGCTGCGCAGCGAACGTAGTCGTCAGTTAATTATTGAGGCCATTATTAAACTGGTCGACGAAGGTTTTCTAATACCAACTGCGCAACAGGTCGCGGAGCGCGCGGGAGTTGGTATTCGCTCAGTGTTCAGACATTTTGACGACATGGACAGCATTTTTGAAACCGCCAATAAAATCATCTTTGAAAGTGTGAAACCTCTCTTTTTAGGCGGTGATCGTTCCGGCACACTTGATGTCAGAATCTTACATGCCACAGAGCAGCTCACTACCGGCTATGCATCAACCAGGAATTTCTTTCTGTCGGGGAAAGTCCGCATCTGGAACACCCCTGTTATAGAAAAAAATTATCACCTTAATCAGCGCCGTCTGCAAAAAGAGCTAGAAGATTGGATCCCTGAAATTCTCGAATTGACAGAGCAAGGTAAACAAAGTGCCTACGCCCTAGCCTCCTTCGATTATTGGCACAAACTGAGTGATCTGCAGGATGTTTCAAAAAAGGATTGCATCGATATTATTTCAAAACAAATAAGCCAATTATTCCCATAATTTAAAGAAGGCAACTCACGGCTTTACTAAGTAATGTCCCGCATTTAATGACCAGTGATTCTCAAACAAATCGCCCCCGCCTTTTTTAGTGTGATATAAAACTATTATTAAGATGCTTTAATGCTAGGAGAAACCAAATGACCAAAACGGTAGAGTTTTACTTTGATGTGGGAAGTCCTACAGCCTATTTGGCACATAAACGCCTGCAGCAGTTGAAACAACAATATGGCTGTATGATTGATTACCACCCCATTCTTCTTGGCGGGTTATTCAAAGCATCCGGCAATAGCTCGCCCGTCATGGTTCCTGCGAAGGGGCGTTATATGATGATGGATGACCTTCCTCGATTTGCTAAGCTATATGATGTTCCACTCAACAATAACCCTCATTTTCCTATCAATACACTGAATCTAATGAGAGGCGCTGTAGCTGCATTAGACAGCGGGTATTTTGAAGCCTACATTGATGCAGTTTTTAAGGCCATATGGGTCGACAGCAAGAATATGGGGGATATGGATACTGTTACTGAAGTGCTTTCTAATGCCGGCTTAAACGCGACCACGATCTTGGAGTCGACTCAAGATGCAGAGGTAAAAGGAAAACTTATCAGCAACACCCAGGCCGCTGTTGAGAGGGGTTTATTTGGCGCTCCGACAATGTTTGTTGACGGAGAAATGTTTTTTGGCCAAGACAGGCTTCAATTTGTAGAAGCTGTCTTGCAACAAAAAGACCACTAAAGCTATGGATCTCCAAAATAACAATAAAAATATTGAAAGGAAAGTTACATGAGAACGTTTTCTCTCTTTGCCTTAACTCTCGCGCTTAGCGCCAGCGTTGTTGCCGCTCAGACGCCACAAACAGTTAATCAACAAGCTATCGTCGAGCCCGGTAGTGAATGGTTGAGCTATGGCCGAACCTATCGGGAGCAACGCTTCAGCCCTCTGGATAAGATAAATCGCGATAATATTGGCGAACTGGATTTAGCTTGGTCGTTTAAATTTGATACCGCACGGGGCATGGAAGCAACACCCATAGTTCACAATGGTGTCATTTACGTGAGTACTGGCTGGAGTCATGTTCATGCGCTAAATGCGCGAACGGGAGAAGAGCTATGGCATTACGACGCTAAGGTACCCAAAGCACAGTTAGCCAAGACATGTTGCGGCCCGGTCAACCGTGGTGTTGCCATATGGCAAGACAACGCAAACACCCCTCTGCAAGTCTTTTTTGGCGCTCTAGACGGGCGGTTAATTGCCTTAGATGCGAAGACCGGCGAAGAAAACTGGTCTATTCAAAGCACCCCGACTGACGGCAATTATAGTGTCACCGGTGCCCCACGCATTGTTAAGGGCATGGTCATTATCGGTAACGGTGGTGCTGAATTAGGCGTGCGCGGTTACGTTAGTGCCTATGATGTTAATACCGGCGAGATGAAGTGGCGCTTCTACACAGTGCCTGGTGACCGCAATAAACCTCAGGAGAGCCCTGCCCTAGAGGCGGCGCTTGAAACCTGGAGCGGTGATGAATGGTATAAGCTTGGTGGCGGTGGAGGCACTGCTTGGGACTCATTGGTTTTTGATCCAGAGTTAGACTTACTCTACATCGGCACCGGTAATGGGTCGCCCTGGAATCGAGATTTACGCAGCCCTGGCGGTGGCGACAACCTCTATCTAAGCTCAATAGTCGCGCTGCGCCCGGATACGGGTGAGTATGTCTGGCATTATCAAGTGACGCCTGCAGATAACTGGGATTACACTGCAACACAGCAGTTAGTATTAGCAGAATTAGAGATAGAAGGTGAGCCGCGCTCAGTGATTATGCAGGCACCAAAAAATGGATTCTTTTATGTTTTAGATCGTAAAACGGGAGAGCTACTGTCAGCCGAAAAGTTTGCTAAGGCCACTTGGGCCACACATGTCGACATGAGAACAGGCCGACCTATGGAGAGTAAATTTGCTGACTACCAAAAGAATGGCGGCAGCTACATTTGGCCCTCTCCCTATGGCGCTCATAACTGGCAACCTATGTCGTTTAGCGCCAAAACCGGTCTTATGTATATTCCAGCGCAGAACATTCCCGCTTACTTTAGCGCCGTGGAAGAAGTCATGTACCGAGTTAATCGCTGGAATACGGGCGTCGATTTGAATACTAATCGTGATCCAAAAAGCTGGGTTGCAGGCAGAGCATCTATGGATGCGCTAATTTATGGTGAGTTAGTGGCCTGGGACCCTATTAAGAAACAACGGGCCTGGCAGGTACAGCACGCTAAACCATCCAACGGAGGCATTTTAAGTACCGCTGGAGATCTCGTTTTTCAAGGGACCTGGGATGGTACCTTTGCCGCTTATGATGCCTATGACGGTGAAAAACTTTGGCAATACAAGTCTGACAGCGCTGTACTTGCGGGCCCAATGACCTTTGAGCTTGATGGCGAGCAATATGTCGCAGTTGCGCAAGGCAGTGGAGGAACCGTCATGATAACCGTTGGCGATGAACTGCAGCGCAACAAAACCAACCAAAATAAACTCCTGGTATTCAAAAAGGGACAGTTTAATCAAACAAATCCAGTGGCTAATGAGGAGCTAACGACCATCCTAGCGCTTGGTCACGCCGCTAATACAGACCCTGATTTGATCAAGCTGGGCGAGTCCATCTATCACAATAACTGCGGCTCCTGTCATGGCATTAATGCCTTAAGTAACTACGTTGTGCCAAACCTTCGGTATATGAGCGAGCAAACACACAATGATTTTGCATCAATAGTCATTGGTGGCACACTTACCCACAAAGGAATGATCGGTTTTTACGAGACACTTGGAACGGGTGAGGTCGACGCTATACATGCCTATCTAGATGACAAACAGCAGAACTTGCCTGACCGCCTTGAGCTTACTTTTTTACAAAAAATTGAGTATTGGTTTAACTTCTGGATGGCCAAACTAGGTGCAATGTTCCCAGAACTTTTAAATGCGACTCGCGCTTTCATAATGTAGTGACCTAAAAAAACCTGGCTAGCGTTATCTACTAGTCAGGTTTTTTACGTCAACAATATGCTACAGCATCAACTCGCCACTTTTGGCATGCGTTCTGACTATCTCAGGGCAAGTAAAGCGCTCGCCATAATTATCGGCAAGCTCATCACAGCGAGCCGCAAACTTATTAAACCCATAGGTGTTGACGTACTGAATCAGACCCCCGGTATGAGCTGGCGCGCCAATCCCCATAATCGAGCCGATATTGCCGTCTGCAACCGATCTCAAAACCCCAGTTTCAAGGCATTTAAGTGCCTCAATCACTTGACGGAACATTAACCGATCCTTTATGTCTTCGTCAGACACACGGGTAGCTTCTTTGTAGTACAGGTCATATAACCCGGGCCAGATGTTCTTTGATCCATCAGCATGGTATTCATAGTATCCGCCGCCGTGATGACGGCCACCACGGCCATTATCAGTAATCATATCTTTGATCACACGGCGAGTAACATCTCCGTTACCCCACTTGTCCTCAACACCCATCTCCGCCCAGGTTTCTCCGGCTTTTCGGGTTAGCTCTAAGCTGGTCTCATCCCCGACCTGTAGAGGCCCTACGGGCATCCCTATAGCCTTACCCATGTTGTCAATTTTAACTGGATGAACGCCCTCGGTGAGAAGCTGTAAACCCTCATTCAGATAGGTGCCAAAGGTCCGTGAGGTAAAGAAACCCAGAGAATCATTGACCACGATAGGCGTTTTACGAATCTGCTTGGTAAAATCAAACGCCTTAGCTAAGGCCTCATCACTGGTCTTATCACCCACGATAATCTCAACAAGCGGCATTTTGTCCACCGGGGAGAAGAAGTGGATGCCGACGAAGTTCTCTGGCCTTACAGCCGCTTCTGACAGCTTAGTAATGGGCAGCGTTGAGGTGTTTGAACCCCAAAAGCCATCATCTGATAGGTACTGCTCAGTATTAGCGATAATCCTATTTTTTAGCTCAACATTCTCAAAGACAGCTTCTATTATTAGATCACAGCCCCTTAAGTCCTCATCTTGGGCCGTGGGTGTAATAAGCTTTAGCAAAGTATCTGCCTGCGACTGAAACATCTTTCCACGTTTCACCGCTTTGTTCACTAAGGCTTCAGAATAAGCCTTGCCCTGATCCGCAGCTTCTTGAGTCATATCCTTTAATACCACCTCAATGCCTGCCTTGGCAGAAACATAAGCAATACCCTGACCCATCATACCTGCACCCAAAATACCAACCTTACGTGTGGGATTCTTTTCAACTCCCTTCGGCCGACTGGCACCTGCATTAATCTTACCCAACTGGAAGAAAAAAGCTGTAATCATGTTCTTCGCCACTGGCCCAGTGACAATCTTGATAAACTCACGACCTTCGATGCGCAGCATAGTATCGATATCGAACATAGTAGACTGGAAGGCAATGTCCATCGCGGCGGTCATTTGCGGCATTAAACCGCGAGTCTGTTTATGCAGCATAGTAGGCGCCATACCGGCAAACTGTGCATTATGCGGCGAATTAATGGCCCCACCAGGAATCTTAAACCCCTTCTTGTCCCACGGCTGATCACAATGATCTTGATTTTCAAGAATCCACGCTTTAGCGCTCGGAATAAGATCATCAATTGAATCAACTAATTGATCGATCAGGCCACCGGCTAATGCCTTTTCCGGAGTTAGTCGCTGACTTTTCAATATAATGTCTAACGATTTTTCCACGCCAATCAATTTGGTTAAGCGAACCACACCTCCACCCGCAGGGTAAACGCCTATCGCGCACTCAGGAAGACCGATCTGTACGGATTTATGGTTGTAGGCAATGCGGCGGTTACAGGCAAGCGATAGTTCATAACCACCGCCTAAGGCGGCACCATTAATGGCGGCAACAACCGGTACAGGAAGTTTCTCCAACCGCCTAAAATGTCTCTTAATAAGCTCTCCATTTGCATACAGAGCCTCACCATCACTAGCATCAATTAACACTAACTCGTTAAGATCGGCACCCGCAAAGAACACCTTTTTCGCCGAGGCAAATATGACACCCGACAAACCTTCCTCAGCCTCTAAGCGATCCACTGTTTGGTCCATGGCGCCGGTGTATTCCGCATTGATCGCATTGACAGGTCCAGTCATATCCATTGTCACAGTGACAATACCCTGCTCGTCCTTTTCGTACTTAAAAACACTCATTATCTAAACCCTTTAAAATTCTGTAGTCATCATTTTTGACGACACGTGATCGATCACACGCGCTCTATAATGCAGGAAATTCCCATACCACCGCCAACACAAAGAGACAACATGGCTCGTTTAAGCTGCCGGCGCTCTAGTTCGTCCAGCATTGTGCTGACCAGCATCGCACCTGTTGCTCCTAGTGGATGTCCCATTGCGATGGACCCACCATTCACATTAGTCATCGAATGGTCAATATCGAGGTCTTTCATGTACCGCAAGGCAACTGATGCAAATGCTTCGTTGATTTCCCAAAGGTCGATATCTTTAGGTGTTAAGCCTGCCGTTTTTAGACATTTGAGTGCGGCCGGCCCAGGGCCTGCGAGCATAATGACGGGGTCTGTCGCGAGTATAGATCCAGCGACAATCCGGCCCCGAGGTGTTAAATTAAGGTCTTTACCGGCCTGCGCTGAACCGATCAGTACAGCGCTCGCACCGTCTACAATGCCTGACGAATTACCTGGAGTATGTACGTGAGATATCTTCTCTAAAGTATTGTATTTCTTGAGTATAATTTCATCAAACGCCATGTTTCCCATCATTTCGAAAGAGGCTCTCAATCCACCCAATATCTCCATAGTGGTCTCTGGCTTGATGAAGTCATCTCGCTCTAGAATCATGAAACCATTTTTGTCTTTTACAGGAACAACAGAGCCATCAAAGTAACCGCTATCTCGAGCATGAGTTGCACGACGTTGAGACTCCACGGCATAACTATCGACATCCTCGCGAGTGTAGCCATCAATAGTCGCAATAGTATCGGCGCCAATACCCTGAGGAACGAAACTCTCTTGAATAGCAAAGGCCGCATCACCCATCATTGCGCCGCCATCAGACCCCATTGGGACCCGTGACATACATTCTACGCCGCCGGCGACAACCAATTGCTCCCAGCCTGACGCGACTTTTTGCGCGCCAGTGTTCACAGCCTCTAAACCAGAAGCACAAAACCTATTAAGCTGAACGCCAGCAACAGATTCATGCCAACCCGCATTTTGTACGATCATCTTGGCAATATCACTGCCTTGCTCACCCACCGGCGATACACATCCCATGACAACATCATCGACATAGGAAGTATCCAGATCATTGCGCTCTTGCAATGCACGCAAGACAACTGCGCCCAGGTCTATTGGTTTCACTTCATGGAGTGTCCCACCTGGTTTGCCTTTACTGCGCGGGGTTCGCACAGCATCATAAATATATGCGGTATTACTCATAACGTCCTCTCTGGGTAGATTACTAAAAAGTCATAGGTCCGGATCGATCAGGTCCCGGTATATTTAGGCGGTCTCTTCTCACCAAACGCCCGCATAGATTCTTGTAAATCATCGGATTTCAAGCTGGTCATCAGGGTAAACATGCCATTCATGAGCAAACTTTGCTCTGTTGTCAATGTCTCACTCTGCCGGAGCATGAATTTGGTGCCACGAACAGCCATAGGGGGATTTGCTGCTATCTCATCAGCCAACGCCATGCCTGCGGCATAAGTCGCCTCAAAAGACTCATAAACGTCATTTACCAAGCCAATCTTTTCTGCACGAGTGGCATTAATGTCTTTAGCGCTATAGGCTAGCTCTGCCACGTGACCCGCGTTTAGTATTTTAGGTAATCGCTGCAATGTGCCTACGTCAGCGACCAAACCAATCCGAGTCTCACGTACACTAAAATTACTGTCCGCTGCGGCGATTCTTATATCACATGCAGTGATCATATCAATCCCCGCCCCCAAACAGTGACCATGGATCACTGCGATGACGGGCAACGCGCATTTAGCAAGGGATGATATAGCATCTTGAAACTGGCTAGTAAATTGTAACTGTTTTAGGTTGGCAACCGCCTCAGAAGCGCCTTTGGGCTTTTGGTGTGAACCCATCCCGCTTTGAACTAGATCAATTCCAACGCAAAAATGCTTGCCTTTGCCCGCCAAAACAATGGCCCTAATGCTTTCATCCTCTTCAAGGGCAGCTAAGGCCTGAGGAAGTGCTAACCAAACCTCCTCAGATAGCGCATTGTATTTTTCAGGCCGGTCAAGCCAAACAGTGCCAACGGCACCAGTTTTTTCTATTGTGATCAAGTCTGACGAAAAACTCATTACCCTATCTCCAAAAAATCATACTGTTGCGTAATTAATAACCTGCCGACCCATCAAGGATGGACTCGTAAAGGGGCTGATCAAGTTTCTGATATGATTTTGAGCGAGGCATCATCACGAAGATAGTGTCGTCGCCCAATTGCTCCAAGTGGAATGCTTGCTTGCGCAAATCACCTTTCACCATCTTAAATGTTCCCGTCGTGGTAATGTCAGCCTGAATTCGCACGAAAACAGGTTGAGCGAAACCCGGTAAATTTTCAGAAACATAAGCGGAGAACTCGCCTGGATCGAACATCTTGCCGGGATTAAGCGCCAGAGAAACCATCCCGGCCTTGCCCTCCGTCGCAGGGATATCAACACCGTAAACATTGGCGATCTCAACTTGCTCATTGGCATTCAAGATTTCCCCTACCTCATTGGTAGAAACATTTTCAGAGCGCCAACGGAAAGTGTCACCAATACGATCAACAAATTGATAGTGGGGTTTTCCCATGGCAAAACCCACGTCGACCTCAGTAATTAAGTCACCGGTATTAAACCAAGCATCATTATCTTTTAAAACATTCCGCAACGTCTTTGCCTCTGACGCTGCGCTATCAGTATAGCCGTCAAATCGATAGCGGTCGTCGATCTCCGCCAACAAAAGCCCTGGCTTGCCTGGCTCTACCTGTATGTACTTCCCATTTTCATCGAGAACTATTTCATCCCGCTCAATATCATATTCAACCAATATGATTGTTCCAGGACAGTAGCCAATCGTTCTATCTTTATTAAAGGCGTTTATAAATGAAACATTTCCTTCGCTGGATCCATAAAACTCACAAACACGATCAATACCAAATCGCTGTTTAAACTCATCCCAGACATCTGGCCGCAACCCATTACCAAACACCCTATCTAAGGGGTTGTTCTGCTCTTCTGGGCAAGGTGGCTGAGTCACCAAATAGCGGCAAAGTTCGCCAACATAAAAAAAGATGGTGCACTGATACTTTTGCACTTCGGGCCAAAAAGCTGAGGCCGAGAATTTTCGCCGCAAGAACATCGAAGCGCCACTAAATATCGCACTATTAACGCCGCAGACAAATCCTGTTCCATGAAACAGAGGCAGACAAAGATACATACGATCAGCCGGCTTCGCCCTTACACCCGCTTTACTAAACGACATACCAGCCGCTAACAGACGTCTCTGGCCGATTTTCGCAGCCTTAGGCATCCCCGTAGTCCCAGAGGTGAAAATATAGAATCCTGTGTCACCTGCCAAAATGGACTTAGTATTGTCTAAGTTTGTCTCAGGATATTGATCAAGCTGAGCCATGATATCTTCCATCGGCTCTGGCGCTGATCCTTCCCGCAGATCGGCAACCCAAAGAACATCTGAGTCGTCCATATCTAAGTCTGAGCGAACATCAAGAACGCTACCGAATATCTCTTCTCCGGCAAGGCACTTAACTGACTTCGTCACGTTAATACAGTGCGCCAACTGAGCCCCGACAAGGCCCGGATTGACCATACCCGCAATAGCCCCAATCTTCTGGAGCGCGATTATACTCGCTAACATTTCAATGCGGTTTTCCATAATAACAGCGACGCAATCCTGCCGCTTAATACCGCGGTCAAGTAATGCATGAGCTAAGGAATTGGCCAACTCATTGAACGCACCCCATGTAATCTCACGACCCTCAAAGACGATCATGTTTCTATCGGAATGACGAGCGACGGTATCCTCAAACACCAACGCGATTGAGGCAGCATCATCACTCGCTGGAAGCTTTGCCATCACTACCGGCAGAGCCCGGGCCACATCAGAAATAACCCGAAAGACCTCTTTAATATTACCCATAGCACCCATCTTTACTGCCTCCCCAGTGCGCGAATTGTAAGTTTTGCCAACTGCGACATATGCACCTCATCTGGGCCATCCGCAATCCTACAAAAACGACTCACCGTAAATATATGCGCCAATGGAGTATCTTGAGAAACACCCATGCCACCAAAGATTTGCATGGCTCGACTGGAAACGTCCTCACACATCTTTGGAGCCACTATCTTTAACATTGAAATCTCAGCCCGCGCGGCGTCAATTCCGTATTTATCCATTTTTTCCGCAGCCGACAGCACAAGCAACCGACACTGTTCAATGTCACAGCGGCTACGCGCTATTTCGTGCTGGACGCTAGTTTTCTTACTCAACGGTTCACCAAAGGCAACACGACTCACGGCACGCTCACACATAAGTTCTAGACTACGCTGTGCCATACCAACAAACATCATTGCGTACTGAAATCGCCCTGGCCCTAGGCGACCCTGCGCAATCTCAAAGCCCCTACCTTCACCTAAAATAAGGTTGGTGACAGGGACGCGGACATTTCTAAAAATGACATCACCTTCACCACCTGGCGAATGATACTCACCAAACACTCGAAGTGGTCGAGCGATAGTCACTCCGGGGGTACCGGTCGGCACTAAGATG
Organism: Gammaproteobacteria bacterium; assembly: GCA_963854585.1. Classification (GTDB taxonomy): domain Bacteria; phylum Pseudomonadota; class Gammaproteobacteria; order Pseudomonadales; family Porticoccaceae; genus HTCC2207. The sequence continues at coordinate 34,499 of CAWKZU010000013.1, read as the reverse complement.
GTCGAATGCTGCTGATGTCGAGGACCGTTAGGGTTGGATTTACCCATGACCAGCATTAACTTACACTTGGGCCCTATGACATTAGTCGTCCACCATTTACGCCCATTGAGCACATACTCATCACCGTCACGCTCAATTTTCAGCTCCATATTGGTAGCATCAGATGAAGCCACATCGGGTTCAGTCATGGCGTAAGCCGATCTAATCTCTCCCGCCAATAGGGGCATCAGCCATTGCTCTTGCTGTTCTGGCGTACCGTACTTGGCAAGTACTTCCATATTGCCGCGATCAGGGGCATTACAGTTAAATATTTGCTGGGCCCAAGCAGACCTAGACATAGTTTCAAATAACGGCGCTATCTCACTATTGGTTAGGCCGGGACTCCAAGGTTTGTACTCTGCGGGAAGAAATAGATTCCAAAGACCCTGCTTGCGGGCCTCTGCTTTAAGGTCTTCAAACCATTCTGGATATTGCCATAGATTTTTATGATCGTTAGTGAATTCGTCGTAATCTGACTCCCGCGGATAAATGTGCTCATCCATGAAAGCCTTTAGTTTGTTATTAATCTCTTCAGCCCGCGGCGTTAACTCAAAACTCATTAGATTCCCTCTTTCATAAGTCAGTAGATTATTAGTTTAATCCTGTTATTTTTCTCATTAGCTTGTTCATACCACCGATCCAGCGATCATAATTAGTCGTCTTATTCCGCATATACTCAAGCACGATTGGATGCGGCAAAATAACAAAACTCTCTTTGCGGAGCTCCTCAACAACCGTTTCTGCTAACTCTTCTGGTTCAATCATGCCATTACTCGCCGCCGCGGCTGTTGCGTCATTCGCAACCTCGGTCATCGGCGTGCGTACGGCCTGAGGGCACAGCATAGAGACCTTGATTCCTTCATGTTTATGATGAATAGCGAGCCATTCCCCAAAACCCACCGCGGCATGTTTAGTCACCCCGTAGGCTGCACCGCCGATCTGATTCAGCAATCCAGCAGCAGAGGACGTATTCAAAAAATAACCTCCACCACGAGCCACCATGCGAGGCACCAGATGACGCGCCGCATAGACATGGGACATTACGTTAATATCCCAAATGGCCTGCCATTCTGAATTAGGTGAGTGTATATTTTCCCCCATACCAACACCTGCATTGGAGCAAAAAAGATCAATCGGACCAATATTTGCTTCGGTATCTTCAACTACCCGGGAAATATCGTCTTCTTTTGCTACGTCAGCCATCATCGCGATGCCATTAACCATACTCGCTGTGTCTTCAGCATTGCTCAGATTGATATCCACAGCAACAATCTTCTTAGCACCCTCGGCATGAAAACGAACAGCCAATGCTCTACCGATACCGCTTCCAGCACCAGTGATTACTATAATTTTATCTCTTAATTCCAAGATGGTTTCCCCTGTTTATGCGTGATTTAAATGCTACCTTACACAAGTTCTGCGAGATGCTCTTTCCGAAAAGGCTGAATGTCATCGCTATTATCCCTCACCATATTGACCCAGTTCGGATTCGCAATCAGGGCTCTACCAACGGCCACAAGGTCAAACTCTTGAGCCTGCAATCGTCGCTCTAAATCATCAAGACTAGCCGGTTCTGCCTCACGAAAGGTCACCTCACCCGGAACTGGGATAAAGTCGGCGTCCAAACCCACGCTGCCCACTGTGATGGCCGGCTTACCTGTGACTTTACGCGTCCAACCCGCTAAGTTTAGCTCGCTACCCTCAAATTCAGGCTCCCAAAAGCGTCTCTGCGAGCAATGGAATATATCGATTCCGGCGTCAGAAAGTGGCACTAAAAAGCTCTCGAGCTCTTCAGGGCTCTCAGTCAAACGTGCAGTGTAATCCTGCTGCTTCCACTGAGACCAACGTAAAATAACTGGGAAATTAGGGCCGACAGCCTTGCGCACTGCCCTAATGATTTCCAAGGCAAACCGGCTACGATTTTCCAGTGAACCACCATAAGCATCTTCCCGTTGATTTGTTCCTTCCCAAAAGAACTGGTCGATTAAATAGCCGTGAGCGCCATGCAGTTCGACCGCATCAAAGCCAAGCTCTTTGGCATCTGCTGCCCCTTGAGCAAACGCCTTGACCACATCGTCGATATCTTGCTGTGTCATCGTGTGACGATTAACCTTACCGGGGACATTCATGCCTGAGGGACCAAAACCGGGGACATCACCCTCAGGTAGAGTACCAGCCCTGCGCATAGCCCCAACATGCCAAAGTTGAGGTGCAATTTTTCCGCCTGCAGCATGCACCGCATCAACCACCTTCTTCCAGCCAGCCAGCCTAGCCTCTCCGTGAAAATAAGGCACGCCAGGGTAGCCACTCGCCCCTATATGGCCAACGCAGGTGCCTTCAGTAATGATCAAGCCAACACCACCCTCAGCACGACGCCGATAATAATCGACCACGTTTGCACCAGGAATATTGTCATTCGGTGAAAAGTTACGTGTCATTGGCGCCATAACGATTCGGTTCTTTAGAATCATATTCCCTATATTAAAGGGTTGGAACAGAGGATTGTCAGTGCTCATTGGTTATATATTCTCATTGTCATTAAAATCTTACGTAGCTAATCAGCCGTTAATGTTACTCAAAATGGGGTAGCTAATCAGGTTATTGTTTGACTGATGAGTACCCGTAGTGACTTTACTTCTAGTACCACGCCTTTAAGAGACTAGGACAATATGCGTCACGGCTGCAATCAACGCAATGACTAAACCAACAAGTGATCGCACACTGCCTATGTTGAGTATTGCCGATGCTGGAAAAGCGAATGTTTTCTCTAAGGCGGCAAGCTTAAACCCATGGTGCTCGCTGCGAAAGGTGTCGACTAAGAGTTCACCAAGATCTTTGCGGCTTCGGTACCGCATTAACGCGGTTGTTGTCCATCCATCGACGACCTCACAATTAAGGTTTTCAATGTTTCTTGCCTGAGCTAAGCCAACAAAGTAGGGATGTCCGGCCCTTTTAATTAACTTACCAACAAAAATCGATGTGTACTTATTTAACAGTTGTCGTGATTCGTTCTTGGGTTCTTTTAGACGCAACAGATTAACCATAAAGAACTCTTTGCCATCATCATTGGCAAAGAAATTACGGAAACTCGCCACAGACTCTTCACTGAGTTCAGTCTGCTCAACACACGCCATATAACGGTTTAGATCCTGCTCTGAAATTTTGCTCCCAAAGCCAACGTACCAGGCCCAAAATAAACAATAGGCTACAATTGCAACGCCCCAAATTATCATCAAAGTAGCCATTTATCCCTGCTTCTATTAATACCGCTTACCCTAAAACGTCCACGACAGGCTCGTGAAGCACTTAAACTCTTGGCGGCAACCCATGCACCATCGTTAAAAACTCCATTTTGGTGCCTGCACGCCTATGCTCACTCAGCGCCTGATATTCTGCATCAGCCCACCAATCTTTGGCTGCCTGTTCTGATGGAAAGCTAAAGATAATCATCCTACCTGATCTAGGAGCAACACCCTCCAACGTGATGGGATTATCATCAAAGGTCACAAACTGACCCCCAAAACGCTTTAGAATCGGGAAAAAACCTTTCTCGTACTGACGATACTCATTCACATCAGTAACTGCCAAATTAACCACCATATAAACCGGTACATTACTCATTACTTACATCCTCATTAGTTGTTTTTTGTTAAGTTGTTAAGTTGTTAAATAGTGCCTAGCCATTGTGCCACAGCACTACCAATTTCGTTGGGCGAGTCTTCTTGAATAAAATGCAGGCCGGCAACCGTCACCTCGGTCTGATTAGGCCAGCTACGGCAGAATTCTCGTGCCTTTCCCGTAAGAATAGAACCTGGGTTCGCATTAATAAATAACTTTGGCAACGAAGTGTTTCCTAACATCCATTGTCCATAGCTATCCACCAATTTCACCATATGCGCGGGCTCATCATCAATCGGAATCTGGCGAGGCCAGTTTAGGGTAGGCTGCCGATCCTCAGGCGTAAGAAATGCACGCCTGTAATGGTCCATTTCCTCTTCACTCAAATCACGTATCACTGAACTTGGCAGTACTGCCTCAACAAACATATTGCGCTGCAGCACTAGGTCCTCGCCTTTTTCTGATCGAAACCCTTTAAAAATACCACGTGCAGACTCAGGCCAATCATCCCAAGCCACCGGGCAGACAATACCTTCCATATAGGCAACGCCTCGAACAGCATCAGCGTGCATCTGTGCCCAGTGAAATCCAAGAGCACTACCCCAATCGTGAATAACTAAGGTTACATTTTTGTTAATACCAAGTTCGTAAAGTAAACCAGCTAAGTAATCATAGGCAACCTGAAAGGTATAGGGCTCAGAGCCTTGGCTAGCAAGAAGTTTGTCCGAGTCACCTTGACCAATCAAATCTGGAGCAATGACTCGACCTAGCCGCTCTAAGTGTGGAATAACATTGCGCCATAAGTAAGACGATGTGGGATTTCCGTGCAGCAAAACAATAGGATCTCCTTCCCCCGCCTCAACATAAGCGATGTTTTTCCCGTTAACCTCCTGAAACTTCTTCGTATAAAGCATCTCTGCTGTAATCATCCCCAACCCTCATGAAATTAATATCGCAAACGATATCGTAACCTATTGGTGTTCCTAGGCAACACTCACTAAACTAAGCTTGCTAATCAGATTATTATCTCCCGCTTAAGATGCCCAGCAACTCGGACGGGAAAGTACACTTACATTATGGCACTCTCAATGCCATAATGTAAATATTAAGGCTATTGTAGGCAATAGTCATACTCTATGAGGCCACTAACATGTGTAGCTTAATATTCACTCAAATGTTTCACACCAATACCACAGCTAACGACCAATGAAGGCTTTCTATGTATTACTTCTGGTCACCTACCTTGGCTGGATAAGCTGGTATGGCGGTTCCGGCAGCCCTGTCCAAACCGCAGAACTTGAAGGCTACATATCAGCGCTTCAGGCCAACGTAGATCCTCGCGGTAAAGATAGCGTTGAGCCCATAAAATACATGCGTACTTTGGCTGAAAGCGACGATGGCGCCGAATTTATCATGGTTAATCTCATACGGTATCGAGATAGAGCTATGTATTCTGCAGACTCGCCATGGAGTAAAGAGACTGACCCTATGTTGGCCGATGCTCGTTATGGAGCGGGTGTAGTCCCACTGTTGCTAAAACGCGGCAGCCTGCCTGTATTCATTTCATCCGTAAATGGTGGGTTCATTAATGAAACGACCCATGGTGAATGGGATATGGTCGCGATGGTGCGCTACCGCAGTGTGCGCGACATGTTGCAAATGATGGTAGAAATATCATCAACCGACCTTGCTGACCACAAATGGGCGGCTATAGAGCAGACACATGTGTTCCCTGTAACACCCAAAATCAGCCTAATATCATTACGATTGATTATCGGAATAATACTGCTCTTATTTGCGACGGCGGTGCGCTACCTTGTAAACTTGCGCAAACGCAAAAATAGCCAAGTAGACTAATATTCTCAACTACGACCATAAAAGGGTGCAATATGAAAACTAGAATTACTGAAATGCTAAGTATCGAACACCCGATCATTCAAGGCGGTATGCATCATGTCGGTCTTGCTGAGTTAGCCGCAGCCGTATCAAATGCTGGTGGTCTGGGTATCATTACGGGTCTGACTCAGGGAACACCTGAAAAATTAGCCAATGAAATTGCCAGATGCCGTGAAATGACTGACAAACCCTTTGGCGTTAATCTTACCTTTTTACCTTCTCTCACACCTCCCGACTACCCTGGATTGATTCAGTCTATTATCGACGGTGGTGTTAAGGTGGTTGAAACCGCCGGCAACAACCCAGCGAAGTGGCTACCCATACTCAAAGAAAACGGCATTAAAGTCATCCATAAATGCACCTCTGTTCGTCATGCGCTAAAGGCAGAGTCTATTGGCTGCGACGCGGTGTCAGTAGATGGTTTTGAGTGCGGCGGGCACCCAGGGGAAGATGATGTCCCTAACTTTATCCTGCTGCCAAGAGCCGCTGATGAATTAACCATTCCTTTTGTCTCGTCCGGTGGTATGGCTGATGGCCGCAGTTTGGTCGCATCACTCGCGATGGGCGCTGAGGGAATGAATATGGGTACTCGATTTATTGTCACCGAAGAAGCCCCTGTGCATGAAAATGTTAAGCAGGCCATTATTAACGCATCTGAGTTAGATACCCGATTAGTCATGCGCTCTCTTCGCAATACTGAGCGAGTACTTAATAATCCGGCTGTGGAGCGCTTATTAGAAAAAGAAGCGGCATTAGGCGCTGACTTAAAATTTGAAGACATTGTTGAGGAAGTCGCTGGCGTCTACCCGAAAATCATGAAAACTGGCGACATGAATGCTGGCGCTTGGTCCTGCGGTATGGTTGCAGGTCTAATTCACGACAAACCTACGGTAAAACAACTGATCGACAATATCATGGCGGAAGCCGATACAATTATTAACCAGCGCTTAACAGGCCTATAAAACTAACTTGGAGTAACCACAGTAATGGCTACAAATTTATTTGATCTGACCGGAAAAATTGCATTAGTAACTGGCGCCAGCCGTGGAATCGGTGAGTCCATCGCCAAACTACTCGGCGAACAAGGTGCTCACGTTATTGTGTCCAGCCGAAAACTAGATGATTGCCAGATCGTCGCTGATACCATTATTGCTGCAGGTGGAAGTGCCGAAGCCTTGGCCTGCCATGTTGGCAATATGGACGACATTAGCAGCTGTTTTGCGCATATCAAGCAGGCTCATGGCAAGCTCGATATCCTTATCAATAATGCCGCAACCAATCCCTACTTTGGTGATATTTTGGATACCGATCTTGGCGCCTACACAAAGACCGTCGACGTCAATATTCGCGGATACTTTTTTATGTGTGTCGAAGGTGGTAAATTAATGCGTGACAACGGCGGTGGTAGCATTGTGAATACTGCTTCAATTAACGCCTTGAAGCCCGGCCCTATGCAAGGAATCTACTCTATATCTAAGGCCGCTGTCGTCAACATGACTCAATCCTTTGCCAAAGAGTGTGGGCGCCATGGAATACGCGTAAATGCCCTACTTCCCGGTCTCACTAAGACTAAATTTGCTGGCGCACTCTTCGCCGATGAAAAAATATTGCAGGCGGCGATTAAAACCATCCCTCTGCACCGGCATGCCGAGCCAGATGAAATGGCGGGAACCGTACTTTACTTGGTGTCAGATGCATCAAGTTACACCACCGGTGAATGCATCGTGGTAGATGGTGGTTTTACCCTATAGGTCGACGACAGATTGGCTCGACCTAAGTTTTTCCTTTCATTCCTATTAGAGGTGCGCATGTCCCAAGTCAGTTCGCTAAATGAAGTTACCCTAGAAAAATATCTTGAAGCAAATATGCCAGGCTTTGAGGGTCCACTCACAGCGAAAAAATTCCCCGGCGGGCAGTCCAACCCAACTTTTAGGATAGATGCAGCCTCAGGTAGTTATGTACTGCGACGCCAGCCTCCAGGCAAGCTACTTAAGTCAGCGCACGCTGTAGACCGTGAGTTTCGTGTCATTAGCGCCCTGGCCAATACCTGTGTACCCGTGGCAGAGGCCCATCATCTGTGTGAAGATCCAAATATTATAGGCTCAATGTTTTATGTGATGGAATTTTGTGACGGTAATATTCACTGGGCGTCAAAGCTTGATAGTGCCACCAATAATAAACAGCGCGCGAAAATGTATGACGAGATGAATCGAGTCCTCGCTGCCATCCACAGCGTAGATGTCGAAAAAGTAGGTTTGGCCGACTACGGCCGTCCAGGTAACTATTACGAGCGTCAATTCAATCGCTGGTCTAGTCAATACCAGGCATCAGAGATGACCGTTATTCCAGAAATGGATCGCTTAATTGACTGGCTTGGTGACAATATTCCTGAAGACGATGGCAAGGTTTCCTTGGTACACGGTGACTATCGCTTAGATAACCTAATGTTCAGTAAAGATGATGAGCAAATAGTTGCAGTATTGGACTGGGAACTCTCTACACTTGGCCACCCCTACGCTGATCTTGCGTACCAATGTATGGGCCTGCGGCTACCTGTGCGTGACATCAAAAACGTTATGTCCGGTCTTGGTGGCATTGATGCTCAAGCGCTTGGGATCCCGACAGAAGAAGAATATGTTGCCAGCTACTGCAAGCGCATGGGTATCGATAAGATTGATCATTGGAGCTTTTACTTAGCATTTAGCTGCTTTCGATTGGCCGCCATTACTCAGGGTGTTGCCAAACGCGGTGCTGATGGTAATGCGTCTAGTCAAGCCGCGTTGGGCTACGGCGCAATGGTTAAGCCCCTAGCGGTAATGGGTTTAGAGAGCATAGAGGAACAAGATTAATCTATGAAAAAAAAGCACGCCTTAGCTCTGGTTCTAGCCCTCTTCACTGCCGTGGGCATACTTGGGCCTCGCGTCAACATAGACATTGCCTTAGGCGAGATAATCCTTCCAGATAATTTAGACCGGTATTTAGCCGAGTCAGAAGCCCGCTTTGATGATATTACCGAGGGTACCGAAAAAACCATTATGTGGGCTGGAAAAGCAGGTGGGAAAACCCCTGTTTCGATCGTTTCGATCCATGGTTTTTCAGCAACTCGGCAAGAATTATCGCCCTTAGCTGACATGGTTGCTACATCACTCAACGCTAACCTATTTTATACTCGCTTGACCGGTCATGGCCGTGGCGGAGCGGGTATGGTTGATGGAAGTGTCAATGGCTGGGCGAATGATGCAAGTGAGGCACTTGAAATCGGTCGCAGACTCGGTGACAAGGTTATCTTAATCGGCACTTCCACGGGGTCTACACTAGCAACATGGGTTGCCTTACAGTCGACTAATACAGATCTAAGCGCGATGATTCTTCTGTCCCCCAATTTTTACAGTGCCAACAGTGAGATGAGTATGCTTCTGTGGCCCTGGGGCCAACATATTGCTGAGGCTTTGATTGGTAAGGTTCGGCACTGGGAGTCAAAACATCCGCTGCATGAAAAATACTGGGCGAATGATTATGCAACGAGTTCAATACTTCCCTTAATTGGGCTGCTCAAAATAGTCAATGACGCTGACATTGAAAACATTAATACGCCGACACAGATGATTTATTCCTCTAAGGACAAAACCATTAGCGTTCCTGCTGTTATAGACACTTTTGCACGATTAGGTTCTAAACAAAAAGAACTTGTTGAATTTAACGCCACGGAAGACCCTGATTTTCATGCGTTAGCAGGCGATCTGATGTCGCCATCATCAACAGAAATTCTTGCGGAAAAAATCATTGTTTTTGTCAACAATACGCTTAACTAGACGCTATAGGCTATCTTTTGACACTAGGCTAAGAACTCCTCACTAACTGTCCAAAGCCGTTCTGCTTGTTCACTTTCCACCGCCCAAGGAGCTACACCGAAATAGCGCCCGCCCGGAGTGTCTTGCTGCATCACCGCGACGTCACAGTTTTCACAGTAAACACCGCCAATGGCATCAAGTTGGGGGCTAGTTGCTGCCCACAATGATGTAGTCGCGCCCTGCGAGGGGGTTTTAAACATAGCTGCTGCCATCTCTGACGGCTGGCCATCTTCAGCAAGCCAGCCAAGTGCCACCATTTCCTGAAGATCAAGATGACGCTGCAATGGCGTCATTATTCCCCCAGGATGGACCGCAAAGGCTCTAATGCCGCTGTCTTTCATGCGTTGGTCAAGCGCTACGGCAAATAAACTATCTGCAGTTTTCGACTGCCCATAGGCCTGCCACTTGTCATATTCGCTGGTAAAGTGGATATCGTCCCAACGAATTGCCGATAACTTATGACCCGTAGAAGACAGCGCCACGACCCTTGCATTTCCAGACATTTTTAGCGCCGGGAGCAACCCTAGGGTGAGTGCAAAGTGGCCAAGATGATTTGCTGCAAACTGCAGCTCCCAGCCACCGCCTACGCGAGTCTCAGGGCATGCCATAACACCGGCATTATTAATCAAGATGTCGATCGATTTCACAACAGAGGTAATACTCGCTACACAAGCGCGAACGGAGTTAATGTCTGCTAGATCAAGGGCAATGACATCGCCCTCTGCGACCAGATCCTTGAGTGCTTCCCGCGCCACATCGAGGCGTCTAGCAGGAACCAGCACCCGTGCACCACAACCAACAAGACCGCGAACTGTTTCAAGACCTATGCCTGAATAGCCACCGGTGACTACCGCAACTTTTCCTGATAAATCTATATCGGCCAATACCTGAGTCGGTTCACTTTTTGCACCAAATCCTGAATTGATCGGCTTTTGTTGATTTGAGATCATAGTTTTTTCTTCTTTTAATAGTCGGCTGTGCGTAATATTGTCTCAATTATCACCGATGCACGTCCAGTCCAGCAAGTACCTTTGATATACCAACAACCGACAACTTGACGCTGACTGCGGGGCACTGTTATGCCAACTAGTTATTATTTGGGGCTTAGAGTACTAGTCGGTGTTAACAGGGCCACACTCAAATTGAACACTTTACTTGGTCATACTGGACATCAAAGCTACACTAGGGTGATACATCTCATTGAGGGTTTCCTTTGTTGTCTTATCGGTCAGCTAATTTTCGCAGCTATAGTCAGCTCGCACTCATCGTTGTGGCGGCAGGAGCGATTTATCCCCTACTCTATCTTCGGCAAAATTTCGAACTGTCGATATTGGAAGCCTTTAGTATTACCCAGACACAACTCCGTTACTGCAGTTCAATGCTTGGTATTATTTTCATGGTTACTTATATACCCAGTGGCTGGCTAGCGGATCGATTTTCGTCGCGTAAATTACTCTCATTCTCTTTGCTGGCAACCGCTTTACTAGGACTATGGTTTTCCACCATGCCCTCCTACTCATCGCTATTAGTCATCTATGGCGCTTGGGGCGTGGCGACAGGGCTCACTTTTTGGTCTGCGCATATTAAGCTGGTAGCCATGCTGGCAGATAAAGATCAACAGGGTAGATTCTTTGGTATTCTTGATGGCGGCCGCGGGTTGGTTGAAGCACTATTAGCCACTTTTGCAATAGCGCTATTTGCCTACATCTTAAGCCAAGACGCCGGAGCAACAAAGATGGCCCTGCAGCAAGTTATTTACCTGTATGTGGCTGTTCTTCTCGTCGTATCACCCCTAGTTTACTGGCTACTTGATGATCGAGAAGAGGACACGGATACATCTGAGGAGTCAGTTAAGAGCGTATTCATTGACGATTTAAAGGACGTTCTCAGTCGTCGTGAAATATGGCTATGTGCTATCTGTATCGTGTGCGGTTACCAGTTGTTTTATGCGACATATTCCTTCTCCGCGTACTTACAGCAAAACTTTAGTCTCACTGCGGTTATGGTCGGATACATCACCGTCGCGAAACTATGGATGAGACCGATTGGCGGCATTGCTGCGGGTTTCATTGGCGACTGGCTTAATCCCGAAAAAGTACTGTCAATACTCTTGGTGCTAGCCTCATTGTCATTAGCAATGATGGCATTTGTACCTGCAAGCTCTGCCGCCCTGCTAATGATAGTGCTGGTGCTACTGATTGGATTACTTACCTACGGTGTTCGAGGCCTCTACTGGGCCACATTAGGTGGATGCAACGTTCCTAATAAGATCAAGGGCCTAGCCATCGGCATTATTTCAGTGATCGGCTATTTTCCTGAAGTTTATCTACCACTTCTTAGTGCACCGCTAATAGAAAATTATCCAGGCGGGCTTGGTTATAAGATCTATTATTTGATTGTAGCGACCTGCGGTCTTCTAGGTGCATACGCGGCGTACCTGCTGGCACGACCGAAAGTCTGAGCCAAGTATGTGCTACTTGGCCATTAGACTAGCTTGAACTCCTTTTTAAGATGCTCAATGATGTCATTAGACTCATAGAGCCAATGAACAGTGCCATCTGCATTGTCGGTACGTAAACAAGGAACTTTGTGCCGTCCGCCCTCTCGCACCAATTCAGACTTAATGTCGAGGTCATTTTTCGCATCACGTAGTTCTATATTCAGCGAGTGCCGTTTAAGCTCTCGGCGGACCTTTACGCAAAATGGGCAGGTCTTGAACTGGTACATAGCCATACTAGCGGTAACATCATCTATCACCTTCTGTGCAGATACTTCTCTTACCACAGGTTTAGGTGAAGTAAGCGCATCGAGAAGCAATATAACCTGACCCAAAATCCATCTAACTACTTTCATCTTTTTGCCTCAGCACTATGACTAGAGGGTGCTAACTTATCCATATAGGCAGCGGACGCGACCAACCAAACCACCAAGACTGCTTCAGCTGCAATTAAACTAGTGGCTAAATCTGCGCCGTGGGCTACCCAAGCAAACACTCTAAGAACTGCAGCCATGCCAAGCAGTAAAGCGGCTAAACGTAGCAATCCACTTTTAGACTTAATAACGCCATATATAATAATGACAGCAGAAAATGCAAAAAAAGCACCTAGATCGGCAAGCTGAGTGCTTCTGCCTATACCATCAAGTAGGGGCATCCCAAGATCAGCAACCACCGCACTCGGCTTCACGATAAACAAAAGTGCATTCGCTAGCAAAGGAATGCCGGGGACAATGGCAATAATTTTAAATAGAGTTGTGTTCACATTAAGTCCTTAGGTTATTAATCGGGTTTGTTATACTTTATTACTTTTCCTGCTTTCATGACAAAATCAACGTCTAGTAATTCCTGAATGTCAGCCAACGGGCTTCCATTCGTTGCAATAATATCAGCATGTTTATTGGCTTCAATAGAACCCAGCACATCACTGTGATCAATTAAATCTGCAGCACTGACCGTTGCAGACTTTAAAATATCAGCCGCACTCATACCAGCATTGAACATTAACACCGCTTCTTGCGCATTAGTGCCGTGACGAGAAACACCACTATCGGTGCCATAAGCTATTTTAACACCCGCTTGATGAGCTTTGCTGAAGTTGGATGTCATCGCGCTAGCAACGTTAACTGCCTTACTTTTAATAACATCAGACATGAAATCACTATGCTGGGCCATGGTCAGGACGGTATTACCCGCTAGCAGTGTGGGTACAAGATAGGCACCGTTTTTCTTAAACAACCGTATGCTTTCCTTGTTGGCATAACTACCATGCTCGATGCTATCAACACCGGCTCTAAGTGCTGCATTAATGCCGTCTGCACCATGAGCATGGCTGGCCACCTTTCGGCCTAAAGAATGAGCGGTGTTAACAACCTCCTTTAATTCGTCAATCTCCATTTGCTGGGCAGTCCCAGTGTTGGTATCGGACAACACTCCGCCGGTTGAGGTGATTTTTATAATATCGGCACCAAACTTGATCGCTCTGCGTGTTGCCCTGCGGCAGTCATAAGGACCATCACAAATGGTCTTAGCAGTGTACATGTCGAGTAGATCTGGGCTTACTCCATCAATGTCACCATGTCCTCCTGTGACTGAAACACCTCCAGACGCAATGATTCGAGGGCCTTCGACCCATCCCTTCTCAATGGCGTCCCGCAGCGCATAAAGCTGCTCTGGTCGGGCGCCAAGATCCCGCACTGTGGTAAAGCCCGCCATGAGTGTTTTATGCGCATAATGTATGCTGGCCATGGCAACATCAGATCCAGACATACGCAGCGCTTCTCTATCGTTATTTGGTCCTAGTTCGCTCTGCAGGTGGACATGCATATCCATCAAGCCAGGCATGACAAAGCTCGAGGACAAGTCAATTAGCTCCGCATTTTCGTTTATTGCTTTAATCTCAATAAAGCCATCTTTTACATCCACGATTTTGCCATTTTCAATGACTATCGTCTGCTGGGATAGCGGATCTTGACCGGGGACAGCAAGCAGTGTTCCGGCATGAATGACCTGGGTGTCTGCCGTAGTATTGGCCGCTATAAAAACAGCGTAAATCAACAGTAGACCCCTACATTTAATGATTATACCTAAACTGACTGACTTAGATCCCATCACAATTAATTTCCTTTTTAGTTGGAGTTAATCTTTACGCTAAGGTGGCTAACCGACTACATTCCGCCATTAAGATACTCGATCGTCAGGTGCGCCAGGGCTTTAACACCCACCGGCAATGCGCCATCGTCGATGATGAACAATGGGGAATGATTACCCGCGGTGCTTGCGAGGTCGGCTCCAATCTTATTGACCCCTAAGTAAAAATAAAAGCCCGGAACCTGCTGAGCAAAGAAACTAAAGTCTTCAGCACCCATGCTGCGGCCTGACCTATATACCATGTCTTTGCCAACGATATCTCTCAGTGTAGGCAATACCCTCTGCGTTAGATCCGGATCATTAACGGTTACCGGGTAGTTATCGCCATTAGGGAGCAACACCTCAACCGTGGCGCCTGCCATCGCGGCGGTAGTTTCAGCTATTTTTCGCATCTCAATAAGTATTTGTTCCCTAATAGCAGGATCGAAGGTTCTTATGGTTCCCTCCATCTCAACAACGTCGGGGATGATATTGCTTCTCACACCACCATGAATACTGCCCACTGAAATGACCGCAGGAGATTCAGTTAAGTTCAGCTTTCTCGACACAATAGTTTGTATATTAGTGCCAATCTGAAAGGCAACCATAATGGGATCTATGGATTCCCATGGGGTAGAACCATGCGCTTGACGCCCTTTAATCGTAAATTTCCATGCATCGGATGCAGCCATAAATGGACCCTCTCGATAGCCAATAATGCCGTGAGGCGCATTGGTCACGTGCAATCCAAAGATAACGTCAGGTTTATTGATCTTCCAGATTCCTTCCTTTAGCATTAATGCGGCACCACCCTCCTCGCCGACTGGCGCACCCTCTTCGGCGGGCTGGAATATAAACATCACACTACCTGCTAGCTCATCTCGCACCGACGTCAAAAACTCTGCCACACCCATTAAAATAGCAACATGCGCATCATGACCACAGGCATGCATCACCCCAACCTCTTGACCGTTGTAGGTATCTGTTTGCGCCGACGCAAATGATAAACCTGTCATTTCCCTGACCGGCAAGCCGTCCATGTCAGCTCGCAAAGCCACCAAAGGTCCGGGTTTGCCACCTTTAAGAATTGCAACGACGCCGGTATGAGCGATCCCTGTTGTAACCTTGAGCCCTAAACTTCGAAGATGATCCTCAACCTTCTTTGACGTCTTAAACTCTCTGTTAGATAACTCGGGAAATTGATGTAAATCATGTCGCCATTCGACGACCTTTTTCATGAGTGGCTCTAGATCATTATCCAGTTGGGCTTGTAATTGCTCAGTGCTGGCAGCACTAGTAGGAACATAAGAAAGGCAAAGCATTAACCCTAGAATTTTTGTTTTTATCTGCATCATTTAGCCCCTGATCTTAAGTTTAACGAAGTACATAACTCCCAACGTTTATTCTACGTTATGATAAATACTCTGCACATCATCTAGATCATTCAGCATTGCGGTAAATGTTTCAAATGTTTCGACGTCATCACCCACCAGTGGGGCTGTGTTTTGTGCAATAAACTGAATTTCATCAACCTCATACTCTATTTCACCAAAAGCGTCGCTCAACGACTTCTTAGCTTTAAATGACTCTGTGTGCGGCGCAAAGACGGTTAGCATGCCCTCCTCGTTTTCAATATCCGCGACATCAACATTAGCCAATAACAAAGCATCTAGCACAGCCTCCTCGTCCTGGCCAGAAAACATCAAAATAGTGAGATGATCAAACATATGGCTAACAGAACCTTGGGTGCCTATCTTGGTTTTGGTCTTGCTGAAGCACAGTCGTACATCATTAAATGTGCGACTTGGGTTGTCCGTTAAACATTCAATAATAACCATACAGTTACCTGGGCCATACCCTTCGTAACGAGCTAGCTCAAAATTCTCTCCGGCTCCACCTTTAGCTTTCTCAATGGCTTTTTCGATAACATGCGAGGGCACCTGATCTTTCTTAGCGCGCTCAATAATACTGCGCAGACTTAAATTGCCAGTAGGATCTAACCCGCCAGCCTTAGCAATCACATAAATCTCGCGACCATATTTGCTATAAACTTTTGCTTTGGCGTCTGATGTTTTCGCCATGGAGTCTTTGCGGTTTTGATAGGCTCTGCCCATTATAAAATTCCATTCTAGAAACAAAAATGTATTCTATAACAGGCTATCAGCTGGGGCACTGATTTTGGCCATTAAATAGCACGACTAAAAATATAATCATGCCTATGGACCTATTCACGCTCGTTTTCTGTATAGAGGTCAATTCACACCTCAACTTATCACTCCAACTCTCCGTCATATAAACCTGTCACTTTTAAATTAGTATAGACGCTTATTGAAAAGTTGATTCAGTTAAAGGTATGTATTGGCGACAATGCAAGGAAATTATTCTGTGTTACTATTTAAGATCACATAATCGAAAAACCACACTAGAGGGTAACTCATGAAAAAGATAATATTTTTATTAGCAGCATTATGTTCAGCATTTTCATACGCGCAAGAGTCATACAAACACGAGCCTGTAGCCAATAAAGCTGAATATTACGCGGGTAAATATAATGAAAGAAAAGATATGGGTGACCTATTAGCGTGGGCCGGTAAATTCGAAGACTGGCAAAATAAATCTGGGCTCTATGCGAGTATGTCTACCTCAATTATGGTGCCCTACTTTATTCAAAACACCGCTGCTTCGGATATAGTTTGGCTGAATATATGGCCGACATCAACAGCACAATATAAAGGGCTAGAAAACTGGCTTGCAAATGGCGGCGAGTTGATGAGCAAATTGCCAGTCACTAACCACCAGGTAATCGACACATGGCAGTGGCCCATCTCTGAACCTAAAGGAGAAGGCACCATTGGGATGGTTAGATACTCTGACTGCAAGCTAAAGGAAGGTGTATCTGGCAGGCAAGCATTTGATGCTTATAAAGAGTTTGCCATAGCTGCAAAGGAAAAAGGCGACAACTTGGGCCGAAAAATGATCTTCCCAGCCGCTGGTGGCACCCAAGGTGATTATGATTATGTTTATACCTTATATGCTAATAAAGTATCGGAACTTGGCGAAGCCTCAGACCTTTACTGGGCAGAAATCAATGGGTCAGATGAAGACGTGGCGCTAAATGAAGTAATAGAGTCTTGCACAAACTCTAGAATGTATTCGTCCATGAATATCAAGGCGGCTACTAACTAGACTTACAATAAGCTTAAAGACATATAAAAGCTCTAAAACTCTCTTAGGTTTTAGAGCTTTTTATTATATTCAATGGCAGGTTGTTTCAGTACCGTTCAACTGTCACAGCTCTTATTTGTAATTGAAGTCACCATAATCAACTGTTTTGTAGTAAATCATTGTCGCCAGAACGATATATGTTATTTTTGAACAACATCTACAGCCGAATACTATTTAGAGTCTAGGTGATGGCTCAGATGTTGGTGAAAATTAACGATGGCCTTTTCAAAATAACCAAATGTAAAATGGCTATTGGCGCCACTTCCCGCAGACTCTTGTATAGCGCAGGCCGCCTCGCGGTCTTCATCTTGACCTGACTCATTAACAAAAAGTGCATCGCGCATGGCTTCGTCCACCGTAATTGTATGGCCTTCGCTATCTTTGTTAATCATCCGGTAAACGACCCATTTGGATCGGGTTGGGCTTAGGGGCTCAAGAATAACCAGACTGGTGTGCTTTGATAATACAGCGACACTAGCATTGGGGAAGAGCAGATAAACAGAGGTTACTAGCCCGTCAATACATCGTTCTTCAGGCGCTATCTCCCGTAACTTTTCAATTCGCCGAAACGGAAATATCACTCTTGAATTAGGCCCAAAATTTTCCACCAGCGTGACATTATCAAGACCATAAGGATAAAAAGTCTCTTTGTGCAGGGACTTAATATGGTATCCCTCCATCAATGTCTCAGTGAGCAACTTCCAATTAGCCTCATCCGTTAGATCACCTTGTTCAAATAACGCCTGCTCTGGAGTAAAATAATCAAGCTTATCGTCTAGCATCTCTTCGGTGATATGACCCTCTTGCATCACATACACAATACCGCCCTTTTCCTTGGCGCTGACTTCCACTAAGCCGTGCTCATCTGGATTAACACCAGGAAAACCCTCCTGTCCTGGGATGCTTTTAAGGTTGCCTTCCAGGTTATAGGTCCAGGCATGATAAGGGCAGACAAAAGATCGAGAACAACCACTACCTTTGGCAACCTGCATGCCACGATGCCGACAGGCATTGATAAAAGCGCGCACAATGCCATCAAGGCCACGTACCACAACCAGTGGCGTTCCGGCCGCTTTACGGGCAATGTAACTGCCCTTGTCTGGTAATGCGACTGACGGGCAATACGGCACAGCAAGACGTCTTAATAAGGCAATTTCAGCGTCAAATCTCTCTTGGGACTGATAATGCTCAACAGGCTCTCTCCAGACTGTTTCACCTAAATCTGTAGTGTTATTGTCAATATGACTAAAAATACGCTCTATAACCTCTCGGTCATTAAGCAGCACAGTCTTGTCGAGAGATTGCTTCATTACACATCCATTTTCGCTTGTTGTTGTTTTTTCTGCTACTGAGCCATGTAATGAATAGGCGAAGACCAAGCGCGCTCCTGGATTGTGGCAGCCAAATCGGGTCTGGGTACAACACCAGCACGGATAGCATCCCAGGTCGACCAACGACAGGTTGGATTTTCTAACGCGCGTGCATAATAAAAAGCCCGCTGATCAGCCCTAAAGTCTGGATCATGCCATAGGGTCGATAGTTGCGCCGCACCAGTTTCTAAATTGATAGAACAGTCGGTAATATCCACTCTGGCACCATTGTCAGGACAGCGGTTTGTTTTGGTGTTCACCTCTGCATTACCGGCGCATGATACATCGATAACATCTTCATGAGTGTTGCCATCGGTATCAATCCAGCCCTTAACTATCTGTATCCGCTGCAGGGGGGCATTTTCTGGGTCGGCTGAGGCCATAATTAAAAAGCTCGGTGAGCTAGGAGCAGTTGATGCACTTTCTTTAGCCAAGAGAGTGCCTCCCATACTGACGCCATTAGCGTACGCCTGCTCCACACCATCAGCACTTGTTAACATGGTGTTATCAAACCCATAACCTGCAAAGAAACGGAGTCGAATACGTGGGCCTGAAGTGGCGAATACTTCCTTTCGGCGAAAGGCATTATACAGCGACTCTCGGGTGTTTTCCTCAGCCCATGCAGCAGCCAAGCCTGAGGCTCCAAAAGTTGGCGTGGCGCCGCCGGTATAGACACTGCCATCGATCTTAACATACATGTGTTTCCCCAGTGGGGTTGGGTTTAGCGTGGTCGCTATTTTCGACGCATAGTAGGTAAACTCTCCACCAAGCCCTTCTCGCGGTATCGAGCCCCGCTGTTCGGCAGTAGACGATAATATCCCTAATTTTGATGCAAAAGCTGACTCATCGTTTTGGCTTGCCGCTGAATGGGTATCACTTGACCCAATAAAGCCAAACTTATACGGATTTTTGACCCCTTGTTGCTCAAGGGTCAAACCATTAAGCAGAGCCTCACGCACATAGGATCCCTGCGGTTTACTTATTGCCCCTGTTGCAACCCGATAAGGCATGATCTCGAAACCAGCCCATTCATCTCGAGTTGATAAACTAGGGTGGGTTTCTGAAGTACCTTTTATCTGCGTTATTTCAACCAGCGGTTCATTTCTGCTGCGCTTTTCTACATAAGCATCATCAAAAGGCCTACTAGCCCAGTCTACCCGTTTAAACATCTGGCCATTGGAGGCATTAGAATTATGCGGTATAGCAAGGCTCTCAACACCTTTTTCCCTGAGCTCATCCATCCAATCCCAAAGATCTTCTGGGTTATCGGAATGAAAGCGAGAAAACGGCTCACGAGGTAATCGATCACTTCCAGAAAATATAACATTTCTATGCAAGTTGCCCATGTCGCTAGTGCTGGTGGTGTATTCATAGGCGGCGAACGTGGTGAACTTACCAGGATCATTAAATTGGTCTGCAGCGTCAATAGTATCGTCCCATGCACTCCTTACGACATCGAGCACTTCTTTACGATCTAAATCTCCTTCTAATACGGCTGCAACTGCATCAGGCAAGAAACCTGAGAATGCCAGTAAACGCTTCAAGGAACTAATGAAACCAGTGCCGAAGTTGTCAGGCGCATTTAGGTCGTTATAAGGTTCTGAGAATTCATTTTTTGAGAAGGCTGTACTGGTGTCTGCAGCCGCTTTAACCAGACCTAAAAACATCGCGTGGTCGGTAACAGCATAAAAATCCATCGGCCGTGATAGTTGCATATTGTAGCCGCCGGGATTTTTGATCGCCTCGCCTTTGGCAAAACGATAGGCATCATAAGGGGTTGCTAACGTGCCAAAAGCATAACCATCAAAAGAGTATGCGGTGTGCACATGCAAGTCACCAAAATAGGCACTCCGCTCGATTTGGCTTTCATCTTCGATCGTATAATCGGTAACAGAAGCCTCTTCACGCACTAATAATTCAGTTTCTGTTTCAAAGACGTTCTTTAGCGGAAAGATTGTTGTCCTGGGGTCATCCTTAAGGAGTCGATCGATTTCAGCAGTTTGCGCCAGGGCACGCTCATCGGAAAGAATGTCGGCGGCAGAACTGAAATCCTCACTGGACGCCTCCATTGTTTGGTCTGAACAGGATGTTAGTACCAGTCCCAACATCAGCATCCAAAAACAGTGTCGGTATCTAAAGTGCCTATTTAGCATTTTTATATTCTCTTATTATACGGTCAGTGAGCCGCTTTAAAGAGTTTAGCTTATTGTTGGCTAGCTGTATGCCAAATGGGTGAGCCCCAAGCCATTTCAGTAGCCGTTGCCGGAACACCACCGCCCTAGAGTCGTCAATAATCTGTAGAAGAAAGGGCCGAAATGCTTCTTAAAACCACCTCGATCTATTCGCAGCCTTTATCGTTAAGCTCTCCCGAAGGCATTTGGGTTCGGCAGAACGTCGCGCCGTAAAGATCAGCACCAGAAAGGATAGCACCAGTGAGATCAGCATCAGAAAGATTAGCGCCATTAAGGTCCGCTGCAGTAAGGTTAGCAAGAGAAAGGTTAGCTCCGCTAAGGTTAGCCTCAAAAAGGCTAGCAGTGGTAAGGTCAGCTCCCGCAAGATTAGCAAAAGAAAGGTTGGCGCCAGCAAAATAAGCACCAGTAAGCTTAGCTCCAGAAAGCTCAACTCCAGTAAGATCAGCTCCCTCAAAGTCAACATAACTTAAAGAGCAATTCTGACATCGCTTAAGTTTTTCAACCCTCAAAAAATCTGCTTCTTCGTATGCCCATGCACTCGTCATCATAAGCAGAGCAGCAACACAGAGTCTCTTCGCAAGGTAATTCGGTAACCTAGAATAATCCATAACAACAATTCCGAGTACTTTAGCTAAGAGTAGATAAAATATGTCGATTTATCTATAAATTGTTATAAAACAATTATTCCGGTAACGATCTCTTTCTGTAAAACCATAACAGACCATATTTTTATAATCCGCCGGCGTTGTGAATCCGCCTTAAGGCTGGGCGGCGTTATTGGAGCCCTAAAGATTATCTTTAGTTAAAATCTTCTGCTGAAATATCGCTATGGTGAGTGTCGAGCATCATAAATAAATATTCATTACCCGCTCTTAGTAAAGTGTGGCCTGTGTAATCGTAATAATGAATGTATCCGCCAGCATAAAATGAGCCTTTAGTGCCCTGTGCTATAGAAAGATTAGAGAAATTCAAACCACCGTCTAAGCGAATCTTATCAACTCCATCTTCAAAATCATGAATAGCGCTTGTAGTTATAAAGCCATCTGAACCATCGCCTGGACGAGCGATAAAAATATCGTGGCCACTGCCGCCGTAAAGCTGATCTTTACCGTCGCCACCATCAAGAATATCGTCGCCATTCCCGCCATATAACTCGTCGAAACTGTCAGAACCATATAAAGTATCGTTGTCATCGCCACCATAAAGCTTATCTTGGCCACTTCCGCCGTCGATAATGTCATTTCCCGCTTCTCCATATAGAAGATCTCTTCCACCAAGGCCGTATAAAATATCATTCCCTGGGCCAGCATATAAGGTGTCTGAATTGTCCGTGCCATAGATTATTTGGTCGTCGGGAAAAGCGGGCATCAGCGTCTTTAAATGAGCTTCAATCTCGGCTGCCGTATCACGTATTGCATCCCCTGTCATAACACCGTTAACCAGCGGATCGCCTTCCAAGCCAAACAGGTATCGCAAGGTAAGCAAACCATCAGTTAATGCATCAATCTGTCCGTCACCATCAATATCAGCAAGGTCACCTAGCTTCTCAATTCTAGATTCAATATCTACCGCTGACTTATAGTCGGCATTGGATGCAATCGCTCCCGTAATGAGAGGCTCTCCATCTAGACCAAACATGCCTCTAAGCAGCAGTAATCCATCAGTTAACGCGTCATATTGACCATTGCCATCAATATCTAAGGTTAATGTCGATGGATTAGATTCTTCCTGTGAAAAACTTGTCATCGAAAAGGAAAATAGAATAATGGGCCAAGATATTTTGGCTACATGGTAGTCGCTAGGTAGTCTAAAGCAATTCATGACTAGAACTCAGTTTGGGTTTCCTAAGCATAGTTAAAAAAGCACGGTTTATCTATACGGCTATGCCCGGCCATAAAAGAAATAATGGCGGGGTCTGTGGGCCACTTATTTCCTCCCCAGTAATAAAAAAAACAATGCCTTAGGGGCTGTATTTGTTGCTGGTGCTCGATGTCCTTCGTTCTTAATATCGTGTATCTTAATAGAGTCCATAAGAAGTTTTTAAACAGGCAGCAACGATGAGTCATTCTTCGGAATGAGTAATCATGCCGAGATAGGACCAAAAGATAAATCATAAAGCTCAACTGACATAGAGCTCACTTATTAGAAATTTTAGAATTAAGACGCAAAAAATTGGGACTTGAAAGGGGAAATAACATGTCGCAAGAGAATAAAACTGCAGCCATTCCATTTGGAGCCAGAGTAAGAAAATCACCCTTCTTTAACTCTACTAGAAAAGATGGCGCCAAGGCGTTTTCAGTGTACAACCACATGTACTTTCCAACGGCATATGCCGGACAAGAGAGTGAATATGATAGTCTTATTAATGATGTGACTATGTGGGATGTGGCGGTTGAACGACAGATTGAAATCAACGGCCCCGATGCCTATGAGTTTATTCGTCTGCTAACGCCAAGGAATCTGGAGAAATGTGAAATTGGCCGTTGTCTCTATGTGATCCTAACAGGCCACAATGGTGGCGCGATTAATGATGCAGTGCTTCTTAGATTAAAACCCGATCAATTCTGGTTGTCTCCAGGTGATGGCGACGTATTACTTTGGATCCAAGGCGTGGCTATTAATTCAGGCTTGGATGTCAATGTTTTTGAACCTGACGTGTCGCCTCTGGGGATATGTGGACCTAAAGCACCCGCCCTCATTAACAAACTGTTTAATGGCGAGCACGATGATTTACGCTTTTATCGCGCACGTGAAACCTCACTCGCCGGCATTCCAATGGTGATTGCTCGAACAGGATGGAGCGGCGAAATAAGCTACGAGCTCTATCTTCGTGATGGAAAACGTGGCGATGCATTATGGGCAATCGTCAAAGACGCCGGTCAAGAGTTCAACATAGCACCGGCAGCTCCAAATACTATACGCAGTATTGAGGGAGGCTTGCTCTCCTATGTCTCAGACATCACTAGAAATGACTGCCCATATACCATCGGCTTAGACCGCCTGGTTGATGTTGATCAAGACATTGATTTTATTGGCAAGGAGGCATTAAAGAAGATCAAAGAAATCGGTCCTGCAAGAAAACTAGTGGGCATAGAGATTGCTGGTGATCCCATCACTTCTGCTCCTGAGCAGCCATGGCCTGTTTTCAGCGGTGATGAGAATGTTGGCCATGTTTCACGTTGTATATTCTCGCCGCGTCTTGGGAAAAATATTGGCTTTGCCAACGTTCCAACTGAACTCTCCGCGCTAGATACAGAGTTAGCTATAAAATGTTATCTAGGTGATTTAACTGCTACTGTTAGTGCGTTTCCGTGGGTACCCGCAGAACGCATCGCTCGACATATTGCGCCTCCACTGGCTAAAACGAACCCGTTTGGCAGTCTACTTATGAGGGCCAGCCCCCGGTAATAGGGATAAACAAATGACCAACAACAAGTTTGATGCCTTCGCTATAACCGCAGCGAATTATGAAGCCTTAACCCCGCTTTCATTTTTACCAAGAACTGCACTGATGTTTCCAAATCGTCGTGCAGTTGTTTATGGGGAGCGCAGCTATTCTTGGGAAGAGTTCTATAAGCGCTGCACAAAACTTGCTTCAGCACTGAACAAGATTGGTATTGGAAGAGGCGATACGGTCGCTGTTTTGGCTGCAAATACCCCCGAAATGGTAGAAGCTCACTTTGGCATCCCGATGTCTGGTGCCGTATTGAACACGGTTAATACTCGCTTGGATGATGAGACCATTGCTTATATTTTAGATCATGGAGAAGCGAAAGTATTTATCGTTGATTACGAGCTTGCTCCCCAAGTAAGAAATGCACTTAAAATCCTTGGAGACACTGATTTACTAGTCATTGATATCTTAGACCTGCAAAACACTGCTAACCCAGCGGTAATAGGCGCTACTGACTATGAAGCATTTTTAATGACCGGCACAGATAAGTTTCAGTGGGATATGCCAACCAATGAATGGGATACCATTGGCCTTAGCTACACCTCGGGCACATCAGGTCGGCCAAAGGGTGTGGTATACCATCACCGTGGCTCATATCTAATGTCGATGGGAACTATCACCGACTGGGATTTACCGCGTCACCCTAATTATTTGTACACTGTACCCATGTTTCATTGCAACGGATGGGGCCATGCGTGGACAATGACCGCGTTGGCAGGAACCATGTTTTGCACCCGGGCGATTGTCCCCGAGGAAATCTTTTCGACTATTCTAGAGCATAATATTTCTCACTTTGGCGGCGCGCCGATTGTATTAAGTATGCTGCTTAATTCTTCTGCAGCTAAAGATTTCTCTTGCCCGCATAGAGTTGAATTGATGACCGCAGGCGCCCCACCACCAGCATCGGTATTGCAAGGCATAGAAAAATTAGGCTTCAATGTCACACAGGTCTATGGGTTAACTGAAACCTATGGCCATACTGTCATGTCTACCTGGAATTCCGATTGGGATAACCTCGATGAGGAAGCAAGAGCCAAACTAAAGGCTAGGCAAGGTGCCGCGATGGTTCAGACGGCAGGCATGCGTATTGTGGACATGGAATCTCGGAAAGATGTTCCCGCCGACGCGCAAACGATCGGTGAAATACTGATCCGTGGTAATACGGTGATGAAAGGCTACTTGAAAGATGCCGATAACACCGCAGCATCCTTTAAAAATGGTTGGTTCCATACTGGCGATTTAGCGGTTATGCATCCCCAGGGTTATGCCGAAATAAAAGACCGTTTAAAAGATATTATTATTTCCGGTGGTGAAAATATTTCTTCCGTGGAAATTGAGAGTGTATTGCATAGGCATGAGGCCGTAGCACTCGCCGCGGTGGTCGCGCTGCCAGATGACAAGTGGGGTGAAGTGCCCCTTGCTTTTATAGAACTCCTTGAAGGAGCCCAGGTTACAGAGAAGGAACTTGAAGTGTTTTGCAGAGCTCACCTCGCTGGCTTCAAACGTCCGAAAAAAGTTATCTTTGGCGAATTACCTAAAACAGCGACGGGTAAAATTCAAAAATATGAGCTGCGGGCTCTGGCGCGTAGCGGCCGATTAAACTCAACCACATAATGGCGCTAGACTGGGCTGGTCAATTAACTAAACTCTCGCATTCTTAGAACTTACTAAGAATGCAATCTAACACTATGACGCTTAAGGTAATTTAGGAGAAACTATTTTGGAAAAACTCGATAACTTTGATCTCGAAAATCTCACTCTCATCGGTGACGAAGACGGTATTGTGCAGGTTGTCCTGTCGCGGCCAGCAAAGCGTAATGCCCTGAACGCTCAAACTATTGAGGAGTTGATCGAGGTTTTCTCTAAGCTCCCTAGGATGGGTGCCAGAGCCGTAGTGCTTCGAGCTGAAGGAGACCATTTCTGTGCTGGTTTAGACCTCGTCGAACACCACAATGAGCAGCGTCGCCCTGAAGAATTTATGCATATTTGCCTGCGTTGGCATGAAGCCTTTAATAAAATGGAATATGGCGGCGTACCAATCATAGCCGCACTCAAAGGCGCAGTAGTTGGCGGTGGCCTGGAGCTTGCCTCTGCCGCTCACGTTCGCGTGGCTGATCAGAGCACCTATTTTGCCTTGCCTGAAGGGCAACGCGGTCTATTTACCGGTGGTGGCGCAACTATTCGTGTTGCCGACCTTGTTGGTAAAGCTCGCATGATCGATATGATGTTGACCGGCAGAGTTTATAAGCAAGAAGAAGCCTTCCAAGTGGGCTTGTGTCAGTATCTTATCGACGGCTCAAGTGATGAGAAAGCCATGGCGATTGCCCGCACAGCGGCAGAAAATCCAGCCTTATCTAATTTTGCTATTTGCTCTGCGATTAGTCACATGCAAAATATGTCGGCGTTGGATGCAGCCTACGCAGAATCTGTTATGGCGGGAATTGTTAACACCCAGCCGGCTTCTAATGAAAGATTAGAGGCATTTGCTAATAAGAGCGCACCAAGAGTTCGGCCAGACTAACCACTCAGGCTCCATAAATAAAGCCATGAAATAAGACGCCAGATTATCGTATCTAAAACCAATCCCCCACTCCCGTGAGAGGGATTGATTTTTGGTGCAGTCCAGCGGCGTCTAATCGCTTTCCTCCATACTGCCAAGACCCGTAATTTTTGCAGGAAATATACTAAGAGATTAGTGAGTAAGTATGCTTGTGGAATGTAACCTTTTAAGTATGAAGGGTTGCATGAAAAAATTTATATAGCGGAATACCCAGCAAAAACAACCCTAGGCCTAAAAGCAGAACATACAAACCAGAACCTGCGGCGGCTATCAGAGTATAGGTGACTGACAACAAAGCCACCCCGGCCCAGCCTTTTGCGCTAAGCCAAGAACGCTTGAATTCTGCCATAGCAGATAACCCATAGGGCGCCAGAATTGAAAGAGTCGACATAGAAATTAGAAAAGAGAATGCGCCGACTAGCCCATCGGTGAAGTTAAGCACCAGTAAAGCCGTTGAAAACACACTGGATACCATAAGCACTCCGGCTGGAGCTCCACCCCTGTTTTTCTTTGCAATTATCGCAGGGGCTAAACCATCTGCAGCTATTGCCATGGGCATCTGCCCCATCACAAAGATATTGCCATTCAAAGCACCTGCTGTGGAGATTAAGGCCCCTACACCTATCAATAGTGCACCTCCCCTGCCCATGTGCGCGGCCGCATCAACAAAGGGCGATTCTGATACCGCCAATATGTCGGAAGGTACCAAGAACATAATAGCAATTGACGCGCCCACGTAGAGTAATGACACACTAAGCGCTGCAGACACTACCGCAATAGGGATCGTTTTCTTGGGGTTCTCTACATCGGTGGTTGGAATGACCGCGGCCTCTATACCTATAAATGCCCACATAGTTAATAACGCAGTGGTCGCCAATGCCTGAGCGATAGGTAACCCCTGCGGATTAAACGAAGGGAAATTATCAATGTCACCGTAGGTAATCCCCAAACCTATAATCACAACCAACGGAATAATTTTAAGGATGGTCAACACCAACTGAACAGAAGCGGCTTCAGATACTCCTTTAACATTTACCCAAGTTAGTACTCCAATGCCACCGGCTGCCACCAATGCCTGAGTGAGGCTGTTGGCCGCAAATATAGGGAATACTGACCCCATGTAACCTGCAAAACCTATTGCTATAGCGGTGACTCCAAACACGACGCCAACCCAGTAACCCCAGCCTATTAAGAATCCGGCTAGATCGCCGAAAGATTCCTTCACATAGGCATAAGGACCGCCTGCATTATCGGTAGTACCTGCCAATCTCGCCAACACGAGGGCCAATACAATGGTTCCTGCTGAGGTCAATAACCAACCTAGCAAACTGATCCAGCCGTAGGGTGCCAGCACCGCAGGTAGTAAAAAGATACCCGAGCCGATCATTACGCCTACTGACATTCCCCAACATTGCCAGAACCCCATCTTTTTAGTTATTGCACTCATCGGTGCTCCTAGAAACCCCTTGGTTCTTTCATGGTTTAGTCGATAAAAAACAATCTAATACAGGCACTTTTACTTATTAGATGCCCGCAGAATAGGTCTCGTCATACATGTTGGCCCACCTTCACAGGGTATACAAAGTGATTCCCCACTAAAGGTATCGATTTTACAGCCAGCATTGTGCATCAGTGACAACGTTTTATCGCATCCATCAATTGCCACAACATGACGCGGAGCAAGAGTAAGTACATTAAGGTTTAATCCACCAGAGGCCTCGAACTCATCTACTGGCGCCTCAAGCAATTCAAAGCCTCTTGATCTTAAGAGCTGGGCTAATGCAACAGGCAATAGCGCCTTGTGCACCAACGCTAAGTCCTCTGCCAACAGGCTGATCAATGACATTAGATGCAAGCATGCGTGTTCGCCCTTATAACAGGGCAAATCAAAGGCTAAAACGGTTACCCCTTGATTGCCGAGCATGTTTTGCATCTGAATAATGCCGGTCTCATTGGTTCTGTAGCCTCGTCCGATAAGCAATGTCTGATCATCTAACCAAAGCGTATCACCGGCCTCGCAGGTAGCTTCACCCATCACTTGCCCAATAACTGGAATATTAATGGACTGGTAGAAAAGTCGATGTGATTCTGACTCACCTTTCCTAAGCGTCTTCCCGGGGTTCATCAAAATGGCACCTTGAGGCGTCATTAAAGACGCATCATAGGTAAAAATCGCATCGGCGGACCCAGTATTTTCTGGCATCCACAAAACTTCGATACCGGCACGTTCAATATACGAGACAAATGTTTGGTAATCTTTGCCTAACTCTTTTGGGTCAAAGCTATCGCCATAATGCCATTGATGGGTATCTGCGTTTCGCAGCGTATTTCCTGGGGCATGTAAAGCAACCCTATGTAAGGGTGCTACCATTGAAGATACGCCGTAAATCTTTACTGACATGGTTGTGATTTAAACATTGAATGAATTGCTGATTTTGCGGTTTATCAACTCGATTTTCATTCGTTACCCTGGCGACGATCGGCGTCTACTAAATCCCCTGCAACAAGACTCAGTGCTTGATTCATTTCAAGAGCAGTACAAAATTCGCGATGTAGGTTGGCCACCGCCATTGAATGGACCAGCTCCGGATCATAGTCTGCACCATCAGGCCCTATACGATTTGTTGTTGCACAACAATCTGGCACAAGGTAGGTGTCAAAACCCATATTTCCGGACATTCTAATGGTAGTTTCAACACAACAATTGGTAAAAAACCCAACCACCACCAGTCTTTGAACGCCCGCTCTGCGCAGGAGAATCTCTAACGATGTCCCAACAAAACCGCTATTTACATCTTTCTCAACGACTATATCGCTGGCGGCAAGTTCAAAGCCTGGTTTCAACTCACCTCCGGGCTCGGAAAGCTTTAATGGGGAGGCTGCTTCGCGAGAATCATGCAAAGTCCAGGCAACTGGCAACCCATGTTGTCGCCACTCAGATAACAGCGCGAGCATATTTTCTTCAGCCTCAGGGTTGTTTCTGCGGCCAGTTTTACCACCCCAATGAGACAGAACATCGACACCCTTTTGCACATCGATGAGGAGGAGACAGCTATCCTTAGAAAATTGATTAATCAAATTAGCCTTCTTTTAATTTTATGTATGTAATTGGAAAAATAGAATAATAACTCCGCCGTGCATTGTCCAGAACAAAAAATGAAGTTCTATCTTGACGACTTAGGCCTCAAATAAACGTAGCGAGGTATTCGTGAACTAAACACCAACAACTAAGATTAAAAATGAAAAAATGCCCAGCACGTACATATGAGGAATTTAAGCTTTTGGTGGAGCCTGGAGGTACTGAAATCGATCTGAAATGACTGACACCGAATCACCGATTCTCACTCTGCCTCTGCGATCGGAGTGCTGAGCGTGATGACCAGCTGCTTATTGGGCGTGGTATACGCGTTAACAACCCTGACTGGCCAGCTGATTTCCGCAAGGCGCACGCCTGTCGCGAGTTCAAGGGTGAGCGCGCCAAGCGCCGGTAAAGTCACGGCGCCGAGGTTATTCTGGTCGCCAAAATTCGAAAGATTCTGCAACTCGAACGGCACGCTGGAGCGATTCTCAAGACGCACCTGAACAAGTGTGGTTTCTGGAAGATAGCGTGCCGACGTTACAACAATGCTCGCCTTTACCAGCGGGGCGAGCTCCCGCTGCCGTCCCAGCAGGGTGTCCTGGAACCAGACCGCAGTTCGCTTTGCAAACAGCGCAGCACGCACGGCAGCCATCTGTGCAGATGTAGCGAAGACAAGCGTTACTGGACGATGACCGCCTAGCTCCGGCAGGTAATCCCAGTCAATGAGATCATGCACATCCGAGGTACCAATCAACGCGAGATCATTGTCAAGCGCAAGCTGAAAGGATTCGGGCGAGTACGAGACGCCGTTGACCACCTCGATGCCGTGTAGCAGCTTCTCCGAAAACCAGCGCTGGTGCTGCGGTGATACCGGCGGTTTGCCATCCGGGGCCTGGTCCGACCAGGATGGGTGATTCCAGAACAAAAACGCACCCTGCGCGTTAGCCGCGCTAACGGCGGCATCAGCTGCCCATAGACCCGTCCTGACGTAGTATTCAATAACGTCGCGCTCTGACCCCCAATCAGGCAATGCATCCAGACGCGCCGCCATCTCCGCAGCATCGTCGGCGCCCGCATCCAGCTGAACCAAGGAGTTTGCGTCCTCGACGAAAATCGCGTTGATATGTCCTGTCGGCAACTCGCGAGTTATTTCAACACCTGGAACGACCAGGATAGGCTCATCGGTCGCCGCCTCTTGAGCGATAGCATAGGCTCTGTTCCGGTCCGGGTTCGGCAGATCGGCGCGATGCGGTTGCCATTCGAGGTGCTCCGTTATCGCGAGAATATCCAGCCCGTCGCGCAGGCCTTCCGCAACGCGCACATTGGGCCACACGTGTCCGTCGGAAAACACGGTGTGTGTGTGCAGGTCGGCCGTGAGTACCCGATAGTCCGCGGTGCTGGGAAACACCATACCTCGCTGCAGACTTGCGGGCTTTGGCACCAGCGGTTCGGCTTTACCATGGGCGTGCGCTTGAGACAGGACGAGACATATGCTCAGAGTAAGGGTAAGCCCGATGATGCCGCGAGCGATTTGGTAGTGCATATAGGATCTCCTGTCGGGTAACCAACCACCCCGACATTGTAAAAAAATGCAGGTAACTCAAAAGAGCAGATTCAAGATATTATGGCACACGAATCAATCACTAGAACACTAGATCGCATGAACCCAGATGATCTAACCCTTGAAAGCGTCACTATACGAATCTAAATTTTGTGCATTTAGTAAGTACTATGGCTCTAACGCCTTGAATTTATGGAGTCTAGCCGGATCGAACCGCTGGTCTCAATACTACCAGTGTTACATTATTGGTTTCTCTATAAATCAATGACTTGCGGAAACTTCTTATCAAGAGGCCTTTTCGTGCGCTCAATTATCTATATTTTAATCAATCGACTCAAAGTAGCTCTTTAAGCGCCCCAAGCCGGTAGTGATATCTGCAAGATCAATACCCGAGTAAGCAAAACGAATATAGTCATTTGACTCCCCCTGCACTGGCCGTCCAAAATGCTTTCGTGTGCAAAAAGAGACATTAGACATCTTTAATGCTCCCTCCATAAGCGCGTTAACATCATCAAGCCCTTTACGTTCCATAATCTTATTAACATTAGGAAAAACGTAAAAAGTACTGTTAGGGGTAGATACATCAATACCATCAATCGCGTTCAACCCATTCACGCAGGCATCACGACGCTCCTTTAACGTATTAAGAATATCTTCTGGCCCAATTATCTCACCTTCAATGGCAGCGACCATACCTTTTTGAATGAAATGAGGCGTGCATGACTCTGCATTAGTATTGAGCTTATTAATGACATCGATCACCGATGACGGGCCAATCGCTGCTCCGAGTCGCCAGCCAGTCATAGCAAACCGTTTAGAGCAGGTGTAGAGAATAACTGTACGCTCTTGCATCCCTGGAATATCAGCAATAGTCATTGGTTGACCGCTATATTGAACTTCATAATAGGCATCGTCCGCGAGCACCCATAGATCGTGTTCTAGCACTAAAGCAGCCACCGCTTCCATTTCTTCGCGAGTAGATTGCGCTCCATTGGGATTCTGATAATTGTTATAAATTAATGCGGTTGTTTTAGAGGTAATTGAGTCTCTTAGTGCATCAAGGTCCAATGCAAAGCCGTTAACCGTTTCAACATACCCATAAGGTACCGCTATACCACCGTGATATTCGATTTGAGATTCATAGATGGGATACCCCGGATTGGGATATAAGACCTCGTCACCGGGGTCCATCACCGTCATAATAAATTTACCAATAACAGGCTTGCCACCAGGCTGAATAGAAACATTATCGACATCATAACTAATACCACGTTTACGGCCCACATCATGCGCGATAGCGTCCCGTAACTCAGCAATCCCAGCTCCGGGGCAATAGCCCGTGTAACCATCATGAATGGCTTTAGCCGTGGCTTCGATAATACTTTCTGGTGTTAGTATATTAATATCCCCCAGATGAAAGGGATAAACCTTGTTGCCTTTAGCTGTCCAACGCGCTGCAGCTCCAGATACAGCAAAAGCTGTTTCCGTACCTAGCTGACTCAATTGATTTGCAAATTTCATTATTTTCCAAAAATGTGAAATAGAACTTTCATCTTACTAAATATAGGTTCACAGATTTTAACTTATTATTCGACCAAAAAAAATCCTCCGCAAATATATCCGAAGGATTAGTATTTTGGTGGAGCCTAGCGACATCGACCCGCTGACCTCAACACTGCCAGTGTTTTGCGGACACGAACTAAGTCATTGATTTCAACAACAACTGAAATAAAACTATTAGAGGGATTTAAACATGATCAACCTGGTCAAAATTCAACCCCTCCGGCACCTTTATATTCCCTTTATCTTGTTAAACTAGTTTACTTTTTTCGCCGCGGTAGATTAAGATCTCCCTTATAATTTCCTTATACAACTAAACTCTACGGATTTCCGATGATAATAAAATTGGCGGCTATTATTCTCACAGTGCTTCTTGCTTTGGTGGTTGGCTTTAATGTTTGGGGTGTTGCAACGCAGGGATCTTTAGAGCCTGCACTCAACGCCGAGCGTGATACCAGTGCCAATAGGGTTGTTATGGTTTTTGGCGCATCAGGTTCCGCTGGTGGCGGCTTATTAAAAGCGGCTGTTGAGGATAATGAAGTAGAAAAAGTATATGTCGTTACCCGGCGCAGCACTGATTATATCGCCGCTGCCGCTGAAGACAGCGATAAAGTCTCGGTGATTATGCATAAGGACTTTACTGATTATACCGGGCTCGAGAATGAGCTCGGCGACGTTAGCACGGTACTATGGGCGCTGGGTACCTCCTCTCTGAATGTCGACGAAGCCACTTACACGCTGATTCATGTGGATTTCCCTGCAGCCTTTGTAAAGACCTGGTTATCCGCGCGACAAGCTGCCGGTAACATTGATTCCCCCATGGCCTATCATTTTATTGCCGGTATGGGCACCGACTCCAGCGACGCGCCCTGGGCACACGATAAACGCAAAACCGAACGAGATGTAGCGGCGATGGCTGAAGGCACTGGTCTGCGCTCATTTAGTTATCGCTCGGCCTATATACGCCCGATCAGTGAAACGACGAATGTTGGTCATCATATTACTGAAGCTTTACTGCGTCCCGGGAAATTGGTCACCAGCTCAAAAGAGTTGGGCCAGGCCATGTTGGAAATCAGTGCACGGACTAAGGAGTTAGCAAACGGTACCCTGCTCGATAACGGTGATAGCCTTGCTTATAGCAAAGCTTATTTATTGAGGCTCCCAAGAGGGTCAGACTAGATTGAGTAATAGTAAGAATTAACGGGATCGGTGACAACTGATAATTAAATTCAGTGGCTCAGATCAGTCTTCTTCCTATTTAATTTATGAACCTTAATATAAAGCAGAATAATAACTATGCCAAACATTGTCCAGCCCCCCGCACTTACGTACGAGGGATTACTTTTTGGTGGAGCCTAGCGGGATCGAACCGCTGACCTCAACACTGCCAGTGTTGCGCTCTCCCAGCTGAGCTAAGGCCCCAAAAAGGAATGCGCATAATAGGGACGAGCCTACGTCAAGTCAAGGATA
>CAWKZU010000012.1:0-60026 GCA_963854585.1 Gammaproteobacteria bacterium | reverse complement strand
GAAAACTCCCCACCGTTGTTTTCATCATTAATCTTCAGACTTTCTTGATTACTCATTTACATTACCGCCTTATAACTTTGTTTGAAATAACACCTATTTTTTCGACTTCAAGCTCGACAATGTCGCCATCATTTAAAAAGCATAGATGCTCAAGACCACAACCCAGACCGACTGTACCTGAGCCAATTACCTCACCGGGGTAGAGGGTTTCGCTCTTGCTGATATGCGCGATCATGTCTGAGAACTTCCAGTGAATTGTGTTGCTATTGCTGTCGCACCAAGTCTCTCCATTGACGCGGGCCTGCATACGTAAGTTGTAAGGATCATCCAACTCATCCGCGGTGACGATAACCGGGCCAAGAATAATTGAGTCATCAAAGTCTTTGCCTTTGGCTGGCCCCAACATTCCCAGAGACTCGACCATTTGAGCGTCTCGTGCTGAGAAGTCGTTATAAATGGTGTACCCAAATATATGGTCTTGAGCGTTACCCTTAATGATGTCCTTACCTTTTTTACCGATAATACAGGCCATTTCTAATTCAAAATCCATTACCTCGGAATACGCTGGCCACACAACGTCTTTGCCACTTGGTGCTACAGAAAAACGGTTGGCTTTGTAATAGAGGGGCTGTTGATACCAGACTTCGGGGACTGCAAATCGACCACTAGTACGAAATTCTTGTTCAGCTTTCACGGGGTCATCCGCAGCCATAGCACTCAGTTTAATGGCGCTTTCAAACGCATTTTTTAAATGCTCTTCAAAACCGAGGCAGTCACGTATTTGAGCGGGTAACGGGAGTGGTGCTAACCAGTCCACCTGTTCAGATGGTGTGGAGACTGGGCCAGAAGCTAGCAGTGCATAGGCGCGATCAAGGGCTGGCTGACCGGCCTCTATGAACTCTTGCATCGAGGAAAAAGCAAGATCCTCCAGCGCAGCAGCACTCAAGTTTACGACGCCAGTATCAGTCAAAGCGCCCAGGTATTCTGCGCCTTGCTGTTTGAACGTGAGTAACTTCATTTATATCTCTCTCTATGCTTTGAGGCTGCGCCTGATGAGTCAGAGTTGCCTCGTATGGATTTTATTTTTAGGTAAGTGATCTTAACTGAACGGCGGTCAGTATATAAATGAACGGTGGTCATTGCAATATTGAATTAGTTAAAGCAGTAACAGCTTAGAAATTGACCCCCTAAATATTGTTTGCTCGCAATCGGCACTCAAAAATACAATCACATTAGGAGTTAAACAGAATGTCCGTTTATATAATTGCAAGATTCAAGATACATGATCGTGGTGAATACGATAAATACTCAGCTGGTTTCTCAGAGGTGTTCAAAAGGTTCGATGGCACGATGTTGAGTGTTGATGAAGATCCGACGGTCTTGGCGGGAGACTGGGATGATACAAGATCGGTAATTATCAAGTTCCCATCGAAAGAGTCTGCGTTGGCTTGGATGACATCTGATGACTATCAAGCCATAGCCAAACATCGTAATGCCGGAAGCACCGTAAACTCCATATTAGTGCAGGGCTTAGAATAATAGAAGGTAGAGACAGCATGCTGTTCCCAGAATGCGTTGTGCGGACTAGACAATTATCCGGCATGACTAAGGCTTCTATACCATCACAAGAAAGAGATTGAAATGACCGATGGTCAGCTATATAGTAACTTGGTGATCAGTTAATGGCCGAAGGCTGTCAATCAATCCTGGCCAAGCGTCCAAACAAAAAACAGTATGGAGATACCTATGAGTTCAGTCGTTGCGATTAATCAGAGAGCGAGAAGCATAGAGCAAAAGGCGCTTCGCCGGCGCGCAGTGCTTCAGGTTGCCGAAACGTACCTCCTTGAGGTTGGGTATGAAGCATTCTCTATGTCTAAACTTGCCAAGAAAATTGGGTTAGCCAAGGGCACTCTGTACCTATACTTCCAAACTAGGGAAGAGCTTTTTCTGACCCTCTATGATCAAAGCCTTATTCGGTGGAGTCAGACTTTCATCGATGAGTTATCTGATTCCATGACGAGTAAGGCGTATTCCCAAAAACTATTTAGCACTGCCTCCGCAGATGGCACCTTCTTGCCTTTACTTATCAGGCTTGAACATATGATCGAACACAATGTGGCCATCCCTCGGCTCATTAGTTCTAAGCAAGTGTTCATACTTCAGGTTGAGGCGCTTGCTAAGGTCACGGCTATCTCACTCAGATTAAGTGAAGCGCAAGCGATAGAGGTGGTAAAAACAATGGGTGTTCTCCTGATTGGTGCAACCCAAGGGGACCAGGGTCCATCACTGGATCACGAAGAGTTACCTGAAGATGTTCAAAATCTTATCGTCAGTTTTTCGTCCGAGCCTCTCTTTGTTAAGAATGCTGTTCGCATCATAGAGGGCATTCGCGCGGAAGCTGGATCCGATATTTAAGCGCATCAAACCCTCTAGTCAATGGCCAATGGCTAAATAGAATAAATACAGACCAACCTGAGATACAAATTATGAGCACAGCTAAACGCAAAAACGTTACCAAATTAGATACTCAGAACCTGGAAGCACTAGTAGAACTCCAGAGAACCAAGTTCCGTGCTGAGGGTGAAGTCACCTATTCGATACGGATTGACCGTTTAAAGCGACTAAAGGCACTGATCGTTGAAAATAAAACAGAGTTTGCAGAAACGACCAAACGCGAATTTGGTGGTGCACGATCCTATGAATTCAGTTTGTTCTCAGAGTTCGCGTCAAAGGTCGAAGGCATCGACTATGCAATGAAACATTTGAAAGAGTGGATGAAGCCTGAAAAACGAAAAACTAACAAGCCGATGAATTTTTTGGGCGGAAAGAGCCAGGTTAGGCATTTCCCCAAGGGCGTTGTTGGCATCATTTCTCCTTGGAACCTGCCCTTTGGTTTGACTGTTGCGCCTCTCACAGGTGCGCTTGCTGCAGGTAACCGAGCGATACTAAAGCCTTCTGAGTTCGTTCCTGAAACAGCGGCACTGTTCGCCGAAATTATCCCCAAATATTTCTCAGAAGATGAAGTCGCAGTCGTAACCGGTGGTGCAGATATTAGTCAACGTTTTGCGGAGCTGCCTTTTGACCATCTTCTGTTTACTGGGTCTAGTAATATCGGCGCAAAAGTAATGCAATCAGCCTCAAAAAATCTGGTTCCCGTCACGCTAGAACTTGGCGGCAAGTCACCTGTCATTATTGGCCGTAGTGCAAAGCTTGATCTGGCCGGAACACGCCTCACATTCGGTAAGCTATTAAATGGTGGTCAATTATGCCTGTCGCCAGACTACGTTGTCGTGCCGAATGAGCTAGAAGAGCAGCTCATTGCACGGGTAGTTCATGAGGCCCAGTCAATGTATCCAAACATCACCGAAAATGAGGATTACGCAGGTGTTATCAACGAAAGACACTTCGCCAGGTTACAGAACTACATTGATGACGCAGTTGCTAAGGGCGCTAAGCTAACAATTGTTGGTGCTGACAAGACGCGTGTGTCTGAGGACAACCGTCGTATGCCATTACACATTTTACAAAATGTTAATGAAGACATGCTGGTCATGCACGAGGAAATATTTGGTCCTATTCTTCCCGTAATGACCTATTCCGATGTGGCTGAAGTGCCAGATATGATTGAACCCCGCCGAAATCCGCTTGCCATGTATTACTTCGGCAAAGATAAGCGCGAGCAGGAATATTTACTGAGTAATGTACAAAGTGGTGGCGTTTGTATCAATGATATTACCCTTCACTACGTACAAGAGGACCTGCCATTTGGTGGTGTTGGAGCTTCTGGTATGGGTGCTTATCACGGTCCGGAAGGGTTTAGAAGCCTGAGCCACGCCCGCGCGATTTACAGTCAAACTATGATCGATGTCTTGCCTATTATTGGCGCGCGTCCGCCCTTTGGCGAAAAGTTTCGCAAGAATATAAGCAAAATTCTTGGCCCAATCTAAATATAAGGCCAGAGTATTTTATACAGGCTAAACGGTTGAACTTGAACTTCGAAGCTACGAAATTGACTTGGTGTTACCCCACGATGGTAGGGAATAAGTTGCGTAGCTGCCGAATAAGCACAGATATTTCTAGACAGGAGAAGCAAAAATGAAAAGAGCACTAGGAGAGTTATCATGACCATAAATCGACAATGGCTATTAGCCGAGCGACCTACAGGAATGGTTGGTCCGCATAATTTCAAGTACGCCGAAACGCCGATTCCTGAGCCGAAAAGTGGTGAGGTGCTGGTAAAGAATCTTTTCTTATCATTTGATCCGGCACAGCGAAACTGGATGGTTGACCGCAAGGCTTACCTGCCGCCAGTGGCCATCGGAGAGCCCATGCGGGCGGGTTCTGTTGGGGAAGTCATAGAGTCACATCATGAAGATTACCAAGTGGGCGATCTCGTGCAAACGACCGGCTGCTGGCAAGATTATGTGGTTGCAGCCCCCGGTAAAGGCCCCATGGGTTTAGTTAAATTGCCAGCAGGGGTATCGCCTGAAATGATGTTGTCTGTGCTCGGTATAACCGGGCTCACGGCGTATTTTGGCCTGCTGGAGATTGGTCAGCCTAAAGCCGGTGAAACGGTTCTTGTTTCTGGTGCTGCAGGTTCTACTGGCTCGTTTGTTGGTCAGATCGCAAAAATTAAGGGTTGCCGTGTCGTAGGTATTGCTGGCGGTCCAGATAAGTGTCGATGGTTAAAAGAGACTGCCGGCTTCGACGCCGTCATCGACTATAAGAATGAGGATGTTAATGCGCAAATTGCTCTTCACTGCCCCGACAAGTGGGACGTATTCTTCGATAACGTAGGCGGCCCCATCCTCGAGGCAGCCCTAGATCACATTAATCTGCGTTCTCGGGTTGTTTTATGTGGGAGTATCTCTGGTTATAACGCGACTGGACCTATACCCGGACCCTCAAATTTGGCTAACCTGACCATTAACCGAGCGCGCATGGAAGGATTCGTTATTTTGGATTACATGCCGCGAGCGATGGAAGCCATTCAAGAGTTAATGGCGTGGATTTCATCAGGCCAATTAATTTACCAGGTCGACTTGCAGGAGGGCTTCGAAAATATCCCAGCCACTTTACAGCGGCTTTACGCCGGGAAAAATCTTGGCAAGCAGCTACTCAAAATAAGCTCATAAAAATAAGCTTATAAAAATGGCCTCATAAAAATAACTAGTAGGATTGCCATGACTCACATCATACCCAAGCAGCGCGAGGACATACCTGAGTTAGAACCGATGTTAAAAATGGTAGAAGCATCTATGGGCTTTCTGCCAACCTCC
This sequence comes from Gammaproteobacteria bacterium, assembly GCA_963854585.1. Taxonomy (GTDB): domain Bacteria; phylum Pseudomonadota; class Gammaproteobacteria; order Pseudomonadales; family Porticoccaceae; genus HTCC2207. The sequence goes on along the minus strand of CAWKZU010000012.1, from coordinate 54,747 downwards.
ATGATGACCATGGCACATTGGCCAGAACTTACTCAAGCTTTTGGGGGTCTTGGCGCAACGGTTCTAAACAGCGGTGAACTAGACGCTGGGCTAAAGCAAATGATTGCATTCGCGGTGAGTAACGCAGCGGGTTGTCGTTATTGCCAAGCACATACGGCTAACTCAGCACAAAAAAACAATGTCAGCGCCGAGAAAATAAAAGCGATATTTGAGTTTGAGACAAACGACTTATTTTCCGAACAGGAGAAAGCGGCGCTCCGAGTTGCGGTGCATGCGGGCATGGTACCCAATGCGGTAGAAGCTGAGCACATGAGTGAATTGTCAAGACACTTTAGTGAGAAGCAGGCTATAGAAGTTGTGGCCGTAATTTCACTGTTTGGGTTTCTGAATCGCTGGAACGACACAATGGCAACCACCTTAGAAAGCTCCCCTAAGAGTTTTGCAGCAGACCAGCTCGCCTCGCAGGGCTGGGTTGCAGGCAAGCACGAATAACCACCGCTCGATCGCATTGACAAAGGCACCTAGGCCCTAACCACTTTGATGGAGAAGTAATATGAAAAAACTTAATATCTACGATCAACTCAACGCAGCGGCGCTTCTGTTGGTGTCACCCGAGTGGCGAAAAGTTAAAGCAGCCCGTAAGTCGGCGGTATCGTTTGAAACGCCGGATGTAACTATTCCAACTGAAACCCGGACGATAGCGGGGCGAAATATTCGCCTTGCTCAAGCTGGGCCAGCCGATGCACCGCTCGTGGTATTACTCAGCCCGTTCCCAGAAAGCATTTTAAGTTTCACAGGTTCCTGGGAAGCACTGACAGAGAAATGTCGGGTAATTGCCATCGACCTTCCGGGGTTTGGTGCTTCTGAAGGTGACCGCAAAGATATGACACCTACCGCTCAGGGTGCTCATCTGGCTGCGATCTTTGAAGAGCTTGACCTGCAGGATATTCATCTTGTCGCCCCTGATGTGGGAATGGCAGCAGCGCTCGCCTATGTACTTAATCATAAACATCGCGTGACAAGTTTAGCCGTTGGGCATGGCCTCGGTGCGCCCGGCCCGTTCAAACTGGCGTTTATGATCAGCATGTTGGCCAAATTTGGTTTTATGCGTTTCACCACGGGTTTGTTAGGTGCTGGGCCACTCATCGCTTTTTCGTCAAAACTTGGGTCCATTCGTCATCGGGCCAACGCTAAGCAAATAGATGATTATAAAAGGTCGTACTCGGGGCGTGCCCCTGAAGTGGTTTACTGGTTTAAGGACTTTCGCTCCAAAGCCGCAGAGCTGGCTGGACGAGTGAAAGAAATCGATATACCTACCTTGGTTTTCTGGGGCGAGCTTGATGTTCTCTTTGATCCAAGTAATGCTGAATATCTCGATGCAGCCCTACCGCAAAGCAAGTTACAAATTTTACCTGAAGCAGGCCATCTTGCTTGGGCTGATCAACCAGAATTATTCGCTGAGATGATTATTGATTGGGCGGAGACTAAGCATAAAAATGTAAGGTGAAGCAGGCGTTCATCAACTCTAGCTGCTCGTTAATTAGTACCTTCCGTAGATGGGTGATGGCAATGACATGCTGTACATATTAATACAGCATGACTATCATATTGCGCTAGCTCAATTTTCTGGCATTTTCTGCTTTTATCAACGCCACTCTCAACGAGAAACATCATGACGCACGACACCAGTAATACCGACGATCAGATCAATCGACGCAGCAAGAACATCACTGAGGGTACCGCGCGCGCGCCGAATCGCTCGATGTATTACGCCATGGGTTACGAGGCTGAAGATTTCAAGAAACCTATGGTCGGTGTAGCTAACGGTCACAGTACAATCACTCCTTGCAACAGTGGTTTGCAAAGGCTGGCTGACGCTGCGATTGTAGGTATCGAAGAAGCCGGTGGTAATGCGCAAGTCTTTGGTACCCCAACCATTTCAGATGGTATGGCCATGGGCACCGAGGGCATGAAGTACTCGTTGATTAGTCGTGAAGTGATCTCTGACTGTATTGAAACCTGCGTGCAGGGCCAATGGATGGACGGCGTTCTGGTGCTTGGCGGTTGTGATAAAAATATGCCTGGTGGCCTGATGGGCATGCTGCGTACCAATGTGCCCTCTATCTATGTGTATGGAGGCACCATACTACCTGGGCGCTATAAGGGCCAGGATCTGAACATCGTTAGTGTTTTTGAGGCTGTGGGCGAACACGCGGCAGGGCGTATGAGCGACGAAGACCTGCTTCAGATCGAACGCCGAGCCGTTCCTGGCACTGGCAGCTGTGGCGGCATGTACACAGCCAATACAATGTCTAGCTCATTCGAAGCGCTGGGTATTTCGTTGCCTTACTCATCTACCATGGCTAACCCTCATGATGAGAAAATGAACTCAGCCAAAGAGTCTGCCAAGGTGCTGGTTGAAGCGATCCGCATGAACCTAAAGCCGCGTGACATCGTCACCAAAAAATCAATTGAAAACGCAGTGGCGGTTATTATGGCTACGGGTGGTTCCACCAACGCCGTGCTGCACTTTTTAGCCATCGCGCATGCGGCTGGAGTAGAGTGGAATATTGATGATTTTGAGCGCATGCGCCAAAAGATTCCTGTGCTGTGCAATCTCAAGCCTAGTGGACAATACTTGGCAGTTGATTTGCACCAAGCAGGCGGCATACCGCAGGTTATGAAGACACTGCTGGTAGCTGGTTTGCTGCATGGCGATTGTATAACCATCACTGGCCAGACCATGGCAGAGGTACTCAAAGACGTACCTGATGCGCCGAGTACTGACCAAGATGTGATTCGCCCTATTACTAACCCTGTGTACAAGCAAGGTCACCTAGCTATTCTTAAAGGTAATCTTTCACCAGAAGGTTGTGTGGCTAAAATTACTGGCCTGAAAACTCTGGTAATGACAGGCCCTGCCCGTGTATTTAACGATGAACAGTCAGCTCTGGAAGCCATTTTGGCGGGCAAAATAAAAGCTGGAGACGTAATGGTGCTGCGCTACTTAGGCCCTAAAGGCGGCCCGGGTATGCCCGAAATGCTGGCACCTACTGGCGCATTGATTGGTGCTGGTTTAGGCGAAAGCGTAGGCTTGATCACAGATGGTCGTTTTTCTGGCGGCACATGGGGCATGGTGGTTGGACATGTGGCACCAGAGGCTGCTGCCGGTGGCAATATTGCCTTCATTAATGAAAACGACTCCATCACTATTGATGCCAAGCAGCTATTACTGCAACTTAATATCAGTGATGAGGAGCTTGCCGAGCGTAAGAACGTCTGGCAAGCACCATTACCGCGTTACACCCGTGGCGTACAAGCGAAGTTTGCCTTTAACGCTTCTAGCGCTAGTAAGGGTGCGGTGCTCGACGACTACTAAACAAAGAGTTGAGTCATTCAAAATAAAAAATGAGGATGAAACCAGTGGATTTGGACTGAACCCGCGGGGCGGGGTTAGTCGAGGCATGCAGTGGCGAAGCGACGGCGGTCGGCCTAACGCAATCGGTTGCTCATCTGGCTAAGGCTTGTGCAGTTTTCGACTTGTAAATAGTGATATCTATATCGAGAGCCAACCTAGAGTAAAAATAGGTCATCGCTCATTTTACTAATGTAACAAAGGAAGTAACAAAAGCGTCTTTTAAAACCCATTAAAGATATATTAATCAATAGGTTATCCTGTAAGTGCAGTTGCCGCCGCCTCCGCTAAAAAAAGATAGCCCCTTGTTATTCAGGGGTTTTTTCTTTATCTAGCTTTCAAATGCCGGGTCTTAGCAGTCGTTATAAGAGTGTTAGTTCACGACAGATGTGCCGCCATCAACTGGGATAATCTGACCGGTAATGAAAGCACCTGCCTTGGATGCCAGCATAATGGCAACACCAGCGATGTCAGTTGCTTTTCCCCAGCGACGCATGGGAATGGTTTGCAGCTCTTCTTCAAAGGCTTTCTGGTCATTACTTAAAAATTCAGTCATTTTTGAATAAAAGCGGCCGGGTGCTATAGCATTGACACGAATGTGATCTTTGGCCAGTTCAGTTGAGAGTATACGGGTAAGCTGGTGGACGGCTGTTTTGGATATCGCATAACTAAAGTTGTCCAAAGCGTTGCCCACCATGCCAGCAATAGAACCTATATTAATAATGCTAGAAGTGTTATTTGCGCTGGCGTTTATCTTTAGTAATGGCGTCAGAGCTTGAATCAAAAAGAACGGGGTTTTGGTGTTAATATCCATTGTTTTATCCCAACCCTTTTCTGGAAATTGACCGAAAGGTGCGCCCCATCCAGCACCGGCATTATTGACTAACACATCAATATGTTGCTCACGAGACATTAACTGGGAAACAAGATTTTGCAAACCTTCAGCGGTCGCGATATCGCCGGGGATCGCAATACACTCCCCATACTGACTCAGTTCCTCGGCGGTACTAACACAGGCTTCAGCCTTACGTGCAGTGATATAAACCCGTTTGGCTCCTGCCTCAAGAAAGCCTTGGGCCATGAATGAACCCAGTCCACGACTTCCGCCGGTGACAACACAAATTTTATCTTGCATAGAAAATAACGACTCGATCATCTCTCACTCCTTTTTCGGCTTATCACCGGTGAATTAACTAAATATGAAACCCGTTGGCACGATACCATAACAAGGCATCTTCAATACACTTCTCAATGCTGGGTACCTGATAATCTAGCTCATGCTTTGCCTTATTGCTGAGTGCGTACTTTGGACAACACATGTACCTGGCTTGGACAGGGTTCATGTCAGGTGCTTGATTAAAACACAGGGTATTTTAAACGACCTGAAATCGCTCTAAGACCACCATCTACCATAGTCTAAGAAATTCCACTAAGATGCCTATAAATTGTTGGTATTTATGTTGGTACGTTTCGAGATAGCTCTTGAGAACGCTAGCAATGTATCTTTACTGTGGCGCCTTATTAAGGAATACGAGATTGGCCTTCTCGGCCAGGAGCCAGGCCCTCAAGTACCGGCGACAATCCGCGAGCGGGCATGGACTAGCCCTATCTGGATTGACTCCGAAGACTGATAGGCCCATTTTATTATCGGCCTATTACCCCAATAAATGACACGGCGGAGATTGCTTGTATGCCTAATACGGTGAAAAATTATGATTATGTAATAGTGGGCGCTGGTTCAGCAGGGTGTGTACTTGCAAATAAGCTTGGTGAAGACAAGAAATACAAGATCTTAGTCTTAGAGGCGGGTCCAATGGATTACAATTTAATGATCCATATCCCTGCTGGCGTTTACAAAGCTTACCGTGACCCAAAGATTAACTGGAATTATTTAACCGAGAATGAGCCGGAGCTTTTTGATCGCAATATTCCAATGCCCCGTGGCAAAGTCGTTGGAGGTTCTTCGTCTATTAACTCAATGGTTTATATGCGAGGTCACCCGTTAGATTATGATCGCTGGCAATCTGAATGTGGTTTAAAGGATTGGTCTTATGATCAATGTTTACCTTACTTTAAACAAGGCGAGAATTCAGATCGTGGAGAAAACCAATGGCGAGGCGGTGACGGCAATCTTGGCGTCACAAAAGGTTCATTTGATAATCCTTTGTTTGATGCCTTTGAAGAAGCAGGACGACAATCTGGGCAAGGTTATTCTGAAGACCTTAACGGTTTTAATCCTGAGGGGATAGCAAGGCTTGATGCAACAAGAAAACATGGGCGTCGCTGCAGTGCTGCTGCAGCTCATCTAAGACCAGCTCTTGCTCGAGGGAATATAACACTGCTCACAAAAGCACAGGTTGTAAAAATAAATATTAGTGGCAATTCAGCAACCGGAGTTACCTTTAAGCACAAGGGAAAGCTTCATTCAGTAGAGGCTAATAAAGAAGTCATACTATCGGGTGGAGCGATAAACTCACCGCACTTACTGATGTTATCTGGTATCGGCCCATCACAGCATCTTAAAGAGCATGGAATAGAGGTTCATGCAGATCTTCCAGGTGTTGGCCAAAACCTTCAAGATCATTCATCGATCATATTACAATACGGATGTAAAAAAAGTTTTCCAATACATAAAGTTAATCAACCTCATCGAAAACTAGCGACTGGTATAAGATGGGTTTTTACTAGAAAGGGACTTGCGACTTCAAACATATGGGAGGCAGGTGGGCTGATAAAAAGCAGCCCAAATGCAGCATATCCTGACATTCAATATCACTTTGGTCCGGTAGGGTTTGAATTTAATAACGATAAAATATCATTACTACAGGCCTTTGCAATACATGTAGATCAACTACGACCTCGAAGCAGGGGGCAGGTAACCCTAAAGTCTGGGAACCCTCTTGAAAAGCCACTAATGACGTTTAATTACTTACAAGACCCCAAGGACTTAGCTGAAATGGTAGGTGGATTCAAAAAGGCTCGCGAGCTCATTTCACAGCCCGCATTTGATGAATTCAGGGGGGTGGAATTAATACCGGGACCACACGTTAAATCTGACGCTGACATAGTACAGTTTATAAGAGGGGCTGCAGAAACGGATTATCATCCAAGCTGCACTTGTGCGATGGGTAATGGTGAAATGGCCGTTGTTGATGAGAGAATGAAAGTTCGAGGAATTAAAAATCTTCGTGTGGTTGACGCTTCAGTTATGCCACAAATAGTTTCTGGAAATTTAAATGCACCAACCCAAATGATAGCTTCTCGCGCAGCAGACATGATTTTAGGAAAGGCGCAATTAAGACCTATAAAAACAACTTTTGCATTTGAAAATGAGTGATACTTTTTAGCACAGTTAAAAAGTTACCAGCCCCCTATAGGATCACCCACTAAGACCACCATCTACCATAGTCCAAGAAATTCCACTAAGATGCCTATCAATAGTTGGTATTTATGTTGGCACATTTCGAGATAGCTCGTGAGAGTGCTAACAATGTGTCTTTACTGTGGCGTCTTATTAAGGAATACGACATTGGCCTTTAGTAACTTACTCGCACTGGTCGATGACATCGCGATCATTCTTGACGATGTTGCAGTTTTGTCAAAGGTGGCCGCGAAAAAAACCGCAGGCTTGCTAGGCGACGACTTAGCCCTAAATGCAGAACAAGTGTCTGGGGTAAAAGCAGATCGAGAGCTACCCGTGGTTTGGGCGGTGGCGAAAGGCTCGTTCCTCAATAAGCTTATATTAGTACCCTCAGCTTTGCTAATAAGTGCCGTCGCCCCATGGTTAATCGCTGTATTGCTAGTGATGGGTGGTTTGTACCTGTGTTTTGAGGGCTTTGAAAAAATTTCCCGCAAATGGCTGCATGATAAAGACGAACTGGAAGCACGGCATCAGGCAAAGCTAGCGGCTCTGGCCGATCAAAAAGTTGATATGGTCAAGCTTGAAAAAAATAAAATTAAAGGGGCCATCCGTACAGATTTCATCCTCTCCGCAGAGATAGTCGTTATTGTGCTGGGTACAGTACAAAGCGAACCTTTTCTCACACAGGTTATCGTCGTATCTTTACTCGCGTTAGGGATCACCTTTGGGGTTTATGGATTGGTAGCCGGTATTGTTAAGTTGGATGATGTGGGCCTATACATGCTGAAAAAGTCTGTGTCGGGATCATTCAATGACCTGCAACGCCTTGTTGGCCGAAGCTTATTAATTATTGCTCCATTGCTGATGAAGTTTTTGTCGATAGTTGGCACCGCCGCAATGTTCTTAGTCGGTGGTGGAATTCTGGTGCATAGTATTGAAATAATACATCACGCAACTGATTCGCTAATGAGCGCACTTGGCGTTCCTCTTGAAGGGATTGTTGCGGCATTAGTGCCAGCGTTGGTAGAGGGCACGGTCGGACTCATAGCGGGTGCATTGGTGCTAGCGATTGTTACCCTTGTCGCTAAAGTTTGGTCTTCAAAATCAACAGCTAACTGATCGATAGTCGTCAGTTCTTGGATAAAACACGCAATACTTTAGTTTGTTGGCCTTTTTGGGTGGTTAGGTTACAGAATGGTGCCCAGTAAGAGTTAATTAGATGGGCCCTATGAGTCGGATTTAACTCCCCAAAATAGCGAAAATTTTAGGCGGCTTATCAAGGTCGGTGTATACTAAAATCCATAATAAGCTCTACATGGCTGGTCGTTTTTACCTCATCTAAGTATGTTCTTTTTACTAAACCTTTTTATAGATAGCGTGACTTCTCAATGGATAATATTTTTTTAAGATTGCTCGATGAAAAACAAACGTTGTTGATCGATGGAGCTACAGGTACTAACTTATTTGCATTAGGCTTACAGTCAGGTGACTCACCTGAGTTTTGGAATACCGACTTTCCAGAACGTGTTGCCTTTCACTACCGATCGTTTATAGATGCCGGGTCAGATATTGTTTTAACCAATACCTTTGGCGGGAATAGCTATAGGTTGAAGCTGCACGATGCACAAGATCGTGTCGCAGAATTTAATCGTGCAGCAGCCCAAATTTTAGTCAAAGAGATTGCTGCTAGCGGCCGCGATGTCGCGGTGGCCGGCTCCATGGGGCCGACGGGTGAAATCTTTGCTCCAGCTGGTCTAATGACTATAGAAGAAGGTGAAATTGCGTTTGCAGAGCAAGCTATGGCACTCAAGGAAGGGGGTGCCGACATTCTCTGGATCGAAACTCTATCTTCCCTTGAAGAGTGTCATGCTGCAGTGCGAGGAGCAAGTGTCACTGGGTTGCCTATCGTACTAACCCTGAGTATTGAGACGAATGGTCGAACCATGATGGGCATTACGCCATCTGATATTGTCCAGCTACAAACTGAGTTGTGCACTCCCTTAGCGGCCTATGGGACCAACTGCGGGCTTGGTGCTGCTGAGGTCATAGCCGCAATTATTAATATGCAACAAGCGGCAGATATAGCTGGCGCAGAACCTATACTGGTTGCAAAAGGTAACTGTGGTATTCCCGAATGGGTTGATGGTGAAATTTGTTATAGCGGCACGCCAGAATTAATGGCCAACTATACCCGGATGGCCATGGACGCAGGTGCTCGAATCATTGGCGGTTGCTGTGGCACCTCTCCTGAACATGTTGCTGTTATGCGACATGCGATGGACACTTATAGCAAAGGCGATACGCCAGATCTAGAGCGAATACAGTCAGAGTTAGGTGTTATTACTAGTGGAGCCCAAGCTCAAATGGCCGGAGACTTAAGTATTGCGGGTGGTGCTGCGGGACCAGGCCACAAATCGTCAGGCCGGACAAGACGTCGCCAAAAATAAAATTGATAGATTAATAGAAGGGCTTGTTGTCGCTATATGAGTGATCGATTCATATCGTTGAGCGCGTGATTAAAGCTAGTGTCGTCATCGCCCGAAAGGGCTGGGGTTCCTCAACAACAGACAATTACAACATGATGCAAAAGGCAGTCGAGATATTAAACAGCCTGTATGGCTATGACAGTTTTCGCGGTCACCAGGCTGAGATTATTAAGCATGTTAGCGCCGGTAATAATGCGCTAGTTTTAATGCCCACCGGTGGGGGTAAATCCCTCTGCTATCAAATTCCGTCATTATTGCGCGACGGTGTGGGAATTATTATCTCGCCCTTAATCGCACTCATGCAGGACCAAGTAGGTGCCATGCAACAACTTGGTGTCAAGGCGGCATTTTTAAATTCTACTCTGTCCCACAGTGACCAGAACAAGATTGAGCAAGATCTCTTATCGGGGCAGTTAGATTTACTGTATATTGCTCCAGAAAGGTTAATACAGCCGTATACCCTCGACCTTTTAAGCCGCTGTCAATTGGCGCTGTTTGCCATTGATGAGGCCCATTGTGTATCCCAGTGGGGCCATGACTTTCGTGCCGACTACCTATCCCTAAGTTTGTTGAGCGAGCGCTTTCCAAATATACCGCGTATCGCGCTCACCGCCACAGCCGATATCCGTACCCGCAAAGAGATTATTGAGCGTCTATCTCTCACCGGAGCCAATGCCTATATCAGCGGTTTTGACAGGCCCAATATTCGCTATGCTATTGCCAACAAAACCACCCCAAAAAAACAGCTATTGGCCTTTTTACAGCAGCGCAAACAAGAGGCCGGTATTGTCTATTGTTTGTCGCGTAAAAAAGTGGAAGACACAGCACATTGGTTGAGTGACGAGGGCTTTACTGCCTTGCCCTACCATGCTGGGTTGCCAGCGCAATTACGGCAAACTCACCAAAACCGCTTTTTACGTGAAGACGGGGTAATTATTATTGCTACTATTGCCTTTGGTATGGGCATCGACAAGCCGGATGTGCGGTTTGTTGCCCATCTAGACTTACCCAAAAGCATCGAAGCCTATTATCAGGAAACCGGACGAGCAGGGCGTGATGGTCACCCTGCTGACGCGTGGATGATCTATGGCTTACAGGACGTAGTGCGCTTGCAACAAATGGCCCAGGGGTCGGATGGGTCCGAACAATTTAAGCGGGCCGAGGGGCATAAACTCGACGCTATGTTGGGTCTCTGTGAAGTCACCAGCTGCCGCCGCAAAGTGCTGCTTAGTTATTTTGCCGATGAGGCCCCCAACCAATGTGGCAACTGCGACAACTGTCAGCTGCCACCAGTGACCTGGGACGCTACCGAAGCTGCACAAAAAGTATTATCTTGCGTTTATCGCACCGGCCAGCGCTTTGGTGTGGTGCACGTTATGGATGTACTGCAGGGCAAAGAAAATGAAAAAGTCCTGCAGCATAGTCATCAAGAGCTAAGTACCTTTGGTATTGGCAGCGACATCCATGAAGCCCAGTGGCGCTCAGTGATTCGTCAGCTAGTGGTGCGGGGTTTTCTACGGGTTGATCTTGAAGGCTACAGCGCACTGCAACTCACCGACCTATGTCGGCCGGTGTTAAAGGGCGAGCAGTTGCTTCATCTGCGCAAAGATGAGATTAAAGCACCGGCGACTAAAAAGGGGTCGGCAAAGTCTTACAAAAAAACCCAGATTCCTCCCGAAGATCAAGAATTGTGGGACGAGTTGCGGGAGTGCAGAAAATATCTTGCCGAAGAGCATAATGTACCGCCCTATTTGATTTTCCATGATGCTACCTTAAAAGAGATGCTCGATATTATGCCTATGTCGGGACCAGAGTTATTAAATATTACCGGTGTGGGGGACAGTAAGTTGGAGAAGTATGGGGCAGATTTTATTGAGATTATTTCCCGTTATGCCAATACAAATAGTACTTAAGTAAAGGCACGACCACCTTACAAATAAAGCAATGCGCTACGCGCAGGTTAACCAATAGCCAACCACGACCTTATTCTATTCATTGGTAATTAGATAACAATTAGTCTAACCTCCAGATTCAACTTCAAAATAATAACTATCGGAGAAAATCATGGAATCAGAAATTTGGGCGACATTTCAAGCTTCACGCGGTGCTAATGCTACATTACTTCTTTCTATTATCGTGTCTATTTGGGTCGCGGCTAGGTTTTGTAGCGTTATGGTCGAAAAAGAAGCTCCAGTCAGTGCTAAGGTCATTTGCTCAGTCTTTTCATTGTCAGTCTTAGCGATGAATTGGACTATATTGACTAACGTTGCTAATCAATGGATTGGTCATGCAAATGCCATGGCATCACTGGGCGATGCAGCGAGTCCTATCGCTAAAGGTTTTGTTGCGCAATATGGTGGCGAAATGGCAACCATGCCCCACCCGGTAGCCATTGCATTCATAGTGTCTGGTTTCTTGATCGCGTTTTTGCCACTTTGGATGCAACCAAAGAAGTAAATAGTTTGATTTAAAGCGTTAGCCGAATAAAAAAAGGCCACCCCAAAGGGTGGCCTTTTTTGTGGATGATACCCAGGGTTAGCTACCGCAAAGGCATGGTATCTATTTTAGAAGTTTACGTACTTTTTTAGCGCAGTCTTGCGCTGGGCTCCAGTACGATCCTTTGGGGTCCCAAGCGCGGCCACAGGTCATGTAGATGCACTGGGAGTAAGTCTCTTTTGCCGACTCAATATCACCTAATTTATGCAGTGAGATAGCCTTTGCCCAGAGCGCCATAGAGACATCGTTCATCAGATAGTTTTGTTCGATTTTCTTTTTGTTTATGTCGCTGACTTTGCCGGTGCGCGGGCAGCTGGTTTTGTCATCGTGCATTTTTTTCTGTTTGTGCCCAGCCTCGGGACCCCACTGCATGAAGCAGGCGTCTACGGTATCTACGGCAGCAGCATATTGTTTGTCGGCAAACTGTTCGATCGCGGTCACCGCCCAAAAGGCTGAGTCACCCAACTCAGAGTTGGTCGAAAGACAAGGGTTAGCCAGTGTAGTGTCGTTGGCAGGGCTCTGGGCGAATGCTATGCCAGCCCATAGGGCCGCGATGAAGTAGGCTAGGGAAATACTTTGTTTCAAAACAACTCTCCTTTAGTGTTAATGCTATATTAGTCACTGAGCGATAATTTTAACCCAATGTGCCTGTAGACATTAAACTCTTTCATAGTGTTGTGGCCACTAAGACGTATTGTAGAGAGAATTTGTGATGAGAAAACCCTATCGTACAATTTTGAAACGTAGCACTTTGCTTTTAATATCGTTGCTGGTCGTCAGTTCGTGTGGCGGTGGCGGTGGCGGCGGAGCTGCACCAGTCACTGTTGTACAAAATTCATCACCGACTATTTCAGGAAGCACTTCAACGATCAGGGTTGGGGAAGCGCTAAACTTTACACCGTCTGCGAATGACGCAGACGGTGACAATTTGGTCTTTAGTATTACCGGTATGCCTGCGTGGGCAGCCTTTGACACAGCATCGGGCGTGTTATCCGGCTCGGCGACGACAGCTGATTTAGACTCAACTTATTCCATCACGATCAGTGTGTCTGATGGTCAATTAAGTAGCTCTATCTCTTTTGATTTAACCGTAACTAAACCTATTTTCTTTATCAGTATTGGCATTGACAGTATGGATGCTTATCGAAATATGGATGTTGAGTTAAGTGGCTGTTTTATGGCCCAAAGCGATACTGAATGTAGCGAAGACGATGAGCTTCTCACCATAGCGAAAAACGGACTGTTTACCTTTGACGGTGGCCTAGAGACCGGCGCAGTCTATGCCTTAAAAGTCGATAGAGACCCCGGACGGCAAGAGTGTGCTTTAGGTGCTGAGGAAGGGGTTGTTGGTTCATCGGACAAAACGATCTCTGTTGCCTGTGGTGCGGATGCATCAGCACCCTTATTTGCTGTAGACAAGCTGCATAAGATCCGTGTAAGTATGGACGTCGATGAATGGCATCGGTTTGTTTTAGATACAGAGCGTGCTCGTTATAGCACGGGCGATGCCAATGGCGATATTTCTGAATGGACGTCATGGTCCCATAGTGAAATATATCGGCAAGTTGACTTTGAATATCTGGATGCCGACGGCTCAGTGATTGAAAAATTTGAAAAAGTTGGTTTTAAAATGAAGGGCAACACTAGCCGACAATGGCCTGAATATTGGTATGACGAAGGTGGCGATAATTGGACTGCTAAGCCTAAACGATTTAGTTTTGGCATTAAGTTTGATGAAGAATTTGACGAAGATGAGGGTGTTTATGCGTGTATTGATGCGACAGGCGAACCTGCTGCCGTTGAAGGAGCGCCTTGTTATCTTAGAGTTGGAAAAGACCATGCAGAGGTGCCTGGGAACGACAAAAGAGAGTTTATGGATGTGGACAAACTCTCATTTAGGTTCAATCGAGATGACCCGTCTTATCAGCGCGAACTTTTAGCGCACGACATCTTAAATTCTATTGGTGTCCCAGCCTCCAGAGTTGCCCATGCCAATGTCGAGTTTCATATTAGTGGTGACGGCAATTTCTATGGAAGGTCGCTGCCTCAAACCTATAACATGGGCGTTTACCAAATGGTCGAGCCAGTCGACAAACCTTTCCTTAAACGCTATTTTGGGAAAAATGGCTATCTTTTCAAAATTGGTGGCAATGCAGATCTAGCGGGGTCGGAAGAAGCAGACCTAAACTGCCTAGCCTATGAGGATGCCGTTACTTATATAGACTCTAATTTTTGCCAAATTGGTGTTGAAAAGTCAGACCCTGACTCAAGAGAAGAGTGGCTGGGCACCGCGCATTACTTAAACCCTCAATTTGTTAATTCGGACATTAATGATGGCGGCGAAGATTCTCAATTTAGACCTTATAAGCCAGCCTATGACTTAAAAAGTAAAAAGAGCAGTATTGCTACTGGTAGGGCTTTATTACAGGAGTTCATGAGTTTTTTACAAACCTACCCCAGCGCTTCAATGTTAGCTGAGCAGTTTGATATTCCTGGCTTCATTAAAGCTCAAGCCGCAGAGATTGCCTTCGGCGCTGTTGATCATTATGTGAGGGTTGCCAACAATTATTATCTTTATTTCAATCCGCTGACGGACCAATGGATTTATATGGTCAATGATTTTGATTTTGTTTTCAGAGACAGTCATGACATCTCCATCGGACTGCCATCTTGGTTTACTGCGTTTCGAGATATTGCTGGGACTTACGCGTTTCCTTCGTCGGGAAAGGTTGATTGGGCGAGCCGAGAATTAGGAAGTGTTGATCCTATTTTATGGGATATTGTTTTTTCTGAGCAAGCTAATAAAGAGGCACTTTACTCAGATATTAAGTCGATACTTGATAACCACATGGATTGGGATGTGTTAGGGCCTAAACTTGCTGCAAGAGATACCTTAGTGACAACAGCTATTAGTCAAACTGACGCAGGGTTGCCAGACGGCTGCGGATTTATCTATAACCCTGCCGCTATTAATGCTGATGCAGGTGCGGCTTTATGTGACGCTAGCGATATCTCCATAAAACAGTTTATTGCGCTAAGGCGCGAGGCTCTCTATCAAGAGCTTCAAGAAAACGGCTTATAAGATTGATCTGCATTGTAATGGTTGTTCCAACACTGCCCCTTTAGCCCGAGGGTATAGAAGGCAGTGGTTTTGCCTGATTTACTGCGGGCTGGGGGCTGTATCTAGCCCAGACCACCTTGGCGACGATAAGGGCAAGAATAATGTAGACCGGCGCGGTTAGCATGGCCAAGATAGACTCCCCAGTCGATAAATCTACGGTGCCATCCGGCAGGAGTTGCCCAAGGGCGGTTTGATAGGGGATGACATAATACTTAATCAACAACAGTGGCATCACACAGCCATAGATAACTAAGAATGCCGGAGCCCACATGGTCGTTTTGGTTTTTTGTAGATCAGAATCGACATCTGGTGTGCGGTGAAGGTTTTCGCGGTACTCTGTCTCTTGCGTGGTGACATTACCTCTTTTGGATATACAGATGATCGTTATGAGGCTAATACTTGCGCCGATCAAGGCTGGATTAAAATAGCTAGGCAGGTTTATTAGCCCCATGTATTCGAGTGATGCGGGTATCACGTTGCCAAAAAACCCGCTTACAATTCCCCAAAAAGCAGCACTAGCTGTAATAGATTTACTCCATATACTCATGAAGCCCACCGGGCCCCAGGACGACGCGAAAACGGTACCGATGAACATCATGAGCCAAAATACATTAGGCGGAAAAATAAAGCACAGCACCAGCACAGCGGCACCGGTAGCAAACATGGCAATGCGAGAAGCTCTAAGGGTTAATGCTTGCTTACGCACCACAATGTCATTGCTGACACTAAAGCCGATCAGAGATAAAAAAGTTGATGCGGAAGACAGTGCGGCAGCCATAATTCCAGCCAGTAAAAGTGCTCCTAGAAAGGTCGGTACCAGGTTCTTGGCGGCCCAAATCATCACGGTTTCAGAGGGTGAAATATTCGGGTTAGCTAGGTTGATAAATCCGCCTGCACCGTAAATAAGTATCTGCATTAGTGCCACAGCAATACAGGCATAGACCGATGCGCGGATAACGACATGTTCGTCTCGCGCCATCAAGTGCCGGCTCGATTGCCAAGGACCCACGGCATAAACAAAGCCCCAGGACATATCTACGATTAAAGTCCAGATGAGATAATCACTTGGGGTCGGCCATTCAGTGCCGGCGCCAACGGTGCCGTGCCAGGCAGTAATATCAGGTTTGCTCTTGATCAAGGTTAAGTCTTCAACGGCTTTTGCAACACCGCCCATTCCATCGACAACGTAAAAGACAAAAAATACAGTGGCGAAGCAAAATAACAGAAACATTAAAGTATCGGTAATGATTACGCCCTTGGAGCCTGAGTACATGGTGAATAGGGTATAACTGAGCCAGGCCAGCACTATGCCTTCGAAATAACCTAGACCGGTTAGTTCAGACAACAAGATCGCCGCACCCTGCGTAACCACAAGCAGGTAACCGCCTAGTCCAACAATAATGGTCATACCTGCTGCCTGTTGAACCCGATGACTATTAAACCGCTGACCAAAGAAGTCAGCCACGGTCGTTGCGCGGCTGCGGCGCAGAAACGTGCCAAAAAAAAGCGCCCCATAAACATAACCAATCACGGCGATTCCTGGCATTAATATGTAGGGGCCTAATTGACCGTCATAGGTAAATCCAGCTTCGCCGAGAAAAATGGAGGTGCTGAAAACGCTAGCGACCAATGTGCCAACAATCAGCAAGGTGGGTGCGCGCCGACCGGCGACAAAATAATCATCTAGCTTCTTGACGCTGCGCCCAGCATATACGCCAACAGCGATAAAAATAATCACACTCATCGCTATGGTTAGGGTATAAATGTCCAAGACGGCTCTCCGTAGTAAGATTAGTACACCCGATGCACGCAAACGCTTAACTGCGATGGTATTAGTGCTAGTTTTGCAAGAAGCTAGTTCACTGTCAACAGCGGTACTAGTTCGTCTTTTCCAGAGAGTTGCATGTGTTCAGCATTGGTTGGGCAGGTGCCTGTCTGTTGGTGTTTTTGTGATGTGTTTCAGGGTTATGCAGTCACTTTTGGGTTATCGTATGGCCTAAATTTCTTCGACATTGTCTATGGGGTTGTTATGTAAACCTTACTGTATACGAGTGTCGTCTTGACGTTAATCAATGTCTATTTGATTATCTATATAGGCACCTTGCACCTGTACCCTAAAGCCTGGACCGAAAAAACTAACAGTAATCCTAGATCTTTAAATCCAAGAGTGAACAATCAAACCTGTGTCGGGATTACGGTGACTATTACTGCGTTGTTGATGTGTTTTAGTTGGGGCATCTATTTTTATTATTTAATTTTTTAACGAGTGCAAATAGCCGCTGGCGATATGCTCCAGTTGCTTAACCAAAGGCTGCTTCAATAAGGATTAATATCCTGCTTCTTTATTTACTGTATTAAGTAGCGGTTCATCAGATTGATAACGTCGAAGGTTTTCTAGCATCAACTTAAACGCTCCATCGATAGAGCCACTTCCGGTACCCGCGATATGTGGAGTGATGATTACGTTTTTTTGCTTCCACAAAGGGTGATCACTTGGCAGTGGTTCAGGATCGGTCACATCTAAAGCAGCACCCCGCAAATCACCCGCTTGCAGCGCTGCAATCAAGTCGTCTGTGTTGGTCGTCGCACCACGACCAACTGAAACTAACAAGGCTGAACTCTTCATTGCTTTGAAAAATTTACCGTCTAAAAACCCTTTGGTTGAAGGAGTAGCAGGCAACGTATTTACCACCACATCAGCTTCTTTTACAAGCGCTAGAGTTTCATCGGCGAGGCCAACATAATCGACATAATCAGGACCCTCACGACTACTATTACGTGTGGCAGTAACTCTCATGCCTAATGCTTTTGCGCGTCGCGCTACTTCTTTACCAATCGAGCCTAAACCTAAGATCAACATAGTTTTACCATTGACGGTAGTCGTTAATGTGGTCCCATAAATCAACTGTCGATCCCAAGAAGCATTGGATTGAGAATCTCGAAATATGTGCAGACCTCTAGAAAAAGACATCGTCATAGCAATAACATGCTCAGCAATGGTTGCCGCAGCAGTGCCACGCCCATTGGTTAATATGTAATTGCCATTTAACGCTATCAAAGTGGGATGTGAGAGGCAGTCTTCCACCCCCACTGCAAAGCTATGCACCCATGCCACATCGGTTACGTGTTTAAGAGAGACTGGCGCACCACAACTAAGGACGACGGCATCAAAGTCACCAGATATCTTGTTACCTGACTCACCCATAGCTTCAATTGAAACGAACTCAATATCAGGCGCGATCGACTGCAAAAGTTTAATCTCACCTACACCAACAAAATTTACTAGAACTCGATTAAGAGGTCGATGCCCTTTTAATTCCGACGGTAACTTAGACGCCTCTTTATATCCTAGCTGAGTGATTTGCAGATCACTCAGGATTGGCTTGGGGGCATCTTTAGCATGTGCAGTAAAAAACCCTGTACAGACTAAAAAGCTAATAATTAGTACTTTGGAAATTTGATGCTGCATAAACAGACCCGTGGTTCAGATAATTATCATTAAAAATGAAATGTACCCGAGAGAGGTACGGTATGTCGAATCACTTAGTATATAACTATAGATGTGTCGAGGTTGAGAAGTCTGGTGACAACGATCAAATGGGAAAGATAACTTTATGATGCAGGGTGAAATACTTTTTCAATTGCGCAAAAAACTAGGCGGCATTAGCGCCATTTTGTGGAGGACTAGATTTCTGTTTGGTACCCACCGTGTCGCTAATGAGCGGCATTCGTCGACCTAGGTCCATGTCATTTACGGCTATTCCGTTTAAAGAAATCATGATTAAAAGCAAAACATATAGCATGGTGCACCTCTGTTATGACGCGACCATTGTAGCGACGCTGTATATATATGAATAATGAATAATATTTATTATAAAAATACCATATATGGTATATCGCAGGGTTTAAACACAAAAAAGTGCAGGCTTTGAAGGGTCTACGGCAACATGCTGCTTTTAGAGCCTGGTCTAAAACGTGATACGCTCACTATTGGCCTACCCGCTGTTGATTGAATATAAGCAAGGCCATTTTGTCCCAGCTATGCCGCCTGTTAACTCATTCTGATGTCTTTTGAGTTGCGAAATAGCACTTGCGGGCTTAGCATACAGGCCGCTTTGCGGGGCTCTAGCTAAGGAGTGGAGGTCCAGGTAGCGTGGTGGCAGAAAACAGTTATTAGTCGTTAAGAGCGGCGGAATTCACTAGATAAACATGGATAGATATGGCTGAAAGAAAAATATACATCGGAAACCAATGCCGGCAGAAAGATAAGCACGATGTGACAGGCAAATACGTGGACCTGCACGGCGAGACTTTCTATCAAATTGGTAACTATGACCAGATGAGCGACTTTTTCATCAGTGTTGTGAGTGATTCTAATCATTGGATGTTTATTTCTAGTCTTGGCGGCCTGTCTGCGGGCAGAATCAATTCAGAGAGCGCGCTGTTCCCTTATTACTCAGACGACAAGATCACTGATGGGTCCACCCATACGGGTAGTCGAACCTTGGCATTAGTGACGGTTGAAGACAAAACATCACTCTGGGAACCTTTTTCTAAAAATTACGATGGGGTCTATCGGTTGACCCGCAATATGTACAAAAACGTCTTCGGCGACAAGCTCATTTTTGAAGAGATCAATCACGATTTATCATTGACGTTCCGTTATGTTTGGCGCACGTCGGAAAAATTTGGGTTTGTTAAAACGGCGACGCTTGTTAATCATAGTTCGGCATCAGTCACGGTAGAAATTTTAGATGGTATTGAAAATCTGCTCCCCTATGGTGTTGATTCTGGTGTTCAGAATGGTCTGAGCTGCCTCGTTGATGCCTACAAGAAAAATGAGTTAGACCAAGACACTGGACTTGGCTTTTATAGCATGAGTTCAATACTGGTGGACCGGGCAGAACCTAGCGAAGCCTTGTCGACCACCACGGTGTGGTCTGAGGGTTTGCCACATTCAAAAAAACTGGTCTCGTCTCTTCAGCTTGATCAGTTTCGTCAGGGCTTACCCCTCAAGCAAGAGATCGATATTCGAGGTCGACGGGGTGCCTATTTTGTTAATGGCCTAATGACATTAGCCACTGACGAGCAAAGTAGTTGGAGTATTATTGCTGAGGTTAATCAGGGGCCCGCCAAGGTGCGTAATTTAAAGTCCTACCTCAAGGACAACCAAGACATTGGCGCCGATATTGAACGTGATATCGCGGCAGGCTCGCAAAATCTTGCTCGGATTGTCGGTATTGCTGACGGTTTACAGGTCACCGAAGACCGCTTAAGTACCAATCACCATTTTTCTAACGTGCTGTTCAATGTGATGCGCGGTGGATTATTTATGGATAACTACTGGGTCCCAAGAGATGATCTTATTGAGTTTGCCAAGAGAGCTAATCGCGAGGTCTTTGGGCAATTTAAAGAATTTTTTGAAGGCCTCGATCAGCGGATCCACTACAGTGATTTAGTTAGAGCTGCGGCGGCGCAGAAAGATGCGGGGGTGCAGCGACTCTGCTATGAATATTTGCCACTCTCCTTCAGTCGTCGTCATGGTGATCCCTCACGGCCTTGGAACAAGTTTAATATTCAGTTGAAAAAAGAGGACGGATCTCAGTTACTTAATTTTGAAGGCAATTGGCGAGATATTTTTCAAAATTGGGAAGCCTTAAGTGTTTCGATTCCTAATTTTGTCGAGAGCATGATCTGTAAGTTTGTCAATGCATCTACTGCGGATGGCTATAATCCCTACCGCATTACCAAAGCCGGTATCGATTGGGAAAGTCCCGAGCCTGAGGACCCTTGGGCTAGCATAGGCTACTGGGGTGATCATCAAGTTATCTATCTGCTAAAGTTTTTAGAGTTATCACACAGTTACCATCCGGGTACGTTAAAAGATTTTTTAACGGCAGATTTATTCTGTTATGCCAATGTTCCCTATCGCATTAAGTCTTATCAAGATCTGCTTCAAGATCCTCATAACACCATTGATTTTGATGACACCGCACACAATCTGATTCAGCAGCGAGTGGACCAAGTAGGCTCTGATGGACGGTTACTATGGAACCAAGAAGACTCTGTCTATTATGTTAATTTAACAGAAAAACTGTTGGCCACGGTGCTAGCTAAATTTTCCAATTTTGTTCCAGAGGCGGGAATCTGGATGAACACTCAGAGGCCTGAGTGGAATGATGCCAACAATGCACTGGTTGGTTTTGGCGTCTCTATGGTGACGCTTTACTATACTCGGCGTTATCAGCAATATTTATTAGAGTTGTTTTCAGCGGTTGAATTTGAACAGGTGGAGCTGTCAGTAGAAATTGCAGATTTACTGTATGCCATTGACAACACCTTTGACGAACATCATCATTTACTGGAAGGAGCATTTTCTGATGCTGATCGAAAGCAGGTGTTGGATGGCTTGGGTCAGGCGGCGAGTGACTTTCGTTCTGGCTTATATGAGCAGTCTTTTTCAGGTGATCGTCGCTGGGTTAAAACCTCAGATATTGTGAAATTTTGCCGTACATCCATTGCGTATATTGACCATACCATTAGGGCTAATCGCCGTGAAGATGGCCTGTATCATGCTTACAACCTCATGACGGCAACGGATGAGGGTGTGGAGGTCACACACCTTTATGAGATGCTTGAGGGGCAGGTTGCCGTGCTCAGTTCTGGTTATTTAAACCCTGAGCAGGCGTTGGAAGTGCTAACGGCGCTGAAAAACTCAGAGATATTTACTGCTAGGCAAAACTCTTATCTGTTGTACCCAGACCGTGAATTAACCCGCTTTATTGATAAAAATATTATTCCCAAACAGCAGTTTGAACGGTCAGTGCTCTTAAAACGTCTAGTCTCTGATGGTGATAAGTTGTTGGTCGAGATGGACGAGCAGGGCGGCTACTACTTTAATGGTGCGTTTAATAATATCGAGAGTGCTAAGCAGGCGCTTGCGGTACTAGCGACCAATGGCTATCAAGAACTGGTTGAGCAGGATCAATCTTTGGTCGAAGATATTTTTGAAAAAATGTTTAATCATCGCAGTTTTACCGGCCGTTCTGGGGGCATGTATGCCTACGAGGGATTGGGGTCGATTTATTGGCATATGGTGTCTAAGTTACTGCTGGCAGCGTTGGAGAATTTCCGCATCGCCACAGAGACAGGCGCAGACCCAGTGATCATCGGCAAACTGGCTGACTGTTATTTTGATATTCGTGCCGGTATTGGGTTTAACAAAACGCCCAAAGATTATGGTGCATTCCCGACTGACCCTTATTCCCATACTCCAGGGTTTGCCGGAGCAAAGCAACCGGGTATGACCGGGCAGGTCAAAGAAGAAGTGATTACGCGTTTAATGGAGCTAGGCGTTATTGTCGATGCTGGTTGTATTCGGTTTAACCCGTTTATTCTTAGGAAGTCTGAGTTTCTTGTGACCAACGATACCTTGGTCTACTTTGATCTCAATGGTGATCAACAGAGTCTGGGCTTGTCTGCTGGGCAGTTGGGCTTTACCTATTGCCAGGTGCCTGTTGTTTATAGTTTGGCTAAGCAGACGTCAATAAAGCTTAGCTTTACCGATGGGACTAGCAGCACCATTGCAGATAATGGCATTGATCCTGACGTGTCGATGCAGATATTTGACAAAAAAGGCACAGTTACCAAAATTGAAGTAGCGCTTAAGCCTGGGTTGGAATAACCCTAGCCTATGGCCTGCAGAAATAAAAAAGCCGTCTTAAACAGACGGCTTTTTTATGTAGTGGTTTTAATTTTAGCTGGCGAGTTTCTCGGCGCGTCGCATGTCTAGTTGAGCCCGTATCTCGTTAGCGCGCTGCTCATCTAGGTCGTAGGTACGCATAACCAGTATCGCAATTAAAGTCCCGACACTCGGGATAATGATATAGCTCAATCGCAACCACAGAAGGGTTTCCTCGCTTTGCACCTGCACTGACTGATCTAACCCACTAAGACTGAGAATCACACCGGTAGCTATTCCAGCAACGGCTGCACCAAGTTTAACCATCCACCAGTAGATAGCGCCAAAGGTACCTTCACGGCGCTGGCCAGTTTCAAGCTCGTCCATGTCACAGATATCAGCCGTCATAGACATCATAATGGTGAACAACCCGCCGATGCCAAAGGAAAATAAAGGCAGTGGAATAAACATCATCCAAGGATTCTCTGGAGAAAAGCCCCACCACAATAACGCATAGCCCAGTAAAGAAACTGATTGACTGTAAATAAAGGTCGCCTTTTTACCATATTGTTGTGCGCAATAATTCACAATAGGAATAACTAAAAAACAGGTAAAGAGTGCGCCGACAGATCCAAACAGCGTCGGCCAAAGCCCGGCCTGTGCGGTGCTGCCATCATTCATGTAAAACACCACAATCAAGAAAGAGAAGCCGGCTATGGTTTGAAAGGCATTAAAAATAAGAAAGGTGGCAATGCAAATTTTGCGGAACGGTTTGTTACGAAATGTAATGACAATACCTTTGAAAAAATCAACCATGGTGTCACGCAAGCTAGGTTTTTCAGGTGCTTTCTCGCTAATGCCGTCACTGGTATTGGTGAAGGTGCAGAAAAAGGCGGGTACCAAGGCGAGAGCGGTACAAATGCCTGCGACCCAAAGAGATAAGACTCTTGCACCTTCGGTGGAAGACTCAAACCAATTAGGGTCATAGAGGATAACCCAAAACCAGGGCGCTATTACCCATGCCCACTGACCAATCCATTGTGCGACAGCCATCAGCCGGGTTCGCTCATGATAATCAGAGCTCATTTCATAGCCCATCGCCACATAGGGTATGCTAAAAATGGTCATGCCGAGCCAAAAAACACAGCACCATGAAAGAAAGTAGTAAAAAGTGTACATTTCTGAGTTGTCAGCGGACAGCTGCCACATCATCACAAAGGACAGACCAGAGATAATCGCACCAATAAACACATAGGGTCGCCGTTTACCCCAGCGAGATACGGTATGGTCAGAAATATAACCCATCAGAGGGTCGGTTATGGCGTCGATGGCCTTGGGAATGCCAAAGATGAGTGACACAAGAAGCGGATTCATGCCCAAACCCACAATCACGGTCATCATAAAAATACCCAATGCCGCTGGGAACATTTGATTGGCGAGCATACCAATCCCAAAGGCAATTTTTTGATTTAAAGGTATTGAATTTTGAGTGGGACTTTGCCCGATGTTTTGGCTCATAATTATTGTAGTCGTAGCTATTATTGTTTTTTTACTTCCCCTAAGTCAGAGAAAGTGTAGCTATTGACCCTGACTCACAAGAGTATAAGTTAGTGATTCTTGACAGTCGTCAGAGATACGACTAAAACGGGTATATTTGCGGTGGCTGAGCCACCAAAGGCATCATCTAGGTAAATAAAGAGGCGATATTCACCAATGCTGGGCGCTTTAAAGTCGACATGATCAGTCATTTCTGAGCCATATTGAGACCAAACAATCTCGGGGGTGGGTTCGAAATCACCGCCATCGCTTTCTAGATTTTTTTCAACCTCACGCATGAGTTCCCAGCGATAACTGAGCGAATTATCACCGATGGACTCGCAGGTCACCTGTGCTTGGTAAAGATTACCTTCAGTCAGGCGAACATTATCTTGACCGATGGCACCCTCAATAGTGAGTAAAGGAAACTTAGGCACGGGCTGGTCAGCAAATTCTTCGGTCCAAAGATATTGCATTATTTGAGCGGTTTCTGTGTGGCGGCCGTTTTCAAGGAATACCCCGTACCACGTAGGGGTGCGCTCCTGTTTTTGCCCCCACAGAAACACAAATGACCCTATACACTGTTCGGCATCTGCAACAATGTAATCAAGATACCGCGTTTGATAGGTCTGGGCTTTTTCGCTGCTAGTGGGTTCTAAGGGGCGGTCCCAATTTGTGCAATCAACTTCCCAATGACCGGTAGCGCCCCATTCAGAGACTGTATAAGCACCCTGGTATCTACTGGTTAATAGGTATTGGGGAAGTTTGTCTATATCGCCGTAGAGTTGAAACGAGAGTAAATCGACATCGGGGCATCGTTCAACCACGGTATGGATTACCTCAGGGTCAGCGCCAGCCAACATTGTGGTGGTTGGATGGTTAGGGTCGATCTCATGGATCATCTCCGAAATGGCATTAACGGCATCCCACACATTGGGATTGATATGGCGAAGATTAAGCTCGTTGCCAATACCCCACATGAGCAAGGCAGGATGGTCTTTTAACGCTAGAACATCTTTTTGAATCATGGCCAGTTGTTGGGCAACTGCATGCTTATCATTGTAATCAAATCCATGGCGCTCGCGGCCCACATCTAGGCCCATGCAAACCATCAAGCCATATTGGTGGGCCTCATCAAGAATATCACGGCCACTTTTTGCACCATTGTCGACGCGCCAGGTGCGAAAAGCGTTGCCACCGTAGTCGGCGAGACTTTTAATACTACCTAATTCTAGGCCGGCACCTTTGATATAGAAGGGCATTCCATTAACATGCAACTTAAATCCTTCAGCCTGTTTAAGCAGCTCAACTTTTTTGGGCGTCATACTTTTAGGCCTTATAGGTTTGGTGGAGGTAAAGTTTACGTCAACTGACTGCCTTATCGTCACACCACTCAACGACAAAATTGATACCTTTCGTCGCTAATTATATAGGTGATTGGGTTCGACAGCCTATAATGGCGAACAGGGAATGTTTTTGAAGATCTTTTTTTTAATTCTAATCTAAAGGGTAGTTAACGCTGTGATTCAATATTTCAAATTTATCGCTTTAAGTATTACTGTTTGTTTTTTGGTCTCTTGTGATAACACAATTCAAGCGGTTGATTTAAAAAATAGTAGAGATCTAACGGCTGCAGAAATATTGGGTAACCCTGACTATCCTGGATTTTCCTATGGAGGCTATCGCGGCAAAAGTCGTGATATTGCACCTACCCCTGAGCAAATCACGGAAGACTTAAAAATTCTTTCTGCGATGGGCATCAAGGTGTTGCGCACCTACAATACTTCGCAATTTCCGCAGGCAGCAGATTTGCTGGCGGCCATAAGAGCGCTTAAGAACACTGACCCTGATTTTGAAATGTACGTCATGCTTGGTGCATGGGTCGAGGCACAGGGCTCATGGCAGCATGGTACGGATCATTTTACAGGCGATGTTAAAAAGAACACTAGCGACATAGACGCCGCCGTCGCAATGGCTAATGAGTACCCTGACATTGTTAAGGTAATTGCAGTGGGCAATGAGGCTATGGTTCAGTGGGCGGTTAATTATTTCGTCTATCCAAAAACGATCCTTAAATGGGTTAATTATCTGCAAGGGTTGAAAAAGACGGGCCAGTTAAACGCTGATATTTGGATTACTAGTTCAGATAATTATGAGTCATGGGGTGGCGGAGCCAGCGTGTACAAAACTGACGATTTGACCGCGTTAATTAATGCTGTTGATTTTGTGTCAGTGCACACCTATCCATTTCATGACTCATTCTACAATCAGGATTTTTGGGGTGTCTTACCCAGCGAAGAATCACTTACTAAGCCTGAGATGATTCAAGCAGCGATGAAGCGTGCTGCAGAGTATGGTGCATCACAATACCAAGGAGTTGCCGATCATATTGCAAGTTTGGGTATCGAAAAACCCATACACATTGGCGAAACTGGCTGGGCTTCTTCTGATGGTGCAGCCTACGGCGCAAAAGGCTCCAAGGCCGCAGATGAGTACAAGCAAAAAATGTTTTATCAGTACATGCGCGAGTGGACTAATGCGGAAGGTGTTTCATTGTTTTACTTTGAGGCGTTTGATGAACAATGGAAAGACAGTGTTGATGCCGCTGGTTCTGAAAATCACTTTGGATTGATAAGGCTCAATAACGAAGTTAAATATGCGTTATGGGATCACATTGATGACGGCAGCTTTGAAGGATTAACGCGCAATACCAAGCCTCTTTATAAGAGCTATGGTGGTGATGAAACGGCCTTGTTAAATGAGGTACTCAACGCGCCGTTTAAAAGCACCATGCCCAAGCGCAAGACAAGCACGATAAATCGAGATGTCGATGCCGGTCAGGCGATAAACGTAGGCATTTATGTAGTATCTCACGATTCACTAATACCCTCGGCAACTAATAATATGACGTACCCCAGTGCCATTCTCAAACTGATTCCTTGGGAGGGGACAGTGAGTATTGAAATGTCACATCAAGGTGTTGTGGGGATAGAAACTCGTGAGAGCGATTGGTGGGGGACCAGCCTAGAGTTTCAGGCCGATATCGGAGAAAACCTATCTAATTTTAAGTCTGGCTACTTGCACTTTGATATCCGTGGCG
Source organism: Gammaproteobacteria bacterium (assembly GCA_963854585.1). GTDB lineage: Bacteria > Pseudomonadota > Gammaproteobacteria > Pseudomonadales > Porticoccaceae > HTCC2207. The sequence goes on along the minus strand of CAWKZU010000012.1, from coordinate 27,551 downwards.
ACTCAGACGTTGCTTTTAACATTGGTTTTCAGACGGGACGCTGGCTGGATGGCAACCAAGTTAATAACTTCATGGTGTTCGGGTCAGCCAGTAATAATCCAGTCTCTAACGAGTGGGCAACCTATAAGCTTTCTGTTGCTGAGCTAGTTGATGGTGCTGATCTGTCCGACGTGACGGGTATCTTGTCATTATTGGGCCAGCATAAAGCAGTGAATAAGCAGATCTTTTTAAAGAACATTTACTACACACAAGAGTAAAGGCCTAAAGGCGATTGCAATAGCCTTGTCTCTTCTGACGGGTTGGAGCTAAGGTTTTTTTGTTGAAAAATGGCGACCCGTTAAACTAACGGCATATTCCCTAATCCGTTAACCCCTTGCTGGATGAGATCAGTGACTAGCATTTGAGTGTCGATTGCCTGAACAACTACATTATGTTTCAGAGCCAAAGAGGCGGCAGTACCGACAGCTTGCCCCATGGTCATGCATTGCGGCATCCCGCGAACGGATGCAAACGCAACGGGATCTGCACACACAATACGTCCAGCAAACATTAAGTTTGGTATGTCCGCAGGGATCAATGATCGAAACGGAATAGTGTAATAACCCCCCTTATCAACAATAGCGTCATGAGTCATATTAGCGTCGGTACGCATCACATCGTCAATGGGGTTATCACAGCACACAATACCGTCAGCGAACTTCATGCCACGAGCAAGGTCATCACCTGTCACTTTATAGACGGCCTCGAGCTTTCGTGTTTCGCGCACCCCGACTGTTGGTGACAACAAGGTCATGTGCGCATTGGCGAACCCAGGGATATCCGAACGCAAAAACTGCGATAACTGATGACACCGTCTGCGTCCTTCTTGTGTTGCCTGCCCAATGGCCACGGGATTAGTTCCGTCAACCCCGCGAATGTGAACCGAATTACAAAAAACGCTGCCTGGATGAAATCCTTTCATTAAATATAGCTTGGCAAGATCCTTATGTAACCGACCTTGGGCTATACCTTTTGCGGCGTAGTCACAGAAGTAAGGGTCTGATTCTCTAAAGGTAGTATCCCAGTCAACATTGACCATATGGAAGGACACTGTGACACCCATGGAGTGACCACTGCCGTCACCAGTGGTATACGGCACACCAGCCTTGGCGGAAATATCACCATCGCCGGAGCAATCGATGACGATTCCAGCTTTAACCATAAACGGGCCATTGCGATCAAAACAGGTAACGGCGTTAATGCCCGATGCGTCCATGATTGGAGAAACGGCAGAGGCACCAAGGCGCACTTTGACACCCGCATCTTCCAACATCTCAAACATGGTCAAGGTGGCAATGTCGTGGTCATAGATAATTTCAGGGCCAAAATTTTCTAAACTACAGGGGCGCTTTTCAGCAGCGGGAGGATCCATTTTTTCTAAGCGGGAGGTGAGCTCACCCATAAGGCCGCCAATAATTTTATCCGCAGGATAGGCCGCGCCCCAAGGCATACCAGGACAAAACGCCATCACTCCACCAATCTTACTGGTTGCTTCAAGGAGAATGACATCTAGCCCCTTGCGGCCTGCGGCGACTGCCGCGCCGAACCCTGCGGTACCGCCACCGACGATCAAAACATCCGCCACTTCACATCGCTCAACGACCATGGATGTACCTAAAATTCTAACACTTGCATTATGCGACCATCGCTCTTTACGCCGCTTATCTGTGCGCGGATAAATTCTACCTCGGATAATCGATAGGGGCTACCATCTGCCTCAAGAAAATCATGGTGCCAAGGGTTAGGTTCGTCTGAGAAAAGGCCGTCCCAAAAACGGATAACAGATACCCACGATCGCCAAGGATAAATTGTTTGTGTTTTCCCCGACACCAAGCCCCAGTGCATAGCACCAATATTATTTGAGGAAAATAACGGCAACAGACTCTCAAACGTACTATCACGACCTCGAGCGAGATACTCGGTACAGATCATAGGCCGGTCAAGAACCTTTAGAGACTGGATAGCCTTGTTGGTGTTAGCGGCATTTTCATAGGAATGAAACGTGACGATGTCAGAGTTTTGTAACATAAAGTTAAACAGCGCGGCTCCGTCGTCATCCTTATCGGCTCCTCTCCAATTCCCATTGTTCAGTCGCCAGACCCCCGACGTCAGAGGTTGCATTGGGTTCTCGTCTCGTGCCCAGGCGAAGGTCTTGGACAGCAAATTTAGTGAGTACATGGGCTTGTCATCTAACTCAACGTTACCATAAGCAATAGCATTGAGGTTTCCAGGTTCATTGTAAAGGTCCCAGATGGCAACGCGTTTGTCTTGCCCGTATCGGGATAAAATACCTCTAACATAAGGCTCTAGCTCGTCGTGTCGATTAATATCGCCTAAGACGGCTGCGCCAGGTGACTGAACCCATCCTGAGTTGTGCACGCCTGGCCTTGGCAGAGGCTGCGGGCCTAATTGTGGCAGTGGGTTCCACACATCATCAAACAACACAAACATCACGTCTATATCATGCGCGTCAGCGATGGTCAGGAATTTATCGATACGTGCGGAAAAGGCCTCGGCATCTTGCTGCCAGAGTAGGTGGTGCAAAAAGACGCGCACCATGGTGAACCCAATTTCAGCCGCCCAACCAAGTTCTTGGTCGATGACCAGTGGATCAAAGGTCTCTTCTTGCCACATTTCAAGCTGATTAATGGCAGAGCGAGGCGCATAATTAAAGCCAACAATCCAGGGAAACTGAGCTGACCATTCAGCGGCCTGTGCTGGTTTCCATTGTTGTTCCTCAACTGATGACGATGCCTGAGTCTGCATCGAATTACACAGTAACAGTGCGATAAACGCCAGAGTCGATGCTCTCCACATATCCCAAATACCTCGTTGATGTTTAACAATGAACGGGCTTAATGATGTTGAGTTTGTGAGTCTGTTCATCGCTCTACTTTAACCTATATTAAGCATCATTTTGTGCCTGTCTGGTTATTATGTAGGTAAATCTTCGCTCGTTAGTTAACATCAGGTAAACTGATGAATATGTCGGAAAAACCCCATATCATATTTTGTTCACGCACTCATGTCGGTAAAGTTAGGCGTAATAACGAAGATTTTCTACAGATTCACCAGAATCGTCTAATCGCCGCAATCGCCGATGGTATAGGTGGGGATGACTTCGGTGAGGTCGCTAGCCAAATTGCTGTTGACGCTAGCGTGGAATATTTATCTAACGCTGACAGCGACACGTTGCACCAAAAACCTGAGCAGGAACTTGGCAACGCTATAAAGTATGCCAATGAAGCTATTATTGCCATTCAGCGCAATGAAGAAAAATACCGAAACATGGGGTCAACACTCAGTTGTTTTTGGATTACTGATAAACAGCTACACTTTTCATGGGTGGGAGATTCTAGGATTTATCTCATTAGGTCATCAGACAATAAAATCACCATGCTGACCAAAGACCATACGCTAGATCGAGACAAAATTGATGCTACTTTAGCGCCGGATTTATACAGACGTGCACCCAACATTTTGACTCAAAAAGTGGGTAGCATATTATTACTTAAGCCTGACACTGGCAGTGTTGAGCTAGAACCTAATGATATTGTGCTTGCCTGCACCGACGGCTTATCTGATCGCGTTAAAAGCGAGCTAATGTTGGAATACGCCGCTAAGTTCGAGAGTAACCTAGAGTCTTATGCTGACGTATTACTTGATCGAGCACTAGATTGCGGCGGCCAAGACAATATCTCTTTCATTTTGGCTCAGGTCAAATCCTAATGCGGCTAGAATTCGCTCTATTATTGTCTCAGCAGGCGAATCAACTCACCGCTGGTTAGTACGCGGTTGTCTCGGTCTTTTTGTAAACATTGCATAATGGTTTTCTCCAGCACGCTGGAGATAGGCATAGAGGCAATTTCAGACGGCAGCTGCGGCTCGTCGTTCAGCGTGCTGGCTATTAGCTTGTCCATGGTGTCACCCGAGGCTGGCGTGTTACCGGTGATGACTTCGTACAGTAGAACGCCGAGACTGTATATGTCGGTTCTACCATCAATGTCTGGTGCTTTTTTTATTTGTTCAGGTGACATATATGAGATGGTTCCTTGCAACTTCTGAAAGCCCGTCATGCTTTGCTTCTTTGCTGCAGATTGAGGGTCAATATCATCGATCTCTGACTCATGCCCCTCTTCACTTCTAACTTTGGCCAACCCCCAATCCAACAGTAGAACTTCACCAAATGGCCCTATTAAAATATTTTCGGGTTTAATATCTCTATGCACTACACCATGGGTATGAGCGTACTCCAACGCATGAGCTACCTGAATCACAATATCAAGTAATTGAGTGATGTCGTAACGTTCGCGATAGTTAATAATTTCACGAAAAGTATAACCGTGGACAAGTTTCATTGTGAAGTAACAATGCCCTTGGCGATCGCGACCCAGCTCATAGGTTGGCATCGTGTTCGGATGCTGCAACATAGCCGATACACGGGCTTCGCGCAGCAGCCTTTTTTGCTCAATCGGATCATCAGCAAAGGCAGGCAACAGTGATTTGTAGCAAACTACGCGACCCAAATGCATATCTTTACAGGATCGAATTAATGACTTGCCGCCCTTGGCTATAGTTTTAAAATAAGCGTAACGCAAATTTGGATCTAAGGTTTTCACCAAATCTTTGTCGGTTTGCTCTAAATACAATGTCGGGTAGTCAGCTTGCCTAAACTTTGGAAACTCACTCATCATAAACTCAATTAGTAAGGGGTTAGACTGGAGCCTTAGAGGGTATCGTTAAGTGTTCGGCTGGTCAAACATGACATGCTAATTAAGGTGCTTGTATTTAGTACTTGATTTGATAAAGCAGCCTAGAACAGCCGGTAATGTTTGCCGCGTGGCGTCGGCACTTTGTGTTCAGGGGGGAGTGTACATATTCTGTCCATATAGGTGGTACTGCCGTCGGTATATTCCCAGACTAATTGTTCACCCTCTCTATAGCGATTAACCACCACTGGACCCCAACCAAAAGCATGAAAGTTCAGTACGCCTTTGTTCCAGATCATACTGGCAGATGCACGCATGCAGTATTCTTTGTCGCCAGCGACAAACAACACCGAGCCTTCAGTATCGTTGGTGTTTAGCCCGGCTGAGCTGTTTGGCCCATAGTCATGAATAATGCCACTGGATGTCACAACAGTGCGGTTGCCACACTGCTCTACGCGCTCAACATGGCCGATATGCCCACCCTCTACGCCAAGCCACAGGCCTCGAATGTCATCCGCTTGTTTGGGTAGGGGCTCGGTGCATTGTGCCAATATAGGCATTGGGAAATGAGCGTATCCACAGTCAGGGGTATTTCCTTTAGGGATCTCCGCGGCCATTTTAGCGCTACTGTCTAGTTCAGGCAGATTGCAATAATTTATCGTACTACCATCGCCCGCTAGTATTGCTGGGTCGATAGTGAGAGGTGGTCGAGCGGAAAAATAACCAAGCCAAAAAAGGCCTAGCGCTAACGCTAAAGGAACAGTCAACAATCTCAGAAATATTCTCTTTACCATCGGTGTCATCCTTTTTTATCCCGTAGGGGTACTTTCCAAGACCCTTACTATGGCGGTGAACTCTGGCAATTAAAAACCCAGATAACTGACAAAGTCGGCATTGTCAGTCCGGACAGAGCGTACGTCGTTAGCGGGAAAATCATCATCTGGATAACCCATAGCGATACAGATCATAATACTTTGGTCATCGGGAATCTTGGCATGTTCGCGAACAACATCAGATTGCATAATGCCTTGGCCGTTAATAACACACCCGATACCACGTTCCCACGCTGCAAGAACAATTCCATAGGCAAGAGACCCCAGTCCAAAATGAGTAATGGCTGCCGGCTCAAGACTTTTATCATAAGTCAGCACTAAGGACACTGGAGCATCAAATTGTCGAAAGCCTCTTAGCATCCAGTCCATACGCTTTTCTTTATCGTCGCGTTCGATACCCATAGCCTCGAATAGTTGAATGGCGACGTCGATTTGCCGTCGACGATGTTCACCCTCATAGTCTTCTTTATAGGGGAAATCACGTACATGGGGTTTTCCAGCCATGGTGTTTTTGGTGTTGCCCTCACGAATTTTAGCTAGCACCTCACCAGCAACAGCGTGAACATACCACGTCTGCGTATTGTAGGAAGATGGGGCCCATTTTGCTGTATTGATAATGTCATCAACGACATCTTTTGGAATTGCTTTTTTTTGAAAACCGCGAGTACTCTTTCGTGACTGTGCAAACGCTGTAAAGTCCATAACACCCTCTAAAAATTTGGATAAAATAATATGACAGACTATATGTCATATTATTTTTAATGTCTATATTAGACTAGAGGTGTAACGGTAAAAAGGGCTCACTGGTAAGCTTAACTATGAAGAGGACTTTGGTTCACACATACAAGGTCGAGTTGGACCTTTAATCAGACTTTTGGCAAAGGACGCTACTTTAAGCGCCCGCTATTAAGCCCTGATGGACGACACCAGTATTACTTTAAAACGTCATCTCAGGAACGTGATTGGGCACTACAAGCTCTCCATCGGTAAGATTTATAATCTCATCAATGCTTACCCCGGGGGCTCGTTCACGCAAAATAAACTTGCCGTCTTCGATGTCCATCAGAGCAAGGTCGGTCAGCACTCGTCTTATGCAGCCTTTACCGGTGAGTGGCAGTGTGCATTCAGACAACAGTTTAGACTGCCCAGATTTTGATGCATGGGTCATGGTGACAATAATATTGTCAGCACCTGCAACTAAATCCATCGCTCCACCCATGCCTTTAATAAGCTTACCGGGAATCATCCAAGACGCTATATTACCTTGGCAATCCACCTCAAAGGCTCCCAATACGGTGAGGTCAACATGACCACCACGAATCATGCCGAAAGAGTCGGCAGACGAAAAGATAGCAGCACCCTTGACCATGGTGACAGTTTGCTTACCAGCATTAATGAGATCTGCGTCGATCTCTTCTTCCAGCGGGAATGGGCCCATGCCAAGCAGTCCATTTTCCGATTGCAACACGACTTGCATATCACCGGGGATGTAATTAGCCGCCAAGGTGGGAATGCCTATCCCAAGGTTGACGTAGAAGCCGTCCTGAAATTCTTGGGCCACGCGTTGAGCCAGTTGTTCGCGGGTCAAAGCCATGTCAAATTCTCCTTATGCGGAGCGCACTGTGCGCTGTTCAATGGTTTTCTCAAATGTGCCCTGAATTAGGCGATTAACATAGATGCCCGGCAGATGAATCTCATCGGGGTCTAGTTGCCCTACCTCAACAATTTCTTCAACTTCCACGACCGAAATTTTACCAGCGGTAATCGCCATTGGATTAAAGTTGCGAGCGGTCTTTCGAAACATTAAGTTGCCGTGACGGTCAGCTTTCCATGCCTTGGCGATGGAAAAGTCACCGCTGAGTGCTTCTTCGAGAATGTAGTGGCGGCCATCAAACTCCCTTACTTCCTTGCCTTCACCGACGGGTGTGCCATAGCCAGTAGCGGTATAAAAGGCAGGGATGCCGGCGCCGCCGGCACGCATTTTCTCAGCCAGCGTGCCCTGCGGTGTAAGCTCTACTTCTAATTCGCCATTCATCATTTGCGCTTCAAACAAGGCATTCTCACCAACATAAGAGGCAATCATTTTTTTAATCTGTTTATCTTCTAGGAGTATGCCAAGACCGAAACCGTCAACACCCGCATTGTTCGAGGCAATGGTCAGGCCTTTTGTCCCTTTGCGTTTTATTTCTTTAATGAGGTTCTCAGGTATTCCACAGAGACCGAATCCTCCGGCGATGATGGTCATATCATCTTCAAGGCCCGCTAGAGCCTCTTCGTAGCTGGTTACCACTTTGTCAAATCCGGACACAGTACACTCCTACTATTTATATTTTTTAGGTAAGGATTGCTCAGAATGCTAGAAAAGATTATATTTAACAAGTTGTAATTTTATATTAATTAATAAGGTTAAACTATTAATGGCGGTGACCATCAATCAAGTTATTGCGTTCAGTACCGTTGCTCGCACTGGAAGTTTCGCCGAGGCTGCGATCCAATTACATCTATCGCAACCATCGCTCAGTATCGCTATTAAGAAACTAGAGGAAGCCTTAGGCGGGAAACTACTCGCACGTACGACGCGATCAGTAGCTCTCACACCAGAGGGGAAAGCATTTTATCCAGTTGCTCGGCGCTTGCTCTCCGATTGGGAGCAATCTCTTCAAGATGTGCGCAATCACTTTACTCTGCGTCGTGGCAAGCTGGACATAGCAGCGATGCCGACCTACACCATTAATCGATTGCCAAAAATACTTGCCAATTTTCACCAACAATACAAAGATATCCATGTCACGGTGCACGATGTGATTGCCGAAAGTGTGGTCGACATGGTGCGAGAAGGTCGCTGTGAGTTGGGTGTCACCTTTGAGCCTAGTGATGCGCCAGACCTTGCTTTTGAACCCTTATTTAAGGATCGATTTATCGCAATTCTTCCCTCCAAACATCCACTGCTAGCAAAATCACAATTGCGGTGGTCTGATCTGCTTGCTTACCCCCACATTAGCTTACAACGTCCGGCCGGAACCCGAGCGCTAATCGATCAAGCTTTGGCGGCAAGAGATCTGGTACTGACTCCCGCATTTGAATCGCACCAACTGGTGAGTGTTGGCCGCATGGTCAGTGAAGGTCTAGGGTTGAGTGTGGTACCAAGCACCAGTCAAAACCAAATGGAAGAAATGGGCCTGCACTGTCGCGCAATTTCCTCTCCGATAATAACGCATCAGTTGGGCATCGTTAAGCGAAGACAGCAAGAGCTTTCAGTGGCGGCACAAGCTATGGAGGCATTGGTTAGGGCCTCCGACATCTAGTCCGGTGCCGGCGAGACTCTTTATTTCCTCTAGGACCAAGCCTTGTAAATTACAATAAGTCTTCCAGTGATTCGAGTACTTTGTCCCCGAATTCTGTTGTACTCAATAAGGTACTGTTTGAACCGGCTGAGGACAGGTCACCTGTCGAAAACCCTGCCTCAAAAACCCTTTGCATCGCTTGCCAAACGGCTTTTGCTTCCTCGGTCATGCCGAAACTCATGTCGAGCATCAAGGCAACTGAGCCAATCATCGAATAGGGGTTGGCAAGATTTTTACCGGCAATATCAGGAGCAGACCCATGCGATGGCTCGTAGTACGCTTTGTCTGGACCTATACAAGCAGAGGGCATTAAGCCCAGCGACCCCAAGATGCCACCGGCCTGGTCGCTCAAAATATCACCAAACATGTTTTCCATAACCATCACATCAAATTGGCAGGGGTTTAAACAAAGATGCGTTGCCGCTGCATCGACCAACATATGGACAACACGCACCTCCGGATAATCTAGAGCGACCTCTTCTAATACTTCGTTCCACAATACCGATGAGATCAAAACGTTACTCTTGTGAATATTGTGCAATACCTTTTTCCGTTTCATGGACTCTTTAAAGGCGACGATAAGAATCTGACGAATCTGCTGCTCGTCATAATCTAGGCTCTCCTTGACATAGCGCAACCCTTCTTTGGTTTTACCGCGCTCCTTGCCGCCAAAATACAATCCTCCAATCAGCTCACGGATCAGCATAATATCAATACCTTCGCCCACGATCTCGGGCTTGAGTGGAGAAAAGCGTGCCATACCTTTTGGTAGTGAGATCGGACGGAAGTTGGCGTAGGTATTCAGCCGACGACGCATGGGCAACAGTGCACCGCGCTCAGGACGCTCTTCTACGGGTATCTTTTCAGATTCTTCATGACTTAGTCCGATGGGCCCCTTTAATATCGCGTCGGCTTCATCGCATGCTTTTTTAGTCGCGTCGGGGAAAGCCTTGCCTGTCGAAAAATAAGCAGCGGCACCAAACTCAGCTTCTTCGCAGGCGAAAATCACGTCACGCTTTTGCTCAATCAGCCGTAATACGCGCAGTGCTTGTTGCGTAATCTCAGGGCCAATTCCGTCACCTGCCAATACTGCTACTTTATAAGTTGCTGCCATGATTACTTCCTAGAAGTTTTTACAGGTGTGCATTGTAAGAAGCACCTGCATCTATGGCAAATTTAATGGGATAAAAAATCAACGTTTATACGTCTATTAGAAGGAGAAGCTAGTAGTAAGATATACCTAGGCTAGACCTTTAGCGACTTAAAAAATGTCCTTTATTAGTTAATTAATACAAAAGGCGTACGCGAGATGAGTAAGGGTTATCAGGCCATTTTTATCGCATATTTAAACTTGTCGCGGTGCTTGTTTTACATTAAAATATTGGACCATTAACCCATTTTTGAGTCTATAACGTATACGCTATTAGCGTTGGCAGTACAGTATTATATGTTGATTTCAGGATAGACTTTCGGCTAAACGACTTTCATTCATAAGAACGTCAGAGACTCTCTTCTTATCGCTAAAACGCTGCTAATAGGATCGTAATGATATTTGTGAGTACGACTAAAAATAAGAGGTTTTCCTTTGAGTAGGCATTTTCAAGATCGTTCTAGAGGACAAAACAAGAGAGCACGAACACGTGGCGTGCTACTTGACAGTGGGTTGGAAATTTTCGGGCAGAAGGGCATCATTAATGCCCGTCTTGACGATATTACCAAATTTGCCGGCATGTCAAATGCAACCTTTTACAATCATTTTAAGGACAAGGACGACTTGGTTTCTGCGGTCGCTACGTCCATCGCTTTAGAGCTTGTATTGGCTGCAGACGAAAAGGCTGTTGACATCAAAGATCAGGCAATCCGTCTTGTCGTTTCAACTAATGCAGTAATGCGCACTGCTCTTCAGCACGAGAGGTGGAGTTATGTATTGGCGACAGCCTTTTTCTTGGTTCCGGAGGGGTTGATTGACGTAGGCGGCTACTTAAAAAATAATATTGATAGAGGTATAGCACAGGGCGTTTTCAACACTAGGTGTGATGAGTTCCAATTAAATCAATTGGCTTCGGTGTTTATTTCGGGTCTACGAGAATTACGAAAGGATAATTTGAGTATTATTGACCGAACTTCGGAGAATTTACTACGTTTGTTGGGTGTGTCTCCGGCCAAGGCATCTACCATCCTTGATGAGGCGAAAGTTTTTTATCATTAAACTTGAATTCTACCACCGTTCATTTTCCTTACATAAAAGCCAAACAGAAAGAAGGGGTCTCCCGACCCCTTCTTTCTTAATGTATCTAAATCATAAGTCTCGTCAAAATTTAATAACGGCTTAGCAACAAGTCGCGTTGCCATAGCAACTCTTTCGGCATGTGATCCCATAGTTTGAGGAATAATTCTTCATGACCCAGTGCCTGGGCTTTTAAGGCCTCGCCATCGACTGTCATCAATTCATCCCAGTCGTCTTTAGTGAAATCTAAGCCGTCCCAATCTAGATCGTCATAGCTAGGCATCCAGCCTAAAGGGGTTTCTTTGGCCTGTGCTAAACCATTAACGCGCTCAACGATCCATTTCAGCACTCGCGCATTTTCGCCAAAACCAGGCCACATAAATTTACCCTGTGCGTTTTTTCGAAACCAGTTAACATGAAATATACGAGGTGGTTCGTTAATGACTTTACCGATCTTAAGCCAGTGGCGGAAGTAATCGCCCATGTGATAACCACAGAACGGTAGCATTGCAAATGGATCTTGACGCATACTGCCAATTTTCCCCTCTGCGGCAGCCGTTTGTTCAGAGCCAACTGTGGCACCCACATACACACCATGTTGCCAGTTGAAACTTTGGTATACCAGAGGGATAGTAGTCATACGACGGCCGCCGAAGATCATTGCTCCAACTTCTACGCCTTCTGGATTTTCCCAATCAGGATCTATAACAGGGCAGTTTCTAGCAGGAGCCGTAAATCTTGCATTAGGGTGAGAAGACGGCGTCTCACTGTCGGGTGCCCAGTCGTTGCCCTTCCAGTCAATCAGATGCGCTGGCGCTTCATTTGTCATACCTTCCCACCAAATATCGCCATCGTCGGTCAGAGCAACATTAGTGAAAATAGTGTCACAGGAGCAGGACTCCATTGCCATAGGATTGGTTTCCATACTTGTTCCTGGCGCAACTCCGAAGAAGCCGGCTTCGGGGTTAATAGCCCGTAATTTGCCGTTAGAGTCTGGTTTTATCCAGGCTATATCATCACCAATACATGAAATCTCCCAACCCTGCTTTTGTAATGCTGGGGGTGGAATCAGCATTGCAAAGTTGGTTTTACCACAGGCACTTGGAAAGGCTGCAGTCACATAGGTTTTCTTACCAGAAGGATCTTTAACGCCCAATACTAACATGTGTTCCGCTAGCCAACCTTCATCACGAGCAATGGTACTAGCAATACGCAAGGCAAAACATTTTTTACCCAGCAGAGCATTACCGCCATAACCTGAGCCAAAGCTAAGAATAGTCTTCTCTTCGGGGAAATGAGCAATATAGGTATTATCTGGATTACAAGGCCAACTGACATCGTCTTGCTTAGAAAGTATAGGCTGTCCGACTGTGTGCACACAGCGAACATAGTCAGTACTGTCACCTAAGATATCCAACACCTTTGGCGATACCCTGGCCATAATTCGCATATTGACTACGGCATAAGCCGAGTCTGTAATTTGAATACCCGTCTTACCTATGGGAGACCCGATGGGACCCATACTAAAAGGAATGACATACATGGTACGGCCACGCATTGCGCCTTCAGACAGGCCATTCATCTTTACCTTCATTTCCTCAGGAGCCATCCAGTTATTTGTCGGCCCAGCATCGGCCTCGGCAACAGAACAAATATAGGTGCGGCTTTCAACGCGAGCAACATCACGTGGGTCAGAACGAAAGAGGTGGCTATTGGGGCGCAACTTTTCGTTGAGTTTTACGCAGTCACCGCGGCTGACCATCATTTCCATCATGGCGGCAGACTCTTCTTCAGAGCCATCTACCCAATGCACCCGATCGGGTTGCAGCAAAGCTTCCATGCGCTCAACCCAGCGCAGAATGTCTTTGTTAGATGTCTGCGCTGCGCTGTTCAAAGTATAATCGCAGAGTGGAGCTACTGTGTTGACTGCTTTTTCTGTACCCATGTTTCAAATACCTATGGTAAATTTATCATTACGTAACATGTTCAAGTGGCCAACTAAGTGACTCGGATGGCGTTCGCCACATTGGAAAGCCAGTAAAAATGGCATTCAGATGCGAACAATCACTCCAATACAAAGAGCGTGATTTGAGTAAGTTCTTAGCGCGATACCAATGAATTGAGTCCGCTAACACTCAGTCGTTAGCTATATTTATATGAAATGACCTGAATATCAAGAGATACTCAGTATTCTTATGCTATATATTGGATTTTGGTTATAAGCTAAAGCTATTCCGGATCAGAGTCGCAATATTTAGCCACCTTAACGTAGTGTAATCTCGGGGATTAAGCTAATACGCGTAAAGATTTCAGTTTATGCTATCTATCGTAGCCTTGAAACGAGCGGCGGCGGCGATAAAGTCCCGTTCACTGGCTTGCAGTGCTATCCGCTCTTGGACCTCGTGGTCCAATGTCAGACCCCAACTTTTGATCATGCAGGCGAGAATGACATACATGCCTTGGATGGCGATAATATCCATCACTTGGGCAGTGCTAAAATGATGTGCTAGTTCGATTTGGATTTTATCTGTTAGGCAGTGGTGTGCAATAAGCTCATCAACTGCCCGTAATAGGACGGCATCACCTGACTGCCAGTCTTCTAGAGTGGAGTAGTTTAAGACACGGTTTATCTCATTGATCGAGAGACCACAAAGCAATGCTCGGTCAACATGCGACCCCCACTCATACCAAGCCTGCATGTGCACGGCGACCCGGAGAATAACCAGTTCACCGGAGCGCTTGCCGAGTGTGCCGCCCTCTACACTATGATTTCTAAAATCCCACCATGCTTTTAAGAGCTCAGGGTTATTGGCCATTAGCTTATGGACATTAATCGGCGCACCATTAGTCGCTGCAATAATTGGCTCCAGAGTCTTGTGCCAGAGCTCAGATGGAAGGGGCTGGTTCTTCAGCGGTTTTTCGGACATATCTCTTTATCCATTATTATCGATCTTTATAGAAAGCATGCTTCTTGCGTGGATCTCTAGTCATATTCTGACACATCCTTTATGATAAAAAAAACATCATGGAATATTTATATGATTTCAATACCTGGATTACTTCAACGCAGTGCCCGTCTCAATCCCGACGCAGTCGCGACTCGATATAACGGACGCTCACGTCAATGGCCACAGGTTTTAGACCGGGTAGCGAGTTTTGCGGGGGCGTTAGATCGACTTCAGCTAGGTGAGGCTGAGCGGGTTGCTATTCTCAGCCTAAATAGTGACAACTATTTTGAGGCTATATTTGCAGTACCGTGGGCAGGCTATTGTATGGTGCCACTTAATACGCGCTGGGCAGTGGCGGAGAACAATTATGCGTTAACTGACTCTGGTACCCAAGTGTTGTTATTTGATGATGCGTTTAGTGCACAGGCTGAGCAATTAAAAAGTGAGGTCGAATCCCTAGAGCATGTTATTTATATGGGTGACGGTGAGACACCCAATTGGGCCAAGTCCTATGAATCTCTCATCGCGGACAATCAAACTATTGCACCGTCTACCCGCAACGGGGCCGACATGGCTGGTATTTTTTATACCGGCGGTACGACCGGATTTCCTAAAGGCGTAATGCAATCCCACCAAGCTATTTGGGCTAGTGCTATCGGTGGTATGGGCGGCATGGAGATAGACGCTAGTGGTTCATACTTGCATACGGCACCAATGTTCCATATGGCGGATTTCGCCTGTTCAATGATGACGGTTCTGGCCGGGGCAAGTCATATTTTTGTGGCCGGTTTTGAACCAGCTTTGGTGCTCAATATTATTGCAGAAGAGAAAATATCTCATGTGCTAATGGTGCCAGCGATGATAAAAATGGCCCTGGCTCATGAAAATGCTGCGACGGCAGATCTCAGTAGTTTGCAACGAATATTATATGGCGCGTCGCCGATGCCGGCCGCGCTACTCACTCAGGCTATGGATTTATGGCCCACAGTGGGCTTTATTCAAGCCTATGGTCAGACTGAGCTGGCACCCTTAGTATCAATGCTATCGACTGAGGATCATCGCCGTGGTGGTGAAATTTTAAAGTCAGCAGGTAAACCATTATCGGTCAGTGAAATAAAGTTGCTTAACGATGAAGGCGACGAGGTGGATCTGGGCAAACAGGGAGAGGTGGTGGTGCGAGGGCCCCACGCGATGATTGGTTATTGGAACAAACCGGAAGAGACCGCCAGCGCATTGCAAGATGGGTGGGTGTTTACTGGAGATGCAGGTATATTTGATAAGGAAGGTTATCTGTATATCGTTGATAGAGTCAAAGATATGGTGGTCACAGGTGGTGAAAATGTGTTTACCACCGAAGTTGAGAACGCTCTGATTAGCCACGCAGCGGTGCAAGATGTGGCGGTCATTGGCGTTCCTCACGAGGAATGGGGCGAGGCGGTTCATGGAATTGTGATTTTAGCGGCCGGAGCCACAGCGACCGAGCAGGAATTAATTGAGCATTGTCGCAGTGCTATCGCGGGTTATAAGTGTCCAAAAACAGTGGAGTTTCGAGATCAACCGATGCCTTTGTCTGGTGCAGGTAAGGTGTTGAAAACTGAATTACGCAAACCGCACTGGGAAGGGCGCGAGCGGCAGGTTAACTAAGACAGTTAATTTCACAAGCCGCTAGCTTTTTGGTTATTCGAATTTAGATCTTCAGCCGATAATGCCAGTTCTTTGTGTTGGACTATATGACCAAAATCTTGGTTTAGCCAGCGAACCAAAGAAATACACAGTAGAACGATGATCGGTATCATGGGTGCTGAACTGATAACGGTGATGTCCTTGATAGCGGCCAAGGACCCTGCTTGGAGTATCCCTGCGGTAATAAGCGCAAGTAATATAGCCCAGGCCACACGACTCCAGCGTTTTGGTTCGGCATCGTTTCGTAAATTTTTCGCACAGATACTTGAAAGAACATAAGCTGATGAGTCAATGGTAGTGGCATAAAATATTATCGACAACAGTGTGAAAATAGCCAGCGTGAATTTTCCAAACGGAAGGCTCTGGATCACCAGGGCATTCACAAATGACATACCTTGCGCACTTAGAATTTCTTTAACAGCCAATGATCCATTGAGTTCAAGATAAAGTGAGTACCCACCCATAACGGCCATAAATAACCAGGTTCCTAGAGTTCCCCAACCGATCACGCCTAAGACTAGCTGGCGGATTGTACGGCCTCGAGATATGCGTCCAAAAAATAGGCCTACCATCCCGGTGTAGGCCAACCACCATGCCCAGTAAAAACCAGTCCAATCTTTTGGAAAGCTTCCCTTTTCAATAGGATCAGTCCAGGTAGATGCGCTGATAAAATTACTAAACATTAAACCAACACTGTTGACTGTTAGGTCCATAATGAAAACACCTGGGCCTGCGAGTAGTACAAAGAGGATAGCAATGACAGCCAAGACAATATTAATATCGGCGAGAACTTTTATGCCTGCTTTTAAGCCTCGATAAACACTAGCGCCAAATATTAGCGTCCAAAGAGTCAGTACAGTCATTTTGATCAGCATGCTATCGGGGACTTCGAACAAAGTAGAGAGCATCGCTGATAGCAAAGGCACACCTAAGCCAAGAGATGTTGCAACGCCGCCAACAATACCCAGAACGATCATAATGTCTATCAACGTCTTAATTTGGCCCCGACCGGCTTTTGGTAGAGCACCGTCACAAGCGCTGCTAATGCGCAAAATTGGATAGCGTTTAACATAAAGCATATAGGCAATGGGTACGGCGGGAAGTGCATAAATAGCCCAGGGGATTATCCCCCAATGAAGAAGTGGATACATGTGTGCCCATTCGAAGGATTCTGATGATCCGACCTCAATACCCATGGGCGGTGTTTGAAGATAAAAAATAGGTTCTGCAAAACCCCAAGCAATGACACTGGCACCAATCGCGGTGGTAAACATCATTGCAACCCAGTGGACATCGGAGTATTCCGGCGGTTCATCGGGCGCACCTAATTTTACATGGGCATATCGGCCAAAGGCTAACCACATACAGAAAAGAAAGGCGCCTATAGCGACCACAAGGTAGAGCCATAGAAAGTTATTCAAAATTGTGTTTTTGGCCTCAACCATTAATGCCGCAGAGGCTTCTGGGAAAATTATCAAAGGAATAGCGCAAGCTAAAACAACTAATACTGCCGGAATAAAGACAGCCCAATCAACTTCGGGCTCTGTAGTTTTGATGCTAAGGTGGTCGCTCATAGGATATTATTTTTTTGTGATTTTTAATTTTCAAGGGTACCACAAAGCTATGATGAACGCATAAATGCACCTAGCGATTATCGTATAGGTGTCATGACTCAAGATGTTGGAGTATTTTAATGGCAGATTCTTTACAGGAGCTTCGAGCAGATTTGAGCGCCGCCTTCAGATGGGCAGTGCGATTAAATTATCACGAGGGCGTTGCCAATCATTTTTCGGTGGCAATCAATGACAGTAGCAGTCAATTTTTAATTAATCCAAATCAACGCCATTTCTCCACAATCAAGGCCAGCGATTTATTGCTTTTAGATACCAGTAATCAGGACACTATGTCTCAGGCTAATGCGCCTGACCCAACTGCTTGGGGGCTTCATGGCGCGGTACACAAGCATTGCCCTCATGCGCGTTGTGTACTGCACGTACATTCGATATTTTCGACGGTGTTAGCCTGTCTTAAAGACTCAAGATTGCCAGCGATCGATCAAAACACGGCTCAGTTCCATAATAGGGTTGTTGTTGATGCTGGGTTTGATGGCATGGCATTTGTTGACGAGGGGGAGCGTTGTGCTGCTATGCTTAGTGATCCGCACAAAAAAGTTATGCTCATGGGTAATCACGGAGTGATGGTTTTAGGCTTGAGTGTAGCTGATGCCTTTAACCGCTTATTCTATTTTGAGCGCTCAGCTGAGACTTATATCCGTGCACTACAGACGGGTAGGGCGCTTAATTTCCTATCGAATGAGGTAGCGGAAAAGACGGCGCAACAATGGGAAGGATTTGATGGTTCTGCTAATGCACATTTTAATGAATTGAAATCAATTCTGGATAAAGAGGAATCTGATTACAAGTGCTAGCGCCCCCAGTTTTTGCGACATAGTAACCATCAAAGAGCACTCGCAGGTTTCTTTTGTGTGTGTGATTCAGACCTATACATCTACCCGTAACTTAACTATATTCTAGGCTTAGATATTGAGTTTTTAGTGGCAGTGAGCACGAGCGAATTTGTTAACAGGGGAATGTCAGTGATTAAGAAATATTTGAATGCACTGATCACAATGTTACTCGCCTGGGTAACGACACTACCAAGCATAGCGGCCACTGCAGAGACTTTAATGGCCAGCCTCAAAGATGATATTCCGGCTTGTCAGCACGGAGAAGGGCAGTATGACCAGCTCATTATCTAAAGACGGTCTTGTGTATGACGCTCAGGCTCTATTGTCAGACGTGCGCGCTATTGTAAAAGCCGATAAAGAAGCGCTCGGCATGGGTCCGAAGATACCTATGAAGGTTGAGCACTGACCTTCTCATTTTGCGGTTTATTTCCGTAGTATACTTTGATAAAACAAATAAGAAATTAAAAGGGTATCGAGCATGCGTTTCATAAAATTATTCACTTTGTTGGCCTATCTAATGTCCGCCATGATGCTTACATCTTGTGGTCTCTATCAAGAAGAGAAGAAACATATAGCAGCAGAGAAGTTTGCTGACGTGGATTCTCAGCGGTTACTTAATGCAGTCGCAACCCCTGAAGAGTGGCTCACTTATGGCGGGACTTATGATGAACAACGTCACTCTGGCCTAAAACAAATTGACACCGAGAATGTAGCCCAGTTGGGCGTTGCTTGGACCTATGATTTGGCGACAGAGCGTGGTGTTGAGTCGACGCCTCTTGTAGTGGACGGCGTTATGTATGTGACCTCTGCGTGGTCTGTAGTTTATGCGCTTGACGCAAAAACCGGTAGTGAACTATGGGTTTACAACCCAGATGTCGACAGAGCTGTTGGTGCAAAAGCTTGTTGCGATGTGGTTAACCGTGGTGTAGCCGTTTGGAAAGGGAAAGTGTACGTTGGCGTTATTGATGGGCGGCTCGAAGCCTTAGATGCGGCTACTGGAGAACTAGCCTGGAGCACGATTACCGTTGATCAGTCCAAGCCTTACACAATAACTGGCGCCCCGCGCGTTGTTAAGGGTAATATTTTGATTGGAAATGGTGGTGCAGAACTGGGTGTGCGAGGCTACCTGTCTGCCTACTCTGCCGCAACTGGCGATCTGGTGTGGCGCTTTTACACCGTGCCAAACCCAAACAAGCAACCTGACGGTGCTATTTCTGACAGCGCACTCAAAGACATTGGTAATCTGACTTGGGGCGATGAAGGTGCCTGGACAACCGATGGTGGTGGCGGCACTGTTTGGGATTCAATCGCCTATGATGATGTAAATGACAGCGTTATTTTTGGTGTTGGCAATGGCTCGCCCTGGAATCGCGATGTTCGGGACACCGGTAAAGGCGATAATTTATTCTTGTCCTCCATTGTTGCTGTCGATGCGGCTACTGGTGCCTACAAGTGGCATTTTCAGACAACCCCTGGCGACAATTGGGACTACACCGCTACTCAAACTATTATTTTGGCCGACTTGCCAATCGGTGCTGGTGGGGCCACTCGTCGTGTTGCCATGCAAGCGCCTAAAAATGGGTTCTACTATCTTTTAGATGCCGCCACTGGCAAATTTATTTCTGGTGAAGCCTTTGTTCCACAAAATTGGGCTCAGGGTTTAGATGTCAATGGACGTCCCATAGAAAATCCAGAGGCGCGTTATGGTGAAACTCCGTTTATGCAAAATCCAGGGCCGCTAGGCGCGCATAATTGGCAACCGATGGCGTTTAATCCAGAGCTAAATCTCGCCTACATACCTGCTCAAGAGATACCTGACTTTTATGCGAGTGACAGTCTTTTTGAAGATCGCATACAGAGCTGGAATACAGGTACAAACCTAGCAGCAGGCTTGCCTATGGATCTCGACCTAGCAACAGCCATGGCCCTTAGAGCGACACTTAAGGGGCGTCTCATTGCCTGGGATCCCATTACCCAGAGTGTACGTTGGAGTGTAGAACACAGTAACGCTTGGAATGGTGGCGTTCTCTCAACCGCAGGCGGACTCGTCTTTCAGGGTCGTTTAGAAGGAGAGTTTGCCGCTTACAATGCAGCCACGGGTGAGAAATTGTGGCATCAAAATGTTAAGTCTGGTGCGGCATCTGGCCCAGGAACCTACGAAATTAATGGCGAACAGTACGTGACTATAACCACAGGGTGGGGCTCTGCCTATGCCCTCGCAGGAGGCTCAGCTTATGACCAACCTGTGCCGCCGATTGTCGGAAAAGTGGTGACCTTTAAGTTAGGCGCAACGGGCACGATTCCAGATCCCAATCTTGTCATGGCACCGCGCACCCCGAAAGCCGAAAAGTTTGGTGACTCGGCCATGCTTCAATTAGGATTTGATCAATATCACTTTAACTGCCGTGTTTGCCATGGTCCTCTGGCGATCAGCTCTGGCGTGTTACCTGATTTACGGTGGTCATCAATCACCGCCAATGCAGACGCATGGAAAGCCACCGTGCTCGGCGGTGCTTTGTCAGATAATGGCATGGTGTCATTTTCAGATGTATTGAGTCCGTCTGATGCAGAGGCCGTGCGAGCTTACGTTATCAAGCAGGCTCATGATGGTGCTGCACTGGAAGCAGAAGTTGCAGCAATAATGGCGGCGCAGGCGGGAAACCCTTAACATATATAGCAGGCTAACCATAACTGTGTCGCAGAGGGGCTTTCTCGCTGACCACCACCTAAGGCTCTCTTCGGGTGCCTTAGGTGGTGGGAAATACACTGTTGGTACGGTGCAAAATCATTTATTTATCGTTAAGGATGATCCTGCAGCGGGAATAAAAAACATATCAATAATTGAAGATATCTGCCGTTATGTAAGCCGCGTAACTAGAATATACATTTTCTAATGCGCGTCTTAACAAGATTACAGATGGCAATCTATTGATGCATAGGCTTGCATTAAGATTCATTTTTACAGGATAAACTTTAAAATAGGGCTTTATTTTCTATAAAAGTAAGTCTGTACATATATTTTGTATACGCTTGCAAGAATACGGTATTTTGCTTATTATGGTGAGATAATTGGACTAGTTTGATGACAAATAAACTGTCATTTTGATTAAGCGTTAGGTGTTTTGGTATGGCAAAAATTAATAATAAAGAAAATGCTATTGGCCCATTAGCCGGTGTCAAAGTGTTGAATATCGGCACTTCGATTGTTGGCCCATGGGCTGCATCAATATTAAGCCACCTTGGCGCTGAGGCGATTAAGATCGAGCGTCCAACGGGAGAGTTTATTCGTCGATTGCATCCGATGCAGAGTGGGATTTCGACGTGCTACACAGTAAGTAATAATGACCAGCTATCTGGGGAGTTAGATCTTAAACAGTCTGATCAGTTTGAATCAGCAAAACACCTTGGGCAAGAGACCGATATTTTAATTGAGAATTTCCGTACTGGCGTGTCAGACCGAATTGGTTTGGGTTATCAAGCTCTAAGCGCTGAAAACCCGGGGTTAGTGTATACCTCAAGCAGCAGTTGGGGCGATGTTGGACCAATGCGTGATAAAGCAGCGTTAGACCCTCATGTCCAAGCATTTAGCGGCTTTGGCGGTCTAAATGGAAAATCAGGTGGGACGCCTGAAATGCTAAGGTTCGTCCATATGGACCCAGCAGGTGCAGTTGTAGTGGCTAACCTATCTTTACTTGGACTACTTGGGCGAGAGCGCTTTGGCCAGCCTTGCCATCTTCATACCAGTCATTTTGCCATGGGTATTGCTATGCAAACCAATCGCGCTGGCGAGACTCTTTTGGCGAACATGCCAATAGAACTGCTCGGTAGCGCGTCTTCTGCAAGTGCCCCAAATCAATGTTTCCAAATGTTAGATGGCGAATATATCGCAGTAGCATGTGATACTCAGATCCAGTGGGAGGGCCTATGCCGAGGCTTAAAAGCCACTGAGCTAACAAAAGATCCGCGATTCTTATCTAATGTTGACCGCGTTGAAAACCGTCAAGTCTTGGCACAAATAGTAGGAGATGCGATTAAACAAAAGCCCAAGCGTTGGTGGGTGGTGCAATTTGAGAGAGAGTTAGTCCCTCATGGCTTTAGCATGGACTTTGAACAAATACAGCATCATCAGCAGGTGGTGGAAAATGAATTTATTACCACTCTTCAATCTGGGCACGCAGGTGATATGTTTACAGGTTCTATCCCATGGAAATTCAGCGAGACGGTTGCGGTCATTGACCCTTGGTTGGCAGAACCAGGTGAGCATACCCAGCATATTGTTGAAAAAGGGTTTAATGGAGAATGTTCTACTTTTGAGAAAAGAAAGGGCGAGGACAAATTTGTCCCACCGTTGACGGGCCTTAAAGTTATTGACGCAACGCAGGGATACACCGGGCCTTACATTGGACTAATGTTGGCAGAGGCTGGTGCTGAGGTCATAAAAATTGAACCTAAGGGCTTAGATTGGTCTCGAGATTTGGCCCCACTTACCTCAACGGGGAACAGCGCGTTGTTTGAGTCATTTAATCGTAATAAAGAATCAAGAATGATCGATTGGACTCAAGGTGATGGGCAGGACGAGTTAAAGAATTTGCTAAGTGACGCTGACATATTCCTGGAAGACTGGGGTCCAGGAGTTGCTGAGGGTTACGGGTGTGGGTATGACGAGTTGACAAAGAAAAACCCCAAGCTGGTTTTTCTTGCTTTAAGCGCGTATGGAGAAAAAGGACCGTTTCGTGACCGACCAACTAGTGAGTTAGTGATCCAGGGTATGACGGGTTATTTAAGACTACTAGGTAATTTAGATGAACCACCTGTTCGTGTTGGCGCCGACATTGTAGCCACCTGTTCAGGACCTATTGCACTTACCGGCATCCTGGCAGCACTTTATTTTCGGGAGAAAACAGGCCGAGGTCAAAAAATTGCGACGAGCTTGCTTGGTGCGATGATGTTTCTTCGCAGCCACGAGTGGGCCGCAATGACTAATCCAGACGAGTGGTTGGGCGATTCGTATTGTACGAATGAAACTGATGCCCCCCATGATGGATATCAAACTAAGGATCGACCTGTCTATATGAGCCCCTCACCGCTTTTAAAAAAGGAAGATTTTTTAAGCATGGTTAAGGACCTGGGTGTTCATGATCATCTACTCAGTAAAACCGAATACGCTGACAATTGGTGGGACACCTTTGGGATGGGATATCTCGCGCGGGAAACTAAACCTATCTGGGAAAAGTACACCACTCAATTAACGGCCAAGGAAGTTCTGGACATAGTGGATAAATATGAGGTCTGGGCGGTGGAGTTTGCTGATCTTGGAGCTTTGATGGATCATCCGCAAGTCAACGCGATAGACCTTGTACATGGTGTTGATGGCAAGCGGTATGTTCGTGCACCATGGCGCGCTCCGTGGGAGCTTCCTTCTTTGCGCCCAGCATCCAATCCTAAAAAATAGGCGATTAATATGAATTTCAATCTCCCTGATGAAACTAAGATGATCCAAGATACCGTTAGGCGGTTTGTTGATAGCGAGCTCATCCCGCTTGAGCAAAAATTTCCAGATCGTCTTAACTCAGCTGATTTGCCTGACGATATTCATAGTACGTTGGTGGGGAAAGTTGAGCAGCTTGGTTTGGCTGCTATGGATGCTCCAGCAGAAATCGGTGGCGCAGGGCTAGGGCTTCTTGATAGCTGCATAGTGACCGAACAGGTGCATCGAAGTACCGCTGGTCGCGGTGTTTTTGCGATGCGCTTTGCGCCAGTTTTACACGAGCTGGGCACCGAAGAGCAAAAGAACAAATATTTGCTTCCCATGGTCGCCGGAGAGCTTCAAGGCGCTAGTGCCTTTAGTGAGCCACAGGCGGCTGGAGATCTTGCGGGGATTAAAACAACCATCGAAAAGACGGGAGATGGTTGGGTCATTAACGGAAGTAAGTGCTGGATTTCATATGCAAAAATAGCCGATTTTATTTTAGTGCTTACCCGCTTAAAAGGAACGGAGCGTCACGACGGATTAACCTGGGTCATAGTCGAACAGGGAACCCCAGGTTGTATTATTGGTCGTGAACAGAAAATGATTCATGGGCAGTCAACCTATGAAGTATTTTTTGAGAACTGTGTCGTTTCAGACGAGCAATTATTGGGCGGCCCAGGGCAGGGTTGGGGCGCAGGAACCTCATTTTTGTATACGGGACGCTTAGGTATTGCTGCGCGCTCCCTGGGTATTGCCGATAGGTGTTTGGAGCTTGCTACTGATTACGCCAAACTGCGACATACCTTTGGCAAGCCGTTATCCTCTCGTCAGGCTGTGCAATGGATGATCGCTGACTCTGCAACTGAGTTGCATGCGGCCCGCCTGATGGTTTATGACGCTGCTTGGCGAGCGCAGCAAGGTGAGAATGTTGTTCTTCAAACGGCAATGGTAAAATCCTATGCGACTGAGATGGTGAGTCGGGTTGTCGACCGTGCGGTGCAGATTCACGGTGCAGCGGGATTATCAAACGAAACGATTCTTGAGCGCTGTTATCGTGATGTAAGACCGATGCGCATCTACGAGGGGTCTTCAGAGGCTATGCGTAGTGTTGTGGCTCGACACTTACTACGCTGATCATGTCAGGTCCTATTAATCTTTGATTGCATCATTGAGAATAGGGATCACTTTTTCAGCTGTTAGTATCATCGATTTACGGCCTAGATCATAGTCAGTCCAGTCATGCCCTGCGTAGACGAGATGATTGAAATCTCCTACGGTGTCCCGAAATTCTAAGATTTGATCTGCGACACTTGATGGGTCTCCAAAGGTTACTAATCGATCAAGCACATAGTCTAAAGTGACCTTATCGTCTGACATTTCTTGGTCTTCTTTAAAAAGATTTAGGCGTCCGCTGTCTCTAAATTTGGTCAGTAATTGACTGTAATAAAGAACATAGGGGCTATTAGTGCCTCTGGCATATTCTTTTGCTGTTTTCATGTCGTCCGCAACACAAATATTCTTTGCAATCCGCCAATTTTCAGGGTCTGCCGTCCGACCGCCTAGCGCGCAGCCTTTGGCGTAATTTGACCAGTGCGTTTTTACCCATTTAGGCAGTAAAAAATTAGCTGAGATTGGCTCCCAGCCTCTTTCAGCCATTGCGGTGATTCCTTTTGAGTAAGGAGCAACAACAGTTCCAACAATTGGAGGGTGGGGATATTGGTAAGGCTTTATGATAGATCCCTGTCCAATATCAGGAAGCATTGTTCGCTCTGTGCTCACCTCAAAATAGTCACCCTTCAAGTTATACGGTGCTTCGCCAGCCCAAATATCTAAGACCATGTTGATACACTCAAGAAACATGGCGTTTCTATCTTTGTCTAAGGTCCCAAATATTTCTGCATCAGATAATAGCCCACCGGGCGAGATGCCAAAGTTTAATCGGCCCTCTGTCATGTGGTCGAGCATAGCTATTTCTGCAGCAACACGCGCGGGGTGAGAGTTGGGTAGATTTACTGTACCCGTGCCGAGACGAATATTTTTTGTTTCATAGGCCAGGCTAGCCATAAAGGCGACGGTAGAGGTGATATTTTCGGCGAGATCGGTAGTGTGTTCACCGCAGTAGCCCTCTTTAAAGCCTAGTTTATCCGCAAGGATAAACGCTTCACGATCTTCCCGAATACTTTGAGATATTGGCTTACCTAAGGGGTGAACCGGCATTGTAAAAAACGACAGATCCATATATCTCTACCTATTATGAGCGATGAGCTTAGTGTGCTAGAGATATTTCAGAAGTAAAAATTATATTAAGTAATATTTTGCATCATTTTATCTGATGGCTTAGCGCTACGTTTTGTGCCAGTTTATTTTGCTATGTAATTCCTTCTTTAATAGGTCGGCAAAGATTTTTGATTCGTTAGAAAGGCTAGACGATTTAGGCTCGATCATCACATAGTCAACGTGTAGTGGTGATCCAACAATGGGGTTAAGTTTTCGAACATCGCCTTGTCTATCGTTCAAACACACTAACCCTGGTAAAATAGTTTTCCAATCTGATACAGCTACCAGCTCTAACGTCCCAAGCATAGAGTCAAGCTCTAGTATCTGGGAAACTTCTATGTTGTGAGTCTGAATATAGGCATCAATTCTGTCACGCCGGGCATTTGCTGATCCGGGTAATACTAATTTATAGGGCCCGCCTTCGGTGAGGTTAATTGGCTGCATATTTTTGTATTCCCCATCGGCAGCTGATACTAGAAATTCTTGGTCGGTACCCAAATATTCGTTTTTAGTCCTGCGTTCTTCTCCACTTGTGGGTGCCGGAACAATCGCAAAATCAAGGATACCTTGGGCGACATCTTGGGTTAATTGGTCGCTATAAGCTTCTAAAATTTTAGTCTCAACCAGAGGGTACTTTGAATACATTGCCGTTAATGTAGAGGGGAGGATAGAGCGCGTGAAAGTGGGAATTAAGCCAACACGAACTGTCCCGGTGAGCTTTTCTCCCATAGTACGCATTTCTTGCGTAGCCTCATCGACGTTTCTTAATATTTGAGTGGCATGGAGATAGAATCGATTGCCCATTTCGGTGGGCGTAACGCCATTAGCAGAGCGCTTAAATAAACTGCCTTTAAGTTGATATTCCAGATCTTTTATTTGCATCGACAACCCTGATTGAGTGGCGTGACTTCTCGTAGCGCCTCCGGTGATCGATCCCACTTCATAGACGGCAACAAAATAACGCAGTTGTTGTAGTTTCATTTATAGGCCTCTCTATCTTTAAAGCGATATAAGAAAAAATGATAGAAGACATATTATGATATTATTTGTTCTGATGGTAGTCTTTCAGGTATCGTTCTGGGAAATCTACACGAGATGTCACTATGTCGAAAAATATTAAGTCGTCTGAAAATACTGCTATTACGCCGGCCATATTACGTGAAGCCCTGGGTAGTTTCCCAACGGGGGTAGCTGTAGTGACAACCTTAAGTGATGATGGTAAGCCAGTCGGGCTGACGGTTAATTCATTTAATTCAGTTTCTCTCGAACCAGCGCTAGTGCTCTGGAGCTTAGCATTATCATCGCCAAGTATCGGTGCGTTTCGTCAACATCGCGCTTTTGCTATTAATATACTTCGAAAGGATCAAGAAGAACTGTGTATGAAATTTGCTCGTCCTGCTGAAGATAAATTTAGCGGTGTCAAATGGGCAGAGGGGTATAAAGGTATCCCTGTTCTTGCTGGTGCAGTAGCGACTTTAGAGTGTGAAACCTATCAGATTGTAGAGGGTGGTGACCATGAGGTTTACATGGGAACTGTTAAGCGAATACACAGGA